>JAGHJS010000063.1 GCA_017886545.1 Clostridia bacterium
ATGACACCCTTGTTGCCGTGGCGGCCCTCCATCTTGTCGCCGACGGAAATTTTACGCTTCTGCGCGATGTACACGCGCACCAGCTTGTTCACGCCGGGGGAAAGTTCGTCTTTGTTTTCGCGGGTGAAGATCTTCACGTCCACGACGATGCCGCCCTCGCCGTGCGGCACGCGCAGCGAGGTGTCGCGCACTTCGCGCGCCTTTTCGCCGAAGATCGCGCGAAGCAGGCGCTCTTCGGGCGTCAGCTCCGCCTCGCCCTTCGGGGTGACTTTGCCGACGAGGATGTCGCCGCTGTTCACCTCCGCGCCGACGCGGATGATGCCGTCTTCGTCGAGGTCTTTGAGCGCCTCTTCGCCGACGTTCGGGATGTCGCGGGTGATCTCTTCCTCGCCCAGCTTCGTGTCGCGCGCCTCCGTTTCGTGCTCTTCGATGTGCACGGACGTGAACACGTCGTCGCGGACAAGGCGTTCGGAGATGAGGATCGCGTCCTCGTAGTTATAGCCTTCCCACTCCATGAAGCCGATGAGGATGTTTTTGCCGAGCGCCAGTTCGCCGTTGTTGGTCGAAGGACCGTCCGCGATGATCTCGCCCGCCTCCACCCTGTCGCCCGTGCTGATGATGGGGCGCTGGTTGAGGCAGGTGCCCTGGTTGGAGCGCTCGAATTTTTTGAGCTTGTATTCGTCGATGAATCCGTCGTCGCGGCGGATCTTGATGAGGTCGGAGGAAACGCCGACCGCAACGCCCGCGTACTTCGCCTTGACCATGACGCCCGAGTCGCGCGCGATCGCCGCCTCGATGCCCGTCGCCACGATCGGGCTCTCCGTTTTCAGGAGCGGCACCGCCTGGCGCTGCATGTTCGAGCCCATGAGGGCGCGGTTCGTATCGTCGTTTTCAAGGAACGGGATGAGCGCGGTCGCGACGGAGACGAGCTGCTTGGGCGAAACGTCCATGTAGTCGATCTGCTCTTTGGGCAGCTGCGTGATCTCTTCGCGGCGGCGGCAGGAGACGCGGTCGTTGACGAAACAGCCGTTCTCGTCCAGCGGTTCGTTCGCCTGCGCGACGACGTATTTGTCCTCTTCGTCCGCGGTGAGGTAGTCCACCTCGTCGGTGACGACGACGCGCAGCGCGCCGTTCTCGTCCTTTTCCTTATGCACGCGGCGGTACGGGCTCATGATGAAGCCGTACTCGTTGACCTTCGCAAACGTTGCAAGCGAGGAGATAAGACCGATGTTCTGCCCTTCCGGCGTCTCGATCGGGCACATGCGGCCATAGTGGCTGTGGTGCACGTCGCGGACGTCGAAGGTGGCGCGATCGCGGTTGAGGCCTCCGGGGCCGAGCGCGGAGAGCTTGCGCTTGTGCGTGAGCTCTGCGATCGGGTTGGTCTGGTCCATGAACTGCGAGAGCTGCGAAGAGCCGAAGAATTCGCGGATGACCGCCGAAACGGGGCGGACGTTGATCAGCCCCGAGGGGGTGACTTCGTTGGGGTCCTGCGTCGCCATGCGCTCCTTGATGAGGCGCTCGAGGCGGGCAATGCCCACGCGCAGCTGGTTCTGCAACAGTTCGCCGACGCTGCGCACGCGGCGGTTGCCGAGGTGGTCGATGTTATCGATGGTGCCGATGCCGTAGCGCAGGTCGAGGTTGGTCGAAATGGCGGCGACGACGTCGTCCACCGTGATGTGGCGGTGGTTGAGCTTTTCGACGAGCGGACGGATCTCTTTGCGCTCTTCGGGCGAGACGGAGACCTCGTTCCGGTTCAGGATCTGATGGAACACGCGGCAGGCGTGCACGAACTTGATGCGGTTCTCCTTCCTGCGTTCGCGGTTCTTGCGCTCCTCCGCCTTTTCGTCGTCGGAGGGCTTGACCTCTTCGGTGAAGTACGCGGCGTTGATGCGCGCGAGGTAATGCTCGGCAACTTCCTCTTCGGAGGCGTTGTCGCACGCGGCGGCGATCTCCTGCGAGAACACGAAGTTCGGGTAGTACACGGTGGGCAGCAGACCGAAGCTCTTCGGGTTCTTATCCGAAAGCGCGGCAAAGTCTACCGTGTTGTTGCCGATGACGCGGTGCGCGACGCGCCCCTGCTTTTCGTCGGAGACGAGCACCTCCACCACGTTGATGCCCGCGTTCTGGATCTGCTTCGCCTTCTCTTCGCTGATCTTCTCCTCTTTGCCGACGAGGATCTCGCCCGTGGAGGGGTCGACGATGTCCTGCGCGGCGATGCAGCCGGGCAGGCGGTAGGCGATGTTGAGTTTTTTGTTGAATTTGTAGCGCCCCACCTTCACCACGTCGTAGCGGCGCGGGTCGAAGAAGAGATTATGCAGGTGCTGGCGCACGGAGTCGTCCGTCGGCACTTCGCCGGGGCGGAGCCTGCGGTACAGCTCGATGAGGCCGTCCTGCTCGCTGCGGGCGGTGTCCTTTTCGATGGTCGCATTGATCATGCGTTCGTCTTCGCCGAAGATGTCGCGGATGGCGGCGTCGGAGCCGAAGCCGAGGGCGCGCAAAAGCACCGTGGCGCAGATCTTGCGCTTACGGTCGACGTGCACCCACATCACGCCCTGCGAATCCTGTTCGAATTCCAGCCAGGCGCCGCGGTTGGGGATGACGGTCGTTTTGAACATCTCCCTGCCCGACTTGTCCTTTTCCGAATCGTTGTACGCGCCCGGGGAACGGACGAGCTGCGAGACGATGACGCGCTCCGCGCCGTTGATGATGAAGGAACCGTTTTCGGTCATGAGCGGGAAATCGCCCATGAACACTTCCTGGTCGATGACTTCTTCCTTGACCTTGTTGACGAGGCGCACTTTCACGCGCAGCGGCAGCGCATACGTTGCGTCGCGGTTGCGGCACTCCTTCTCGTCGTATTTGGGCGTGGCGCCGAACGAATGGTCGAGAAAATACAGCTCGAAGTGATCGGAGTAATCGGTAATGGGCGAAAAGTCCTCAAAGACTTCGCCGATGCCCTCTTCGATGAACGATCTGTAAGATTCCTTCTGGATCTCGACAAGGTCGGGGATCTCGATGACCTCGTTGATCTTGCCGAATTTCCTTCTCTCTGTCTTGCCGTACTTTTGGATCGGTAAATTCATCAAACAACGCTCCTTAAAAATTTCGGTCGGAATTTGTATTCCGTCTCTTTACAACCGTCGAAAATGGGAGTATAATAGAAAAAGAAAACGCGAACGGGGTCTTGCAAGCCTCTTGTTTAACCGAACATCCGCAATTTTTCCATTCCCGCTCTCCGTTTTCTTTGCTTTTTTACCCTTCCGCACCGCCGCCTTTTCCTGAAAAAGGGCATAAAGTGCAGAATACACCATAATGATACAGAATAACATTATATAAAATAAGGAAAGTCTTGTCAACTTCTTTTCGGCAATTCTTTCCGCATTTTTTTCAATTCGGCAAAATTCGTGCGGAAAACCCGTATTTTGCACGGCACGGCACGGCATATCCGCCGGAAAGGAGCTGACTTTTTATGCGTTTGGACAAGTTTTTGAAGGTTTCGCGCATCCTCAAACGGCGCACGGTCGCCGCCGAGGCGTGCCGCGCGGGCAAGGTGACGGTGAACGGGCGGGACGCAAAGCCCGCGCATACGTTAAAGGTCGGAGATGAGGTGGAACTCTTTTTCGCCGCGGGCAGCCTGAAGTTCCGCGTGCTGGAGCTGAAAGAGTCTGTCAAAAAAGAGGACGCCGCAAAAATGTACGAGATCCTCGGCGACGGACAGTAAAAAAGCCTGTTTCACGAAATTTCTTTCAAAAGAGATGCAAGAAATTTCCGTGATTTGAGAGACGACCGAATGTTCGCCGCGGCATTGTAGAAATACGGATGCCCCTCTTTGTCACCCTGAACGGAGAGCGCGCCCGCCCCTTCCGTGTCATCCTGAGCGGAGCGGCGGCGCAGCTGCCCCTTCCGTCTGAGCGGAGCCGCGGGCTTCCTTCCCGTCATCCTGAGCGGAGCGGCGGCGCAGCTACCCCTTCCGTGTCATCCTGAGCGGAGCGGCGGCGCAGCTGCCCCTTCCGTGTCATCCTGAGCGGAGCGAAGCGGAGCCGAAGGATCTCTATGATAATAATGACGATATTCACATAGAGATCCCTCGCAAGGCTCGGGATGACAAGGGG
>JAGHJS010000064.1 GCA_017886545.1 Clostridia bacterium
AAATTGGGTTGTGCTGCGCAAAAGCGCGGTTTTGCTTGCACGAGTGATTATTAAAAAGGCAACAGCAAAAAGCGCGGTTTTTGCTTTTGCAAGCGATTATTTAAGCGCGCCGCATTCACCCCCTTCGGGTGAGCCGAACGTTTTCGGCAAATTGGGTTGTGCTGCGCAAAAGCGCGGTTTTGCTTGCACGAGTGATTATTAAAAATGCAACAGCAAAAAGTGCGATTTTTGCTTTTGCAGGAGTTTGTTTAAGCCTGCGGGCAGGTCTGCTGTAAAAACAAGGTACATACAAAGAAGGCATGCTTTTTCCGCAAGGGGAAAGCAAAGTACAAGCGCGGCATTTTTCCGCGCGCGTTTCCATGTGAGCGAGGTAACAACAATGAAATTTATCAGTACGCGCGGGGGAGAATGCGTGAGCGGTGCACAGGCGATCGTACAGGGGATCGCCAAGGACGGCGGGCTGTTCGTTCCCGAACAGTTCCCGCAGGTATCCAAAGAGGAGCTGGAAAAAATGCTCCCGCAAAGTTATGCCGAGCGCGCGTCGTTTGTGCTTTCAAAGTATCTTGACGAATACGACGCGGCGGAGCTGACCAAGGCATGCGAAGCGGCATATGCCCGCTTCGAAGGGGACGACCCCGCGCCGCTGGTCAAGATCGACGCGGGGCTGTACATGCTCGAGCTGTTCCACGGCCCGACGTGCGCCTTCAAGGATATGGCGCTCACCCTTTTGCCCTATCTTCTCCGCAAGGGGTGCGACCTGTGCGGCATCAAAGAGACGGTGCTCATCCTCGTTGCGACCAGCGGCGATACGGGCAAGGCGGCGCTGGAAGGGTTCAAGGACGCGAATGGCGTCAAGATCATGGTGTTCTACCCCAACGACGGCGTTTCCAAAATGCAGAAGCTGCAGATGGCGACGCAGGAGGGGAACAACGTGCGCGTCGTCGCCGTGCGCGGCAACTTCGACGAATGCCAGACAGCCGTCAAAAAGATCTTTACGAGCGACGCGTGCAAAGAGGAGCTGCTCAAAAAGGGCGTGATCCTTTCGTCGGCGAACTCCATCAACTTCGGCAGGCTCGCCCCGCAGATCGCGTACTATTTTTCGGCGTACCTCGACCTCGTTTCCTCGGGGCAGATCGATATGGGTGCGGAAGTCAACTTCGCCGTGCCTACGGGCAACTTCGGCAACATCCTTGCGGCGTATTATGCAAAGCGCATGGGGCTGCCCGTCGGTAAGCTCATCTGCGCGTCGAACAAGAACAACGTGCTGACCGACTTCATCCGCACGGGCGTGTACGACAAGCGCCGCGAATTTTACAAGACGATGTCGCCCTCCATGGATATCCTCATCTCCTCCAACCTCGAGCGGCTCCTGTTCGAGCTTTCGGGCAGGAACGCCGTGCGCGTGCAGATGCGCATGGACAAGCTCGCGGCAGAGGGCGTGTACGAGCTGTACGACGAGGAAAAGGAGCAGGTGCAGGAACTCTTGTGGGCGGACTTCTGCGGCGAGGACGAGACGGTCGAGACCATCTACGAGTTCTTTGAAGAGTACCAGTATCCGATGGATACGCACACCGCCTGCGCGATGTACGCGGCGGGCAACTACATTGCCCAGCACGAAAAGGATGCGGCGCCCATGGTCGTCGTCTCCACGGCAAGCCCGTACAAATTCCCGCAGGACGTGATGTACGCCATTACGGGCAACGACATAAAAGATTCGTTCAAGGCGATCAAGCACCTGAATATCGCTACGGCGATGAAGGTGCCCGCAAACCTTTCCAAACTCCGCGAAAAGCCTGTGCGCTTTACCGAAGTCGCCGACGGCGACAAGCTGTATCCCTTGGCGCTTCGCTTTGCGGAGGGTAAGTAAGAAGCTCGCGGATTTCTCGGCAGGCTGCTGCCTGTGAAATCCTGCGATTTGAGGACAACCCCACCACTCTCGCTGCGTTCGAGATGGCGGAGGTTTTCCTCTGCGCCGCATCTTAGGGGCCCACCATTATAGAAATGCGGCGCATTCACCTTTCCTGCAAGAGGCAAGGGATTGCCAAATAGGGGTGCGCAGCGGAAAAGTGTGATTTTCCTTGCGCGATTGATTATTCAGCGCGCATTCACTCTTTCCGGATTGAGCCGCAGGTATGCGGCAAATTGAGTGCGCTTTCCGAAAAGCGTGGTTTTCGGACGCGCAATTTGATTGTTTAAAGCCGCTTATTCAAAAAGTGATTTTTGCGTGCAACGAATTATAAAAAAGGGGTCACGAAAGCCTTATGCCCGCCGCCCGCAGATGCGGGCGGCGCTCTTTCGTTTCTTGCCGTCCTTTTCTCCAGGAGGCTTCCTTTCACGCCTGGCCGCCTTTTGTCCGCAAGCGGAGAATAAATCCCCGCGCGGACGGAAAAACTATTGGTATGAAAACAAAGTTTCCGATCCCCGCGGGCGGGGAAGTACGCACGCGCGACGAGCGCGAAAGTTGTTTTTCGGAGCGCGGCAGGCGGGAGGAGCGGCATGCAGGACCAGAAGTACGTCAATAAAAATTACCTTGCATACGTGCATTCCTTTGCGCCGCCCACAAAGCATTTCCATAACTGCCTGCGCGCATTCATCGTCGGCGGACTGATCTGCTGCGTCGGGCAGTTTTTGCGCATCGAATTTGAAACCGTCTTTCACCTTTCGGGCGACGTGCTCGCGGGCAGCGTTTCGATGGTGCTCATCTTTCTGGGCTGTCTTTTAACGGGCCTCGGCGTATACGACCGCATCGGCAAGGCGGCTGGCGCGGGCTCCATCGTGCCCATCACGGGCTTTGCCAACAGCGTCGCCTCGCCCGCTCTCGAATTCAAGGCGGAGGGCATGATCACGGGGCTTGCGGCAAAGATGTTCACCGTGGCGGGTCCGATCATCGTCTACGGGGTGCTGTCGGGTACCGCCGTCGGCATCATCTACTACCTTTTGGGGCTTTGAGCGAGGGCGCGGCGCTCCGCCGCGCCGACGCATGAAAACGGAACAACAGAGGAGAAGAACAGTGAAAAAGCATTTACAGGTCGTTGGCGCGGTCGTGCTCGAAGAAGGCTGCGTGCTGGCGGCAAAGCGCGGCGAAAGCAAATATGCTTACGTCGCACACAAATATGAGTTTGCGGGCGGCAAGATCGAAGCAGGGGAAACACCCGAAGAGGCGCTCGTCCGCGAACTTGCGGAAGAGCTGCGGACAAAAGCGCGTATTGTGCGGGAGTTCATGACGGTCACGCACGAGTACCCCGATTTCATTATTACGTTGCATACATATCTTTGCGAACTGTTGTCGCCTTTCTCCCGAACCGAGCACGAACAGCTCGCGTGGCTCCCGCTGGCTTCCCTGGACGCTGCGCAGTGGGCGCCTGCGGATGCCCCCGTCGTGGAGGCGCTCCGATCGGAATGTGCCGCGCCCGCGGTGCAGGCCCGGCAGCCTTCCGTATAACGGAGGCGCTCGGCAGTTTTTTGCCGCGGCGGCGCCGTTTGTGAGGCGGACGCATCATACGCTTCGATCCCGTTTTTCCGGATACCGGACTGCCCGTTTTGCGGCAGATATGTCCGCATGCAGGGCGGCACGGTCCGCCCGATTGCTGCGCCGTCCGCCCGATTGCTGCGCCGCCCGCCCGATTGCTGCGCCGCCCGCCCGATTGCTGCGCCACCCGCCCGATTGCTGCGCCGCCCGCCCGATTGC
>JAGHJS010000065.1 GCA_017886545.1 Clostridia bacterium
ATCTCTATCTCTATGCAGATATTGTCGATATTTTCATAGGGATCCCTCGACAGGCTCGGGATGACAGGGGAGAGGCTGCCCCTTCGTGTCACCCTGAAGGGACGTGAAGGCTTTGCTTGCTTGCAAGGGCAAAGCCAAGCGTTCCGCTTGAGGCGAACGAGGGCGAATGCCCGCCGCAATGCGTACGCATTGCAGGGGCGCAGCCCCTGTGAGCCGAAAAACGAGCCGCCGAGAAGGAACGGCGGCGAGTAATCGGCGGCAAAAAAGCTGACGCTTTTGGCAACAAGTTGCCGTGGGCATGCGCCCATATGCTGCCGATTGCGGCGCACTCGTTTTACCCCTTGCAAACAAGGTAAAACTACGCACGCCTTCGAAATGACACAGGGGCATACGCCGCTTTGCGGCGGCTCCGCTCGAAATGACACGGACAGCACTCTTTGTCGTCCTGCGGGCTGACCGTCTTCTGCAAAGCACAAGAAACAGGCGGGCGCGCCGCTCAGCGGCAGCCGCCGCAGGTCTTGCAGTTCCCGCTGCATTTTTTGACAGGCTTGCCCGTCGCGGAAAAAATTTCGCCGTTCCAGTCGCGGTCTGCGGGCGCGCCGCAGGCGGGGCAGGCGACGGGGTCGTCGTATTTTGCTACGAGTTCTTCGAATTTTTCCCCGCATCGGGGGCATTTGTATTGCAGGATGGGCATTCTTGCTGCTCCTTCTGCGGCGCCGCTTGCGGCGCCGCCTTCTTTTTTGTCGTAAAATCGCGCTTGAAAAATCCTATGCCGAGGTCCTTTTTGCTCCACACGTGCGCAAGATAGTGGATCGCGAACACGAGCGCGCCGCCCGTATTGCACAGGATGTCTTCCATCGTGTCGTTCACGGGCACGACAAAGTCGCCCGTTACCGTTTCGACGGGCGCGCCCTGCGCGTCTCCCGCGAGCCACAGGTCGGTCACAAATTCGTACATCTCCCATATCGCCGCGATCGCGAGGGAGACGGCGATGCACACGAGGAGCACGAACGCGGGCCGCAGGCGGCCGACGTCCGCAAGTTTGCATACAAAAAACAGCCCTAAAAGCGCCGCGACGTAGCCGACCACGGAGTGCATGGCGATGTCGTACCAGCCGATCAGGTCGTACAGCCGCACGCACGAACCGAGGAAGGACGCGAAGAACAGAAAGATCTCCGCGATCAGCAGCACGCCGTCGCTCACGGCGCGGCGGAACCAGATGTGGCAGGCGAAGGGGATGAGCCAGAGCACGACGTTGCTCAAAAGCAGGGGCAGCCCCGCCGCTTCAAACCCGTTCGCGCCGTGCCACACCGTCACGCCGATGCTCGCCAGGAACATCGCGCCCGCAAACGCAAGCACGAAGACGCGCAGTTTTGTGCAGGGGACGCGCTCCCCCGTCCGTTTCGTTTGCCGTTCCGCTCTCTTTTCCGCGACCATACTTCGTTCCTCCGAAGGAAAGTATAGGGCGGACTTGTAAGCGAAAGGTTAAAAAAACGGAAAAGATCTGTTAAACCTTCGCCCTAAGTATAGCACAGCGGCGCGCAAAAAGCAAGCGCCCCGCAAGTCCGCGCGGCCGCCCGTGCGCGCCTCATAAAAACGCCGCCCTGTGCATACTATTATTAGGCGCGGAGGGAGAAAATTATGCGCCTTTTTGAAGAGATCTTATCCGGCGCCGACGGCGGCGAAGTCGCGTTTTCGGGCGCGAAGGCGGTTTTTCTGGGCGGGCGCTGCGCCGCGCTCGAGAACGTGCGCGGCATCTTTGCGTATACCGCGGGCGAGGTCGTGTTCGAAACTTCGCGCGGGCGGGTGCGCGTGGCGGGCGAAGACCTTCGCATCGCGCGTTACGGCGAGGGCGACGCGCTCGTCGAAGGGAAGGTGCGCCTTGTCGAACTTCTGGAGGGGGAAGCATGAAGCCGCTCTTCCGCGATTCTTTTTGCATAGAGGGGCTTTCGCCGCACCGCGCGCTCGACAGGCTCGCGCGGCGGGGCGTGCGCGTGTTTGACGCCTGCAAAACGGGTCCCGCGCGCCTGAATTTCGCTGTAAGCGCCAAAGATGCGGAAAAAGTTTTTGCAATTTTCGCCGGTTCGTGTTATACTGTAACAAAAACGGGTAGCTCGCGCGCCAAGCGGCTGGTTGCCGCGGTGCGCCGCCGCCCCGGGTTCGTGTGCGGGGCGGCGCTCTTTCTGGCGCTTTCGTTTGCGGCGGACGGGCTGGTGCTGCGCGTCGACGTTACGGGCAGCGCCGCGCGGTATGCCGCGCGCGCCGAAGAGGTGCTCGCCGAAGCGGGCATCGGCGTCTTTTCCTTTTACAGCGAGGAGGCGGCGGGGCGTGCGCGTTCGCGCCTGCTTGCAGAGTTTGCGGACGTCGCCTTTGCCGAAGTGGAAAAGAGCGGGTGCGTCGTCCGCGTCACGCTGGAGGCGGGCGAAATCGCCGAGGTCCCCGCGCGAAAGAGCGAACTGCGCGCGCCCGCCTCGGGCGAGGTGGAAGAGCTGACCGTCCTGCGCGGCGAAGCGTGCGCGGAGGAGGGGCAGCAAGTCGCCGCGGGCGATGTGCTCGTGCTGGGCAGGGTCGCGGGCGCGGACGGCGCGTATAAGGAGACGTTCGTCTCCGCGCGCTGCGTTTTGCGCTGCGGATACGCCTTTACCGTCGCGGGCGGCGGGGAGGAGGCGGTGCGCCGCGCTTTGGCGGCGGCGCGGCTTTCCGCCGAGCGCGACCTGCTGCAGGGCGATGCGGCGGAACTCACGGTTTTGGAAGAGCATGCGGCGGAGCAGGGCGGCGCGATCGCCGTCACGCTTGTCCTGCGGCTGGTGCTGGCGGTCAGTTACTGAGCGCCGTCACGGAGAGTGAAAAACGTTTTCGGAGGAAACATTTACGGAACAGGCGAAGATACGCATCGACGCGGGCGATCTTGACGCTTTGCAGCGGCTGCTCGGCACGTTCGACGAAAATCTGAACATCATCACGCGCGAACTCGGCGTCGCCGCGTCCGTGGAGGGCACGGCGGTCAAAGTGACGGGCGATGCGGAGAACGCGGCGCTCGCCGCGCGCGTGCTGGAGGGTATTTTGAAGCTCATCCGCGCGGGCGAGAGCGTGGACAAGACCCGCATCGTGTACTGCATCGAACTTGCCCGCGAGGGGAACCTGGACAATATCGAACAGGTGATGAGCGACGTCGTCGCGGTCACCTTCCGCGGCAAACAGATCAAGTGCAAAACGCTCGGGCAGAAGAAGTACGTCGACGCGATCAAAAAGAACACCGTCGTGTTCGGCGTGGGGCCGGCGGGCACGGGCAAAACGTACCTTGCCGTCTGCCTCGCCGTCAGCGCGTACAAGGGCAAGCAGGTGGAAAAGATCATCCTCACCCGCCCCGCGGTGGAGGCGGGCGAAAAGCTCGGCTTCCTGCCCGGCGACCTGCAGACAAAAGTCGATCCGTACCTGCGCCCGCTGTACGACGCCCTGCAGGAGATGTTCGGCATGGAGACGTACGGCAGGCTGATGGAGAAGGGCGTCATCGAAGTCGCGCCGCTGGCGTACATGCGCGGCAGAACGCTCTCCAACGCCTTCGTCATTTTAGACGAGGCGCAGAACACGACCGTCGAACAGATGAAGATGTTCCTTACGCGCATGGGCGACGGCAGCAAGATGGTCGTCAACGGCGACGTGACGCAGATCGACCTGCCCGACGGACGCCGCAGCGGGCTGAAACACGCGGTGAACGTCCTCAAAAGCGTGGAGGGCGTCGGCGTGGTCACGCTCACCGCGCAGGACGTGGTGCGGCACCCGCTGGTCATGCGCATCGTACGCGCGTACGAGCGCGACGCCGCGCGCCGCGAGGCGGCGCGGGAGGAGAGGAGGAAAAAATGAAGCACGCCGATCCCGTGAATCCCGAACAGAAAGAAAAATTCGGTGCGCGCGACATCGCGAAGAGCGTATTCGTATTCCTTGCGAATTACGTTCTGCTTTTTGCCATCATCTTTCTGTCCATGCTGCTCAATTCGGTGAACGCCGAAAACAAGGACTTTATCCCGTTCATGCGGGAGAACGTGACTTCCGTCATCTATCTGCTGTTCTGCATCTTTATCCTGTTCGTCATCATCTATTTTTACTTCTTTTTTGAGGACAGGCCTTCGCTGAAAACGGCGAAGAACATCTGGCTGGTGTTCATCCTGCTGGACGTGAGCATCATCGTATGCTATCTGTTCGGCTTCTTTTTCAACGTATATTCCCGCCCCGTGGCGATGCTCGCGCTGCTGGCTCTCTTACTGCTCGGGCGCAGGGCGGCGATCTTTTTAAACGTCATCTTTGCGCTGATGATGTTCGCGATCGACCATTTTTCCAACTTTACGGTGACGGGCGTGAACGAAAACGCCGCAGTCATCACGCCGCTTCTCACCTTTTCGGCGGGCATGATCGGCATTTTTGTGGGCAGCAAGGTCAAAACGCGGGTGTGTTCCTTCCTGACGGGCTTTGCCGTGTGCGTGCCCATCCTCATCATGATCGCCTGCCTCGAATACGGCACGGGGCTGGAACTGCTGTATTCGCTGCTGTACGGGCTGGAGGCGGGCGTATGCTCGGCGGTGCTGTTCATGGCGCTTTTGCCCGTGTTCGAAGTGTGCTTCAACTGCATCACCGATTACCGTTTGCGCGAGCTGACAGACCATGACGCGCCGCTCATGCGGGAGCTGAAGGAGCGCGCGTTCGGCACCTTCAACCACTGCATCGTGGTCGCGCACCTTGCGGAGGCGTGCGCCATCGCGCTCAACGAGGATACGGCGCTCGCGCGCGCCGCGGCGTACTACCACGACGTCGGCAAACTGCGCCAGCCCGAATACTTCACCGAAAACCAGTCCGGCTACAACCCGCACAACGAACTTTCGCCCGAACTTTCGGTAGACATCATCCGCTCGCACGCGAAGGACGGTTACGAACTCATCCGTGCGCGCAGGCTGCCCAAGATCCTGGCGGACGTCGCCATCCAGCACCACGGCACCATGCCCATCAAGTATTTCTACGCGAAGGCGCTGAAAATGACGGACGGCGAGCTGAACATCGAAGATTTTTCTTACCCCGGGCCCAAGCCGCAGACCAAGATCGCGGCGATCATCATGATCGCGGACGCGAGCGAGGCGATCTCGCGTTCGCTTCCTGACCGCACGCCCGAGCGCGTGGAGAGCGCCGTCCGCGAGATCATCGAAGAGCGCGTCGATCTGGACCAGTTCGACGAGTGCGACATCACCATGCGCGATCTGACCGCCATCAAAGAGGCGATCGTGAACTGCCTGACGGGCGTGTACCACAGCCGCATCCGCTACCCGAAGCTCAAGCTCGGGCGCAGGGCGGAGGAAGAGGAAGACAAGGAGAAGAAGAGCGATGCCTGAGCTGTATATCGACTGCGAAGACGAGGCGTTTGACACGGCGCCCCTCTCCGCCCACGGGCTGGAGGGGACGGAGAGCGACGTGGCGCTCGCCGCCGAACTTGTATTCACGGACGAGGAGGGCATCCGCGCCCTCAACGCGCGCACGCGCGGCAAGGACGCCGTGACCGACGTTTTGAGCTACCCGAATTTCGACCTCGGCGGCGGCGCGATCCGCGGGGAGGACTATCCCTACGACCGCGACGAGGACGGCAGGCTGTTTCTGGGCAGCATCGTCATCTGTCGGGGGCGCGCCGAGGAACAGGCAAAGGAGTACGGGCACTCGCTCCGCCGCGAGCTGTATTATCTTGCCGTGCACGGGCTGTGCCACCTTTTGGGGTTCGATCATGAAACGGAAGAAGAGAGGCGGGAAATGCGCGCGCGGGAGGAGTTGATCCTGAACGCGATGGGCATTCCGAGGGAGGAGGCATGAAGGCAGGCACCGTCGCCGTCATCGGCAGGGCAAACGCAGGCAAAAGCACGCTCGTCAACGTGCTTGTCGGGGAAAAGGTCGCCATCGTCTCCCCCAAGCCGCAGACCACGCGCGACCGCATTCTGGGCATTTTAAACGAGGCGGGCGCGCAGGTCGTGTTTGCGGATACGCCCGGCATCTACAAGGCGGGCACCGCCCTTTCGGGGCGCATGCTGCGCACGGCGGAGAGCACCGCCAAGGACGTGGAGCTGATTTTATTCGTGCACGACGGGCATAAGGGCGTTTCCGAAGAGGACATCGCCCTCATGAAGCGCTACCAGAGCGTCGGCGTGCCCATGCTGATCGCCTATACGAAGACGGACATCATGCCCGCGGAGAACATTCCGCAGGACGTGAAAGAGATCTGCGAAGGGGGCGTTTCGTGCGACGTGTACCCCGTTTCGGCGCGCAAGGGGCGGGGGATCGAAAAACTCCGCCGCGCGATCGTTGCGGCTCTCCCCGAGGGTGAGCCGCTCTTCCCCGAAGATATCGTTTCGGACAAGAGCGAGCGGTTCATGCTCGGCGAGATCATGCGCGAAAAGATCCTTTTAAAATACGACAAGGAGATCCCGCACGGCATCGCCGTGCTCGTCACAAAATTCGAGCGCGGGCAAAACGGTGTCGCCGAAGTCGCGCTTGACATTGTGTGCGAAAAGCCCAACCACAAGGCGATCCTCATCGGCAAACAGGGCGCCGCGCTCAAAGAGGTGCTCTCCTTCGCCCGCAAGGATATGGAAAAGTTTTTGGGCTGCAAAGTCTTTCTGACGGGCTACGTCAAGGTCAAGGAGGGCTGGCGCGACAGCGCGAACCTTCTGCACGAATACGGCTACGACGAAGAACGGTAGTTCATACGATTTTTTCCGCCGCCTCCGCAGATCGCGGAGGCGGCGTTTTTGCGTTCGGCGGGCATATGCGCCGCGGCGCATGCGTCCCTGAAAAAACAAAGCTATGCGCGGGGCGGCATATGCCGCCCCGCGCATAGCGGAAAGCCGCCCGCCGTACAGGGGCGGGCAAGACCGAACGGGGTGCAGAAAAAGCTCCGCCCCGCATGGGCGCGGGGCGGAGAGGGGTTCTACCGTTATTCCTGTTTGGGCGTCTGCGGTTCGGCGGGTGCGTTCACGTCCGTCTTGCTCACCGTATCCTGCGGCGGGAGCACGGTGCCTTGCGCGTTTCTTTCGGGCGCGGCGGGTACCGCCTGCGCAGCCGCGGGCTTCGCGGGGCGGTTGTAGCGGTCGACCACGTTCATGAACGCCTTGGACGAGAACACGACCACGCCGACGACGATGACGATGGCGATGTCGGCAAAGACGAAAGTGTTGTAGGTCAGGCTGTACAGCCAATCGCTTTCAAACCCATAATCCGCGGCGAACTGCCCGAAGGCGAACACGCCCGAAAACAGGTGCGAAAGATAGCGGATCGTCGACCCGATGAGCGCGCCGAGTAAAAATTTGACCTGCGGCGTTTTGTCCAACGCGCGTACGCTGCGGAACATACCTGCAAGCCCGATCCCCGCAAACGCAATGGGGTAGTCCAGAAGCAGCTGCGCAGGGTGCAGGATCCAAGGGTCCTGGATGACTTGCAAAAGTCCGTAGATCGCCCCCGCAAAAACGCCCTTTCTTACGCCGAACATATAGGAGTAGATCATCAGCGGCAGCAGGCTGGCGATGGTCACGGAGCCGCCGTACGGCATCTCCCACAGTTTGAGGTAGGAGAGGGCAAAGCTCATCGCGATGCAGACCGCCGCGTACGAGATGGTGCGGGAGTCGAATCCTTTTTTGTCCTTTCTGCCGAAAAAGAACGTTAAAAGCGCGAGGGCGATGATGAGCCCCGCCATGGCAAGGTACAGCCCGAGGTCGTTGATAAGAGAAGCGTCCGCCCAGTTGTTATCGGCTGCTTGCCCCGACGAATAATAGACGGAAATGCATACGATGAGTGCGATCACTGCCGCGGCAAAAACGCCAAGGCTCGTCCAAAGTGAGATCTTGAACGCTTTTTTAGAGTAAAGGGAACAGACATACGTTGCGGCAGTTCCGAGCACGACAACGCCGAAGAGCACCGCCGAAGGGATGAGCACCAGCTCGAATACCGCGCCGCTTTCGCTCATGTCGAAAAATTCGAGCGCGAGCATGACGACGAGGATGACGACGGCGAGCCCCGTTGCAAAGGCGACGGCGTACTTCACATAGGTGCGGAAAAAGTCCGCGCGCTTGACGCGGATGAAAATTCCGACCGCAAGGAGCACGACGGCGAACGCGACGACCAGCCAGAGCAGTACGTTGCCGAGCCCGTCTTTCGCGTACGAAGTCCAAACGTCTTCGTACAGGTATCCATCGTCCGTTTCGGTGACGTACGAGGAGAGCAAATTGAGAAACATAAGACCTCCTTTGTTTCCGCCGAAACGACGTTGAAAAACGGCGCGCCCCGTAAAAAAGGGCGCGCCGAATCAGTCTTTGATTACCTCCCGTTCAGGTATTATCCTGTCCGGTTCAAAGGGTATGATCTCAGCTTTTTACAGCACCCCCGGCGGATCCAGTTGTTTAATGTCTGTATTATAGTATAAACGCGGGGCAAAGTCAATTGAATTTTGCGCGGAGGTGTGGTATAATACCCTTGCTGTAAAAATCAAGCAGAAGTTGTTCGCCTTTCAAAAACGATACGGAGGTACGGTGCAATGGCATCCTACGATTTTTATGCGTTCCTCGATCGGATGAAGTATATCCGCCGCTGGTCGCTGATGCGCTCTTCGCGCGAGGAGAACGTGATGGAGCACAGCCAGCAGGTCGCCGTGTTCGCGCACGCGCTCGCGCTCATCGATACGAAGGTTTACGGCAATACGCCCGACGTCACAAAAACGGTGCTCTGCGCCATGTACCACGAATGCGCCGAGGTGATGACGGGCGATTTGCCCACGCCCATCAAATATTATAATAAGGACATCCTCGGCGCGTACAAGGAGCTGGAGGGGCGCGCGGCGGAAAAACTTTTGGGCATGCTCCCCGCCGAGCTTGCCGAAGGGCTTGCCCCCTTCGTGAACGACGACCCCGCAAGCTACGAGCACAAGCTCGTCAAGGCGGCGGATAAGCTCGCCGCCTATGTGAAGTGCCTCGAAGAGCTGAAGAGCGGCAACATGGAGTTCAAAAAGGCGAAGGAGAGCATCGAAAAGGAGCTGAAAAGCCGCAAAATGCCCTGCGTCGATTACTTTATGAAATACTTTATCCCCGCCTTTTCGCGCACGCTCGACGAAATGGAGGGGCTTTGATCCATGCAAAGGGGCTTTGACCCCATAAAAAACAGAGGAGCCGCGCGGGATATCCCGTGCGGCCTTTGCCTTTTTCGGACGTCAGAAGCACAGCTCCCGCAGCGCCGCCTTGTAGATGCAAAACAGCCGTTCTATGTCGGAAAGCGAAATGTACTCGTCTTTGCCGTGGATGACGGAGGGCGCGCCCGGGAACTGCGGGCCGAACCCTGCGCCCCGCTTCAAGGCGCGCGCATAGGTGCCGCCGCCGATGGCGATGGGCGCGCACGCTTCGCCCGTCTCCCGCTCGTATACCTTGCACAGCGTCCGGATGAGCGGGCTGTTCTTGTCGTTGAACAGCGGCGCCTGGCAGTGCAGCAGCTCATACGGCGCGCCGAAAGTGTCCAAAAAGTTGCAGACGTATGCCTGCGTGAAGGTCGCGGGGTAGCGGATATCGACGGTCACAAAGAGCGTGCCGTCCGTGTAGTCCGCAATGTCGGGCGAGAGGGTGAGCGCGCCCGTCTCGTCGCGGAGTTCAGTCAGCCCGTTCGCCGCCCCGAATAAAAGCGCATAGATGCGCGCGACGCGTTCGTCCTCCTCCGCAAAATAGGCGAACAGCTTGCCGAGCGCGTTCTCGCCCGTTTCGGGAAGCGAGGCGTGCGCGGCTTTTCCGTGCGAACGGAGCAGGGAGCCGTCGAAGGTCAGCCCGTATTTTTGCGCGCGGGCGGCGTCGATGATCCTGACGCATGCCGCCGCCTCTTCGCACACCTTGTTTGCCGCGTCGCCGCCATGCAGGGAGGCGAAGGGCGCGTTCGGCAGGGGGAAGGCGAACTTTGCGTGCAGGATGCCCTTTTCGGCATAGATGACGGGGAAGTCCGCGTCGGGCGTAAAGCCCTCTTCGGGCATTTCGGCGACCTTGTTGTAGTGGTCGATGCATGCCCAGCCGCTCTCTTCGTTGCAGCCTGCGATGAGCTTTACCGTGCGGCGGGGGAGGAGCCCCTCGTCTTTCAGCGCTTTCAGGGCGTACAGGCAGATGACGGCGGGGCCCTTGTCGTCCACCGTGCCGCGGCCGTACAGCCTGCCGTTTTCGATCTCGCCGCCGAAGGGCGGGTGCGTCCAGCCCTCGCCCGCGGGGACGACGTCGAGGTGGCATAAAACGGCGAACGGCTCGCCTTCGCCGCATACGGCTTCGCCGATGTAGTTGTCGTAGTTGCGCGTCGCAAAGCCCAGCCGCTTAGCAAGGGAGAGGAAGGCGCCGAGCGCCTCCGCCGCGCCCTCGCCGAAGGGCTTCCCCGGCAGCGCGGGCTGCTGCGAGCTTTCGATTTTTACAAGGTCTATAATGGAATCTATGATTTCTGTCTGATAGTTCATGGTCATGGTTTTTAAGATGTCGGCGCGTTCTCCGCGTGCTTTTTCGGGCAGATGCGCCGCAAAGCAGCGGCATATGGGCGTATGCCCATGGCAACTTGTTGCCGAAAGCGCCGGCTTTTTTGCCGCCGATTACTCGCCGCCGTTCCTTCTCGGCGGCTCGTTTTTCGGCTCACAGGGGCTGCGCCCCTGCAATGCGTACGCATTGCGGCGGGCATTCGCCC
>JAGHJS010000066.1 GCA_017886545.1 Clostridia bacterium
GATCATGTCGTCCACCATCAGGCACTTCTTTCCCTCGATGTCGCCGATGATGTGCATGACCTCCATCACGTTCGCCTTCGGGCGGCGCTTATCGATGATCGCCATCTGGCAGTTGAGCTTCATGGCGACGTTGCGCGCGCGGGTGACGGAACCGATGGCCTGGGAAACGACGACAAAATTTTCGTCGATGATCTTTTTATTGCGGAAATAATTGTAGAGCGTAGGCCCGCCCAAAAGGTGATCGAGCGGGATATTGAAAAAGCCCTGGATCTGTGCGGCATGCAGGTCCATGGTCAGCACCCTGTCTGCCCCTGCCGCCGTGATGAGATCGGCAACGAGTTTTGCCGTGATGGGGTCGCGCGAACGCGCCTTCCTGTCCTGACGGGCATACCCGAAATACGGGATGACCGCCGTGATGCGCCCCGCGCTTGCGCGGCGGGCGGCGTCGATCATGATGAGCAGTTCCATCAGGTTGTCGGTGACGGGTGCGGACGTGGACTGAATAATAAAGAGATCCCTGCCGCGCACCGTTTCATCCAGGTGCACGGAGGTCTCTCCGTCCGAAAAACGGCCCACTTCCACGCCGCCGAGCTCTGTGTTGAGCTTTTTGGCGATCGCCTCCGCGAGGGGGTGGTTGGAATTGCCCGCAAACAGTTTGATCTCGTTGCCGTGCGTTATCATGTGTACCTCCGAAAAAACGCTATGCGCGTCTGCGCATACCGCGATCTTTGCCGCAGCCAAGAATACAAAATACGACGGCTTTTATAAAAATGAAAAGCCGAGGGCGAAACGTACCGTTCGCCTTCCCCCATACGCGCCTTTGCGGCGCCCCGCAACGTTCACCGCGGTTTTCCCCTGCGGCAGCCGTTATAGGTATATTGTAATTTGTTTGTATAAAATAGTCAACCGTTTCGCGCCCGTCCGAAAAATTTATTCGGCGGCGCCATCTCCGTCCGCTTCCCGCCCGTCCGCGGGAAGAGCGCCCTCCTGTTGCCCTTCGGCGCGCCGCTGCGCGGCGGTACGCGCGCGCATGGCGCGGAAAAACCCGCTCAAAAGCTCCGAGCACGCCTCGCCGAGTACGCCGCCCTCCACTTCGACGGTGTGGTTCAGAAGGTTGCTCGCCGCAAGTTCGTCCGTCATCGACCTTCCCTTCTGCTCGTACGCGCCGAAATACACTTTACGGATGCGCGCGTTGAGCGCCGCACCCATGCACATCGGGCAGGGTTCGAGGGTGACGTACAGGTCGCAGTCCTCCAGCCGCCAGCTGTTCAGCTTTTTGCAGGCGCGGTCGATGGCGTACATCTCGGCGTGCGAACTTGCAAGCTGCGTCTTCGCGCGGCGGTTGTGCCCGCGGCCGATGACTTTCCCGTTCAGCACGACCACCGCGCCGACGGGCACTTCCCCTTCGGCGAGCCCGCGTTCTGCCTGCCGCAGCGCCGCGCGCATGAATTTTATCTTGTCTTCCATAATTCCTCCGAAAGGACGGCGAGAACGTCGGCATTCGCGCCGAGGAGCTGCGGCAGCTCCGCTTCCTCCAGCGGGTGCGCCGCGCTCTCCCGCCCCGCCTCGATGGTAAAGGCGGGAATGCCGCACGTCTGAATGCACCAATCTTTATACCCGCCGCTGCTGCCCGCAATGCGCCGCGCGGCATACCCCGTTGCGCGGGCGAGCGCTTCGGCGAGCGCGCCGTCCCGCGCCTCCCGTTCTCCCGTCTGCCCGTAGTGCCAGTAGATCTCTTCCCCCTTCGTATGATAGCTGACCGTAGCGTCGGGGGAAACTTCGAGTGTGAAGTCGCGCAGGGCGCGCGTTTCCGGCTCCGAAAAGGGCGCCGCGCCGATGTAATTTTCGGGGGCGGGCGCGCGCACGTTCTGCACGCCCCGCCCCCAGTCCGCGTCGAAATTCACGTTCAGGTCGACGGCGTTCGCGTTCGCCTTCCAAAGGCGAAACCCGCCCCCGCCGATGCGGCGCAGGCTTTCCGCCCGCTCCCGCGGGAGCGTCTGTAAAAAGGCTTCGCCGCGCAGGGCGAGCGCCGCGCCGTCGGGATTGGTACAGGGCAAAAACCAGCACCCGCCCCGCGGTACGCCGCGGCGGATATGTTCGGGCGCAAGGAGCGCCGTCACCCACTCCCGCGCGTGGATGGCATACTGTACAATGAGCTGCGGGTATCCCTTTTCCCCGACGAACAGCGCCACGATCGGCTGCCCGCACACGCTCCTGCCGATCACCCGCTTTTCGCCGCTGCAGCTTTCGTAAAACGCGTATACTTTTTGCAGTGCATCCATGCTTCCACTATATGGCGGAAGCAAAAATTCTGTCCGCGACGGGAGCTTTCAAATACAGCTGTCCGCGGCGGGAGGGTCCGGATGCATCCGTCCCTATTGTATCCGCCCCTTATTTATGGTACTCCGCCCCCGCGTTGATCATATACGCGCGGTAGATCTGTTCGAGCAGAATAACGCGCATGAGCTGGTGCGGAAAGGTCATCGCCGAAAAGGAGAGCAGCATATCCGCGCGCTCCTTTACGCGCGCGTCCAATCCGCAGGAAGAGCCGATGACAAAGGTCACTTCCGCGCCCGCCGCGGCGAGCGCTTTCATTTTTGCGGCGAGCGCCTCGCTGGAAAGCCCCTTCCCCTCCACCGCCAGCACGACGACGAACCCGCGCAGGCGGGGCAGGATGGCCTCCGCCTCCTCGGCGAGGGTGCGGCGCTCGGGGAGTTCCTCCACCCTGACATCGGCAAAGCGGGAGAGCCGCTTGCAATACTCCGCGCAGGCGTCGGCATAAAATTTTTCTTTGCATTTGCCCACGCAGACGATACGCACCTTCTGCATCACAGCACCCCCACGACGAACACATATACCCACATCACCGCGCACACGATGATGCCGGGCAGCGCAGGCTTTACGAACGCCTTGCACGGGACCTGCCGTTTTGTATTGCCGCGCTTGTCAAAAAAGAGCAGCCACACGAGCGAACCGACAAGGCAGAGCGCGGACAGCACATAGATGGCGATCTCCCCGCCAAGCGGCACATGCCGTAAAAAAGAAAACCGCAGTTCCAGAACGATGAACGCGTTGTTCAGAAGATGCGCCGCGACGGCGGGCAGCAGCGAATCCGCGCGTATCGCAAGCAGCGTGAACGCCGCGCCGCAGATGAATTGGTAGATCGTCTGTTCGGGGTTCTGGTGAAAGAGCGAAAAGCACAGCCCGCCCAGAAGGCAGGCGGCGGCGGTGCCGAGCGCCTTCATCCCCTCCAGCATCACGCCGCGGAAAATGCTCTCCTCCAAAAACGCGGGCAGCACGGCGACGACGGCGAGCGCGCCGACGATCCCCGCGCCCGCCATGGAGGGCAGCGAAGAGGCGTCGCTCATTCCGCCGCTGTACCCGATCAGTTCGAGCAGTTCGAGGAAATAGGAATTGACCTTATCCAGGCTGAACAAAAGCCCGAATTGCAGTGCGATCGCGATGAGGAAGTATTTCCAGCTCGTTTTACGGTAGCCGAACGCGCGCGGCCTTTCCTTATAGATAAAGATGACCGCCGCAAGCGCCCCGACGTACAGAAGCTGGTATAAAAGGTAGGAGAGATACTTTGCGACCTCCGACCCCGTGACCGCGCCGACTTCGGTATTCCCTGCCCGCGCGATGAGCATGACCGTGAGCGAATACACACAGTTCAGAAGCAGCATCCCGAGGACGACCGCCGAATAGAACCCGCCCGAAAGCCGCGCCCGCATATACAGCGGCGAACGCACCTGCGTCTGCTGCCCGTCCGCGCCGCCCGCGGAGGGCGCGGGAGCGCCGCCCGCAGGCAATTCTTCCGTATCCATCGGCCGCACCTGCACGGTGTGCCCCGAAAGGGGCGCGCCCCTTTCCGTTTCTTCCGAAAGCGAAGGAATGCGCGCGGCGCGCTCTTCTGCGCCCGTCTGTTCGGGACTTTTTTCCGTCTGTTCGGGGTTTCTATTCGCCTGTTCGGAATTTTTATTCGTCTGCTGCGGCGAAGCGCCGCCGTTGTTCCCGTTCATGTCCTCTATTATACCGAAAAATTTTGCGCAAGTAAATAAAAACCTTTCCCTTTGCGCGAATTTCTGCTATAATCAGATAGGAAGAAACACACGGAGGAACAGCATGCGCACGATACGGTCGGAAGAAGTGGAACAGGCAGTCTACAGGTTGGCGGAGGAAGCCTGCCTCGGCATCATCCCCTCCTGCATGCAGGCGATCGGGGAAGCCGCAGATCGGGAAGAAGCGGGCAGCGCGGCGCAGTTCGCCCTCGAAACGGTGCTTTTGAACGCGCGCACCGCCAAGGCGGAGCGCATGCCCGTCTGCCAGGACACGGGCTACGCCGTCATCCTCGCCGAGATCGGGCAGGACGTGCACATCGAAGGCGCACTCCTTGCGGACGCGGTGAACAGCGGCGTGCGCAGGGCGTATGAAGATTTTCGTTTCCGCAAGAGCGTGTGCGACCCGCTCACGCGCGTGAACACGGCGGACAATACCCCCGCCGCGCTGCACACCGAGATCGTTGCGGGCGATCGGCTGCGGCTCACCTTTTTGCCCAAGGGATTCGGCAGCGAAAACATGTCGCGCCTGTACATGCTCACCCCTTCGCAGGGCGTGCAGGGCGTGATCGACAGCATCGTCGAAACGGTGCGCCTTGCAGGGAGCAGGCCCTGCCCGCCCGTCGTGTGCGGGGTCGGGATCGGCGGCACTTTCGACACCTGCGCCTTTCTCGCCAAAAAGGCACTCACGCGCGAACTCGGCACACACAACCCGCGCGCGGACGTCGCCGCGATCGAGAGCGAGGCTTTGGAGCGCATCAACGCCCTGCACATCGGTCCGCAGGGGTTCGGCGGCAAGGTCACCGCGCTCGGCGTGCTGTGCGAAGTCGCACCCACGCACATCGCGGGGCTGCCCGTCGCCGTCAACATCCAGTGCCACTGCATGCGCGCCGCCAGGACCGAGCTGTAAGCAAAAACAGCCTATATGCCGCATTTATGCGTCGCATAGTACTCTGAATTTGAGGTGAAATATTGAAATACACGGAAATTCCCGATAAAAACGCAGTCTTTCCGAACGAATACGGCACGACGGTCTTCCTCAAAAACGTGGTCAAAGCGCCCAATGTTTTTATAGGCGACTACACCTATTACGACAGCGAGCAGGCGCCGGAGGCGTTCGAGCAGACGAATATTTTGTTCAACTACCCCGTATTCGGCGATAAGCTTATCATCGGAAAATTCTGCCAGATCGCGCACGGCACCGTCTTTATCATGGGCGCGGCGAACCACAGGCTGGGCAGCGCCACGACCTATCCGTTCAACGTGATGGGCGGCGATTGGCGGAAGATCAGCACGCCGCACATAGAGGAGCTGCCGCACAAGGGCGACACCGTCGTCGGCAACGACGTATGGTTCGGCAGGTGCTGCACGGTGATGCCCGGCGTGAAGATCGGCGACGGCGCAATCGTCGCCGCGTGCTCGGTCGTGACGGGCGACGTAGCCCCCTACACCGTTGTGGGCGGCAACCCCGCGCGCCCGCTCAAAAAGCGGTTCGACGACGAGACGATCGCCCTTCTGGAGCGCCTGCGCTGGTGGGATCTTCCGCCCGAGGAGCTGACCGACCTGCTCCCCGTTTTATGCGATATCAACATGAAGAGCGCGGCCGAAAAGCTGCGCGCCTTCCTTGCCGAAAAGGAGAAACTGCAATGAAGACCCTGACCCTTCCCCTCACGGACGAAGCCATCGAAGCCCTGCACGCGGGCGAAAGCGTGCTTTTGAGCGGCACGATCCTGACGGGGCGCGACTGCGCGCACAAGCGCATCTGCGAGATGCTCGACCGCGGCGAAGAACTGCCCTTCCCCCTTAAAGGGCAGACCATCTATTACGCAGGCCCCTGCCCCGCACCCGAAGGCAAGGCGTGCGGCAGCTGCGGCCCCACGACGAGTGCGCGCATGGACGCATACGCGCCGCGGCTTTTAGATCTCGGGCTGCGCGGCATGATCGGCAAGGGCGAGCGCAGCGCCGCCGTGTGCGAGGCGATCGTACAAAACGGCGCCGTCTACTTTGCCGCGATCGGCGGAGCGGGAGCGCTGTACGGAAACGCCGTGCAGAAAAGCGAGCTCGTCGCCTTCCCCGACCTTCTGAGCGAAGCGGTCTACCGCTTCACCGTCAAAGACTTCCCCTGCATCGTCGCCATCGACTGCCATGGCGGGAACATCTACAAACGCTGACCGCACGGAGACAGTTGCCATGACGATCCGCATTGCAAACGGCGAATGCGTCGCCCGATCGCTGCAGAAGATCTTTCCGCAGGACGAGATCCTCCCCTTCAACGAAGCCATGTGCGAAGGCGAATATTGCCTGCCCGTCTACGGCGACGCTTTCTGCAGCATGCGCGCCGAGGCGTACGGCGTTTCGCTCACGGACTACCTGAAAAAATCGCCGCGCGGCGCGCTCCGCACGATCGGTCGCTTCGGTCGCGCAGAACTGTATTTTGACGGCGATATGTTTTGCGCCGTGAACGCTTTGACTTTGCTGGCTTTTCTCGAACAGGAGGGCTATTCGGGCGAACTATGGTTCAACCATATCGAACAGGACGCAAGTGCGACCGTCCTTTCCCGCTTCCCTCTGCCGAAAATCGGTTGGGTCGCGGCTTATAAATGCATTTTTCTGAAAAAGCAGCCCTGTAAAACGGGAGTTGCGCTTTTCGATGACGCGCTTCCGCTCTTTTTTGCATACAAGCAAACGGACAACGAACTGCTCCGCTATGCCCGCAAACACGCGGAAAGGGAAGAAAGCGCGCTGCTCCGCGACATTATGGAGCGATTCCGCCCCTATGGGCTGAGCGACTGCGCCGCAAAGCGGTTCATCGACCGCGCAAAAGAGCCGCTTTGATTTCGCTTCGCGCAGTCCTGTAAAGAGCCGTTTTGAGTTCGCACAGTCCTTTCCGTTCAAAACAATTTTATCGATAAAGGAGGCCCTATGAACACCTTTGAAGCCATTGCCGCGCGCGTTTCGGTGCGCGATTTTTCGGACGCGCCCGTGGAGCGCGAAAAGCTCGAACAGATCGTACAGGCAGCGCTGTTTGCGCCCGTCGGTATGAAACGGTACGACAGCCTGCACCTGAGCGTGCTCAGTACGCATGCGGCGGTCGCAAAGTTTACCGCGCTTGCGCGCGAACAGTGCGGCGATCCTGCCGCCGACCCCGTGCACAATGCGGGTGCGCTCATCATCGTTTCGGGCAAACGCCCCGACGAGCACACCGAATACGCGAACGCGGGCTGCATGATCGAGAACATGCTGCTCGCCGCGACCGAACTGGAGCTGGGCAGCCTCTACGTGCAGGGCGCCGTGCGCGCGATGCGCGGCACGGCGCAGGAGGCAAAACTCCGCGCCCTTTTGAACCTGCCCGAAGGGTTCACGCCCATCGGCTCCGCCGCGGTCGGCTATTGCAGCGAACAGCTTTCGCCCCGCACCGCCCCCAAAAACGACGTGACGAAGGTCGACTATATCGACTGAACAGACATTTTGACATCGTCTTTAATTCATTTAATGCAAAAAAGCAGATACGCATTACCACCTACGGAACGACATGAACCAGCCAAACGATTTTATTCATTGCAAAAACTTTATCAATGAATTTATAGGCAAACATCTGAATGGCGATATTCATGCCCTTCTCGATTTTGACTTTACCTCTTTACGATACGACAAGCGGTTTGGCTGTAATGGCCGCAACTTCGATTGTGATGACACGAATGTAACGCGGGCTATCTGTTTTCTGCTGTGGGGTGAGACATACCCCGATATAACATTGTCCGATATCGGCACAGGAAAAAAGTATCGTGGCGATACGTTAAATACATTTCGGACGGTTTTAGGCGCTTATCTAACAGAACAACGCTCTTGCATTGGTATAGAGAGGAGCAACGCCTCTGAACGTTTACGGGCATTAGCAATTAAATTTTATACTATTTATCATTCAATAGGCAACTTTATTCTTTTACCAAATATTGCAGAGTCAGACAATAAGCGAGCATATACGCTGAATACATATCGCGGAACAGCTTATAAAGATTATTTCGATTTATTTCTGCAACAATTAGATATGTGCTTGTCTGCCGGAAATGGCGACCCCCGTTTGAACACGTTAGTCCATCGAAACGAATTTTTCTTTTCTTGGTTAAACACAAATGGCGGGTTAAAACATTTCCGTAAGTTATGTTGGTTGGAAGATTATTTTGCCGATGATAAGCCGCAAGCTGTTTTCTCCCCATATGTATATTGTTTAAGAAAAAAACAAGAATGGACTGAACTTGAAAAGTCGTATTATATTGAACACATTGAAAAATACTTGCTCAAAGCAACAGCGATCATTAAAAATCGCGCAAAAAAAATGATAGAGCAAATCTCTGTCAAATGCCGCTAAATCACAACACAAAACAACGAGAGCCGCGCTGCCTTGCGCGGCTCTTTTTTATTTACGGATGCGGCCTGCCTGCGGGCGGGGTCGGGAGCGTATCGTCGCGCATGCCCTTGCGGCGGCGTACTTCCGCGACCGTCTTTTCAAAGCCCCGCCCCTGCGGACGGTAAAACACCTCGTTTCTGAGCGCGTCGGGCAGATACTGCTGCTCCACCCACCCGCCGAAATTGTGCGGGTACTTGTAGTTCGCACTCTGCGCCTTGTCCGCGGCAGAGCCGTAACTGTTGTCGCGCAGGTACGGCGGCACGGGCGCTTCCGCCACTTCGTGCGCGGCGCGCTTCGCGCCGTCCATCGCCAGGATCACCGAGTTGGATTTTTCCGCCTCGCACACATAGATGATGGCGTTGCTGAGCGGAATGAGCCCTTCGGGTGCGCCCAGCTTTTCAAATGCGGTGAGCGCGCTTACCGCCACGACCAGCGCGTTCGGATCCGCCATCCCCACATCCTCGCTCGCGTGCACGACGAGGCGGCGCGCGATGAGCAAGGGGTCGCACCCGCCCTCGATGAGGCGGAAGGCATAGAAGAGCGCGGCGTTCGCATCGCTTCCGCGCAGGCTCTTGCAGAAGGCGGAAAGATAGTCGTAATACGCGTCCTCGTTGTAGGAGAGCGCCTTGCGCTGGATGGACTGCTCGGCGTCGGCAAGGGTCACATGGATGCTCCCGTCCGCCGCGGGCGGCGTGGTGAGCACCGCAAGCTCGAGCGCGTTGTACGCCGTGCGCAGATCCCCCGCCGCCGTGCGCGCGATGTGCGAAAGCGCGTTCTCGTCCATTTTTACATTGTAGGCGCGCAGCCCCTTGCGCGAGGTGAGCGCCGCCTCCAGCGCGCCGCGGATCTCCGCCTCGGTCAGCCGCTTGAACTCGAACACGCGGCAGCGGGAGACGATCGCGGGCGTCATGGACGCGTACGGGTTTTCCGTCGTCGACCCGATGAACACGAGCGTGCCTTGCTCGACGGAAGGCAGCAGGGAATCGAGCTGCGCCTTGTTGAAGCGGTGACACTCGTCCAGCAGAAGGTAGGTGCGCTTGCCGTACAACTTGAGCGCCGTGCGCGCGTCCTCCACCGCCTTCTTTACGTCGGCGACGCCGCTCTGCACGGCGTTCAGTTTGATAAATTTGCCGTGCGTGGTGCTCGCGATGATGTGCGCAAGCGTCGTCTTGCCGCAGCCGGGCGGTCCCCAGAAGATACAGCTGCCCAGCCTGTCCAGTTTGATGGCACGCCGCAGAAGGCTGCCTTCCGCCACGATGTGGCTCTGCCCGATGAATTCGTCAAGGTTGGACGGCCGCATTTTTTCGGCAAGCGGCTTCGCGTCGTTTTCATTGTTGTTCAGATCAAAGAGGTCCATTCTTTCAAAATCCTGTTATTTTATCGTTTTATGTGTGGCATAGTACTTGATTTTTGTGCAAAATTCTCCTATTCGACGATGAGTGTGCGGATTTTTTCAGCATTTTCCGTTCCGATGCGGTACCCAGCTTCGTACGCCTCGTCATAGTATCTGACCTTGTATTGGCTCAGGTCCCCCATATCCGGTTCCAGCCAGAGGTCGGTGATGCGGCGGGTACGGCGGCGCTCCGCCTGCGTGCGCGCGTCGTCCATGATGTCGTATACCCGCGCCACGAGCGAAAGGACGTGCGGCACCTTCTCCGTTTCGCGGCACCTGCCGAGCACGTCGACCGCGACAACGACGTCAGCCCCCATCGCCTTGACCTGCCGTACGGGCA
Organism: Clostridia bacterium; assembly: GCA_017886545.1. Lineage (GTDB taxonomy): Bacteria > Bacillota > Clostridia > Christensenellales > Borkfalkiaceae > Borkfalkia. The sequence continues at coordinate 10,197 of JAGHJS010000066.1, forward strand.
CGCGGCAGAGCACGCCGCCGTCCACATACAGACCGCCCTCCCGCTCCACGGGGCGGAACACCGCGGGGATAGTGCCCGACGCGAGCACCGCGGAGAGCAGGTCGCCCGAAGAGAAGGTCGCCTCCTTCCCGCTCTTTATATCGACAGCGACGCAACAGAACGGGATACGCAGCTCTTCAAAGGTGCGCGCCGCGATGTGCGCTTCCAAGAATTTGCGCGCCCGCTCCCATTTCAAAAGCCCCAGCCTGCGGATGGGGCGCACGCCGAGGTCGACCACGTCGCCCGCGCGGAGCGATTTAAGCGCTTCGCGCATTTCGTCCGCCGTCATTCCCGCGGCATAGCACGCGCCGATGACGCTGCCCATCGAAGAGCCCGCAAGAAAGTCGGGAACGATCCCCGCTTCCTCCATCGCCTTTAAAAAACCGACGTGCGCGACGCCGCGCGCACCGCCCGCGCCGAGCGCGAATCCGAGCGTTTTCGGCATATTCTCCCCTCCGCAAAAATACAGTAGCAATATGTACGAATATCCCGTCCGACAGCGCGCGCCGCTTTCCGCGCGCGCACAAGAAACGGTGATGAGCAGTCAGCACACACGCTCCGCCGCCCGCAAACAAAAGAAGCCGTTCCGCGCCAAAACCCCGCGACGCCGCAGACTGCCCGCAGCATTGCTCTCCGTGCTTCTGCTTTTCCTGCTCTGTCTGCTCCTTACCGCCCCTGCGCGCTACGCAGAGGCGTGCATTCAGGGCATGGCGTTGTGGGCAAAGGCAGTCCTGCCCGCACTCTTCCCCTTCCTTATCCTGACGGGGCTTTTGACCAAGCTGGGCGTTGCACAGAAACTTGCGGACAGACTTTCGCCCTTGACAGAGAAGATCGGATTGCCCGGCAGCGCGGCTTACTGCCTGCTCGTGAGCCTGCTTTCGGGATACCCCGTCGGCAGCCGTACCGTTGCCGACCTGTACAAAGGCGGCGCGATCACCCGCGAACAGGCAAAGCGCATGAGCGTGCTCTGCTCTACTTCGGGGCCGATGTTCCTCGTCGGGAGCGTGGGCGGCGCGATGTTCGGGAGCGCCGCCGCGGGAGCTGTCTTACTCGCCGCGCACCTGCTCGCAGTCATAGGCGTATATCTCGCATTGTACTTTGCAAACCGACGAAAAAAAAGAAATATACACGCCGGACAGAAAGCCCCTGCGCCGCACGCCGGGCTGAAAAAAACAATGCCTCCGCACGCCCTGCGCGTACAAAACAAAACCGCCGCGCCGCACCCCGATACGGACGGCATCCTCGCCGCATCCGTACAGAGCGGCGTGCTTACCGTACTGTGCGTGGGCGGGTTCATCGCCTTCTTTTCCGTGCTGATGCAGGCGCTTTCCGACCTGCACATATCGGTGCCGCTCGAACGGCTCCTCTCGTTTCCTCTCTCTGCCGCGGGCTCCGAAGGCGCCGCCGCGGGACTTACGGCAGGGCTGCTGGAAGCGACGCAAGGCTGCGCCTCGATCGCGGCGAGCGGCGCGCCGCTCGCCCTGCCGCTGTGCGCCTTCCTCGTCACGTTCGGAGGCGGAAGCATCCTCGCACAACAGCTCGCTTTCCTTACGGGCGCGGGCGTAAAGGCGGGGCCCTTTATCGGGATAAAGATACTGCAAGGCATAGCAGCTTTCCTCCTATGCCTTGCGTTTTGCTCTTTTGTTTTATGATTTTTGCCGTTTTATGCCGCACATAGTACTGTGCAACAGCTCAATAACAGCCCAAAAGCCTGAAATTTTTGCTGTACTCTTCCAAACGGTTCACAACGACCTGCACACTCGGTTCGGCGATGTCGCCCTTGAATTCGATGAAAAAGCAGTACTCCCCCGGCGAATTTTTGATGGGGCGCGATTCGATCTTCGTCATGTTCAGATCGAACGCGGCAAGGATCTGCAGCATCTTTACGAGCGCGCCCGGCTCGTGCGGGCAGCTCGCCGCAAAGTAGACGAAGCTGCTGTGTTCGGGAAGAGCAGCCGCCCCCTTTTTGACGAGCAGAAAGTGCGTAAAATTCTTCGGCTCGTCCGCAATGTTCCCGCCGAGGAAGGCGAATCCCTCCGCGCGCACATGCGAACCGACGATGCCCGCGTCCCCCTCCCGCTCGAGGTGAGACAGGCTCTCCGCCGTGGATTCGGTATAGATCAGCTCCGCCTGCGGCAGTTCGCGCGAAAGGAACTTTCCGCATTGCAGGATCGCCTGTTGGTGCGAAAAGATGCGCCGCACCTGCGAAAGCTCCGTTCCCGCCCTTGCGATCAGCCGATGTTCGATCTTCAAAAGATATTCGCGCACGGCAAACAAATCGGCAGACGCATACAGCAGATCGAGGTTCTGCGTGACCGCGCCCTGCAGCGTATTTTCCACCGGCAGGACGGCGCAATCCGCCTCCCCTCTTTCCACTGCGTCCGCCGCCGCGTAAAAACTGCCGCAGGGCATCCCGCAAGCTTCCGGCGCAAGCGCCTTTGCCGCAAGAGACGAATAGCTCCCCTGCGGACCGAGATAGCTTACGCGCCCGCACGGCTGTTTCGGCTGTTCTGACATTTCGCCTTTCCTCTCTACACTTTTTCGGCAATGTCGAGCACGAGGCGCTCCGTATCCGCCCAGCCGAGGCAGGGGTCGGTGATGGACTTTCCGTACACGACGTCCTCCTTCTGGCAGCCTTCCTCGATGAAACTCTCGATCATGAACCCTTTCACGTATTTTTTGAAATCCTTGTCATAGAGGCGGTTGCCGAGCACCTCCTCCACGATACGGATCTGCTGTTTGAACTGTTTCCCCGAATTGGAGTGGTTCGTATCGATGATGATGGCAGGATGCTTCAGCCCCGTCTGCGAATAACCTTCGATCACCTTCATCACCGTTTCATAATGGAAATTCGGTATATCGTTGCCGTACCCGTCCACCGCGCCGCGGAGCACCGCGTGCGCCAGCTCGTTCCCCGTTGTGCGCACCTGCCAGTTCTGGTACTTGAACACCTGCCCGCCGCTCTGCGCCGCGTAGATCGAGTTCAGCAAAACGGGAACGGACCCGCTCATCGGATTTTTGATCCCGACGGGAAGTTCGATGCCGCTCGCAACGAGGCGATGCATCTGGTTTTCGCTCGAACGCGCCCCGATCGCTATGTATGTCAGAAGATCTTCCATATACGCATAGTTTTCGGGGTACAGCATTTCGTCGGCGGCGGAAAGCCCGCTCGCGCCGATGGCGTCGATGTGCAGACGGCGGATGGTGAGGATGCCCTTTAAAATATCTTCGCGGCTCTTCGGGTCGGGCTGGGTGAACATGCCCTTATATCCCACCCCCTTCGTGCGGGGCTTGTTCGTATAGATGCGCGGGACAAGAACGATCCTGTCTTTCACCTTTTCGTTGAGCTTCCCGAGCCGCTCCACATAGTCGAGCACGGGCTTGCTTTCATGCGCGGAACACGGCCCGACGATCACGAGCAGCTTGTCCGTTTCGCCGCGGATGACGGAGGACGCAAGCCCGTCGCGCTCCGCTTTGATCTTTTTCAGCTCCGCAGGTAGCGGAAGCTGATCCAGGATCTCCTCCGCCGAAGGAATGAGTTCTTCTCTTTTAAACATTGTTTTTTGCCTCTTGCAGGTATTTCCTCAGATCCCCCCTGATCTCCTCCGGAATATATTTATCCACCTCTTTCCCGAACCGCAGCGCGTCCTTCACAAGCGAAGAACTGATGTGCAGAAACTCCTGCCGCGTCGGCAAAAAGACGGTGATCATGTCCCTGTACATATCCATATTGATGTAATTGAGCTGCGCCTCGTAGTCGTAATCGGTGCCGTTGCGGATGCCGCGGACGTAAAACTTTGCGCCTTCGCGCTGCAACAGGTCGACGGTCAGCCCGTCATACGAAAGCACGCGCACGTTTTTATAGGAGGCGAACACCTTTTTCAGCATGGAAAGGCGCGCCTCTTCCGAAAAGAGCGGGCGCTTGTTCGGATTGATGAGAATGGCGACGATCACCTCGTCGAACAGCTCCAGACACTTTAAAACGATGTCCTTGTGCCCGAGCGTGGGCGGGTCGAACGTACCCGCAAAAACGCATTTTTTCATCTTCTCCTCCCCCGAGGCGGCACGCCTTCCGCGCCGTTCCCCGTCCTGCGCATCGCACAAGCCTATCCGAGCTCGAAAAAAGTCAGGTATGCGATGCCGTATTTGCGCTCGTCGTATTTGACCAGCCCCTCCACCTTTTCCGTAAAAGGCGCGTCGCTCTCCAGCACGGCGACCCCGCCCGCATTGAGCAGCCCGTGCGCCGCGACGAGCGCGAGCGCCTCCCGCCCGAACCCGCTCTTGTACGGCGGGTCGATGTAAACGACGTCAAACGTGACATGCAGCCTCGCGGGGAGCAAGCGGAAATCCAGGTTATGCACCTGCGCGTCCGCATGCAGCAGCGCGAGGTTTTTGCGCAGCACCGCAAGGCTGTCCGCCGAAACGTCGTTGAACACGACAAGATCGGCGCCGCGCGACAAGGCTTCCAACCCTACCCCGCCGCTGCCGCAGAACAAGTCCAGCACGTTCGCCCCCGATATTTCGGGCGCGAGGATATTGAAGAGCGCTTCGCGCACCCTGTCGGAGGTCGGGCGGATCTCCCGCCCCTTGAATTCCGCCAGCTTTCTGCCACGGTATTTTCCGCCGATGATCCTCACTGTCGCTCCTACTTTTTGCCGGTTTTGGAGGTCTGCGACTTCTTCCGCTCTTCAAGCTCCCTGTTGCGGCGGCGCTGTTCTTCGATACGCGCCTCGCGCGCCAGCTTCTGCTCTTCGATGCGTTCGGAGCGCTGTTCGAGCATGACCTGCCTTCTGCGCTCTTTGTTGGCGCCCAACTCATACCCGAAAATGCAGCAGGCGAGATACAGCGCGATCGGAACGAACCCGAACCAAAGCAGCCAGAACGGGAAGCCGCTCGCAGAGCCCGTCGCGATGGAATACACCATCGTTTCGGGGAAATACGCCCAGCCGCACACAAAGCCCATCACCGCGCGCGCCGTAACGCTTTTCGCGAGCGCCGCAACGAGGATGAGGATGATCGGGATGATGCAGACCGCCAACCCGATCGTCAGCCCCTTGTACGGGCGGTACTCCTTGGAAAGGCGGTACTTTCCGTTCGCCGTGCTCTCGCTGCCGACCACGCCCGCACGGCGCGCGTCGCCCTGCTCTTTCATCTTATACGCCGATTCGCCCGCCGCGCGCATGTAAACAAGCCCCGCCACACAGCAGCCCGCGAACAGCAGAACGATCAGGATCGCCTGCAGCGCGGCGATCTCGATCGCCATCACGGCAAGCATCGTGATGCCGAACATCAGATTCAGGATGAACGGCGTCGCCATCCTGCGCAGGTATTCGACGATCTCCCATCCGATACGGGAAAGTATTTGCTTCATTGTTCCTCCGCCTTCTCCCGCCGCAGCACACGCTTGTCCGTGACAATGACGTCCAGACGCGCGTCATGCGCCTCTGCGGGAATGGTTTTTATCAGTTGCACATCGTAACAGATGCCGATTTTAAAAGTACCGCGCCCCTCGCGCGCAAAATAGCGGTCGTAATACCCGCCGCCGTAACCCAGCCTGCGAAACAGCCCGTCCGCCGCGAGCAGCGGCGCGACGCACACGTCGGGCGCGCCTGCAAACGGCTCGCCGCACGGCTCTTCGATACCGAACGCGCCGCGTGCAAGAGGCTGCCCCGTATAGCGGACGGCGACCATCTCCCCGTTCTCCACGCGCGGAAGGAAGACCTCCTTCCCCGCGCCGCACAGTGCGGCAAGGATGGCGCCCGTATCCGCCTCCGTTCCGAAAGACTTGTACACGAACAGGCTTTTCGCCGCGGCAACTTCGGGCAGTGCGAGCAGCGCTTCGCCGATCGCCCGATCGGCGGCGGCGCGCCCTTCCACCGCCGCGCGCACCGCCTTCATTTCGCGGCGCAGCGTCTTTTTATCCTTCATATATCTTCACCGCACGCCGCCCCGCATTCACCAAAACCTCGTACGGAATGGTGCCGCACGCCGCCGCACAGGCGTCCGCGTCGGCGAGCACGGGCAGCTCTTCGTATTTTTTTGCATCGCCTTCGCGGACGGAAGCGTCCATGCAAAGCGGAAAAGGTCCGCTTTCACGGCGGAACCCGTCCGCGTATCCGTACCGCAGCGTATACAGCCGCACGCCCGACGGCGTATGCGCGCCGTACCCTGCGCCGCCCGACAAATATGCGCGTTCCGCCGCCACCGTCGCAAAAACGCGCATTGCGGGCGCAAGCGTACCGCGCGGCAGTGCAAAGCCCTGCGGCAGATACCCGTACAGCCCGATGCCGATGCGCACCATGTCCTGCTCATATCCGCCCGCGAGCGTTCCGCCCGTGGCGGCGATATGGCGCACGAGCCTGCCGAACCGCGTTTCCGCTCCGTCCGCCGCCTTGCGGAACAGCGCAAACTGCGCTTCGCGCGTCGGCGCATGTTCGGGACGGTAGAAATGAGAATAGACGCCTTCGACGCGGCAGCCTTTCTCCGCCGCGGCGCACAGCGCCGCAAACGAAGGCGCGTCCGTGCCGTAACGGTTCATGCCCGTGTTGCACTTGAGGTGACAGCGCGGCGGTTCGCCGTATGCCCTGCCCGCCCGCGCCAGGAGCGCACAGTCGGCAGCGTCGCCCGCCGTAAAGATCAGCCCGTAATACAGCCCGCGCAGCGCTTCCTCCTCGCAAAGCGGCGGAGTCAGCACAAGAATATCCTCCGCAACCCCCGCAAGGCGCAGCGCCGCCCCTTCCGACACGAGCGAAACGGCAAACAGATCCGCCGTTCCGCGCAGCGCCGCGGCGACCTGCGCCGCGCCGTGCCCGTAGCCGTCCGCCTTGACGACCGCGCACAGCTTTGCGCCGCCCGCGCGCGCTTTGAAAAACGCCGCGTTCCTGCAAACCGCCCCGAGCGAGATCACCGCCCTCGTCTGCTGCATACCGACCACCTCCGCGCCGAAGTGCCTACGGTAATCAGTATATGACGCGGCGGCACGAAAAGCGAACCGCGCCCGCAGCACGGAGTGTAAATTATTATACCACAGAACCGCCCGTTTAGCAAATCTTTCGTAAAATTATTTCGGAATTTCACGCTGCCGACACGGAAAAAGAAACGACCGTTCCCTTCGCCCCTTCCCGACGACGCACGTCCACGCCCGCCGCGGCTCCCGCACGAGCGCACGCTGCCGTCCGCCGGCTCCTCTTCCCGACGCCGCACACGCCGCCTGCCGCCCGCCGCCCTGCCCGCACCGCACTTCCCCGCTCGCTCGCCCGTCCTCTTGCACGGTTACCCCCACGCCCCGCCGCATGCCGCGCAAGAACCCCGCATTATCTGCCGCTTATAAAAATTTGCTTTTTTACCGGATATATGGTATACTGTAGATGCCACTTGAACTTCATATTTCCATACAACGGGTACGATAAGGCATTTCGTATCTCTGTTTTCCGTTGTATGGGAAGTTTGAGTGGCATCAATCGGAGGTACAAATGCAGGGCGCGCCTTCGATTGGCGCGTTCTTTTTTTGCCCTGCCCGCTATTTTTATTGAGGAGGGACAAACATGAAACACAAAGCACTGCTTACGGCGCTTTCCGTATTTACGGCATTCGCCTGCATACTCGGATCCGCCGCCTGCGCAAACGGCGATCCTGACCCGGACCACGGCAAAGACGAGCATACGCACTCCTATTCTTCGGAATGGGAAAGCGACGACACCGACCATTGGCACGAATGCACGGAATGCGGCGCCGCCGGAGCGAAAGAGCCGCACGAATGGGACGGCGGCACGGTGATCGAACCGTCCGGCTGCGGCACGACGGGCACGGTAAAGTACGTCTGCACGGTCTGCGACAGAGAAAAGACGGAAACGACACCCGCCGGCTCGCATACCTTTGAAACGGAATGGTCTTACGACGAAGCCTCCCACTGGCACGCCGCGACCTGCGGACACGACCTCGTTTCCGAACAAGGCAAGCACGAATGGAACGAACAAAACATTTGCTCGGTGTGCGGGTACGGAATGCAATACACCGAGGGACTGGAATACAGAAAGACGGGAAGCGTTCAAAACGCAAAGCTTACCGTCGCGTCCATCGGAACGGCAACGGATACAGACCTCGTGATCCCCGCCTATGCGCAGTTCGAGGGCGAAATGCTGCCCGTCAAGGGCATTGATGAAAATGCCTTTTCCGACAACATGAGCATCACCTCCGTAATAATTCCGGAAGGCATCACCTCGATCCCGGAGCAGGCATTTTTCAATTGTAAAAACCTTGTTTCGGTATCCCTTCCGGACAGCGTGACGGCGATCGGCAAGGCGGCGTTCAGCGATTGCTCAAAACTGGGAAATATCGAGTTGCCTGAAAAATTGACCAAATTACAGCTTTGGTGCTTTAAGGATTGCGATTCCATGACGGAGGTTACCATCCCGTGGTACGTACAGTATATTGACAGTGCGTTTTTGGGGTGCGATTCTTTGAAAAAGGTCGTATTTGAAAAGAATAATACGCTCATCAAAATACGCGATTTCAGCGGAGCATTCAGCGGTTGCGGAGCGTTAGAATCGGTTACGATCCCCGAGGGTGTGGAGGTGATCAGCGCGGAAGCCTTCAACGGCTGCGTGCGTCTTGCTTCCGTTACGCTTCCGGATACCATCGAGACGATCGGAGAGCGTGCTTTCAAGAATTGCTCGGGGCTGATTACTTTTACCGTTCCCGAGAATGTTACTTTGATCGAAAACGACGCTTTTAACGGCTGCACGCACCTGATCGAAATATACAACAAAAGCGAGCTCGCCATCACCGCAGGCGAAAGCTCCAACGGCTACATCGCATGGAATGCGAAAAACGTCTATACCCCGACGAGCGGGAGCTCTATGCTCGCGTACACGGACGACGGCTTTGTATTTATGCTTGGTGAGAATACCGCACAATTGATATCTTATGTCGGCACGGACAAAGAGATCACGCTGCCCGATTCCGTTCCTACCGGCGACAACACAACGATTACGCAGTATACGATCAGCGAAACGGCGTTCGATTTCAGCCCCGACATCACCGCGATCAACGTTTCCCCCGAAAACAAGTCCTACTCCTCCGTCGACGGAGTGCTTTACGATAAAACGGGCCTGACCCTTGTGCGCGTGCCCACAGGAAGGAGCGGCGACTTCGTGATCCCGGACACCGTGTACCAAATGGAATACTTCGCATTCTATTATTGCGCAAAGCTGAACTCCGTCACCTTCAACGACAGGATAACGACCGTCGCATACGATTGCTTTACGGGGTGCGAGGGGCTCACTTCCGTTACGCTCGGCGCAGCGGTAGACGATTTCCGGGCGGACTCCGCGCTGGAACGCTCGGCATTCCCCAATCTCCGTGAGATCAAAGTTGCGGAAGGCAACAAAAATTATAAAGCCCAAGGCGGGGTTCTGTACGATTACGATATGACGACGGTAGAGTGCCTGCCTTACGGGATAAGCGGCGAACTGTATATCCCGGACGGAGTGCAGTATTTGGGCAGCAACGGGCTGTGCGCAAACCCCAACATCACATCCGTATCCCTGCCTTCGAGCATGAAACGGATCTACTATGGTTTTTACAACTGCACGAATCTCACCTCCGTCACATTCCGCGGCACCATGGAGCAATGGAACGCGGTCAGCGGGACCAAAGTGAACGGCGCGCAGACATGGCGCAGCGGCGCCGTATACGATGCGATCGTCTGCACCGACGGCAACATCAAACGGACGGAAGATAAGAAATAGATCGCTTTTCGCCACTCCTCTGCAAATCAACGGGGGCGGTATTCCGCCCCCCCTTGCGCTCCGAAACAGCTTTACGCCCCCGCCGTACGGCGGGGGCGTTCCTGCATGCAACATGTCCGCTTTTGCGTTTCGGTCTCCGCAGACGCTCTTTGCGCGCCGCACCCCGCGCGAGGGCGCCTTGTATATGAAACGCCGCGCGGAATATTCCGCGCGGCGCAGCCTGCGTTATCGGAAAGGAGCGAACGCCCCTTCAACCTTCCCGCTTTTCCAAAAAGAAGAACCAGAGGACCGTTAAAATCTGCAGAGGGAAGGCGACCACAAACACGACCCAGCCCTCCGGCACACCGTTCAGCGCCAAAAAGATCGTAAGCGCAAGCGTCCAGATAAGGAAGGAAACGGAGATCGTCCGATCCCACTTATTCCCCCACACGCAGCTGAACACGACGGCGATGACGCCGCAGACGGGCAGCGCGTAAATAAACGCCATCCAGATGCGGCCCGGCACGGCAAAGAGATACAGCAGGCAAAAACAGACCGTTGCCAGGAAAAACACGATGAGGCAGGCGGCGATCAGAAAGATGATCTTGCGCAGCCTTCCGCCTGCGCCGCCGAAACGCGAACGCTTGGGCGGATGCTCGGTGACGAGGTAATCCAGCGTTACGTCGTACAGTTTGGCAAGCGCAACGAGCACGGAAATGTCGGGCAGGCTTTCGCCGCGCTCCCATTTGGAAACGGCTTTATCCGAATAATTGAGTTTTTCGGCGACCTGCAGCTGCGTCATGTCCGACGACTTACGGCAGTTTACCAGGTTGAGCGCCACAATGCTCTTAAGATCCCGCATAGACTCTTGCTCCGCCCCGACGTACGCCGCCGCGCGTTGCCTCTCCCTCCTTCCGTGCGCCGCCCCGAAAGAGCGGCTTCCCGCTTTCCGCCCGAATGTGCGGATCCCGCTTGTTCCGCAGGAGCAGCCTCCGAAATATTTCATCGGAATGCCCGTCGGGCACGCCCCGTGAAAGCAGCCCGAAAAAATTATCCGCGAGCGGCACCGTGCGGAGACGGTAAAGAGTTTTTGCGCAATGCAGCGGCGCCGATCGGGCGCTTTTTCTTGATTATACAAGATTTTCGGCGGAAAAGCAACCAAAACAGCGGAAAATTCTGAAATTCTACCGCGATTCTACGCATAGTAGAGTGCCAATTCTACCGCTCTACCGCGCCTTGCAAAAGTGGATAGCAAAAGCGCGAAGGAAGGTGTTTACATTTACCGAAGGGTGATGTATAATAAATGCGTAAACAGAAGCTCACCGCGCAGCGTTGCGGCTGCAGCATTTTCCCGAACAACGGGAGCGAACGGACGGCAAAGCGGTACCCGCCTCTGCGGCAGCAGACACAGCGGAACCATTGTCACGCAAGTGCCGCACGGAAGCCGAAAACGGCGCCCTGCCCTTCTGTTTGAAAACCTGTTCACCCTCTTTCGGTGTTCGCACCACCGAAAGATCCTCTGTTATGTCAGAATGGAAACCGCCCGCGTACCAACGCGGGCGGTTTTCACGTTGTATGAAAATGTTTGCAGCGAAAACCGCATGTCTGGCACATGCTCATATACTTCTGCATATACGTCAGCAGCCCCTGCTACGGGCAGCGACGAGGTCTATTACAAACGAAATAGAGAGGAGCGGAACCGCTCCTCCCTTTGCTGTTTGCCTCACTTTTTCCGTTCGGCTTTTTGTTCTGCTTTGCGCTGTTTTTTTGCCATTCGCTCGGCTTTTTTCTGCTCCTTTGCCGCTTGCCATTCCTTTTTCTGCTGAACCTTAAAGTCTTCCAGCAGCTTTTTCCCGGGCTGTTCCTCTTTGCTGTATTCCACTCCCATTCCGGTATAGATCTCATTGATTATCTTCACTTTTTGCCAACCCGAAAAATAATAGACATTAAGTCTTTGATTCATCCGTCCGTCCTTTAATTGGAATACTATATATTTCATATCCACAAAGACATACGGCACAAAATTACCCACACTATCGCGTGTTGATTCCGTAACAAACACCCTGTCAATATCTTCATATTTTATCGCCAAAGCATGCTGCAATCTCTTAAATCCCGCTATACACAATCCGTCTTTTATGCTGATTTGCTCTTCTTCAAATATGATACGTCCACGATATTGCCAGACAAATAGCAGTATTATAAAAACATCAATAACGCAAGCCGAAATAAAAACTAAAATATTATACACTACTCTTTCATCTTGTTCAACAAAAATCCCAACTACCGCTAAGATTGACGCAACAAGCATAAGTGATGACAGCGTATAAAGAAATAAGGATACCCCCGAAAAACAATAAAAAACTTTTCTCTTCCTTTTTCCCTTCCCCACAGGCGATTTGCCTGTGCTGTTCTGTTCTTCCATACGGAAAGTATACCAAATTCAAACGCCTTTGTAAAGGCATTTTTTCTTTTCATCCCCGCGGGCGTAAGAGCCGCCCTGCACACACCGCACAGGCGCAAAAAAGGCCGCCCGCTGCCTTGCCCGCCAAAAAGGCACAAATAAAAAAGCTGCGCGGCGGCACTCATACGAGCGCCGCCGCGCAGCTTCCCTCCCTGCAAAGCAGGGAGGGAAAACGTGTACAGTGTTTGTGATTACTCCAACTCGAACGCACCCGTATAGAGCTGGTAGTACGTTCCCTTCTGCGCGATGAGCTGGTCGTGCGAGCCGCGCTCGATGATGCGGCCGTGGTCGAGCACCATGATCGCGTCGGAGTTCTGAATGGTCGACAGCCTGTGCGCGATGACAAAGACCGTTCTTCCCTTCATAAGCGCGTCCATGCCCTTCTGCACGAGCGCCTCGGTGCGGGTATCGATGGAGGACGTCGCCTCGTCCAGGATCATGACGGGAGGATCCGCGACCGCCGCGCGGGCAATGGAGATGAGCTGCCGCTGCCCCTGCGAAAGGTTGGACGCCTCGTGGCGGAGTATGGTATTATAGCCCTCGGGAAGCCGCGTGATAAAGTCGTGCGCGTTGGCAAGTTTCGCCGCCTCGATGCATTCCTCGTCCGTCGCGTCCAGTTTGCCGTAGCGGATGTTCTCCATGATCGTGCCTGTAAACAGGTTTGTATCCTGCAACACGATGCCCATGGAACGGCGCAGGTCCGCCTTTTTGATCTTGTTGATGTTGATGCCGTCATAGCGGATCTTGCCGTCGGCAATGTCGTAGAAACGGTTCAGAAGGTTCGTGATGGTCGTCTTGCCCGCGCCCGTGGCGCCGACGAAGGCGATCTTCTGCCCGGGTTTGGCGTAGATGCTCACGTTGTGCAGCACGATCTTGTTGGGCACATAACCGAAGTCTACGTCAAAGAGGCGGATATCCCCTTTCAGTTCCGTATAGGTGACGGTGCCGTCCGCCTTATGCGGGTGGCGCCACGCCCATTTCCCCGTGCGCTCAGCCGATTCGGTAATGGTGCCATCCTCGGCAATGTCCGCATTGACGAGGGTGACGTACCCTTCGTCCGACTCGGGCTGTTCGTCCAGGATCTCAAAGATACGCGCCGCGCCCGCAAGCCCCATGACGACAGAGTTGATCTGCATGGACACCTGCCCGATGTTCAGCGAAAACTGGCGGGACATATTCAGGAAGGTCGCGATCAGCCCGACCATCGCTACATTGGCGGTAAACACATCGCCCCAGCCCGTGACCGTAAAATTCCGCACATTGAACAGCACGAACAGCCCCGCCACGATCGCCGTGATGACGAACATGAAGTGCCCGATGTTCATGACGGCAGGCATCAGAATGTTACCGTAGGCGTTCGCCTTGTCGGACGCGTCGCACAGCTCGTCGTTGATCTTGTCGAAGTCCTGCTTCGCCTGCTCTTCATGGCAGAACACTTTTATGACCTTCTGCCCGCCCATCATCTCTTCGATGTAACCTTCGGTCTTACCGAGGATATCCTGCTGGCGGATGAAGTGCCGTGCGCTCCTGCCGCCGACGAACTTGGCGACCAACGCCATGATAACGACGCCGAGCAGCACCACGAGCAGCAGCCATATGCTGTTCAGCAGCATGATGACGAGCAGCGTGATCGCCGCTACGATGGAATAGAAGACCTGCGGGATGCTCATGGACACGAGCTGGCGCAGCGCATCGGTATCGTTTGTATATACGGACATGATGTCGCCGTGCGTATGCGTATCGAAGTAGCGGATGGGCAGCGACTGCATTTCCGCAAACATATCGTCACGCACATGGCACAAAAAGCCCTGCGTCACGATCGCCATCGTCTGGTTGTAGAACACCGACGCACCGAGCGCGACGATATACACAAGCCCCATGCCGCCGATGATGTAGAACACGCTGTCGGCGACGTCCGCCCAAGCGGCGCCGCCGTCCGTCAGCGGCGTGATGACTTCCGAAAGGACGAGGCTCAAAAACACGGATGAACTGATACCCGCTGCCGCCGTAAGGGCAATGCAGACAAAGACGGCGATCAGCCTGCCCTTATAATAATGGAACAAATAGCGCAGCAGCCTGCCGAGGATCTTGAAGGAATGCATCTTCGGCTTCTGCACTGCAGTTTTTGCCTTACTCATTTGCAGCACCTCCTTCCGTTGCAGCCTCTCCCGAAACAGGAGCGGCGTCCGCCGTCTGTTTGCTCTCCGCCTCGGCAAGCGCCGCAGCCGCGGCGGCGGGGTTGCCGATCTTGTTCTGCGAATAGAACACTTCCTTGTATATCTCGTTGCTTTCCAGCAATTCCTCATGCGTGCCGATCGCATCGATCCTGCCGCCGTCCATGACGATGATCTGGTCGGCTTCCTGCACGGAGGAAACGCGCTGCGCAATGATGATCTTGGTGACGTTCGGGATCTCCTCGCGGAAAGAGCGGCGGATCATTGCGTCCGTCTTGGTATCGACGGCGCTCGTCGAGTCGTCCAGGATGAGCACTTTCGGGTCTTTCAGCAATGCGCGCGCAATGCAGAGGCGCTGCTTCTGCCCGCCCGAAACGTTTGTGCCGCCCTGCTCGATATAGGTATCGTATTTATCTGGGAAGGACTGAATGAAGTCGTCCGCGCAGGCGAGACGGCAGACGCGCCTGATCTCGTCGTCGGTCGCGTCCTCCTTGCCCCAGCGCAGGTTGTCTTTGATGGTGCCCGAAAAGAGCACGTTCTTTTGCAGCACCATGGCGACCTTGTTGCGCAGCGTTTCGAGGTCGTAGTCCTTTACGTTCACACCGCCCACATACACGGCGCCTTCCGTCGCGTCGTACAGGCGCGGAATGAGGTTGACGAGCGTAGACTTCGACGAGCCGGTCCCGCCCAAAACGCCGATCGTCTGCCCGCTTTTGATGTGCAGGTTCACATCCGAAAGAGCAAATTTTTCCGCCTTTTCCGAATATTTGAAGCTGACGTTATCAAATACGATGTCGCCGTCCGCGACTTCGGTCACGGCGTTTTCAGGGGAAACGATGTTGCTCTTTTCCTTCAAAACCGCCACGATACGCTCGGCAGACGTGCGCGCGATGATGATCATGACGAGCACCATCGAAAGCTGCATGACGGCGGAAAGGATCTGCGAGGCGTACATGATGAGCGCCGTCAGATCGCCGCCGGTGACCGCGCCTGAAGCATTGCCCGCCTCCATCGCGTTGCTCGTGAGGATGCCCGCAAGCAAAAAGATGAGCAGGAACGAAAGCCAGATGCAGAACTGCATGACAGGCCCGTTGATCGCCATGATGCGCTCGGCGAGCGTGAAGTCTTTGCGCACATCCTCGGAAGACGCTTCAAACTTTTTCTTTTCAAAATCCTCGCGCACGAACGACTTGACGACGCGGATGCCCTTGATGTCCTCGCGGACGGAGCGGTTCATGTTGTCGTACTTGTGGAACACGCGCTCGAAAATGGGGTGCGTTTTAAAGATGATGATAACGAGCACGCCCGCCAGCACAGGCACCAGCGCAAGGAAGATCCAGGAGATCGTTACGTTCACCGTGAACGACATCACCAGGGAAAAGATGAGCATGAGCGGGCAGCGGATCGCGACACGGATGATCATCATGTACGCCATCTGCACGTTCGTCACGTCCGTCGTCTGGCGGGTCACGAGCGATGAGGTGGAAAAGCGGTCGATGTTCGCGAAGGAATAGTCCTGAATGGCGTAGTACATATCCTTGCGCAGGTTCTTCGCAAACCCTGCGCTCGCCCGCGCCGCAAACCTGCCCGACAGCATGCCGAACAGGAGCGATAATATCGCCATGCCGATCAGGATGCCGCCGTAGACGAGGATGACTTCCATCAGCCTGCCCTCTGCGATGGTCTGCTCGCTTTCCAGCGCGTCCAGGAACCACACGATGACCAACGGCATCAGGCATTCGAGGATAACCTCACACGAGACGAAGATCGGCGAAAGAATGGACGATTTTTTATACTCGCGTATACTTTTAGCCAACGTTTTTACGATCATTCGCTATCTCCCTATAAGAATAAAATTTTAACCTGTCTGATAAACCCTGCGGCAGGACCGTTCAGGCGCCGTATTTTTCGAGGTTTGCATTGAAGCGCTCCACATAGGAGAAAAAGCGGTCGATCTCCTCCTGCGTAAAGCCCTCCGTCAGCAGCGATTCGATGCGCTCGACCTGTTCGCCGAGCTGCTTGCGGATCTCCTGCGCGTAGTCGGTGAGCACGATCTTTTTCAGCCGCGCGTCGTAGCCGACGGGTTCGCGCCGAAGCAGCCCGCCGCCCTCCATCGCCTGCAAAACTTCGCTTGCCGTGGAGCGGCGGATCTGGAATTCCGCTTCGATATCCCGCTGAAACACATCCTTTTCGGCATTTCGGAACAAAAAATTGAGTATCCAAACATGAATACCCGTCAGAATTTTGTTTTCCTTGATCGCCGGAATATTGTCCACCGCAAGATTGATGCGCCTTCCCAAAGACTTCACCGCGTAACCGATGTGCCGCCTGTTCACTCCCGCACCTCAAAAAATAATTGTTAGGTTTACTAACAATATTATAGCGAAACGAATAAAATTGTCAACGCTTTGAAAGCCCTTCGCCGCTCTTTTTTATGAAAAAATTGTGACAGAACTTTCCGCCCCGCCCTTTCGGGATTTGACTTTTCCGCACAAAAGCAATACAATAGTGCGCGGTCCGGCACGGAGGTAACACGCAATGAAAAAAGAACCCTTCCTTGCAGAAAAATCGCTGTATGTTTTTGCTTCGCTCGCGGCCGTCGGAGGATTTCTGGAGGCTTTCACCTACTTCCATCACGACGGCGTATTCTGCAACGCGCAGACGGGCAACCTTGTCCTTTTGGCGGTAAACCTTGCGCAGGGGCAGTTTGCGGGCGCACTGCAATTTTTGTTTTCGATCCTGGCATATATCGTGGGGATCCTGCTCTCCGCCGTGGCGGTTTCCTTTATCAAAGCGCCGAAACGGCACTGCGCAGCCGTCGGGCTGGAGATCGCCGCACTGGCAGTCATCGCCTGCCTCCCCGAAAACACGCCGCACGTCGTGACCTATGCCACCGTCGCTTTTCTCTGCGCCCTGCAGTACAACACGTTCACCGAGTGCCGCGGCGCGGCGCTCGCCACTACGTTCTGCACGAACAACCTGCGGCAGCTTGTCGTCAATCTGTACGGCTGGCTGCGCGAAAAAGAGCGCCTGAAGCTGAAAAAATCCGCCGTATACGCCGCGATCCTGCTTCTGTTCGTTGCAGGTGCGGTCGCCGGCGGATTCGCCGTACAGGGCGGATTGGGCAATTATTCCGCCTTTCTTGCGGCGGGAGTGTTGCTGCCCGTGTTTGTTCTGCTGCTCATACAGTCGCTGCGCCGCACGCCTCCGCAGGAAGGCGGCGAAACAAGTACCGCTCCCGCCCCTTGCGAACAGAACATCCGGCTCCCCGCCGAATAAAAAACAACGGGAAGAGCCGCCCGCATCAAACATTGCGGGCGGCTCTTCTTCGGGTCCGAACGTCCTGCTGCGCGGGCGGGGTCACCACCCCTTGCGCGGCGTCGACTTCCCTTCGACCAGGACGGAAACATGCGTATCTTTAAACGGCAGACGCGGCGTCAGGTCCTCATCCGTGAGCATCTCCAGCATTACCGCCGCGCCCGCGTGCGCAAACTCCGTGACCCCCACGTCGATCGTGGTCAGCATGCGCGGCATCCGAAGCATCTGCTGAATGTTATCGTACCCGACGATCCCGTAATCCTCACCCATACGCAGCCCGCGGCGCTCCAGGGCGTCGATCATGACGAACGCAATAATATCGTTAAAGCAGAACAGCCCGTCTACTTTATCCGCCACAAGTTTATCCGCGATCGCATCGAAATCCGTTTCGCGGATATAAAAAATGTGCGATCCGTCCAACGCGTCGCCCGCCGCTTCCGCAAACCCGTGCTGCCTGTCGAGGCACACTTTTACATCATGCCAGCTGCCGATGTACGCGAGGTTGCGATACCCGCGGGAAAGGAGATGTTCCCCCGCCAGCCTGCCGCCGAACTCTTCGTCCGCATCCACGCCGCGCATGCCGTAAGGCGTGCCGTCCCGTCCGAAGATGACAAACGGGATCCCCGATTCGCGGATGAAGCCGACTGTATCCTCCGCCGGCTCCAAAAACGACAGGATGCCGTCCGGCTTACGGGAAAGGACGCTGCGGATAAGGTCATTGTCCACATACGGAGAACGTGCGTTATTGGAAAAAATAATGGTATTGTACCCGTTTTCCTCAAAGATGCGCGACAGGATATCCGTTGTAAACGAATAGAACGGGTTCACGAGATCGTCGAACACGATCGCGATGGTGCGCGTACTGCCGCTGCGGAGGCCCGAGGCGTTCCTGTCCGCAATGTAGCCGAGTTCGCGGCAAGCCTGCGTGACTTTGTCCTCCACTTCCTTTGTGTAATACGGCTTTTTGTTCAGCACCCGCGAAACGGTGTTTACGGAAAGCCCCGTATGCGCCGCAACATCTTTCAACGTGATTTTTTTCTTTGCCTGGCTCATAGTCTGTTACCGCCTGTTAATTCGTGAGGCACGCCGTTCGTTAAACGTTCCCCTTTTCTTTTATCATACCATTTTTTTATTACGCTGTCAAGGCTCGCATAAAAATTCAAGCGGAAAAACACACGATTTTCAGCAAATCGCCCGCAAAAGAAAAAGCCTGCGCCTTTCCTTGAAAAATTTTGAAAAACGGAGTAAAATCATTTTACTTTTTTCAAAAAAGTAGTATAATAAGTTATGCTGTTTTGCCCCGAGGTGTGGTCAATCGGCAGCATTCGGTCAAACGCCATTGAACAGAGCAACGAGGTGTGGCTAAGTATTGGTAGCGCGCACGGACAGGGTTCCCGAAAATCGCAGTGAGCGCAGCGAACGAGATTTTTGGGATAAGGAGGAGCGGAGCGCGCATGCGAGCATTGCCCCACAGGGCGATGCGAGAGAGCAGCCGACCGCGACGACGCAGGGACCAAGAGGTCGTGAAACGACCTGCCCGTTGAACTGAATAATTTCGAGGTGTGGCGCAGTTTGGTAGCGCGCTTGGTTAGGGACCAAGAGGTCGTGGGTTCAAGTCCCGTCACCTCGACCAAAAAAAGCGAAAGAGTTATTGCTCTTTCGCTTTTTTGTTTTTGATGAAACAGTTTGAACCCGCGACCTCTTGCCAACTAATATTATGGCAGATATGTCGTGGCTGACGCGATCGGCACCCCGCCGCCCACTCTTCCCAGCCGCCTTTGCACCGATCGCTATTCCGTCGCCGCTGCGCGGCTCCCAAACGACTGCACCGCCCCTTTACATACAACCGCGCCGCATCCCGTTTCGGGATGCGGCGCGGTTTGCCGTAAATCAAATCACTATTTCTCTGCGGACAGTTTGCTTCTTTTTTTACCCGAGCATCTGCTCTTTGAAACTTTGCATCAGGAAGCGCAGCCCTTCGAGCTGTTCCAAAAGTTCCGCGCCCGTATCCGTGTCGCTGACAAGCAGCCGCTTTTCGCGCGTTTCGAACACGGTCACTTCGGAGTGGATGTCGCTGCGCTGTTCGATCGCCTTTTCAATGGAGTCGAACGGCTCGTGCGCGCACAGCCGCAGCCCGTGCGAATTGTAGATGAGCGTATAACCCGCGATGCCCGTCTTTTCATGGTACGCCTTGCAGAACCCGCCGTCGATGACGATGAGCTTCCCCTCCGCTTTGACGGGGTTTTCGCCGAGCTTTGTACGCACGGGCACGTGCCCGTTGATGATATGGCTGTACTGCCCCTCGATGCCGAAATCCTTCAGCACCCGCTCGCAGAAATCCCTGCGCTTGCAGTAGAGGTAGTAACTGTTGTCCTGCTCCTTATGGAAGGCGGGGTCGTCGATGTACAGCCGCTCGAAGGTGGTGAGCTTTTCCCTGCCGTACAGGGGCGAGGCGCGCCCGCACCAGAGGTACCAGCAAAAATCCAGCGCCTCTTCCTCCTCCCCGCCCTCGCGGTACGCGGCATAGGCGCGGCGCACGGTGCGGTCACAGAAGTCCAGAAGCTCCTTCCCCTCATGCCCGCAGAAATTCATGTAAGAGCCGTCCGGCTCCAGCGGGATGCAGCCGTGAAAGATCAGGTTCCCGTTGCTGACTTTATATGCGGAGCCGTGTTCGAACAAAAACGCGATGTGCCTGCGCAGTTTTTCGGAGGAACGGAAGGAACGTTTGAGCGCGTCGATGACCGCCCGCTCGGCGGGCGTGAAGCGGAGCGGATCGGCGGGGTCGACGTTCGGGAACGAAGTATCGCTGAGTTTTGCGCCGCAGAACTCTCCTTTCGCAAAATCGACCCGACGCAGGATATTCCGCCCGTCCATGCCGTACTCGGGGCGGCGTTCGATGATATGCCCCTCCGCCTTGAGCTGCATGAGAAATGCCGCCTTGCGCATTTTTGCGAGCAGGCGCACGCTTTCGTCCGCATGCACGGGATCGGCGCCGACGGGGTAAAAACGGGGGTCGTCGTCCATCTCCTCCGCCGCATACATCGAAAGTTTGCGCAGCGAAATGCCGTAGCCCTCTTCAAGAAGATCCGCATTGTCGTATTTCAGAGAGAGGTCGATCACGCTGAGCAGGCACGCCTCGTTGCCCATGTGCGCGCCGATCCACTGAATATCGTGGTTGCCCCACTGCACGTCCGCATTGTGATGCGCGATGAGCAGGTCCATGATCTTATCGGGGTTTTCGCCGCGGTCGAACACATCCCCGACGATATGCAGGCAGTCGACGGCAAGCCGCTTGATGAGGTCCGTGATCGCCACGATGAATGCTTCCGCCCTGCCCAGCTCGATGATGGAGGTGAAGATCTCGCCGTAGTACGCCTCTTTGTCGAAATCGTCGCGGTCCATGTTGATAAGCTCGTCGATGATGTAATCGAAGTGCAGCGGCAACGCCTTGCGCACCTTGCTGCGCGTATATTTTGAAGCGACCGAGCGGCATACCTCGACGAGGCGGTGCAGCTGTACGAGGAACCACGCTTTTCCCGCCGCGCGCTGCGCCTTTTTTTCGGCGATGATCGCCGCGGGGTAATAGATGAGCGTGGCGAACTCGTCGCGCTCGCGCTTGCTCATCGTCTTGCCGTACAGCCGCTCCACCTTTTCGCGGATGACGCCCGAACAGTTGTTCACGATGTGACAGAACGCCTCGTATTCGCCGTGCAGGTCGCTCATAAAGTGCTCCGTGCCCTTCGGCAGGCGCAGGATCGCCTCGATGTTGATCATCTCCGTCGCCGCCGCCTGCACGGTCGGATATTTTTCACGGATCAGGCGCAGGTATTCGCGGTCACGCTTCCCCGTATCTTTCTGCATGTGCACCCTCTTTGTTCTTTTCCGTTATTATACAACAAAACGGCCGTAAAAAAAAGAGGTTTGCGAAAATTTCCCTGAAAAAATCCGCCCCGCGCCTTTCCGCGCCTTTCACGGCACAAAAAACGCCCGCAGACACCATGTGTCTGCGGGCGCATTCCCTCGGCCGCCCTCAGAGGGATACGGGAGCACGGCCGCAAGGAGCGCTGAAATCATCCGCGCCCGGCGCGCAGCTGCGCAAGATAGTCCTTCGCGGTCTGCGCCGCCTGTTCCTTCGCTTCCGCGAAAGCGTTTTCGAGCCTGCTCATCGCCTGATCCAGCGCCGCAACGGCGTTATCGACAAGTTTCAGGTCGTTTTCCGACAGTTCGGAACGGATGTCGGAAAGGGTGCTGTCGGCGCGGGAATCGAAGGTATCGCGCGCGGCGTATGCCGCCGCCTTCGGCTCCGTTGCGGAACCGATCGCCGTCTGCAGGTCGTTCACCAGCCCCTTGAATTCGTCGACGTATGCCGAGATCACGGACACGGCTCCGTCGGGAATGACGGAAGAGATGTCGCTGCACAGCTTTTCAAACGCCGCTTTGTACTCGTCGGCAATGCCCGCATCCACCGTGGCGGCGAACTCCTGCACCTTTTCCATGGCGGCATCGATCTGCGCTTCGACCGCCGCGCGCTCGTCCGCCGTCATGTTTTTGACGTAGGAATCCAGCCAGTCGTTCATCTCGGCATAGTTCGTGACCTCGGAGAGGAACGCCTCCTTCTGCTCCTCGCTCATGCCGATCGCGTCCGCGACCGCCGTCAGCAGCTCCTGCGAAACGGCCGTCTTCTGCGCAGCCGCCTCCGCTTCTTCCGCCGCGACGAGCGCCGTATCCAGAGCGCCGTACGCATTGACATACAGGTTGTAGATCAACCCCCTGTTGACGGGATAGGAAAGAATGTTGGCATAAGGCAGCAGGTAAGGCGTGACGAGCAGACTGTTCTTGCCGTTTTCGTACGTCGACTGCGCCACGCGCACCGCCGCGTCATACGCCGCCGTCGCATACGGCTCGATGGCCTCCGCCGCGTCGTTCACGATGGCGATCAGTTCGCTTGCGTCCATATCCGCCGCCGCTTCGACCGTCAGCGTATTGTCCGCCGCCTGCGCCGAAAGGATAAGGCTGAACTCCGCCACGCCGAGGTCGAGATCGTACGCCGCATTGACGGCGTGCAGCTCGCGGTTGAGCGTGAACGTCCCTTCCGAGGAAAGGTTCACGTCGATCCCCTCCGCCTCTGCCGCCGCCGTAAAGGACGCCGACGCCGCGGCAAAGATTTCGTCTGCGTCCGCCCGCCCTTCGACCAGAACGTCGACGCCGTAATTGTTCTCATTGATGTACCCGAGATCGACGGAAAGCTGCGCGATCCTATCGATCGCGTCTTCCGCGCTCAGCCCCGTAAGGTCTTCTCCGTACAGGAGCACCTGCGCGTCTTCGTTCTCCGCGTACACGGAGAGCACGTCGCCGCCCGCGTCCAGAGACAGCGCCAAAGAAGGGTTCACATCCACCTGCACGTACGAGACCGCCTCGTCCTGCGGGGCGCACCCCACGCCGATCAGCCCGAACGCGCCCGTCATCACCGCCGCAAGGCAGCACGCCGTGACTTTCCCGATCGATTTTTTCATATTCCGCACCTCCTGCGTTCTTTTTTACACACTATAAACGAAGGACGGAACCGTTTTGTTGGGAAATTTTTTCTTTTTTGCAAAAATTTTTCCGCCGAAGGAGCCGCCCGCATGAATTGCGCTGCCGAGAAAGCCGCCCGCATGAATTGCGCCGCCGCGGAGATCCGCGGCGGCGCAATTCGTCCTTTACTGTTTACCGATCCTTGCGAGGAACGCCGCGTATTCCGCTTCGCCGATCGCTTCGCGCGGCAGCGAGAACAGGGCGGAATACCGCAGGTACAGCGCCTGCGCTTCGCTCGTTACCAGGGAAGAGATGCTTTCAAAGAGTTCTTCCAGGGTATCCGTCACCCCGTCGAACAGTTCCGAAAAAATCGTTTGCAGCAGATCGTTCCCGACAAAATTATAATATTTGAGACGCAGCGAAAAATGTTCGGTCCCGCCGAAATTTTCCGCGCCGATCCCCTCTTCGAGCAAGACGCGCAATTCTGCGACGTCCGCCTCGCTGACCGTGAGCATGTACGCCCCGTAAGACGTTTCGAATGCAAAATACGAATCCCATTCCAGCCCGAAGAGCAGGCGCATCTGCGCCAGCGTACGCTCCGTTTCCGCACAGAGCGCCGCCACTTCTTCGGATGCGTCTTCCCTGCCCCGCCAATACCAATAACTTGCCGTATCGAACAGGAGGCTCAGCGAACCGCCGCATGCCTCCGCGATCTGCCCGTTCAGCTCACGGATGCGCACGTAAAGGTCGTACTTTGCGAGCGCGTCCGCAAGAAGGACTTCCGCACAATCGTACGCCCTCCTTTCCGCATACGCTTCCAGCGCAGCCGCCTCGCCGATCCGTTCGTAATACAGCGCCTGTTCTTCCGCATAACTTTCCGCCCGGTCGGAAACGTCCGTCTTCACCGTTTCGGCTTCCGCATAAAGGTAAATACCCAAACTGCGGCTGTGCTCCGTGATCGCGGTAGAAATTTCCGACGCGGTCTCCGCCGAGGCGTTCGCGCCCGTCAGCGTCAGCGTGACCTCGTTATACCCTTCCGCGCTGCCCGTATCCGTCACGTCGAGATACCCCGTCTGCGCGGCGCGGTCGGTCACGGCGATCGCCGCCTCTTCCGCGGACGTACCGATCAGCGAATCGAAAAAGCCT
Organism: Clostridia bacterium; assembly: GCA_017886545.1. Taxonomy (GTDB): domain Bacteria; phylum Bacillota; class Clostridia; order Christensenellales; family Borkfalkiaceae; genus Borkfalkia. The sequence goes on from JAGHJS010000066.1 coordinate 34,580, forward strand.
TCCTCGCTCAGCAGAACGGTGTCGCCGTCCGCGTTGAGGCTGATAACGCCCGTCACCTTCTGCGAACCGTCCAAAACGAACCCGACGGACGGATTGATGTCCAGCCGCAGCACGGAAACACCGCCGCGCGGCAGCGCGGCGAACAGCACGCCGAGCACCAGTCCGCACAGGAGCACGCACGCAAGGACGATCGCCGGCACGCGCCACCGCGCCGTACCGAAAAATCTGCCCGAATGCCCGCCTGCGCCCGCAGCCGCCGGCACGGGCTCCGCCTTGTATTCGGGAACGGGTTCGCGTTCGGGCGAAGCGGATACGATCGGTTCCGCTTTGAGCGTTTCGGAAAGAGGCGGCGTGATCGCGTCCAGCTCGCCGTCAAGCCGTTTGAAAAAATCTTTGCGGTCCATACCTATTCCACCTCCCCGAATTTTTCCAGCTTTTTGAGTGCCGCGGCATACTTCCAGCTGACCGTGCCCGCGGGCATATCCAAGAGTCTGGCGATCTCGCGGTGCTTATAACCCCAATACACATGCAGGACAACGATCTCGCGCTCCGTTTCGTTCAGCGAAGAGAGCATATACGAGAGCGCCGCGCCGTCCGCCGCGGGCGGCGCGGGCATGTTTTCGGGCATTTCGCCCCGCCGTTTCCGCCTGCGCAGTTCGTCCAGCGCAAGATTTTTCACGATCTGCAAAAGCCATGCGCGCGCGTTCGTCCCCTTTTTATAGGTATACGCCCTGCGCTTGACCGTAAGATAGGCACTCTGCATGACGTCCTCCGCATCCTCGCGGTTCCCTAAATACGAATAGGCGAAGGAAAACACGCCCTTCGCGGTCGCCGCATAAAATTTTCCGAATGCGTCGTTATCGCCCTCCGCCACGCGCGCAAGGAGCGCATCCAGTTCTTTTGCATCCATCCCGTACCCTCACCGTATAAACGAACGGCCCCGCCGTTTTGTTGACGGTTTTTACAAAAAAATTCGTCGATCGCCCTCTTTTTTTTACGGAAGAGCGGCGGATGAGCCGTTCCTCCCGTTTACAGTATCCAGTATACACTATTTTCACGCGGAATGCAAAAAAAAGCCGCGGTGTTTTTCAACGCCGCGGCGATCCGTTTATCATTCAGTTTGCCCGTTCCGTAAGCGGGAACTGCACCCAGAAGATGCTTCCGTGCCCGACTTCGCTTTCCACGCCGTACGCGAACCCGTGCTTGACGAGGATGGTCTTTACGATAGAAAGCCCCAGCCCCGTCCCTTTTACGGGACGCTTGTGCGTATCGGTGGAACGGTAGTAGCGGTCCCAGATGGTTTCGCGCTCTTCGGGCGCGATGCCCTTGCCCGTATCGGTGACGGTGAAGCGGATCTTTTCCCCTTCCGCATATAAGGCGACGGTGATCTTTTTATCCTCGCCCGTGTAGCTGACCGCATTCCCGATGAGATTGTACACGACCTGTTCGACCTTTTCGATATCCGCTTCGGTGCAAAGCCCCGCGTCGATCCTGCGCTCGATGACGTATCCCTGCGTTTCGGTCAGATACCCGAACCGTTCCAACACCGTTTCGACGACTTCCGAAAGATCGAACTCGCGTACTTTGAGCGTATCCATGCCCGAACGGATCTTGGAGAGGTTCAGAACGTCGTTGATGAGCGCCGTGAGCCTGTCAGACTCGTCGATGATGACCTGCGTATGCTTTTCGCGCTTGGCGGGGTCGGTGCCGCTGATCTCCTGGATCATCGATGCGTACGCCTTGATCATGGTCAGCGGCGTTTTCAGGTCGTGCGTAACGTTGGCAAGCACTTCGCGCTGCAATTCGTCCGACTTCCCGATCTCTTCCTTCGCATAATCCAGCGTTTCGGCAAGCGCGTCGATCTCGGCATAAGCGTATTCGCCCTTGAAGTTCACGGTAAAATCGCCCTTTGCCATGCGCTGCGCTGCCTGCGTGATGCGGTGCAGCGGCTTCGTGAGACGCGAAGAGAGCAATGCCGAAATAAACAGCGCCAGAAAGATGACGATGACGGAAATAAGGATCAGCTCCCACTGCATGGTGCCGAACGCGCTGTTCGCCAGCTGCATCGAATAGCTTATATACAGGTAACGCGCGCTGTCCGTTGCCGCAGAATCCGTATCGCCGCCGTCCAGGCGCGCCGCATACGCATAATAATCGTCGCTCAGGCGCACGCGCACATCGCCGCGCTCGGTCTGCTCACATTCCAGGACATTTTTAAGCGTTTCCTTATTCGGCGCTTCCTGCGGCGGCGACGCCTGATCCCCGCTGTTCGGATAGAGAAGCGTCCCTTCGCCGTCAAAAATAAAAATTTTGACCTCCGGATGCTCGCTCTGTATGGCGTCGATATACAGATCGATCTCCGACGCGACAGATTCCGCTCCGTTCGCACTGCCGGAGAACGCCGCTTCGGCTTTCATAAAATATCTCATCCGCTCGCTCACCTGGATCCCGATGCTGTCCAGGTCATACTCCGCTTCGCGGCTGTAAAAAACGCGCAGAAGCGCCATCTGGAACACCCATGTAAGGAGCAGGATAAAAACGGCAAATACAAGAAAATAGACCCACAGTATGAAGTTGATGCTGTGAAAACGCTTTGCGTTCAACTTGATCATGCTTCGAATTTATACCCCATTCCGCGCAGCGTCACGATAAATTTGCGGTACTCGCCCAGGCTGCTGCGCAGCATTTTGATATGCGTATCCACCGTGCGGTCGTCCCCGTAAAAATCGAACCCCCACACGTCGGACAGCAGTTTTTCGCGCGAAAGCGCAATGCCGTTGTTCTTGACAAGATAAAACAGCAGCTCGTATTCCTTGGGCGTGAGCTCCAGCTTTTCGCCGTCGACGTAGACGTTGCGCCCCTTCATGTCGATCTCCAGCCCCTCGAATTTATAGGTCTTGCGGTCCGCCGCAGCCGTCCCCGCGCGGTGCCGCTTGGTGACCGCCGCGATGCGCGCCATCACCTCTTTGGGCGAAAACGGCTTGGTCACATAGTCGTCCGCTCCCACTTCAAACCCGAACAGCTTGTCATATTCCTCTCCGCGCGCGGAAAGCATGATGACGGGGATGTCCTTGTTTTTGCGGATCTCTTTGACGGCGGAAAAGCCGTCCAGCCCCGGCATCATCACGTCCATCAGAATGATGTCGAAATCCATATCCTTGCACATGCGCACGGCCTGCAGCCCGTCTTCCGCCTCAAACGCATCGTTCCCCTCGAATTCAACGTATTCGCGCAGGACGTCACGGATCATCTTTTCATCGTCCACGATCAGAACTTTCATTCGTATTCTCCTTGCGGCGCCCGTTCTTGTTTCACCCATCTCTCCCGGATCCCGCCGAAAGGGAGCGGACCGACCGCCTGCTTTTAAGCATAGTATACATGCTCAATATTATTATACAACCATAACTGCATGAAAGACAAGTGAAATTTTCATTTATTTTCCCCTGTCCTCACACATGTGCCCCCGCACTGCCGCGTTTTGCGGGCGAACGCGGCGGCGAGCACAAAATTCCCGATAAAAATACGAACAAATGTTTGACTTTTTGTGCGGCAAAGCGTATAATAGCGGTACGAAGGAGGGCGGGAACCATGATCGACGCCGAGCGGCTGAAAATTCTGACGGAGAGCGCGAAGTATGACGTTTCGTGCTCCTCCTCCGGGTCCGCGCGCGCGAACAAAGCGGGCGGCATCGGGAACGGATACGCGGCGGGCATCTGCCATTCTTTCACGCCGGACGGGCGGTGCATCTCTCTGCTGAAAATTTTGCTGAGCAACCGCTGCTCGTACAACTGCCTGTACTGCCCCAACCGCGCGGACGCGGACGTTCCGCGCGCCTCCGCCACGCCCGAAGAGCTGTGCGAGCTGGTCATGGCGTTCTATAAGCGCAACTATATCGAGGGGCTGTTCCTCTCCTCCGCCGTCGAGCGCTCGCCCGACTACACGATGGAGCGCATGACGGACGCGGTCATCCGCCTGCGCAAAGTATACAACTTCAACGGGTATATCCACCTGAAGGGCATCCCGCACGCGGACAGGCGGCTCGTTTCGCGCGCGGCGCGGTACGTCGACCGCATGAGCTACAACATCGAGCTGCCCTCCGAAAAGAGCCTGCTGCTGCTCGCGCCGCAGAAGAGCAAGGAGAGCGTGCTGCTGCCCATGAAGCAGCTTGCCGAAGAGAAGCGCGAGGATATGGAGGCGAAAAAGCATACCGTTCTCCCCGCGGGGCAGACGACGCAGATGATCGTCGGCGCGTCGCCCGAAACGGATTCGCAGATCCTGCGCCTGAGCGAGGCGATGTACCGCCGCTTTTCGCTCAAACGCGTGTATTATTCGGCGTATGTGCCCGTCGTGCGGCACGCCTCCCTGCCCGACAAGTGCACGGGGCTGCTGCGCGAACACCGCCTGTACCAGGCGGACTGGCTGATGCGCTTTTACGGGTTCTCCGCCGAAGAGATCGCGCCCGACGGCGAAAACCTGCCCGAGGCGTACGACCCGAAATGCGCCTGGGCGCTGCGCAACATGCAGCTGTTCCCCGTCGAAGTGAACACCGCGCCCCTCGAAATGCTGCTGCGCGTGCCCGGCATCGGCACGATGGGCGCCTACCGTATCCTCAAAGCGCGCAAGTTTGCTTCGCTGGATTTTGCGGACCTTGCAAAAATGCGCATCGTCTTAAAACGGGCGAAGCACTTTATCACCTGCGGCGGAAAGTTCTGCGGGGCGGGCAGCGACGCCTCCGTGCGCACCCTGCTCGCGCTGGGATCGCGCGAAGAAACATACGAGCAGCTCTCCCTGTTCTCCACCCCCGAACTTGCGGCGAGCGCGCTGACGGGGCAATTATGAACCTGTACCTGACCGACGGGAGCGAAGAAGGTTTTTTCACCGCCGCCTTCCGCGCCTGCACCGACGCGGACTGCGTGGTCACTTCCGCGCGGAACGTACAGCTTGCGGCGGGCGCGGAGCTGATCGACGTGCAGACGGACGCGGAGCGCTGCGAACGGGTCAGGCGCTTCCTGCGCCGCTATGACGCGCGTTCGCTCGGGGAAATTTCGCTGTTGCTCCGCCGCGGCTGTGCGACAAAGGAGATGACCGCGCTCGGCTACCTGCGCCTGATCGTGCAAAGGCGCGCTCCCGTGCGCGACATGCTTGCGCACCCCGCCGTGCTCGAAGCGATGAGCGAGATCAAAAAGGTGACGCAGGAGGCGCACCGCTTTAAGGGGTTTTTGCGCTTTATGGAGTGTTCGAACGGCATTTACTACGCCCCGTTCGAACCGGATAACGACGTGCTCGAGCTGCTTTTCCCCCACTTTGCGCGGCGGTTCGCCGCCATGCCCTTTGCCATTCACGACGTGGCGCGGCAGAAGGCGATGCTCTCCGACGGCAGGCGGCGCATGCTCGTGCACACCGAAGAGAAGGTAGACATCCCCCTCTCCGAAGGGGAACAGACGATGCAGGCGCTCTGGAAGGAGTACTACGCTTCCGTGAACATCGCGCAGCGCCCGCACGAAAAGCAGATGAAGGGCTACATGCCCGTCCGCTACTGGAAATTTTTACCCGAAAAGCAGGAGGAACCAAAAAGACCGCAATGATCCTGAACACAGGAGCCCGCACGGATACCGTGCAGTATTTTTCGGAATGGCTGCTGAACCGCTTCAAAGAGGGGTTCGTTTACACGCGCAACCCGCTGTTCCCGCACAAGGTCACGCGGTACGAACTTTCCCCCGAAAAGATCGACTGCGTGCTGTTCTGTTCCAAGAACTATGCGCCCATCCTGCCGCGGCTGCACGAGATCACGGACAAATACCGCACCTACTTCCACTACACCATCACGGCGTACGGCAAAGACATCGAGCCGGGCGTGCCGCCCATCGGGGAGAGCATACAAACACTGAAAGAGCTTTCCGCCCTGGTCGGCAGGCAGCGGGTCGCATGGCGGTACGACCCCGTTCTGCTCACGAAGGAATATACGGCCGAGCGCCACTTGCAGACCTTTGCCGCCATGGCGGAACAGCTTGCGCCGCATATCGACCGCTGTATTTTCAGTTTTGTGGAGATGTATAAAAAGCTGGAGAGCAACATGCCCGAGCTTATCCCGCTGACGCAGGCGGACAAGGAGCGCCTTGCCGAAGGAATGGGCGCGATCGCCGCAAAATACGGGATACGGCTGCAGACCTGCGGCACGAACGGCGATTTTTCGCGCTACGGCATCCACGCTTCGGGCTGCGCCACCCTGGAAATACTCGGCAATGCGAACGGCTGCGAATTCAGGGACAGAGCGCACAAAGGGCTGCGCGAAGGATGCCACTGCATCGAGAGCCGCGACATCGGCGCATACGACACCTGCCTGAACGGGTGCAAATACTGTTACGCAAACAAAAACCCGGAGGCGGCGCGGCGGAACTATCGGCTGCACGACCCCTCTTCGCCTCTCCTTTTGGGGCACCTTGCACAGGACGACGTTCTCCAAAACGGGGACCAGCGCAGCTTCCTTCGCTCGCCCGCCCGCCAAAGCTCGCTGTTCGACTGACCGGCAATCCCCCCGCCTGACCGACAATACCCCGACCGCCTGACCGCCGGATCCCGCCGCTGTCCGTCAGACCACCTTTCGCCCGCGCCTGCCGCGGGCGTCTTTATCTGCTGCAAACAAAAACAATGATCGCCGCCGCGCCGAATGGCGCGGCGGCGATCATTCATGTTTTTTCTAAAGCCGCGCGGCTTGGGCTGCGCTTTGCCTTTCCGCTCCCGCCCGTCCTGCTGCGCATGGCGCCGCCAAAAGGGCATAAAAAAACGCCCGAACACGTTCCCGTGTTCAAGCGCTGTCGCCCTTGGCGCAGAGAAAGGGATTTGAACCCTTGTTACCCTTATGGGGGTAAACACGATTTCGAGGAGCCCAGTATATTCGAAAACACAATATATTGCTTTCCAATTCATTTATAAACACAACATATAGTATTTTATTTGAAGTCTGAAAATCATACCCGTTTTTTACCCGCCTTAAGGCGGGTTTTTTCTTCTTTCCACCCGAGTGGAAAAGCATCTTCTATTTTTGTAACATGAAATTCTTTTGTGATCTTGACATAAACTGTTTAGCGTGGTATAATTATGCCACAAGGGAGGTTTAATCATGGCTCAAATCATTCCTATCCGTGACTTAAAAAACACTGCGGAAATTTACGAACGCTGCACATCATCCAATGAACCTATTTTTATTACGAAAAACGGGTACGGCGGCATGGTCCTTATGAGTATGGACCTGTATAATAGAAAGATGGCAAAGCTCGATTTGCTTGAAAAACTGAAAGTTGCCGAAGACCAGCTTAAAAGCGGCGTTCAGGCTCTCCCCGCCGAAACAGTCCTAAGCGAATTACGGGAAAAATATGCAAAACTACAAGGTTAAAATTCTTCCTGTCGCGCAGGACGATCTGATTGATACAAGCAACTACATCGCCAACGTATTGTGCAACCCGTCCGCTGCGGTAAACCTTCTCGATAAAATCGGAGCCGCTTTTCAGCAGCTCCAAACATTTCCGTTCAGCGGGACAAAACTGAATGATGAAATTGTAAGGGAAACGGAATACCGTTTTTTACAGGTTGAAAACTACCTCATCTTTTATACGGTGAAACAGGAGATTGAAACCGTTTTTATCATGCGGGTGCTGTACGGCGCTTCGGATTACTCCTCAATATTGAAATAAGCAGGGATCACCCTGCTTTTTCTTTTGCCGATTCTCCACTCGCGTGGAAAAGAGTGCAACATTCCATTGCTGCCCAAGTCGGCCGCTTCGGCGGTCTGGCTCTCGCAGTCAGGCTGAAGGCCCAGCTCACTTACCAGCCGTTCTATTGTTCCCGACCTTATCTTTGCCCGAGCCGCGCCGCGACTGATGGATTGACGCTTGCGCGTTGGCATGATCCACTCCTTCTTTTCGCGCCCTTTTGGGCGCGGGTCTCCCTCTGCAGGGAACGAAAAAAAATTTTTCGGTGTCACCCGGCGTTAGCCCCGCACCCCCTGACTACCGATAACCCGGGTGACACTGCGCTGCCTCAGACACGGCAACGCTGCGCCCTCCTTCCTTTTTATTTTACCGGGGAAAAGGAACAACCCGCTTGATGCGCTTTGCACCGCGCCCGGCCAATCCCCGCGGTGGTTCGTCAACGTCGATTTTCACTCTGCTCGAACGGCTGACAACACCACGTTTTTTGGACGGAAACGCAAAGGCAGAGACGAAAAACCGCATGCTATGTACTTGTCGTGGCAGGTGCGCCTTTTATCCCGATTCCTCCCTCTGCTCCTCTTCGTTTATCTCAATGATGATCCCGTCGCTTAATTTCATTTTATCTCCTGCCACTATCACGATCCTTGCCCTCTTTAATTTGTCGATATGATATTTGAATGCGTTCCGCGTGATACCGAGCTCCTCCGCAAGCGCGCCGTAGTCGATGCGCTCGCACCGCGTCCCGAGGCGGTCGACGAGCAGCAAAAGCACGTTCGTTTCCGGATTATTCAGTTTTGCGAGCGCGCTCTTGTTGATCGCCTTCACGGTTCTCCCCCCTCTCTATTTTTCTGCAGTTTTTTACAGTTTTTTCGGAGCCCGCCGATTTTTCGCGCGGGCTCAAAAATTTTGAGACAAGCTCAAAATTTTTGAGAAATAATGCGGTCGGAATTTATGCAATTTCGATACGCAGTTGATTATATAATTTACGTTGCACTCACTCCCGCACTTTTCGCGGGGCGCGTGCCGTGTTTTTGCGCCTGTATTCCGCCGCGCACGCGCGGCTGCTTTTTTACAGGCGCAAAAACCCTGACCCGCGCTCTTTCCCGCGAAAATTTGCTATTAGTGAGTGAATGACGCCGCCCGCGGCGTCCGCGGGATCATTTTTTCTTTTGCGGCCGCCCTGCATATGTATGCGTTACGGCTTTTCTCGTCTGCGTGACGGCGAATATTTCTCCCGTCCTTTGCC
>JAGHJS010000007.1 GCA_017886545.1 Clostridia bacterium
GAAAAACGGCGGTTAGCCTGCAAAGCAGGCGTGCCCGCCGGTTGTCTCTCAAATCACGGAAATTTCTTTCATCTCTTTTGAAAGAAATTTCGTGAACAGCGAGAGGAGTTTCTATGAAACGCATCTACGTCAACGAAAAATGGTGCCTTGCGTGCCACCTGTGCGAATACGAATGCGCCTTTGCGGCGACGGGTCTGCGCGACATGGCGCAGGCGCTCAAAGGCAAGCCCATCCACCCCAAGATCACGGTGGAGGAGGGCGGAAACGTCAACTTTGCCGTGAGCTGCCGCCACTGCACGGACGCGATCTGCGTCAAAAGCTGTATTTCGGGCGCGCTCTCCAAGGATGACGAGGGCATGGTACATATCGACCAGGAGAAATGCGTCGGCTGCCTCACCTGCGTTCTTGTCTGCCCCTTCGGCGCCGTTCAGCCCGCCCCCGACGGGCACGTCGCCCAGAAGTGCATGCTCTGCACCGACAACGCCTGCGGCTATCCCAACTGCGTGAAGTATTGCCCGAATAATGCCATTGTGTACGAAGAGCGCGAGTAATTTCGCTTTGCATTCATCGCGCAATACGGTGTCAGGCTTGCGTTTTGCATCGGGTCATGTATGTCTGTATACACTCCCCTCGCAAAGCCGCGCCTTCCTTGTCTTGCGCGCGACTGCAAACCGAAAGACATCACAAGGCGCGATTTTTTGTACATAGACCGTTTTATCGGAACCATTCCTTTTGCTGCCGCCGTGTGCGGCAGCGGACCGAGGAGCTATTATGAACTACGTCATCATCGGCAACTCTACCGCGGCGGTGGGCTGCATCGAACAGATCCGCAAGACGGATCAAAAAGGGAAGATCACCGTCATTTCCGACGAGCCGTACCACACCTACGGGCGGCCGCTCATCTCGTACTACCTGCTCGGCAGGGTGGACGCGGCGCACATGAACTACCGCCCCGCCGATTTCTATGAAAAGAACGGCGTAAAAACGCTGCTCGGCGTGCGCGCGGAAAAGATCGACCCCGCCGCGAAAAAGGTGTTTTTGCAGGGCGGAAAGTCTGTCCCGTACGATAAACTGCTCGTTGCGACGGGTTCGCGGCCCTTCGTGCCCCCGATGGACGGGTACGATACCGTCAAAGAAAAGTTCACCTTCATGACCTTTGCGGACGCGCTCGCGCTCGAAAAGGCGCTTTCCCCCGAAAAGGACGTGCTCATCGTGGGTGCGGGGCTGACGGGGCTGAAATGCATGGAGGGCATTCTCGCCCGCGTGAAGAGCGTTACCGTCGTCGACCTTGCGGCCAGGCTGATGCCTTCCGCGCTGGACGAGTACGGCGCGGGCATCATACAGCGCCAACTTGAGGGTATGGGCGTAAAGTTTTACCTCAAAAACGCCGTCGCCCGCTTTGAAGGGAACACGGCGCACCTCAAAGGCGGCGAAACGCTCCCGTTCGATATCCTCGTCGTGGCGGCGGGCGTGCGCCCGAACGTAGAGCTTATAAAGGACGCGGGCGGGGAAGTGGCGCGCGGCATCGTCACCGACGATCATCAGAGGACGAGCCTCCCCGATGTGTACGCCGCGGGCGACTGCACTGAGAGCTACGACATCACGTCGGGCGCGCGCAAAATTCTGGCGCTTCTGCCCAACGCTTACTTCCAGGGCGCGTGCGCGGGGGCGAACATGGCGGGCGCGGAAGAGGCGTTCGACATGGCGGTTCCGCTCAACGCGGTCGGGTTTTTCGGGTCGCATGTGCTTACGGCGGGGACCTTCGACGGCGAACCGTATGAAGAAAAGGGGACAAACACCTATAAAAAACTGTTCTTTAAGGACGGGGTGCTGAATGGCTTTATCCTCGTCAACGAACCGGAGCGCGCGGGCATCTACACCTCGCTCGTGCGGAACAAGACCCCGCTTGCGGAAGTGGATGCGGAGCTTTTGAAACGGCATCCCGCGCTGATGGCGTTCTCCGCGGCGGTGCGGCAGCAAAAACTTGCAAAGAAGGTGTGATCGTATGGAGATCGTGGCGGGCGGCATGCATTTTGCCGCACTCAATGAAAAAGTGCGCGACTGCGCGGAGAAAGAGATCGTCATCCGCGACTGCATCGGCCAGCGGTACATCGCCGCGGGGCTGAGCGGGAAGGAGATCGAGATCGACGGCACGCCGGGCAACGCCCTCGGCGCGTATCTGGACGGCTGCACGGTGTCCGTGCGCGGCAACGCGCAGGACGCGACGGGCGACACGATGAACGGCGGCGAGATCGTCGTATACGGCAACGCGGGCGACGCGACCGGTTACGCGATGCGCGGCGGAAGGATCTTCGTGCGCGGGAACGTCGGTTACCGTTGCGGCATCCACATGAAGGCGTACGGGGAGAACAAGCCCGCCGTCGTCATCGGCGGCAGGGCGGGGAGCTTCCTCGGCGAGTACCAGGCGGGCGGCACGCTCATCGTGCTCGGCCTGCATACGGACGGGCGGCCCATCATCGGCAATTTCTGCGGCACGGGCATGCACGGCGGCGAGATCTATTTGCGCTGCGACAAGGTGCCCACCGCCCTCCCCGCACAGGTGAAGGCGGAAAAGTTGGCGCGTTTCCCCGCGGGCGACGCGGAAAAGCTGGTGCGCGCATGGTGCGCCGCGTTCGGCGAGGATGCGGAAACGCTGCTTGCCTCGCCGTGCTGGCGCCTTACGCCGAATACGGAAAACCCGTATAAACAGATGTATACGAGCAACTAAGATGCGTGCGCCCGTTTTTTCGGGTGCGCAGAGGGGGGCGGGATAAACGGTGCCGCGGCGCAAACGTTTTATTCCGCTTCCTGTATTTTGGGAGGCCGGTATGAACAGGATCCTGGTCAGCGGCGCGTCCGCGGCGTTTGCAAAGCTGCGCGCCGCGGCGGAATCGGAGGAATACGAATTTGTGCTTGCGGAGGGCGAGCCGCGCGCGGCAGAGTGCGCGGGGTACGACGCCGTGCTCTTTGTGCTGCCCGCCTTTACGCAGGGCAGGGCGGAGCGCATCGCGGCGCTCGTGCGCGAGGCGGCGGCGGGCGTGGCGGTTTTGGTGCGCGCGGAAGAGCGCGCCGCCGCGGAGGAGACGCTCGGCGGGCTGGGCGTTCTCGTCGCTTCCGCAGGCGCGAACGCGAAAAATATCCCCGTGCTTTTGTCTGTTGCGGTCAAGATCACCCGCCGCCTGCGCCTTCTCGGCAGTGAAAACGTGCGCCTGCGCGGCACCATCGACGATCTGAAGCTCATCGACCGCGCCAAGTGCGCGCTCATCCAGTACCTGAACATGACGGAGGCGGACGCGCACCGTTTTATCGAAAAGCAGGCGATGAACCGCCGTCAGCCCAAACGCGAAGTCGCGCTGGAGATCTTGAAGACGTATGAGAGTTAGTTCACGAAATTTTTTCCGAGCTGTCGGAAAAAATTTCCGTGAGTTGAGGGCGACACCGCCGTTCGCGGCAAAGCCGCTCGGCAGCGGTTTC
>JAGHJS010000067.1 GCA_017886545.1 Clostridia bacterium
CCTGCATCGTGTTCATCGACGAGATCGACGCCGTCGGCCGCCAGCGCGGCACGGGCCTCGGCGGCGGGCACGACGAGCGCGAGCAGACGCTCAACCAGCTGCTCGTGCAGATGGACGGCTTTGAAACGAACGAGGGCATCATCGTCATGGCGGCGACCAACCGCGCGGACATCCTCGACCCCGCCCTGCTGCGGCCGGGCCGTTTCGACAGGCAGATCCACGTGAACCTGCCCGACGTGCGCGGGCGCGAATCCATATTAAAAGTACACGCGCGCAACAAACCGCTTGAACCGGACGTGAACTTCAAAGTGCTTGCGCGCATGACGAGCGGGTTCTCGGGCGCGGATCTTGAAAACCTTCTGAACGAAGCGGCGATCCTCGCCGCGCGTGCGAACAAAAAGATGATCGGCAACCGCGAGCTGTTCGAAGGCATCAACAAGGTGCTCCTCGGCCCGCAGAAGAAGAGCCGCCTCGTCACCGAAGCGGACAAACGCATCACGGCGTACCACGAGAGCGGGCACGCGATCATCGCCAAGCTGTGCAAGAACTGCGACCCCGTGCAGGAGGTCTCGATCATCGCGCGCGGCATGGCGGCAGGGTACACGATGACCCGCCCCGACAACGACGACAACCACATGACGCAGGCGAAGCTCACGGACTTCGTGTGCGAGCTTCTGGGCGGCCGCGTTGCGGAGGAGATCGTCATCAAAGACGTTTCGACGGGTGCGTCGAACGACTTGCAGCGCGTCACCGAGCTTGCGCGCAAGATGGTCACCGAATGGGGCATGAGCGAGCGCGTGGGGCTTGTCACCTACAATTCGGATAACCCCATCTTCCTCGGCAGAGACATGGAGGCGCACAACAGCTACAGCGAAGAGACGGCTGGCATCATCGACGAAGAGGTGCGCAAGATCATCGAATCCGCGCACGCCCGCGCCGTGGAACTGTTAAGCACGCACCGCAAAGTGCTCGACAACATGGCGCGCGTGCTCATCGAGCGCGAGACCATTTACACCGACGAAGTGGATATGCTGCTCGAAGGCGCGACCGTTGAAGACGTGTACGCATATATGGACAGCGCGGACAAGAAGGCGGAAAAGAACCCGTTTGAACGCTTCCTGAACAGGGAAGGGGCGTCCAAAACAGGGTCCGGCACGGAAGACGGCGGCAAGAGCGCGCCTGCGGAAGCGGACGGCGCCGTTCCGCCCGAACAGGCCGTGCCCGTCGAACACGGCAAACCCGAGGACGCGCAGGACGGCGCGGCGGCGCCGGAAGACGGCAAAAAGGACGAATAAAGCCCCCGCGCGGGAACGGCTTTGCGCCCGTGAAACATTGAAAAATCAAGCCACGCCCGCGCTTTGCGCGCGGGCGCGGAAAGAAACAAAGGAGAGAGAAAATGGGAAAGATCGTATCCTTCTCCAACCAGAAGGGCGGCGTGGGCAAGACGACGACCTGCGTCAACATGGCGGCGTACCTCACGGATTTCGGGAAAAAGGTGCTGATCGTCGACATCGACCCGCAGGGCAACGCAACGACGGGGCTTGGGTTTTCCAAAAGCGCGCTCAAACAGTCCGTCTATAACGTACTCATCGACGACGACGAAAAGGCGAGCCAGGACATCGTGCACACCGAGGTGCCGAACCTCGACCTGCTGCCTTCCAACATCGATCTTGCGGGCGCGGAGGTGGAGCTCGTCTACAAGCCGCGGCGCGAAAAGGTGCTCAAAAACAAGCTCGCGGAAGTGAAGGACAAGTACGACTATATTTTTATCGACTGTTCCCCTTCGCTCGGGCTTCTGACTATCAATGCGCTCACCGCGGCGGACGCGGTCATCATCCCCATCCAGAGCGAGTATTACGCGCTCGAAGGGCTGTCGCAGCTGATGAATTCCATCACGCTCGTCAAGCAGCACCTAAACCCCGCGCTCGAAGTGGACGGCGTCGTGCTCACGATGTACGATAACCGTTCGCTCATTTCGCGGCAGATCGCGGAGGAGATCAAAAAATTCTTCACGAAGCGCCTGTTCGAGATCGTCGTGCCGCGCAACGTGCGGCTGGTCGAGGCGTCCTCCTACGGCAAGCCGATCATGCTGCATGACCCGAAGTGCGCCGGCGCGCGGGCGTATAAGGCGCTCACGCAGGAATACCTGAACAGAGAAACGAAAAAGTAATTCGCATCCCCGCGGAGGGGCGCGGCGGCGCGCCGCACGGACGCTCTCCGCAGGCGGGAACGACCAAAGAAAAAGCGGGAGGATATGCGCATGGCTATGAACAAGAACAGGGGGCTCGGAAGGGGGCTTTCCGCTCTGTTTTCGGAACTGGAAGCGGAAGGAGACGCGCAGGTCGCGTCGTACACGCCCGAAGAACGCGCGGCGGCCGAGGAGGGGCATGACCTGACCGAAGTGGATGTGGAGCTTATCCGCCCCAATCCCAACCAGCCGCGGAAGCACTTCGACGAAAACGCGTTGAACGAACTTGCCGCGTCCATCAGCAAGCACGGCATGATCATGCCCATCGTCGTCACGGCGCAGCCGGGCGGCACGTATATGATCATTGCGGGCGAGCGCCGTTACCGCGCCGCAAAAATTGCGGGGCTGCGCAAAGTGCCCGTCGTCGTGCGCGAATACAGCGACCGTGAGATCAAGGAGATCTCTCTTATCGAAAACCTGCAGCGCGAGGATCTCAACCCCATCGAAGCGGCGAACGCGATGAAACAGCTCATGGACGAGTACCGCCTGACGCAGGAAGAGCTCGCAGAGCGTATCGGTAAATCCCGCCCCGCGGTCACCAACACGCTGCGCCTCTTGAACCTTTCGCCGGAGGTCATCTCTCTCGTTTCGGCGGGCAAACTCAGCGCGGGGCACGCGCGGACGCTCGTCACCCTGCCCGAGGACGCACAGTACAAGATCGCTTCGGACGCGATCAAGGACGGCCTGTCCGTCCGCGACGTCGAGCGCAGTGTGCGCGATTATTTCGCCTCCCCCGAAGAGCTCGCCGAAAAGCGTGAAAAGAAAAAGCAGCAGGTCTCCGTCGAGCTGAAAGAGCTGGTCGAGCGCATGCGGCACGCCTTTAAAACAAAGGTGTCGCTGATCGGCAACGATAAAAAGGGCAGGATCTACATCGATTACTACAACACCGACGACCTTGACCGCATCAGCGAGATCGTAGAGCTTGCCGAGCGGCAGGACAAGGAGCTGTTTTAAAGGGCTGCCGCAGAAAAGAGCGGCGTCTGACTAACATTATTATATATATAAGGGAACGTTGCGATATCCCGCGGAGTTTTCCGCGGGATTTTTTGCCGCCTTTCGGGGCGCGGTGCGGCGGCGAACGGGAACGGCCCGGCGGACCGATCGCAGCGGGAAATGAAAAAACAAACAAACGTTCTCATGTGAACGTTCCTTGGGCATTCTTGTCAAAAATCGGTAAAATTTTTCGTCAAAATCGACAAGAAAAATTTTTCGAAGTATTGACAGTGCAATTTTTGTGTGTTATCATAAACTCAATCAGAGGGGGAGAGGAGAAGCGTACATCCGGGGTTCGGCATGTGGGGCTTTATTCGCTCGTGTGCCTGAAAGCGGATGTTTTTCTTTTGCCTATGGTGTGAAGACTGTTCCTCGGTTCCCCTTTCTAAAAGCTGTTTTGTTTTTGTTGCATAGGGAAATACTACTGTAAAGCATGGTTTATGAAAGGAGGATTGTCCCGGAAAGAGAGTCTTTATGCGGTCCCCGGCAAAAGAAAGTCTCCGACGGACAAGCGATAGGCGTAAACGTGCTTTTGGCAGTAGCCACTTCGTTAAGAGAGCGCTTCTTTCTCGATACGGAGTAAGCAGCGCAAAACAAAGCAAAAAAATAAAAAAGGAGATTGGAGCATGAAGAAGCATCTAAGAAAGGTGATTGCGACGGTTGTTGCGGCACTTATGACGTGTGCGCTCTGCCTGGGGCTGTTTGCCGGCTGCACAGGCGGAAGCAATACGATCAGCGTGTATATCTTCAGTTCAGCGGCAGACTCGGCAACCAACCAGGCATTGATCGATGCTTGGAAGGCTGAGTACAGCGAGGAGCATGCCGATGAACTTGCGGAGGCAGGCGTCGAAGAATTGGAAGTCAACTATACCTATGAGCAGGTAGATGATACGTATTTTGACACACTGCGCACAGCGCTTAATTCGGGTACGGCGCAGGATATTATTTATCTGTCGCCGAAGTTTGTCCGTGCCTATGCGTTGAACGACAGGTTGTTGGATCTTTCGCAGTACGTAAACTGGAACAACTATTCGTATAACGACGTTTGGGCGGGCGGTTTGAGCGCCTACACCTATAATGCCGAAACGAACGCTGCGGGCGAAACGATCGATTTTGGACAGACGTCGGTCGCCTCTGACGGAACGGCGACATTCAAGAATGAAAGCGGGGAGGAGCTTGGTCTGTACGGTGTGCCGAAGGATTATTCCTCCTTTGGTTTGATGTACAACAAGAATTATTTCACCGATTCGCTCAAAACCGCTTACACAAGCAGCAACTATACGCCTCCCGCGGGCAGCGTTAAGGTCTGGAACGGTTCCGATTGGGAAAATTCCGATTCGTACATCAATATCGGTGTCACGACAAAATATTATCCGTTTAACTTCTATAACTATGATACGTGTGAAGAGGCGCTTGCTGACGGCGATCCTATTGCTATGTTGGCGCAGAGGAACGACGGGTACGAAGTGACGATTCCTGGTTGGCCTGGCGACACGTATACGGTCGAGGGAGCGGATGGCACGATCTATGACTCCACGTTGGGGTACGTGACCTATACGTACAGCGAATACAGTGCGATGACGTATGCCGTCTGCATGTTTGCGCAGCTTGCGGACAGGAACAGCAATGGTTCGCATACGTTGATGAAATGGCTCAACGACCCGTATTATTCCAATACCAATTTCGTGTATGGCAACGACCAGTACGAAGGCACGTTGTATCTGACGGCGTGGTTGCTGGGCAATGACGCGGATATCATCGATTCTGACAGCCGTTCCGTCGACGCACGGTATTCGTATGACGCAAACGGGCAGAGATCGGAGAATACTTCGGCGCATGCAAACAGCGACGGGCTGTATACGTTTGACGAAGGTGCGGAAAGTTACGGTATCAACAGCGAAGCATTTGTAGAAGCGTACGCAGCATTCCTTGCATACGGTTCGGACTGGAACGGGAATGCGTACTTTGCCGGGAACGAAAACGAAGATGAAGCTACGCGCGGAGGGTTTGCTTTGATGCAGGCAGGACGTGCAGTTTTCTATGGCGTTGGTACCTGGGATCTGCAGAACTTCAACTCTACGCCCGTGAACAGGCTGAACGTCGGCATCATGCCCGAGCCCGTCAGCGAAGATTACGCGATCGCATCCAAGGTCAAAGATTATAAATATCAGGAGGCGTATTACAGCAACGACTACACCTCCACCTCTTGGAGTGAGGACAATCTTGCCGGGGCGAGCAGCAATGAATATGCAGATACTGTACGCGTCGCGAACACCTCTTCGACGTACAACCCGTACGACAGTAATTGGACAATCGATAGCACATCCTCCGACAATGCGACGTGGGTCAAGATGATGGACGCTCGTCAGGATGAATGGTTTGCCCGTATGGATACGGTCGGCTATGCCGTCAATAGGCAGGTGCTGAATGTCGGCGAATGGAAGGCGAAAGCCGCCGCAGATCTGTGCGCATATCTTGCCATGGCGGAAGAAGGACAGCTTTCTTTGACCTATTCCGGTTCACAGCTTTCCTCGCTGGTCAGCCAGTGCTACAGCTATGTGCGCTATGCCGACGGCGACAATGCGTTTACGGGAACCGAATATGCGAACGACTTTGCAAAAATGCTTTCGCCCGACGGAAATGCAGAGGGTACATTGGAAGTATCGGAAGCAGAAATGAATCTTGTAAAAGGATACTATACCGGATCGGTTGCAGGGTTCAGCGGGATTTTAACGTATACTTCCGATGATATTGCGAACGTTATCAACGGGATGCTGAACGAAACGGCTTCGGGCGGCGTTATCACGTTGGAGGGCGAGCAGATTTGGTACTTTGCGGTCGGCGCGGCAAACTATATGCAGTCCAGAAGGGCGACCGCGAAGAGCCCTAGGGAATTCATAACCAATAATTTCCCGTCGCTGGTCCCGTATTTGAATGAATACTATGCGGATTCCGATTTGAATTCGCTCGTAACACCGGGCGTCAACATGTGCTACAAAGCATTGAACATGGTTTCGCTTGACAGAGAGTCTCGTAACTTACAGGTGCGCATGACGGCGCTCAACGGCGCGGCGGATTCGTGCATGTATACCTATTCTAGCAGCTGGATCGATCAGGAGTTCGTCAGGTATAAAGGGAATGCCCTGCTTGCCTATAATGTAGATAAGGACGAATGGATTCTTTCCCAGCTTGACACGGAGCACCTCAGCAACGATCTGGCGAATAATGCAACGGTGCAGGGCACGCTGAATGCTTTGTTCCCGCTGCCGACGATCGATACGGACGCGTCTAGCATGACAAACAACCATACCGGCAATTTTGTGACTCCTGCGACCTATTGCTTGACGATCGTTTCGTATGTGCAGGCTGACCTGCTTACCAACTCGATTCTGGATGAGCTGAACCAGCTGATGTAACGAACTGTTTTCGGAAGAGGAGGGCGGAACTCCCGCCCTCTCCTTTCGGAATAGATCGTGAGAGAATACAAAAAATAAAGGAGGAAGCGATGCAAGAACAAGCAATCCCCGCGGAGGACGCTGCTGCTGAAAGCGAAACCGCCGCAGTTGCCGTTACGCCGAAGAAGCGCAGAATAAACAGAGCCGTTCTTTCCGAAAACTTGTGGGGATGGTTCTTTATCAGCTTCTTGGTACTTGGGACAACTGTATTCATATATATTTCTTTTATACTGTCTGTTTGGCTGTCTTTTGTCGATTACAGGGGCAATACGACTTTTTGGGAAGCCTTGGGAAGGGGTAACCCGAACGGAGCGTTTTACTGGTACAAATATATGTTCAGTGAAACGATCACCAACCAAGTCGGCTTGGAAGTAACCGGCGGATGGGGATATTTCGGTTCCTCATTGCTGAACACGGTTTTCTATCTAATCGGTATCCCTGTCGGCATGGCGCTGAGCATGCTGTTTGCGGCGCTTATGTCCCGCGATATCAAGGGTGCGGGAACGTTCCGTGTGATTTATTATATCCCGACCGTTTCCAGTATTGTTTCGATAACCATTCTGTGGCAGAACCTTTTTGCCAATGACGGGGTCATGTCGCAACTGTTTGGCACAAACTTTATCGGCGGCGATGAATGGATGCAAAAGCTGACGGTGTTGTTGCTTACAACATGGAAAGGGTTAGGCGGTTCGGTCTTGCTTCTTTGTGCCGGCATGAACGGTGTCAACGAAAGCCATAAAGAAGCGGCTTCCATTGACGGCGCCAATGCATGGACGATTTATTGGCGCATATCCTTACCGCAACTGTGGCCGACGATCTTCTATTGTATCGTAACCTCGTTTATCGGAGGGATGCAGATCTTTACGGAGCCGGAACTTATTTTTGGTAATGTTGTTACTGACGGTGCGGCTTACCAAGGCGTTACGGCGTTTGTCGGGATCATTTACGGGTATTTTAACGGGCAGCAATGGTATTCCTATGCTTCGGCAATGGGCATCATTTTGATGATCATTATCCTGCTGCTGACGCTCGTGCAGTTCTGGCTGAACAGAAAACAGGAGGCGTAAGACGATGACAGAAGAAATGAATAACGATGTCGTTTATCTCGCCGAAGGGGAAGCCTCTACCGAAAAGCTTTCGTTTTTCGAAACTGTTTTTAAAGGGCTGTGCAAATTTGGTTCCTGGTTCGGGTTCGGAAGTAAATATTACAGATCCAACAAACGGCGGAAAAAGATTTTCTTTGATGTGATTACGTATGTTGTTCTGATCGCGGTCGCATTCATCATGATCTATCCGTTCTGGTGGATGCTTGCGGCTTCCTTTGCGGGAAACCAAACTTCGATGATGGAAATGGCGTGGTGGCCGACGTACACTGCTGCAGAGGAAAAGGGAAGCCTGTTCGGTAACTATGCGGACGTATTTTCTTTGGCGTCAAACGGAACAGGGACAAACTTTTGGCAGGCGACAGGGATAACGCTTATATACTCGTTGGTTCCCGTTACGGTCGGCATCATCACATCCACGATGGCGGCGTTTGCCTTTGCAAAACTTAATTTTAAGGGCAGGAATGTCATGTTTTTCTACTGCCTTGCGGCAGTCATGATTCCCGGTCCTTCGCTGATGATCGCGCAGTATTGTATCTATGCGTCGATCGGCTGGACGCAGAACGGGCTTGCGCTGATCATTCCCGGTTGTTTCGGTGCCATTATGACGGCGTTCTTTATCCGTCAGTATCTTTACAGCATGCCTACCGCCATTTTGGAGGCTGCAAAGATCGACGGTGCCGGTTATTGGCGGATCTTTTGGACGTTTGTCATTCCTCTGGCAATGCCCGCCATTACGGCTCAGTTTATTTTGAGTTTTATCGGATGTTGGAACAACTATCTTGGCCCTCTGTTCTTTGTAACAAACAAAGCATGGAGCCCGTTGGCGTTGCTGGTTGCACAGTTCCCGGATATTGTTTCCAACAATCCGAGCCATTATGCGGTCAGTATGGCTGTTTCGGTTTTGGCATTGTTGCCGGTATTGATCCTGTTCGCAATTTTCCAGAAATGGATCCTCGGGTCTATCATGCTTACCGGGTCTAAAGAATAAGTCGTTGCTTTGTTTGTTTCAAGACGCAAAGAATGCAGCAAAGGATTTAGACGGATGGCGCGGCGGCAATATGTTGCCGCGCCGTAAATTTGCAATTTTTCGTAAAGTGGCAGCCAAAGGCGACAGCTCCTCAGGCGGCGGTTCCTCACATAGCGAAAAAGGGAGTCCCTTTTTCGCTGTCGAAAAGACAGCGAAAATACGTATTATTAAGTAATGAAATATTTCCAAACAAAACCGTGATGGTTCATCTTCTTAGATAAGATGTGAAAATCGGGAAACGTCTCTTCTATGGAAGAGACAGGAAAACTATTATAAAGGAGTAGGCATTATGCAAAGCAAAAGGTACAGAATTGCAGCGCTTGTGTTGGCGCTTCTCCTAGTACTGTCTTTCGGGCTCGTGATGTTTGCGGGCTGCGCCGACGACCAGGAAAAGGACGGAGACACTTCGGCGGGTGAAAATGCGGCAGCAAAGTTGGTCACGGACGAAAGTTTGAAGAGCAAACTTCTCGCGCTGTATGATTTTGAAGAATCCGACAAAGATACTTCCGCAACGTTGTACGGATACGACCCCTTCACCGGGGAAGCGAATGGGCGGGACGGTTATTACAGTTCCGAAGGTGCGGCACAAACGGCGAGCATTGATTCGCTGGAAGATTCCGTTGAAGGGAGCTCTTCTAAAACGGCTTTCAATGTTACGAGCGGAATCACGCTGAACGGTGCGCTCGAAGGGTTGTATAGCGATAATACGACGAAAGGTGCTTCGGTTTCCTTCTGGGCGTATAACTATGATATGAGCACTCGCGTCTCAGATGAGGACGCGGAAACACTCGCTGTTGACCGATACAACATCGTCACCAACAGCTTAGCCTCCCTAACGTGGGGAACCCTTTACGGAACCAGAACCCAAAACAGTGTCGCTTTGAATATTTACCCGAGCTATAAGAACGGTAACACGGTAGTCAATGTCGGCAGGGGCGCCTATACGGAGGAGAGCTATGCGGCGCGCCGCGTGCTTTCCAATGCCACGGATACGCTGATGCGGGAGTTTGACGGCTCTGCGACCGATCCTTATACGGGCTGGAACGCCATCGCCGGCAACATCCAGGATGCGACCGATGAGGAGACCTACAACGTCGTATATAATATAGCGCACAATTATTACAAAAACTGGCGTTATGTGACGGTGTCCATCCAGACGGACGGCGTGTACTTCTATACGAACGGCAGGCTTGCATACTATTACAGCGCGGCGTTGATCGGCACCGATTGGTATACGGGAACGGACATCACCAATCAGGACGAACTGCTTTTCGGCGTGATAGATCAGTATACTCGCTTTATTGCAGCACTGAACGGAACGGAGTATTTCGGGTATACGCTCGAAACATTAGGTGCGGCATTCGGAATGTTTGGGGCGGACGCCTGCATCTATGCGGACGACGTGATCCTCGGCTATGCGCTTTCGGAAAGTGAGGCATGTGATTTATATGAAAACGTGTCCGGTAAAACGTACACGGCAGAGGATCTTGAGTGCACATCGGCAACGAGTGAAGATGAGCAGGCTGTTGCTGCAGCCAAAGCTGCATGGATTGCCGAAAATGGTGCAACGGGTAAAATTTCGGAAGACCGACAAAACTTTTATGAAAATTTCAGCACGCTGACGAAAGGGGCGGTCGATTATGCAAATACAGTTTTGTATGAGGCAGAGTCGCAGACGGCTACTTTCGGAGCTGGTGCAGACAGTGTACACTATTATTATGATGACGACACTGACGACGGCTATGCAATGACCTTTTCTGGTTATGTTGTGAACTCTGTTACAGAAGAGCAAATTACAGGAAATATAGATAAGTTGTTCTGGTACAATACACGTGTTGTATTGTGGGACAGCAACGGTTCACACACAGGAAGGGGTGCTTATCTTGGCGCTGCAGATATGAGGGCGGCTTCATTTGGTTTTGCAACAGCATCGCTGAATAAAGATTATTCGAAATCATGGACCGGTGGTTACACTGGCGCAAACAGTATTACTGACATTTCACGTTTCTGTTGGGTTGAAATAACCATTTCATGGGACGGAAAGACAGATTCTGAAGTAAGCATTCAATATGATATTTATTACAGTTTTTGGTTGGATGTTATGAACCAAAAAGAGTATCAAGTAAATGACTACACCTATAATGGTGAAACGTATGACTTTACGATTACGCAGAGTGATGCAATTTGGGGCACACAAACGTTTACAGCGAGCGCTGCCGACCTGGGAGTCGATTCTTTGAGCGACCTTAATTTTGACTTCTATTGTGCTAACGGGGAAGCGGCGTTCTACATCATGGAGGTGTCTGGCGCAAGCTCTGCTGTGCGTTCTTAATAGAAAAATTTTTACTGTAAACCAAACACAGCCCGCCCGGTTCGGGCGGGCTGCTGACGGTTTTTACAAGGGAAGCCGCTGACGGCGGCGGTGGATTTGTAAAGACCCCGCGGCGCCCTATGGCGGGCGGGTGCGGGCAAAAGAAAAACGTTTTGCGGAAAACAAAAAATTCAGGAGACAGGCATGAAAAAGAAACTTTTGAGCGTTTTGCTCGCCCTCTGTATATGTATTGTTCCCGCGGCGCTTGTCGCTTGCGACGAAGAACCAGGCGGCAGTACCGTGGAGCAGAAGCCCTATACCGTTGTAGAGATCCCCGTACTCAGCTACGATACGTCGGCGGATAAAGTTACGGACGATTCTATTGCGACGGATACCTTCGCCATCGCCTACGACGAGGGCGAAGAGGCAGCCGTAGAAATTACGAGCGGCAACGTGACGGCGTCTGCGCCGCAAACGTCTACGGCGGACGGCGTGACGACGGCGAGCTACACCTTTACGGCGTCGGGTACGGGCGATTATACGGTTTCTGTTACAGTGGGCGAGGAGACGGACGAACTGACGTACAACGTCGCTCCCGCCTATCCGAGTCGGCCGCTTTTTGGAGCATTTTCCAATTTTGGCACAAACAATATGAGTACGACCACGGCGAACATGCACGATCCGTGCGTCGTTGAGGCAGACGGAACCTACTATTCTTTCTCTACGGATAACTATACGTTGTACGGCTACACCATCCGTCAAAGCACCAATCTCATCAACTGGCGCTGGGCGGGCGCGGCGATCGAAGGGTACAACGTGAACGGCGCACCTCCGACAACGGAAACAATGAACAGCTCCAACGCGCTGTGGGAAGTGTATCAGGTTGTCAGCTCTTTCCCTCAGTTTACGAGCGGAACCCGGGATGACCCGGATGGGAGGAATATGACGCTTTGGGCGCCTGAGGTCGTACCGGCGGCGGACGGCGGCTATTGGTTGTACGGCAGCTGGACCTGTGCATTTGGTTCGCCAAACTCTGTCATCTTCCTCTGCCATGCAGATGAGGTGACGGGACCGTATGAACTCGTGCATACGAGCAACGGCGAGCCTGCGATCATCGTCAATTCCTTTGACGGCGGCAATCCGTATCCTAACGCGATCGACGCCTCCATCTATTATGATGCTGAAGGCAACATGTATATGAGCTATGGTTCCTTCTCTGGCGGTATATGGTGTATCGAGCTTGATCCCGAAACGGGGCTGCGCAAAGACGGGCTTACCGCATCCGATCTTGCAAGCGGCACGGACTATTCCGCGGCGGAGCGCTATGGTACATGTCTCGCAGCGAATACTAACACCGAGGGCTCCGTCATTGCTTACCATCAGGATGTGGAGATCTCCGACTATGACGGTACGGGCGAATATAACGCAACAGAAAGCACCTATCAGGACCGCTACTATATGATGACCTCGTCGGAAAGTTTGTCTTCGACTTACAACATGCGCGGCTACTATTCGACGGAGGCGAACGGCGTATATGGCGGAACGACGGGAAACAGCTCTACGGGAACGCGCGTATCCGGATCGTTCAGTTGGAGGACAAGCGGCTCCGATAACGGGATCACGTTCGATTTTTATGCGCCCGGGCACAACGATATGATCCAGACGTCGCAGGGCAGGAACCTGTTGGTTTACCACAACAGGATCACGTTCGACACAAATAACCACTACTTGTTTGTTTCGACGTATGCCTTCAATTCGCGCGGAGATATTGTCATGAACCCCAACCGCTATGCGGGCGAGGTCGAACGTAAAATTACGGAAGCGGAGATTTATACTCTTTCTGACACATATTCCTTTGCGGCAGTAACAAACAGCACTCGTACAGTTTCATTCAATAATGGTTATGCGATGGAAGGGCTGGAACTGCGGCAAGGCAATACGGTGTATTTCAACAATGTACAGGTTGGCACGTGGGAATTGTACGGCGATAATTATATCCTGATCGACCTTACGACCGCCATCAACGGTACGAACGGCGGTTCGATCAGCGGTAAATTCTACGGCGTCGCGTTCCCCGCGTTTATCGAAAAGGAAACGGCGAGCGGCATCTCGATTTCCTGTGTCAGCGAAAACGGCAATAGCACGCTGTATCTCAATATGATGGATATCGGGGAATAAAGACACACGATGCAACATGCACTAGGGGGGTCACGATCCGGTGATCCCCCTTTAAAAGATAACGGAAAGAACAGAAAAGCTAAGGATGATAAACAGCTCGATGAAAAAGTTTTTAATAAGTTGGTTGCTGATACTGTGCCTTTTAGCGGCAAGTGTATCCTTTGCCGCCTGCGGGGAAAACAAGGAAGGCGATTCTTCCCAGACGACTGTCGATTTTGAAGACCTCCCCGACGCAGGCATTGATGTTAAGGTGGAAGAATATCCGTTGTTATGTTATGACGAAAACGAGGCGGCCGTGACTGATCCGTCTGTAGCAGAGGGGACGCTCAGTGTTTCATATACAGCGGAAAAAAACGTATCGCTTTTTACGGAAAAAGAGAGTATCGTTACGGTAAAAAGTGAAACGGTTTCCGTAATAGACGGGCGGTGTTATGCGTCATATGTTCTGTCCGCAACCGATGTAGGCGAGTACAGGTTGTTTTTTGTCAGCGAAGATAATAAATTAGCGGAATCTTTCAGGTGGCGTGTTGCGTCGGTCTATCCGACGGAAGTCTCTTTTTCGCCGTTGAACGGATTTGGCGGGGTCGGCGGGGCCGCCGCCGGTGAAGTTAACGCATCTGACCCGTCCGTTATTGAGGTTGACGGGAAATATTATACCTTCGGAGCGGATAATTACGGACTGTTCGGTTATTCGATCCGTTGCAGTAATGATTTGATCGTATGGGAAAATACAGGCGTTGCCATTCCCGGATTTAATGAAAACGGGTTGGCGCCCGGCGATAGCAACAATCCTACTGTAAATAATGAATTATGGGATATCTATCAGATCATCTGCGCCGATCCGAATTGGGGAGTAAAAGGCAGCGGGTATAACGGCGGAGGGAGCTGGGCTCTTAGCGCGCCGGCCATAGTGCCCGCCTATGGCGGCGGATATTGGCTGTATGGAAGCTGGACGGCGGATCTCGGGCAGGGGCATTCCATTATTTTTCAATGCTATTCCGATGAGATCACAGGACCGTATACGTTGGTCTATACAGAAAACAATAATCCTGCCGTCCTTTTATATTCTTTCGACGGGTGGCCGACAAATAACAGAAACCCGAATGCGCTTGATCCATATGTATATTATGATGCGGAGGGCAAGATGTATATGGCATACGGGTCTTTTGGAGACGGCGCGGGGATTTGGTCGTTGGAACTTGATCCGAAAACAGGGTTGCGCGCGGATGGGTTGGAGGGCGCAGATCTTTTGTCCGACAGTACGGTTCCCGCGGCGCAGCGTTATGGTACGAGTTTGGTCGTAAACGGAACAGGCTCTTCAGCCATGTCCTATCATGAAAGAATAGAAATTTCGTCTTTCGATGGTACAAGCCCGTATAATGCCGAGGAAAGCTGTTATGAAGGGCGCTACTTTTTGATGACATCTTCCGGCGACTTTTTACAGGGCTACAACATGCGCTGCTATTCTTCTGCAAGTCCGACCGGCCCCTTTCAGGCGGAGAACGGAAGTGTGCGCGGAAGCCGTGTGTCCGGTTCCTTCAGTTGGCGGACAGGGAAAGAGGCTTCGTCCGGAGCCCTTGGGTTTAAGGATTGGTATTCCCCCGGGCGGAATGATTTTTTACAGACTTCCGAAGGCGAGGAGCTCCTCGTTGTTTCTCTGCAGGATGAGTTTTCATCAAACAATTACTTCCAGGCGCAGGTGCTCTATGCCTTCAATTCGCGCGGGGAGATCGTCATGAACCCCAACCGCTACGCGGGCGAACGGGTGCGCAAGGTCACGGCGGCGGAGATCTATACGCTGACGGACGGTGCGTATGCGTTCAATTACGTTTCAAACAGTAATTATGAGGCGTCTTTCAACGGCGGCTATGCGATGGAGGGGTTGGAACTGCGCGAAGACGGCAGCATTTACTTCAACGATGCGGCGGTCGGCACCTGGGTGCTGTACGGCGACAACTATGTGCTGCTCAACATCACCACGGCGATCTCCGCGGCGACGGGCGGCGGCTCGCTCTCCGGCAAGTTCTACGGCGTTGCGTTCCCTGCGTTTTTCGAAAAAACGCTGAACAGCGGTATTTCGATCTCCTGTGTGAGCGAAGACGGGCAGGACTGTCTGTACCTCAACATGGATTTCCCGGATTAAAACGGAACAGGCTTTATCGGGCGGGGACCGCGGTGCGGTCCCCGCAACGTTTGTGCGGGATCTTTTCCGCGCACCCATGCGGTGCGCGGAGGGAAGGGGAACGATTCCCTGCGGAAAAAGCGGATTTTTCACGGAAATTTTAAAAATTATCCGGTGCATACGGTTGCTTTTGCTTCGCGGTTATGCTATCATATCGCCCGATAAACGGCGCTCGTGTGATACGGGCGCCGTCCTTCATGGCCGCACGCTTGGCGGCAGATCAAAAAAGCGAGGCTTGTTCAACGATGCAAACGCAGTATCCGTCCGATCCGCAGTTCGGGCAGTTGCTCCGTCCCGCAGGCAAAGACGTTCCTTCGCCCGCGCAGTGGGACACGTTCGGCGCACACGATCCCTCCGTCATCGAAGTCGGGGGCTGGTACTATGTTTTTTCCACGGGCGCGTTCGGGCAGAATTTCTATCCCATCCGCCGTTCCCGCGATTTCATTCATTGGGAATATGTCGGGCAGGCATTCCCGCAGGGGCTTGCCTCCCTGCGCGAAATGACGCGCGAGCTGACCGCCCTGTACGGCAAAGAGAGCAAAAACACCATCCTGTGGGCGCCCGACGTGGTCCCTGCAAAGGGCGGCGGCTATTGGCTGTACGGCTGTTATACCGCAAAGTTCGGCGACAACTATTCGGCGATCTTCCTCGCGCACGCCGATTCGGTCGCGGGCGAATACCGCTTTGTGCGCACGCTCGTCCTCTCGGGCGGGGCGTGGGGCAGGACGCCCAACGCCATCGACCCGCAGATCGTGTACGACGCGTCGGGGCGGATGTTCATGACCTACGGCTCCTGGTACGGCGGCATCCGCATTTTGGAGCTTGACCCCGCCACGGGGCTGCGCAAGGACGGGTATACCTTCGCGCAGCTGCGCGCGGGCGGGATCACCGCCGCGCAGTACTACGGGGACGATCTGACGGGCACGTCCTCGGCGGAGGGCTCCGTCATGGCGTACCATCCCGCCGTGCCCGTCTGTGACGATCCGTTTGCGGCGGCGGGCGCGGAAAAATGGCGCACGGTGCCGCGCTATGTGCTCGTCGCCTCCTGCGACGATCTCGCGCGCGAATACAACATGCGCTTCTGGATGAGCGGAGAAGCGGACGGCGGTTTTACGGCGCAGCCGTACGGCACGCAGGGCATGAAGCTCGCAAGCTCGTTCAGCTGGAACCATACGGCGGAGGACCGCCGCGCGCCGCTCGACTTTTTTGCGGCGGGGCACAACGACCTGTTCCGTACGGCGGCGGGCGACGATCTCGTCGTCTTTCACGCCTGCTCGCCCTGCCCGAAGGCGCGCGGGCCCGTTCCCTTCTATCTCTGCGCCTGCCTGTATTCCTTCAACGCGCGCGGCGAAATGGTCATGAACCCCAACCGCTATGCGGGCGAGCGCCTGCGCGACGTGACCGAGGAGGAGCTATGCACCCTTTCGGACGGGAAGTTCGACTACATCGAACTCCCCGCGCGCAACGACCGCTGTGCGTTTGCGCAAACGGGGCTGCGGCTCTGCCGCGGCGGCGGGCTGACGCTGAACGGCAGCCCGTGCGGGCAGTGGAAGCTCTACGGCGGGCACTACCTTTCTCTGATCTTTGGCGGCGAGCACTGGCACGGCGTGGTGTTCCCCGCCTGGATCGAGGCGGAGCACCGCGCGGGGCTGTCCGTCTCCGCCCGCGGCGAATGTTCGCATCGGCCCCTCTTCCTGAATATGGCGTGGTGACGGCACTGTGCTTTCGTCCGTGCGCTGCTATTATTAAAGTTGCGCGCCTGCGCGCGTAATATAAAGGGCGCCCTCCGCGGTCTTGCGGAGGGCGCCCCTGTTCGTGGCGTGTTCGTCTATTCGTCTGTCTTTTCGCTGCGCGGCTCGTTCGCGTTTTCCGCCGCGCCGTCCGAGCCGTCGTTCTCCCCTTCGGCAGGGGTTCCGTCGGCATCCGCGGCGTTCGGCGCATCCGTATCGCCGCCGTCCGTCTCGTCCGCGCCGCTTGTCTCGTCCGCGCCGTTTGTTTCGTCCGCGCGTTCGGCGGCTTCCCCGACGGAGGGGATCTCTGGCGTTTCGGGCGCGTTCTTCTTTTCTTTGTCCTCCTGCAGGAATTTGAAAAGCATGCTCATTGCAAAAAAGAAAACGGCGCCGATGACGCAGCAGAAAAAGGGCACGATGCCGAGGAAGATCCCTAAAAATACGCTCGCCGCAGCGGCTGCCGCCGCCGCGCAGGCAAAGATGATGCGGAATGTTTTATACATAGAAAGCTCCGTACGTTTTGCTCATTATAGCATAAACGCGCTTTTTCCGCAACCGTTTGCACTTGGCGAAAAAAAGTTTGAAAAAGTTCGAAAAAACGGTTGACTTTCCGAAAACAGTGTGGTATTATATGCAGGCTGTTCGCGTGAAGGGCCATCCGCCCGGAAGTGCGGCAAACGGGTTCAAAAATTTTTTGAAAAACTTTTGAAAAAACGTTTGACAAATCTTCCTGAATGTGGTATTATGGTCAAGCTCTTCTCGTGAGGAGCCCCGAACGAAGTTCGGCGATGCGCAGATTAAAAATTGAATAGAAGGAAATGAATTAAATATCTTTTTAAGATGTTTGAAAGTTTCTGTCAATTAACTTTTAGTACACAAGTACTCAAAGAACAGTCAGCAAAAAAACGTTAGAGCAGACATCCGAAAGGATGGGCTTTAAGCAATTAAACTTAAGAGTTTGATTCTGGCTCAGGATGAACGCTGGCGGCGTGCTTAACACATGCAAGTCGAACGGACATGAGGGGCTTGCCCCTTATGTTAGTGGCGGACGGGTGAGTAA
>JAGHJS010000068.1 GCA_017886545.1 Clostridia bacterium
CCTTTCGCGCCTGCCGCAGCTTTTGGGCGCGCCCGCGGGGCGCGCGGAAGGAACAAAAACGAAGAGCGGCGGCGCCGCAAAGGAGGAGGGCGATGAATAAAGTGAAGATCACCGTGCTGCGCAGGACGCTGCAGAAAGACCTCGCCGAAGAGTACGGCATCGAGGGGCTGGGCGCCTGCCCGCTGCTCCAAGAGGGGCAGGTGTTCTACGCCGACTACGCCCGCCCCGACGGGCTGTGCGACGAGGCGTGGAAGGCGATCTACCAGTATGTGTTCGCCCTGGCACACGGCGTAAAAGAACTGTTCTATTATAAGGACTGGATCCGCGTGCCCGGGGTCGCGATCTGTTCGTGCAACGACGGGCTGCGCCCCGTGCTGTTCAAGCTCGAGGCGACGGACATCCCCGCCGAGCCGAATCATTAAACGGACAAGCCGCGGACAGCACACGCGGACGGCGGCGCTCTGCACGGGCAGTCCATACGGCGGCGCCGCTCCGTACGGGCGGCAGGCGCGCGCTCCGCATTCCCGCGCGGCACACGGTTTTGTCATAAAAAACATGACAAAGTAATTATCTTCCATAAAAATATCCTTGCATTTTCGATGCCGCCGTGCTATACTGAAACGGTAAACGCACGGCGTTTTGCCGTGCGGAAAAGGACGAGAGCGAAAGAGAAAATGGAAAAAGAAAAGATAACCGTGGCAGTGACGGGCGTAACGGGGAACATGGGGCAGGCGGTCATGGAACAGCTCACTGCCTCCGCCCTGCGGCCGACGCTGCGCGTGCTCATCCTGCCCGAGGATACAAAGCGCGCCAAAAAATTCCGCAAGACGTACGCCGCGCAGATCAGAAGCGGCGCCATTCAGATCGTATACGGCAACCTTGCCGACCCTGCGGCGGTGCAGAAGCTGATCGCGGGCGCGGATTATGTGGTCAACCTGGCGGCGGTGATCCCGCCCCTTTCGGATCAGCGCCCCGAACTTGCCGTGGAATGCAACGAAAAGGGCGCGCAGACGCTCGTCGCCGCGATCGAGGCGGCAGACCCGCAGCCCAAACTCATCCACATCAGCACGGTGGCGCTGTACGGCAACCGCGACGAAAAGCACCTGTGGGCGCGGGTCGGCGACCCCCTGCTCGTCAGCCCCTACGACGTGTATTCGGCGACCAAACTGCGCGGGGAACTGTGCGTGCTCGAATCGGGCATCCGCAACTGGGCGGTGCTGCGCCAGAGCGCGATGCTGCATAAGAACATGCTCGCCGACAACCTCAAAGACGGGCTGATGTTCCATACCTGCTTCAACGCGCCCCTCGAATGGGTGACCGCGCACGACAGCGGCGTGCTCATCGCGCACATCCTCGAACGGGACGTAAACGACCCGCTCGGCGCAGAATTCTGGAAACGTGTGTTCAACATCGGTTCCCTTGCCGAAAACCGCATCACGGGTTACGAAACGTACAACGACGGCTTCTGCCTTATCGGCGGGAGCGGGAAGGACTTTTTCCTCCCGGGCTACAACGCGGTGCGCAACTTCCACGGCGTGTGGTTCGCGGACGGGCACAGGCTCGAAGAGCTGTTCGCCTACCAGACCCAATCCGCCGCGCACTACTGGGCGGAGATCAAAAAGGCGCACGGCTACTATTCGCTGGCGAAGATCGTGCCGAAAGCGCTCATCCGCAAACTCGTCATCGAGCACCTGCGTAAGGACGCGAACGCGCCCGCGTACTGGAAAAAGCACGGCGACATCGGCAAGCTGACCGCCTTTTTCGGCGGCGAAAAGGAGTACGACGCCCTGCCTGCGCGCTGGGAGGACTTCCCGCTCCTCTGCGAAGGGAGGGGCAAAAACGGCGCCGTCGATTATAACGCACTGCGCGACATCCGCAACGCCGTACCCATCGACTGCGGGTTCGACGCGGACAAGGCGGACGAGGACATCACCATCGCCGACCTGCGCGCCGCGGCGAAGGCGCACGGCGGGGAGCTGGTGAGCGAAACGTTTGCGGCGGGCGATCTGTATACGCCCGTCGAATGGAAGACGCAGGACGGCGACGTATTCACCGCCCGCCCCTACAGCGTGCTGCGCGCGGGGCATTGGTTCAACCGTACGTACAAAGAGAACGTGTGGGAGTTCGACAGGCTCGCCCGCAAAGACGGCGTGTACGCGCAGATCTGGTACGACACGCACGGCAGGGACGAGCGGTACGTCTATTCGATGAGCGACGACATGCGCACGAAATTCGAGAGTGAGTGAGAATATGAAGACGGTCATCTACTATTTTTCTGGTACGGGCAACACCGAAAAGGTGGTCAACGCCGCGGCGGACGCCCTGCGCGGGCACGGCTGGGATGCGGCGGCGTGCGCCATCGAACGGGCGGAAAACGTTGCGGAGACGGTCGCCGCCTGCGGCAGCATCGGCATCGGCTACCCCGTGCACGCCTTCAACGCGCCCGCGAGCGTGATCCGCTTTGCCGAAGAGCTGCCCGCGCAGGAACAGCCGAAGCCCTTTTACATCTTCAAAACGTCGGGCGAGCCGCTCGCGCTGAACAACATTTCATCGTGCAAACTGCGCGCCGTGCTTGAAAAAAAGAACTATGTGTTCCAAAGCGAATACCACTATGTGATGCCCTACAACATCATTTTCCGCCATACGGACAAAATGGCGTACC
Organism: Clostridia bacterium; assembly: GCA_017886545.1. Classification (GTDB taxonomy): domain Bacteria; phylum Bacillota; class Clostridia; order Christensenellales; family Borkfalkiaceae; genus Borkfalkia. The sequence goes on from JAGHJS010000068.1 coordinate 2,663, forward strand.
GCATGTGGGAGACGGCGAAACGGCTCATCCCCATCGACTGCGCCGACCTTGCCGCGGGCATCCCCGCGGCGAAAAAGTCCTTCCCCTTCGGCAGCGCGCTGGCGTGGATCATGCGCGTGGAGCACTGGGGCGGGCGCTGGAACGGAAAAATGTACAGCGTGGACGAAAGCTGCGTGCACTGCATGAAGTGCGTGAAGACCTGCCCCACGCACAACATCACGTACGAGAACGGAAAGTTCTGCTTCGGCGGCGACTGCCTGATGTGCATGCGCTGCGCCTTCCACTGCCCCAAAAACGCCATCAAGATCGGGCTGTTCAACAAATGGAAAGTGAACGGGGCGTACAGCTTTCTCCCGCCTGCCGCTGAGGAAGAGGAACGGCATAAGCGGTACTGTAAAAATTCATACGAGAAGTACTTTGAGGACGCCCGCAGGCGCGTACTGGCGAGCGGCGGCGACTTCCCCGACGAGCTGCGCATGCCCGCCGCCGAGGAGGAGGACGACCTCTCCGCCCGCGCTACGGAGTAAACGCCCGAAACTGCGCACAGAAACCATCAACCCAAAACAAGGGGGACGGCTATGCCGTCCCCCTTGTTGCATCGTTCGGTCTTTTTGGCACAAACTGCTTGACACATGCAAATTCCCGTGTTATACTGAATTCACAAAAATGTGAATTATTGCATATGTTGTGAGTGCCGCATGGTCATAGAATTTGCCAACAAAAGAGTAGAGCGGATATGCAACGACGCAAATTATGCGCGCCAACGTTTGCCGTTAAATGTGTGCAATTCGTTGCAAATCCTCATGGTCAGGCTTGCTTCTTACGAAACGTTTGACTGCTTTTACAAATTTGCGGTTTTGAAAAAATACCGCGCTCATGAATTGAAAGGCGAAAAGAAAGGGATCATTTCTCTGTCCCTTGACTATTCCTATCGCATGGAAGTAAAAATCAAGGTCGAAAAAATCGGAAACCAAGACATAATCACTATTTTGGAGGTGTCAAATCATTATGGCGACTGAATTTAAACCAAACTATGCCGTACACCCCGGCGTATTGTTGAAAGAAGAACTCGACGCTCTGCACCTTACGCAAAAGGCGGCCGCGGAAAAAGCGGGCGTCAGCAAAACCGTTATCAACGAAGTGATAAAGGGCAAACGCGGGATCAGCGCCGAACTTGCCGTGAAACTGGAATCGGTCGTGGAAAGCCCTGCAAGATTCTGGCTGAATGCACAATCCATTTACGACGAGATCATGGCGCGGGTCAAGCTGCGCCAAATCGAACTCGTAGCAGCCGTTTAACTGCCGATTCAATAAACCATGCCGCCGCCCGAACAATCGGACGGCGGCGTTTTTTATGCTTTTAAAACGGTATGCTTTCAGCGTTCTTTATCGAAATGCGTTCCGCAGAAGGGGCAGTGCGTATAGGTGACCCACCGCCGCAGATAGCTGAGCTGGTTGCCGCAGTGCGGGCAGCGGTACGTCAGCCACAACAAAAAGGTGGGGATACAATACACGGCGAACGCGATCAGAACGCACGCCCACACGGGCAGCCCCGCACACAGCCCCAATACCAGCCCGACCGCTATTGCGGCGCACAGGCAAAGCCCTGCGATGAGTTTTAACACATATAAACGCGACAAAGGTTTTCCTTCTGCGCCCCTTTTGCAACGGCGCACGGAACATCGGTTCCTTTCCAGAACAGTATATCATACAGTTGTCATAAAATTATCTCACAATTTTCACGCAGATGTAAAATTTCCCGCATCTGCCTTTCCGTCGTACCCTGTTCCCGTCATCCCGAGCCCCGCGAGGGATCCCTATGAAAATATCGACAAAATTTAAATAGAGATCCTTCGATTTCGCAGCGGCTACGCCGCCGCTCCGCTCAGGGGGACACAGAAAGGAAGGACGCCCCTTTCTGTCATCCCGAGCTTGTCGAGGGATCTCTATGCGAATATCGTCCTTATTTTATAGAGATCCTTCGATTTCGCAGCGGCTACGCCGCCGCTCCGCTCAGGGTGACACGAAAAGGCAGCCTCTCCCCTGTCATCCCGAGCTTGTCGAGGGATCTCTATGCGAATATCGTCCTTATTTTTATAGAGATCCTTCGACTTCGCGGCGGTTTTGCCGCCGCTCCGCTCAGGATGACAAAAAATGTTGCATTTTTTAATAATCAAATTGCGCGTGGCAAAATGACACTTTTGCCTAAGCGCACTCAATTTGCCGCATACCTGCGGCTCAATTCGGAAAGAGTGAATGCGGCGCGCTCTTATAATCGAGAGCCTTTCATAGGGTTCCCGAAAATCGCAGCGTGCGGAAGCACTGCGAGATTTTTGGGAAGAGGAGAAACAATGCCGCAGAGCATGCGGGTTGGTATTTACCAAGCCGCTGCAAGGCAGGTGATGTTTCGACGAGCGCCGCAGAGAGAAAAACGAATGCAGAGCCGCGTAATATCGCGGCGAACATTCGGTTGTCTCTCAAATCACGGAAATTTCTTTCATCTCTTTTGAAAGAAATTTCGTGAACCCGGCAATCCCTCGCAAAAGGCAAAACCACGCTTTTGCCTTTTGCCCCTTGCGCTTTATGGAAAGCGGAACGGAAGAGGGTGAAGCCGCGGCATTCCTATAACGGTGTGCCCCGAAAAATGCCGCGGCGAGGGAGAAACCACCGTCTCGTAAGAGCGGCGGTGTCGCCCTCAAATCGTAAAAATCACAGGCAGCAGCCTGCCGAGATTTTTACGAGACATTTTCACTTCCCGCTGTCCCCGTAGTTCGACAGTACGCGCGCGGAGGGGTCGTTCACCTTGCAGCCCTCCCAATGCTTGTTCGGCATCCAGAAGTCCTTGACCATGCGCGCCTGCCCGGGGTAGTATTTTTCAAACAATTCGCGGTAGAGAAGGCTCTCCTTCGTGAACGGCTTCGCATGATAGGCGTACTTTTTGGCGAGTTCTTTCCAGTCGCTGCCGTACTTCTCCTCGGCGTACTCCTTGATGTCGTCCACCATCGAGTGCCCCACCGCGTCCGAAAACGCCGCCTTTTCGCGCCAGAGGATGTTTTCGGGCAGCCAGTCGCCTTCGAACGCCCTGCGCAGCAGATACTTGCCCTTGCCGTAGGTGTTCAGTTTCAGCGCGGGGTCGATGCGCATGACGTACCGCACGAAATCGAGGTCGCCGAAGGGCACGCGCGCCTCCATGCTGTTGACGGAGATGCAGCGGTCGGCGCGCAGAACGTCGTACATGTGCAGCTCGCGCACGCGCTTTTGCGACTCCTTCTGGAACTCCTCGGCAGAGGGCGCGAAGTCCGTATACTTGTACCCGAACAGCTCGTCGGAGATCTCGCCCGTCAGCAGCACGCGCACGTTCGTCTGTTCGTGGATCTTTTTGCAGATGAGATACATGCCCATGGACGCGCGGACGGTCGTGATGTCGAAGGTGCCGAGCGCGGCGACGACCGTTTCCAGCGCGGCGAGGACCTCCTCGCGCGTGATGTAAATTTCGGTGTGTTCGCTGCCTATGTAGTCGGCGACTTCCTTCGCGTATTTGAGGTCGATCGCGTCCTTATCCATGCCGACGGCAAAGGTGCGGACGGGCTTTTGCAAAAGCCGCGTGCCGATGGAGCAGACGAGCGAACTGTCCAGCCCGCCCGAGAGCAGAAAGCCGAGCGGCGCGTCCGCATCCAGCCGCTTTCTGACCCCCGCGACGAGCTTTTCGCGGATGTTTCTGCACACCTCGTCCAGCCCGTCCGCGCTGTACTGCGGCGCGGCGGCAATGTCCTCGTAGCGATGGAACTTCCCCTTGTAATAATAGTGCCCCGGGGGGAAGGGCATGACCTTTTGGCACAGCCCGACGAGGTTTTTCGGCTCGCTGGCGAACAGGATGCTGCCGCCCGCCTCGTACCCGTAGTACAGCGGGCGGATGCCGACGGGGTCGCGCGCGGCGATGTACTCGCCCCTGTCGCCGTCGTATAAAACGAGCGCGTACTCCGCGTCGAGCATGGAGAACATTTTCAGCCCGTACTCATGGTACAGCGGCAGCAAAATTTCGCAGTCACTGTCCGACGCGAAGGTATATCCCAGCGCCTCGAGGCGGCGCTTTACGGGGCGGAACCCGTAGATCTCGCCGTTGCACACGAGCTTGCTCTTGCCCATCGAAAAGGGCTGCATGCCCGCCGCGTTCAGCCCCATGATGGCGAGGCGGTGGAACGCCATGTACCCCGACGGGGTCTGTTCGATGCGGCTCATGTCCGGCCCGCGCGAAGCGGTGCGGTAGAACCCGTCCAGCATCTGTTTATAGTCTACTTTTTTTGTCGTGCAGCAGAAAATGGAACACATATCGCTCTCTCCTTTTCCTTCGGGAACCTTCTTCGGGCGGGTACGCAAAAAGCAGCCCTTTCGCCCTGCTTTGAACAGGGCGAAAGGGCTGTTTGCCTTCGCGGTGCCACCTGTCTTTGCGCATTCGGCTTTTCCGCCGTGCGCCTCGTTTGCCTTCTTGCAAAGGCTTCCGCTGTAACGGGCGTACCCGTCAAAGGCTACTTGCGGGCTTTTTCGCCCCGTTCGCCCCTGCCGCTCGCGGGTGTTCTTCACAGCGGCGGGAACCGCGGCGATCCCAGCCTCCGCCGCTCTCTGTGCGTTCCCTCTCCGCGTTACTTTTCCACGGTCATCGCGTTCGTTCGATGTTGCACAGATTGTAGCACTTGCAAAAACAGATGTCAAATTTTCGGGCGCGGAAACACCATCGCCTTTTTTTATACCCGCCATAAGCGCAGCTTACAGCGCGTATTCGTAGATGTAGTCGTCCATCACGAACCCTTCGCCGATGTCGGTGACGGCGCTCGCCGTGCGCACGAACCCGAACGATTCATACGCGCGGATGGCGCGCGCGTTGTGCTTGTTCACGGTCAGGTACACGCTCTTCAGCCCCAGCCTGCGCGCGCAGTCGGCAACTTCCCGCAGGGCGCGCTGCCCCAGCCCCCTGCCGCGGAACTTTTCGGAAAGGTACAGTTTGGAAAGGAACAGTTTTTCCTCTTCGGGTTTCAAAGCGCAGTAGCCTGCCCGCGCGCCCTCGAAAAAGAGAAAAAAGTAGATGTAATTCTCCTTCTCGATCTGGCGGCGGATCGCCTCTTCGCTCTGGATCGTGCGCATCATGTGATCGACCTGCGCGCCGCCGAGCAGCCCGTCGTACGCGTCATGCCAAAGCTCGCCCGCAAATTTGGAAAGCTGCGCTTCCTCACCCGGGCGCATCAGCACCATCATCCTGCTTTGCATCCGATCTCCTCCTTCTCTCCCTCCTATCATACCACGCGGCGGCGGCAAAGTCAATCCCCCTTGCGCATTTCCGCGCCGCGCGCCCGAAGAAAGCGTGCGCGTTCCCGCCGCGCCGCCGCACTCTGCTTTCCCCCGCCCCTGCTTTTCGCCGCCCGCTTTTCGCCTCAATGCGCGCTCTTTCGCCAAAACACGCGCCCCGCCGCATACATGCCGCCCGCACGCCGCGCATAGGTATATCCCGTATAAAAATCCCGCGGCGAACGCCGCGGGGAAGGAGAGAACAATGCAAGAGACCGTGAGCGAACTTATCGGAAAACCGCTGCTGACGAAAAGCGGAGAATACCTCGGCTGCGTAAAGAGCGTGCAGACGGACGCGCGCTACGGGCGCATCCGCAACTTTGCCTGCTTTGACAGGGACGAGGAGGACTTTCTGCTGCCCGCCTCCGCGATCGCGCAGTTCGGGCAGGACGCGCTCGTCGTGCAGTATGCGGCGCGGCGGGCGTGCAAAAACTGCGTTCCACTGCCCTTAAAATGCAAAACGTATTCGCAAAGCGGAGACGAGCTCGGCGCGATCGACGACTTTTTGCGCAGCGGTACCGAGCTGACGGGCGTGGTGCTTTCAAACGGACAGGCGTACCCCCTGGAGCGGCTCGTCAAGGTGACGGACGTCGCCGTGCTCGACCTTTCGGACCCGTTCGTGCCGCCAAAAACGCGGAAAGCGCCTGCGCAAAAGAGCGCGCCGCCCGCCAAAGCGCGCGCACAGGAATGCGCAGCGGCGGCACTGCCCGACGCAGAAACGGTCGGGGAACAGCCGCACGCGGCGCAAGCTGCGCGGTATGAGGAGGTCGCCTCCCTGCGCGAAACGGCTGCCGCCGTAGCGAAGGAGAGCGCGCAACGGGAAGAGGGCGCCGCGCCGCCCGACGCCGTTGCCGAAACAGAAGCCCCGCCCGACGCAGAAA
>JAGHJS010000069.1 GCA_017886545.1 Clostridia bacterium
TGCTTGCAAGGGGTAAAACGAGCGCGCCGCAATCGGCGGCATATGGGCGTATGCCCATGGCAACTTGTTGCCGAAAGCGTCGGCTTTTCTGCCGCCGATTACTACGCTTCGCTTCGCTCAGGATGACGTGAACGGAGCGACAAGCCATACCGCTCAGAACGACAGGAAGCAGCCTGTATTATTTCAAAGGCGTGCGCAGTTTCCCCTTGCTTGCAAACGGCGCTTCCAACGGCGCGCGGCAAACCGCGCCCGCGCCAAACAAAAACGCCGCCGCCCGGACGGGCGGCGGCGCACTGCCGTTTGCCTTATCCCCGCGGCAGGCGCGGGAGATCATTCACTCTCTCTTATTCCAAAACTGCCTTGATACGGCGGATGCCGCTCGCGGAGGACTGCTCCTTCACGATCTTGAAATGCCCGAGTTCGCCCGTGCTCTTTGCGTGCGGACCGCCGCACATCTCGCGGGAGAACGTGCCGATGGAGTACGTTTTTACGACGTCGCCGTACTTATTGTCGAACACGCCGACGATGCCCTCGTCGCGCGCCTGCCGGTAAGGCATCTCTTCATACACGACGGGGATATCCTCTTTGATCTTTTCGTTGACGAGGTCCTCGACCGCCTTGATCTCTTCCTGCGTCATGGGGCGGGCGAAGTTGAAGTCGAACCGCAGCCGTTCGGGGGTGATGTTGCTGCCCTTCTGATTGACGTCGGGCGAAAGCACGGCTTTGAGCGCGGCGTTTAAAAGGGGCGTGGCGGTGTGCAGGCGGGTCGTCATCACGCCCGTATCCGCAAGACCGCCCTTGAACTCGCCCGCCGCCTGCGCGTGGCTCTTCTCCTGATGCTCCTTGAACGCTTCGGCAAAGCCCGCCTCGTCCACGGTGAGCCCGCGCTCCGCGGCAAGCTCTACCGTCAGCTCAAGCGGGAAGCCGTAGGTATCGTACAGCTTGAACGCTGCCTTGCCGCCGATCTTCGTTTCGGGGACGTAAGCGGGGTCCTGCTTCGCCATGAACTCGTTTTTGCGCGCGATGCCCGTCAGCGTCTTTTCAAACTCCTTCATGCCCTTTTCGAGGGTGGATTCGAACCGCTCGATCTCGCGGCCGATCTCGGTGAGGATGTACTCCTCCTTTTCGGGCAGGAGCGGGTACGCCTCGTTGTACACCTCTTCGATGAACACTTTCGCGACGCCGAGCATCTCCTTGCCGTCTACGCCGAGCTTGCGGCACCAGCGGATGGCGCGGCGCATCAGCCTGCGCAGGATGTACCCCGCGCCCGTGTTCGAGGGCAAAATGCCGTTCACGTCGCCGATGAGCATGACCGCCGTGCGGGTGTGGTCGGCTACGATACGCATGCCCTTCTGCGCCTCGCCGCCGTCGTCGTAGCGCTTGCCCGTGACCCCTTCAAGGTACGCGATCGCGCCCGCGAACAGGTCGGTCTTGTACCCGTCCGTCAGCCCGTTCAGGAAGGCGAGCATGCGGTCCAGCCCGAAGCCCGTATCCACGTTCTTGTTTTCGAGCGGAACGTAGCCGTCCGCCGTCTTTTTGTACTGCATGTACACGTCGTTGCCGATCTCGACGTACCTGCCGCAGGGGCAGTTGATGTCGCAGTGCTCGCGCCCGCACTCCTCATCCGTGAGGGGGTAGAACCACTCGTTGTCGGGGCCGCAGGGGGTGCCGACGGTGCCTTCGAGCTCCCACCAGTTGTTGGACTTGTCCAGATAGTAGATGTGCTCTGGCTTGATGCCGAGGTTTATCAGCAGCTGCGCCGTTTCGTCGTCGCGCGGGGCGGATTCGTTGCCCGCGAACACGGTGGAGCAGAGCTTGTCCTTATCCAGCCCGAACACCTTTGTGAGGAGTTCGAAACTCCACGCCGTCTTTTCCTTTTTGAAGTAGTCGCCCAGCGACCAGTTGCCCATCATCTCGAAAAAGGTGAAGTGGGTCGCGTCGCCGACGGACTCGATGTCGACGGTGCGGACGCACCCCTGCACGTTGCACAGGCGCTTGCCCGCGGGGTGCGGCTGCCCTAACAGATAGGGCATGAGCGGCTGCATGCCCGCGACGTTGAACATGACGCCCGTGGTGCCGTCGCCGATGAGCGAAACGCCGCCGATGTTCACATGCCCCTTGCTCTCGTAGAATTTTATCCACGCATTGCGCAGTTCTTTTGACGTGATCTTCATAGCTGTTTACTCCTGTTTGCTCTCCTTCTCGTCATTTCCCTCTCTCTTTTCGTCTGTTTTTTCGTCCGCGGCTTTGTCCGCTTTTTCGTCCGCGGCGGGCTTTTCTTCTCCCGTTTCGGGCGGGCCGCCGTCCGCGGGGGCTTCGGCAATGGGTTCCGCCTCGGTCACGGGGATCTTTTCTTCGGGGAAGGGCGCCGAAACGGGGAACAGCTCTTCCTCGCTGCATTCGAAGGTTTCGCCCGTGAGCTTCTGGAGGGCGGCCTCGAGCTTATGTATGCGGCATTTGAGCGCGCGGATCTCCTCCGCGTTGGGGTCGACCTTCTCTTGCAGAAGGTCGGGCTTTTCGCCGCGGATACGCACGACGCGCCCGGGAACGCCGACGACGGTCGCGTGCGGCGGCACCTCTTTGAGCACGACGGCGCCCGCGCCGATCTTCGCGCCTTCGCCGCCGGTGAACCCGCCGAGCACCTTCGCGCCCGAACTGATGACGACGTCCTTTTCGATGGTCGGGTGGCGCTTGCCCTTTTCCTTGCCCGTGCCGCCGAGGGTCACGCCCTGGTAGATGACGACGCCGCTCTTTACTTCCGCCGTTTCGCCGATGACCACGCCCATGCCGTGGTCGATGAACACGCCGCCCTCGATCTTCGCGGCGGGGTGGATCTCGATGCCCGTCAGAAATTTTGCGAACTGGCTGGTGATGCGCGCCAAAAGTTTCAAGTGCATGCGGTACAGCCGGTTCGCCCAGCGGTGCCATGACAAAGCATGCACACCCGAATAGGTGAGCCAGATCTCAAATTTATTGCGCGCGGCGGGGTCGTTCCGCTTCGCCGCGTTGATGTCGGCACGCAGACGTTTAAAAAACATGGTTTTACCTCTTTGCGGGCGCTCCCTTTCCTTTTTTTCGTTTATCGGCTTCGATCAGGCGGAGATACCCTTCCGCCGTGCGGCGGCATCCTGCATCGTTCGAGGCGAGGATCTTTTTGTACAATTTTTCCGCCTTTTTGCGATCTTCTTTGACGCCGAGCCCTTTATAATAACAATACGCAAGATCGCGCATCGCGGGAACATACCCGCCCTTTGCCGCCTTTTTAAAGAGTTTTACCGCTTCCGCATAATCCTGCGGTACGTTTTTCCCTCGGAAATACGCGAACCCGAGCGAGTGTTGTGCGCGCGCATTGCCCTTTTGCGCGGCAAGCGCATGCGCCTTCTGCATCAGGGTTTCCGTATCGGGTACAGCCGAAAAAGCCGCCGCCTTTTCTACAGAGTCAGCTGCCGTTTCCGCGTACTTTTGCGGCACGCCGTACCCGTTCTGATAGCAACGAGTGAGGTTGTATTGCGCGTCCGCATCGCCCTGCTCGGCGGCTTTACAGTACCATTGCACCGCTTCCGCGTAGTTCTGCGCTACGCCCTGCCCGTTTTCATAGCACACGCCGAGGTTGTATTGCGCTTCGGCAAACCCCTGCTCGGCGGCTTTACGGTACCATTGCACCGCTTCTGCGTAGTCTTGCACTACGCCCTGCCCATTTTTATAGCAAACGCCGAGATTGTTTTGCGCACCGCTATACCCCTGCTCGGCGGCTTTGCGATACCACCGTACCGCTTCGGCATAGTCTTGTGCAACGCCCCATCCTTTTTTATAACAAATACCAAGATTATATTGCGCTTCGGCAAGCCCCTGTCCGGCGGCTTTACGGTACCATTGTACCGCTTCCGCGTAGTTCTGCACAACCCCTTTCCCCTCTCTATAACAGGAACCGAGATTGTTTTGTGCTCCAATGTGCCCCTGTTCCGCCGCTTTGCGATACCATTGTACCGCTTCCGCAGAGTCCTGCACTACTCCCTGCCCGTTGTTATAGCAGAAACCGAGGTTGTTTTGCGCGCCGCTATGCCCCTGCTCGGCGGCTTTACGGAACCATTGTACCGCTTCCGCGTAGTTTTGCTCGCTATAATACCGATTACCGCGTTCAAAACATACGGCTGCATCGGCTCGCCCGTCCTCCGCTTTTTCCGAAAGGAGAGGCTTCTCCTCCGACAGCTCCGCTTTTTCTTCTCTCATTTTTATCCCCCGTATGGTGCAGCCTGCCCGTTCCGTTACAAAATCTTTTTCAGCTTATACTCTTCAAACGCCCTGTCGATCATATCGCGGTTGAACACGCGGTATTCGGTGAGGTAACGCACCACGACGTCGCGCGCGTCCTCGAAGTCATAATATGCGCCGAAGGCTTTGAGCAGTGCGTACCCGTCCTCGCGCGAGGTGCCGAGGGTCAGGCACAATTTAAACAGCAGCACCTTTTCGGGCAAAAAGTACCCGCGCAGGATCTTTTTCCACGCATAGGGGGTGATGCCCAGCTTTTCGGGCATGTGCGCGGGCTCTTCGCCGTAGCGCTTTACAAGGCGCAGGATGAGCGCGCCGCCCTTGCTGTGCGCGGCAAAAAGGGAATTGATCCGCTGGCGCACGGGCGCGACGCGGAACGAATAGGTAAAGCTGTTATCCACATACCGCTCTTTCAGCTCTGCCAAAAGCTCGTCTTTGTGCGGCTGGTAACAGATCTTGCGCCGCTCGTTGACGGTGTTCTGCCCGTCCGTGACGCGGTTGCCGCTGCGAAGGAGCATGGCGATGGTCACAGGCTCGTACGAAGGCAGGGCGCTGATGAGATCGAAATTGCTGTAATTCTTGCCGAAAAAGGCGTCGAGATCGGAAATAAGTTCGTCGCGCACGCGTAGGATCCTCCATAAATAGTCCGCTTGCCTATCATTATACAATATTTGCGCGAAAATTCAATGTTTTTTATGCGGGCGCAAAAAAAATTTTTAATAAATTTGTAAAATCTTTACACGAATTGATAATTTTTGTTGCAGGTTTTTGTGAAATATGTTATACTGTTTAGCAAAGAAATCAAAAGCGGAGGATACCCTTACGAAACGCACCAGAATCGAAGAGATCGCTTTGCTGATCGAAAAAAACGGTAAAATGAGCCTGGAGGAACTCGGCAAGCAGTTCCCCGACGTATCCGACATGACGCTGCGGCGCGATTTGTTGGAGCTGGAAAAAGAGAACAAGGTCATCCGCGTGCGCGGCGGCGCGATGTCCGTACTCGAAGTGCAGAAGCGCTCGGGCGAGGCGTACGCGCAGAAGAGCACCATCAACACGGACGCGAAAAAGGTGATCGCCAAAAAAGCGGTATCGCTCATCGACGACGGCGTGAGCCTGTTCCTCGACGGCGGCACGACGGCGCTCGCGCTCGCCAAAGAGCTGCCCGACAAGCCCTGCCACATCTTCACCAACGGGCTGGTGGTCGCCGAAGAACTGGCGCACAAAAAGCAGCCCGAGGTCATCCTCGTGGGCGGGTCGCTGATCAAGGAAAACCTTTCCACCGCCTCGCCGTACTCGAAGGTGTTCCTTGAAAACTCGAACTTTGAACTTGCCATCATCTCTGCCTCGGCGTTCTCGTTCGAGCAGGGGTTTTCGTGCGTGTCGCAGGTGGAATCGGAACTGCTGAAATTCATCCTCGCCCGCGCGAAGATGGTGTACATGATGCTCGACACGTCCAAGATCGGCAAGATCATGCCCTATACCTTTGCCACCGCGGAGGACATCGACGTGCTCATCACGGACGACAACTTCCCCGCAGACGTGAAGGAAAAGTTTGAAAACGCGAACATCGTCGTCATTTAACGACCCACAGCGGAATGCGCCGCGCCCGTACGGGCGCGGCGCTGTTTTCGCTTTTCGGCAGAAACCCGCCGCAGGGCATGCCCTGCGGCGGGTTTCTGCCGAAAAGCGAAAACAGCGCCGCGCCCGTACGGGCGCGGCGCATTCCGCTGTGGGTCGTTAAATGACGACGATGTTCGCGTTTTCAAACTTTTCCTTCACGTCTGCGGGGAAGTTGTCGTCCGTGATGAGCACGTCGATGTCCTCCGCGGTGGCAAAGGTATAGGGCATGATCTTGCCGATCTTGGACGTGTCGAGCATCATGTACACCATCTTCGCGCGGGCGAGGATGAATTTCAGCAGTTCCGATTCCACCTGCGACACGCACGAAAACCCCTGCTCGAACGAGAACGCCGAGGCAGAGATGATGGCAAGTTCAAAGTTCGAGTTTTCAAGGAACACCTTCGAGTACGGCGAGGCGGTGGAAAGGTTTTCCTTGATCAGCGACCCGCCCACGAGGATGACCTCGGGCTGCTTTTTGTGCGCCAGTTCTTCGGCGACCACCAGCCCGTTGGTGAAGATGTGGCAGGGCTTGTCGGGCAGCTCTTTGGCGAGCGCGAGCGCCGTCGTGCCGCCGTCGAGGAACAGGCTCACGCCGTCGTCGATGAGCGATACCGCTTTTTTGGCGATCACCTTTTTCGCGTCCGTGTTGATGGTGCTCTTCTGCGCGTACGCCTCGCCCGAGCGCTTCTGCACTTCGAGTACGGACATCGCGCCGCCGCGCACGCGGATGACCTTGTTCTCTTTTTCCAGCTCCAACAAATCGCGCCGCAGCGTCATGTCGGATACGTCGGGGAACTGCTTGCCGAGTTCCTCCAGGCTCATTTTACCGTTTTTTTCGATCAGCAAAGCGATCTCTTCGATTCTGGTGCGTTTCGTAAGGGTATCCTCCGCTTTTGATTTCTTTGCTAAACAGTATAACATATTTCACAAAAACCTGCAACAAAAATTATCAATTCGTGTAAAGATTTTACAAATTTATTAAAAATTTTTTTTGCGCCCGCATAAAAAACATTGAATTTTCGCGCAAATATTGTATAATGATAGGCAAGCGGACTATTTATGGAGGATCCTACGCGTGCGCGACGAACTTATTTCCGATCTCGACGCCTTTTTCGGCAAGAATTACAGCAATTTCGATCTCATCAGCGCCCTGCCTTCGTACGAGCCTGTGACCATCGCCATGCTCCTTCGCAGCGGCAACCGCGTCACGGACGGGCAGAACACCGTCAACGAGCGGCGCAAGATCTGTTACCAGCCGCACAAAGACGAGCTTTTGGCAGAGCTGAAAGAGCGGTATGTGGATAACAGCTTTACCTATTCGTTCCGCGTCGCGCCCGTGCGCCAGCGGATCAATTCCCTTTTTGCCGCGCACAGCAAGGGCGGCGCGCTCATCCTGCGCCTTGTAAAGCGCTACGGCGAAGAGCCCGCGCACATGCCCGAAAAGCTGGGCATCACCCCCTATGCGTGGAAAAAGATCCTGCGCGGGTACTTTTTGCCCGAAAAGGTGCTGCTGTTTAAATTGTGCCTGACCCTCGGCACCTCGCGCGAGGACGGGTACGCACTGCTCAAAGCCTTCGGCGCATATTATGACTTCGAGGACGCGCGCGACGTCGTGGTGCGTTACCTCACCGAATACCGCGTGTTCAACCGCGATATGATCGACAGGGCGTTTGAAGAGTATAAGCTGAAAAAGATTTTGTAACGGAACGGGCAGGCTGCACCATACGGGGGATAAAAATGAGAGAAGAAAAAGCGGAGCTGTCGGAGGAGAAGCCTCTCCTTTCGGAAAAAGCGGAGGACGGGCGAGCCGATGCAGCCGTATGTTTTGAACGCGGTAATCGGTATTATAGCGAGCAAAACTACGCGGAAGCGGTACAATGGTTCCGTAAAGCCGCCGAGCAGGGGCATAGCGGCGCGCAAAACAACCTCGGTTTCTGCTATAACAACGGGCAGGGAGTAGTGCAGGACTCTGCGGAAGCGGTACAATGGTATCGCAAAGCGGCGGAACAGGGGCACATTGGAGCACAAAACAATCTCGGTTCCTGTTATAGAGAGGGGAAAGGGGTTGTGCAGAACTACGCGGAAGCGGTACAATGGTACCGTAAAGCCGCCGGACAGGGGCTTGCCGAAGCGCAATATAATCTTGGTATTTGTTATAAAAAAGGATGGGGCGTTGCACAAGACTATGCCGAAGCGGTACGGTGGTATCGCAAAGCCGCCGAGCAGGGGTATAGCGGTGCGCAAAACAATCTCGGCGTTTGCTATAAAAATGGGCAGGGCGTAGTGCAAGACTACGCAGAAGCGGTGCAATGGTACCGTAAAGCCGCCGAGCAGGGGTTTGCCGAAGCGCAATACAACCTCGGCGTGTGCTATGAAAACGGGCAGGGCGTAGCGCAGAACTACGCGGAAGCGGTGCAATGGTACTGTAAAGCCGCCGAGCAGGGCGATGCGGACGCGCAATACAACCTCACTCGTTGCTATCAGAACGGGTACGGCGTGCCGCAAAAGTACGCGGAAACGGCAGCTGACTCTGTAGAAAAGGCGGCGGCTTTTTCGGCTGTACCCGATACGGAAACCCTGATGCAGAAGGCGCATGCGCTTGCCGCGCAAAAGGGCAATGCGCGCGCACAACACTCGCTCGGGTTCGCGTATTTCCGAGGGAAAAACGTACCGCAGGATTATGCGGAAGCGGTAAAACTCTTTAAAAAGGCGGCAAAGGGCGGGTATGTTCCCGCGATGCGCGATCTTGCGTATTGTTATTATAAAGGGCTCGGCGTCAAAGAAGATCGCAAAAAGGCGGAAAAATTGTACAAAAAGATCCTCGCCTCGAACGATGCAGGATGCCGCCGCACGGCGGAAGGGTATCTCCGCCTGATCGAAGCCGATAAACGAAAAAAAGGAAAGGGAGCGCCCGCAAAGAGGTAAAACCATGTTTTTTAAACGTCTGCGTGCCGACATCAACGCGGCGAAGCGGAACGACCCCGCCGCGCGCAATAAATTTGAGATCTGGCTCACCTATTCGGGTGTGCATGCTTTGTCATGGCACCGCTGGGCGAACCGGCTGTACCGCATGCACTTGAAACTTTTGGCGCGCATCACCAGCCAGTTCGCAAAATTTCTGACGGGCATCGAGATCCACCCCGCCGCGAAGATCGAGGGCGGCGTGTTCATCGACCACGGCATGGGCGTGGTCATCGGCGAAACGGCGGAAGTAAAGAGCGGCGTCGTCATCTACCAGGGCGTGACCCTCGGCGGCACGGGCAAGGAAAAGGGCAAGCGCCACCCGACCATCGAAAAGGACGTCGTCATCAGTTCGGGCGCGAAGGTGCTCGGCGGGTTCACCGGCGGCGAAGGCGCGAAGATCGGCGCGGGCGCCGTCGTGCTCAAAGAGGTGCCGCCGCACGCGACCGTCGTCGGCGTTCCCGGGCGCGTCGTGCGTATCCGCGGCGAAAAGCCCGACCTTCTGCAAGAGAAGGTCGACCCCAACGCGGAGGAGATCCGCGCGCTCAAATGCCGCATACATAAGCTCGAGGCCGCCCTCCAGAAGCTCACGGGCGAAACCTTCGAATGCAGCGAGGAAGAGCTGTTCCCCGTTTCGGCGCCCTTCCCCGAAGAAAAGATCCCCGTGACCGAGGCGGAACCCATTGCCGAAGCCCCCGCGGACGGCGGCCCGCCCGAAACGGGAGAAGAAAAGCCCGCCGCGGACGAAAAAGCGGACAAAGCCGCGGACGAAAAAACAGACGAAAAGAGAGAGGGAAATGACGAGAAGGAGAGCAAACAGGAGTAAACAGCTATGAAGATCACGTCAAAAGAACTGCGCAATGCGTGGATAAAATTCTACGAGAGCAAGGGGCATGTGAACATCGGCGGCGTTTCGCTCATCGGCGACGGCACCACGGGCGTCATGTTCAACGTCGCGGGCATGCAGCCGCTCATGCCCTATCTGTTAGGGCAGCCGCACCCCGCGGGCAAGCGCCTGTGCAACGTGCAGGGGTGCGTCCGCACCGTCGACATCGAGTCCGTCGGCGACGCGACCCACTTCACCTTTTTCGAGATGATGGGCAACTGGTCGCTGGGCGACTACTTCAAAAAGGAAAAGACGGCGTGGAGTTTCGAACTCCTCACAAAGGTGTTCGGGCTGGATAAGGACAAGCTCTGCTCCACCGTGTTCGCGGGCAACGAATCCGCCCCGCGCGACGACGAAACGGCGCAGCTGCTGATAAACCTCGG
Source organism: Clostridia bacterium (assembly GCA_017886545.1). Lineage (GTDB taxonomy): Bacteria > Bacillota > Clostridia > Christensenellales > Borkfalkiaceae > Borkfalkia. The sequence goes on from JAGHJS010000069.1 coordinate 10,120, forward strand.
CATCAAGCCAGAGCACATCTACTATCTGGACAAGTCCAACAACTGGTGGGAGCTCGAAGGCACCGTCGGCACCCCCTGCGGCCCCGACAACGAGTGGTTCTACCCCCTCACGGATGAGGAGTGCGGGCGCGAGCACTGCGACATCAACTGCCCCTGCGGCAGGTACGTCGAGATCGGCAACGACGTGTACATGCAGTACAAAAAGACGGCGGACGGCTACGTTCCGCTCGAAAACAAGAACGTGGATACGGGCTTCGGGCTGGACCGCATGCTCGCCTTCCTGAACGGGCTGACGGACGGGTACAAGACCGACCTGTTCGCGGGCGCGATCGCGTACCTTGAAGGGGTCACGGGCAAGCGCTACGACGACGGCGGCGAGGCGCAGAAGGGCATGCGTATCGTAGCCGACCACACCCGCACGGCGGTCATGCTCATCGGCGACGTGAACGGCATTTTGCCCTCGAACACGGGCGCGGGGTACATCCTGCGCAGGCTGATGCGCCGCGCCATCCGCTGGTGCCGCAAGCTCGGCGTAGACGGCAAGGAGATGCTCGGCGTCGCGAAAGTGTTCATCGAAGAGGTGTACAACGAGGCGTACCCGCTCCTGCCCGAAAAGGAGGAGTACATCCTCACCGAGATCGGCCGCGAGATCGAGCGGTTCGAATCCACCCTCGAAAAGGGCATGAAGGAGTTTGAAAAGACGCTGACGGGCATCGCGCGCAAAAACGAGTTCATGGCGAAGCAGGACCCCGCTTACGTCCCCGAAACGAAGATCGGCGGCAAGGCAGCGTTCAAGCTGTACGATACCTACGGCTTCCCGCTTGAGCTGACGGTAGAGCTTGCCGCGGAGCGCGGGCTCACCGTGGACGAGGCGGGCTTTGCCGAAGCGTTCAAGGAGCATCAGGAGAAGAGCCACGCGCAGGCGGCGGGCGAGTTCAAGGGCGGTCTTGCGGATACGGGCGTGATGACGACCCGCCTGCACACCGCCACGCCCCTTTTAAACGCCGCGCTCAAAGCCGTGCTTTCGCCCGACGTCAATCAGAAGGGCAGCAACATCACCCCCGAACGGCTGCGGTTCGACTTCAACTTCGCCCGCCCCATGACGCAGGAAGAGATCAAGGCGGTCGAGGACCTCGTCAACGAAAAGATCAAAGAGGATATCCCCGTCGTGTATGAAGAGATGCCTTACCGGCAGGCGCGCGACGAGGGCATCGTCGGCGTGTTCGACAATAAGTACGGCGACGTCGTAAAAACGTACTCCATCGGCACGTTCTCCCGCGAGATGTGCGGCGGTCCGCACGCAAAGAGCACGGGCGAACTCGGGCATTTCAAGATCGTGAAGGAGCAGTCCTCCGCGAGCGGCATCCGCCGTATCAAGGCAGTTTTGGAATAAGAGAGAGTGAATGATCTCCCGCGCCTGCCGCGGGGATAAGGCAAACGGCAGTGCGCCGCCGCCCGTCCGGGCGGCGGCGTTTTTGTTTGGCGCGGGCGCGGTTTGCCGCGCGCCGTTGGAAGCGCCGTTTGCAAGCAAGGGGAAACTGCGCACGCCTTTGAAATAATACAGGCTGCTTCCTGTCGTTCTGAGCGGTATGGCTTGTCGCTCCGTTCACGTCATCCTGAGCGAAGCGAAGCGTAGTAATCGGCGGCAGAAAAGCCGACGCTTTCGGCAACAAGTTGCCATGGGCATACGCCCATATGCCGCCGATTGCGGCGCGCTCGTTTTACCCCTTGCAAGCA
>JAGHJS010000070.1 GCA_017886545.1 Clostridia bacterium
ACGAGAGCTGCGGCAAGTGCACGCCCTGCCGCGTCGGCACCAAGCGCCTCTACGAGATGCTCTGCAAAGTCACGGACGGCACCGCGACGATGGAGGACCTCGACAAGATGGAGGAGCTGTGCTACTACATCAAAGAGAACTCCCTGTGCGGCCTCGGGCAGACGGCGCCCAACCCCGTTCTGTCCACGCTGCGCTACTTCCGCGACGAATACGTGGCGCACGTGCGCGACAAAAAGTGCCCCGCGGGCGTCTGCAAAAAGCTGCTCCGCTACGAGATCGTCGCCGATAAGTGCAAGGGCTGCACGCTGTGCGCGCGCAACTGCCCTGTCGGCGCGATCACGGGCAACGTCAAAGAACCGCACGTCATCGATCCCGAAAAGTGCATCAAGTGCGGCGTCTGCATGGAAAAGTGCCGTTTCGGCGCGATCGTGAAGGGCTGAGGGAGGTAGGTCATTATGGTACATCTGAAAATAAACAACGTTCCCGTCGAAGTGAAGGAGGGGACGACCGTTCTGGAAGCCGCGCGCGTCGCGGGCATCAACATCCCCACGCTCTGCTATCTGAAGGACATCAACGAGATCGGCGCCTGCCGCATCTGCGTGGTCGAAGTCAAGGGCGCGCGCAGCCTGGTCGCCGCGTGCGTGTACCCCGTAAACGAGGGTATGGAGGTATTCACCAACACCGAAAAGGTGCGCAAAAGCCGTAAAACGACGCTCGAGCTGCTCCTCTCCAACCACAAGCGCGAGTGCCTCTCCTGCGTACGCTCGACCAACTGCGAATTGCAGAAGCTCTCCAACGAGTACGGCTGCGACGAGAACAGGTTCAAGGGCGAACGCACCGTCTGCGAGCCGGACGAGTCTACCAGCTATCTCGTCCGCGACAACGAAAAGTGCATCCTCTGCCGCAGGTGCGTCGCCGTCTGCCGCAAGGTGCAGGAAGTGGGCGTCATCGCGCCTGTCCGCCGCGGGTTCTCCACGCACATCGGCAGCGCGTTTGAAGAGTCGCTTGCGGAAGCGAACTGCGTCGCCTGCGGGCAGTGCGTTGCGGTCTGCCCCGTCGGCGCGCTGCATGAGCGCGAAGAGATCGACAACGTCCGCGCCGCGATCAACGACCCCGAAAAGGTGGTCGTCGTGGCGGCCGCTCCCGCCGTACGTGCGGCGATCGGCGAGGAATTCGGCTATCCCATCGGCACGAACACCGAGGGCAAGATGTTCACCGCCATGCGCATGCTCGGCTTTGACAAGGTGTTCGACGTCAACTTCGGCGCAGACCTCACCATCATGGAGGAGGCGAACGAGCTTCTGGAGCGCGTGAAGGAGCACGATACGCTCCCCATGTTCACGAGCTGCTCCCCGGGCTGGATCCGCTTCATCGAATATTACTACCCCGAACTCATCCCCAACCTTTCGACGTGCAAGTCGCCCATGCAGATGTTCGGCGCGACCGTCAAAACGTATTGGGCGCAGAAGGAGGGCATCGACCCGAAAAACATCTACGTCGTCGGCGTTATGCCCTGCACGGCGAAGAAGTTTGAAAAGACGCGCGATCACGAAAACGCGAGCGGTTACCCCGATATCGACGCCGTGCTCACCACGCGCGAGCTTGCGAAGATGATCAAGAATTCGGGTATCCTGTTTGGCGATCTGCCCGACGGCACCTTCGACAACCCGCTCGGCGAATTCACGGGCGCGGGCGTCATCTTCGGCGCGACGGGCGGCGTGATGGAGGCGGCACTGCGTACCGCGGCGGAAAAGCTGACGGGCAAGCCGCTTGACAAAGTGGACTTCAAAGAAGTGCGCGGCGTAAAGGGCATCAAGGAAGCGGAGTACGACCTGAACGGCACCAAAGTGAAAGTGGCGGTGGCGAGCGGGCTGACCAACGCGAAAGAGCTGTGCGAAAAGATCAAAAAGGGCGAGTGCGACTACACGTTCGTGGAAGTCATGTGCTGCCCCGGCGGCTGCGTCAACGGCGGCGGCCAGCCGATCCAGAGCGCGTACACCCGCAGGCAGGTCGACCTGCGCGCCAAGCGCGCCAAGGCGCTGTACGACGAGGACAAAAAGGCTGAGATCCGCAAGAGCCACGAGAACCCCGCCATCTTGCAGCTGTATAAAGATTTCTTCGGCGCACCCGGTTCGCACCGCGCGCACGAGATCCTGCATACGAGCTACGTGAACCGCAAAAAGTAATACGGTTTGAAAAAAGAGGGCGCGCCCGCACGGGCGCGCCCTTTTCCGTGCAGGCATTGACGATATCCGCACCCGTCATCCTGAGCGGAGCGAAGCGAAGTAATCGGCGGCAAAAAAGCTGACGCTTTCGGCAATAAGTTGCCATGGGCATGCGCCCATATGCCGCCGATTGCGGCGCGCTCGTTTTACCCCTTGCAAGCAAAGTAAAACTACGCGCGCCTTCGAAGGATCTCTATTTTAATTTTGACGATATTCGTATAGAGATCCCTCGGCAAGCTCGGGATGACGGGGGGGTATTATCCCTCGGCAAGCTCGGAATGACAGGAGGGTATTATCCCTCGGCAAGCTCGGGATGACGGGGGTATTATCCCTCGGCAAGCTCGGGATGACGGAAGGGGGCGCTCTTCCCTTCCGTGCTTGAAATGTCGCAGCGGCTGATATCCTTTCGCCTACGCGGATGCCGCCGCGGGCGCGTCTGCAGGGGCGGCAAGCGGCTGAAAATCGTGCCCGATTGTTAAAATTTCGTAAAAGTTTTATGAAGATTTTTTGTTTCAATTGCTTGACTAATATGCAGAACGTGTGATAAAATGAGTGCAATGTCATAGGTTACTGTTACTGCGAAAAGCGGTACCGCTTTTTTCGTATTGCATACGAAAAAATTGATTTTGACGGCTGTGGCAGGTATATGGATAAGGAAATCTTAATTGGAGGGATAGAGATGAAACATTGCACCAATTGCGGCGCTGAAATGCAGGATGACATCAAGTTCTGCCCTGCTTGCGGCGCGGCACAGGTATCGGATGAACAGGTTGCTTCGCAGCAACCGCAGGAACAGCAGCCCTATTACGGGCAGGCTCCGCAGCAGCCTTACTACGGGCAGCCGCAGCAGCCGTACGCACAGCAGCCGTACGTTCCGCAGCCGCAGGCGCAGGGCCCTGTGAAGCCCGTCAGCGGCGTTGCTATTACCGGATTGGTGTTCGCTTGCCTTACGTGGGTGTTCTGCTATATGGGCGTGATCGGTATTGCGATCGGTCTGGTCGGCTTGATCTGCTCGGCAGTCGGCGTTGCGAAGAAGCAGCAGTACCGTGCTCCCGGCATTGCCATCGCGGGCTTGATCGTCGCGTGCATCGCCGTGTTCATTACGATCATTCTGACGATCTTCTTCGGGTATCTCGGCATCTTCACGATTGCAACCGTCCCGTATCCGTATCCGTATTATTGATTTTGAAAATCGGCAACAATTTTCCCGCTCTGCTTTGCAGGGCGGGAATTTTTTTGTCTGCTTTGCCGCCCGCCGCATTTGCGGCGGGCGGAAGTCGGTTCGTCAGCGGCGTTCCCGATGAACGACGCATTCCGTTCCCTCGTCGGCGCGCGGCGGCGGTCGGGTCAAAGAATCGGCGGAAGGGCTTGACGGCGGAAAGCGGGGCGTGCTATAATACAATACGGGCGATCAGGTCCGATTTGCCTGTTTCGGCAGGCGTGGGAGCGCCCTCGGCGGGAACGAGGGCGCAGGTGTGCATATGAAGAAGTGTGTAAAATGCGGCGCACAGTTACAGGACGCCGTTCGGTTCTGTCCCGTCTGCGGGGCGGAACAGGGGAGTGTTGCAGGTTCGGCGCGGCAGGTGGGCAATGCGCTCCCGCCGCAGCCCGATGATCCGTTTGCGGCGTCCGTACCGCCGAGCGCAAAGGAACCCGAACGGCCGCAGAATGCGCCTTCGTATGCGGCGCTTCCGTATACGGCGCCCGCGCAGGGGCAGGAAGGTGCGTCGCCGTACATACCGCCCGCGCAGGGGCAGGAAAGTGCGTCGCCGTACATACCGCCCGCACCGTACGGGCAGGCGGGCGCGCCGTATGGTCAGCCTGTCGGCGTCGGGCAGGAAGGGGCGCCTTTGCCGCCTTCGCAGCAGACATACGTCGTGCGGCAGCAGCAAGCTCCCGAAAAAAAGGCGAACGGTGCGGGCATTGCGGGGTTTGTGTTCGGCATGCTCGCGCTTATCCTGGTCATTGTCGGTACGTATGAAAGTTTTATGGCGACCTTCGGCGTCGGGCTGATCGGGCTTATCTGTTCCTCGGTCGGGGCGGGAAGGTACGGAACGCGCACCGTTTCGGGGTTTGCGGTCGCGGGGCTGATCCTCAGCCTCGGCGTGATCCTGTACTGGTTCGGGGAATTGTCGCCGCTGTTTGAATTGCTCGGGCTGGGTTCGTAGCCGCCCGCGCACGGTTTTTGCCGCGGAAGCGGAAGGAGGGGGGGAGATGCGGTATTGCGAACATTGCGGCGGGCGTGTGCCGCCGAATTCAAAATTTTGTCCGCTCTGCGGCGAACGGCTTGCGCTGCTGCCGCCGCAGGAGGAGCGGCCCGCCGAAAGCGGGCGTGAGCAGATCGGCGCGGCGGATACTGCGCCGCAAACCGGGCGTGAGCAAATCGGCGCGGCGGATACTGCGCCGCAAACCGGGCGTGAGCAAATCGGTGCGCCCGTGCAGCCTGCCGCGGCGGGCGCGCCGCACGGCGGGATGGCTCAGCCGCCCGCGGCGGGCGCGGCGCCGTTCTGCGGCTCACCCGTGC
>JAGHJS010000071.1 GCA_017886545.1 Clostridia bacterium
TCGCCCTTCGGGGTGACTTTGCCGACGAGGATGTCGCCGCTGTTCACCTCCGCGCCGACGCGGATGATGCCGTCCTCGTCGAGGTCTTTGAGCGCCTCTTCGCCGACGTTCGGAATGTCGCGGGTGATCTCCTCTTCGCCGAGTTTCGTGTCGCGCGCCTCCGTCTCGTGCTCTTCGATATGCACGGACGTGAACACGTCGTCGCGGACAAGGCGTTCGGAGATGAGGATCGCGTCCTCATAGTTATAGCCTTCCCACTCCATGAACCCGATGAGGATATTTTTGCCGAGCGCGAGCTCGCCGTTGTTGGTCGAAGGACCGTCGGCGATGATCTCGCCCTCCTCCACCCTGTCGCCCGTGCTGATGATGGGGCGCTGGTTGAGGCAGGTGCCCTGGTTGGAGCGCTCGAACTTTTTGAGCCTGTATTCGTCGATGAACCCGTCGTCGCGGCGGATCTTGATGAGGTCGGAGGAGACGCCGACCGCCGTGCCGGCGTACTTCGCCTTGACCATGACGCCCGAGTCGCGCGCGATCGCCGCCTCGATGCCCGTCGCCACGATGGGGCTCTCCGTCTTGAGGAGGGGCACCGCCTGGCGCTGCATGTTCGAGCCCATGAGGGCGCGGTTCGTATCGTCGTTTTCAAGGAAGGGAATGAGCGCGGTCGCGACGGAGACGAGCTGCTTGGGCGAGACATCCATGTAGTCGATCTGCTCTTTGGGAAGCTGCGTGATCTCTTCGCGGCGGCGGCAGGAGACGCGGTCGTTGACGAAACAGCCGTTCTCGTGCAGCGGCTCGTTCGCCTGCGCGACGACGTATTTGTCCTCTTCGTCCGCGGTGAGGTAGTCCACCTCGTCGGTGACGACGACGCGCACGGCGCCGTTTTCGTCCGTCTCCTTGTGCACGCGGCGGTACGGGCTCATGATGAAACCGTACTCGTTGACCTTCGCAAAGGTCGCCAGTGAGGAAATGAGGCCGATGTTCTGCCCTTCGGGCGTCTCGATCGGGCACATGCGCCCGTAATGGCTGTGGTGCACGTCGCGGACGTCGAACGTCGCGCGGTCGCGGTTGAGGCCGCCGGGGCCGAGCGCGGAGAGCTTTCTCTTGTGCGTGAGTTCCGCGATCGGGTTGGTCTGGTCCATGAACTGCGAGAGCTGGGAAGAACCAAAGAACTCGCGGATGACCGCCGAGACGGGGCGGACATTGATCAGCCCCGAGGGGGTGACTTCATTGGGGTCCTGCGTCGCCATGCGCTCTTTGATGAGGCGCTCGAGGCGGGCGATGCCCACGCGGAGCTGGTTCTGCAGAAGTTCGCCGACGCTGCGCACGCGGCGGTTGCCGAGGTGGTCGATATTGTCAATGGTGCCGATGCCGTAGCGCAGGTCGAGGTTGGTCGAAATGGCGGCGACGACGTCGTCCACCGTGATATGGCGGTGATTGAGCTTTTCGATGAGCGGCCTGATCTCCTTGCGCTCCTCCGCGGAGACGGAGACCTCCTCCCTGTTCAGGAGTTCGTGGAACACGCGGCAGGCGTGCACGAAACGGATGCGGTCCTCCCTCCTGCGCTCGCGGCTCTTGCGCTCCTCCGCCTTTTCGTCGTCGGAGGGCTTGGTCTCCTCGGTGAAGTAGGCGGCGTTGATGCGCGCAAGGTACTGCTCCGCGACCTGCTCTTCGGGCGCGTTGTCGCAGGCGGCGGCAAGCTCTTTGGAGAAAGCGAAGTTCGGATAGTAGACGGTGGGCAGCAACCCGAAACTCTTCGGATTTTTATCGGAGAGCGCGGAAAAGTCCACCGTGTTGTTGCCGATGACGCGGTGCGCGATGCGCCCCGCCTTCTCGTCGGAGACGAGCACCTCCACCACGTTGATGCCCGCGTTCTGGATGCGCTTTGCCGTCTCCTCGGTGATCTTCTCCTCTTTCGCGACGAGGATCTCGCCCGTCTCGGGGTCGAACACGTCCGCCGCGGAGATGCAGCCGGGCAGGCGGTAGGCAATGTTCAGTTTTTTATTGAACTTGTAGCGCCCCACCTTCACCACGTCGTAGCGGCGCGGGTCGAAGAAGAGGTTGTGCAGGTGCTGGCGCACCGAATCGTCCGTCGGCACCTCGCCGGGGCGGAGGCGCCTGTACAGTTCGATGAGCCCGTCCTGCTCGCTGTGCGCGGTGTCCTTTTCGATGGTGGCGGCGATCATGCGCTCGTCCTCGCCGAAGATGTCGCGGATCGCCGCGTCCGAACCGAACCCGAGGGCGCGCAGAAGCACCGTGGCGCAGATCTTGCGCTTACGGTCGACGTGCACCCACAGCACGCCCTGCGAATCCTGCTCGAACTCGAGCCACGCGCCGCGGTTGGGGATGACGGTCGTCTTGAACATCTCCCGGCCCGACTTGTCCTTTTCCGAATCGTTGTACGCGCCCGGGGAGCGGACGAGCTGCGAGACGATGACGCGCTCCGCGCCGTTGATGATGAAGGACCCGTTCTCCGTCATGAGCGGGAAATCGCCCATGAACACTTCCTGGTCGATGACTTCCTCTTTGACCTTGTTGACGAGGCGCACCTTCACGCGAAGGGGCAGCGCATACGTCGCATCGCGGTTGCGGCACTCCTTCTCGTCGTATTTCGGGGTGGTGCCGAACGCGTGGTCGAGAAAATACAGCTCGAAGTGATCGGAGTAATCGGTGATGGGCGAAAAGTCCTCAAAGACTTCGCCGATGCCCTCTTCGATGAACGATCTGTAAGATTCTTTCTGGATCTCGACAAGGTCGGGGATCTCGATGACCTCGTTGATCTTGCCGAATTTCCTTCTCTCTGTCTTGCCGTACTTTTGGATCGGTAAATTCATCAAACAACGCTCCTTAAAATTTTCGGTCGGAATTTTCATTCCGTCTCTTTACATCCGCAGGATTTGGGAGTATAATAGATAGAAAAAGAAAACGGGAACGGGAATTGCCTTTTCGCGCCTGTTGCTCCTTTTGCAGCGTCCTCCTTCCCCGCTCTCCGTTTCCTTTTCCTACACCCTTCCGCACCGCCGCTCTTCATAAAAAGGGCATAAAGTGCAGAATACACCATAATGATACAGAATAACATTATATAAAATTAGGAAAGTATTGTCAACTGCTTTTCGGCAATTCTTTCCGCATTTTTTTGAATGCGACGAAATTCGCGCCCCTTCGGCAAAGTTCCCGCCGAAACGATGGGCATACAGGGAGAAGAACACGCATGCGATTGGACAAATTTTTGAAAGTTTCGCGCATCTTAAAGCGCCGCACCGTCGCGCAGGAGGCTTGCAGGGCGGGCAAAGTGACGGTGAACGGGCGGGACGCAAAGCCCGCGCATGCGCTGAAAGTCGGCGACGAGGTGGAGCTGTTTTTCGCCGCGGGCAGTTTAAAGTTCCGCGTGCTGGAGCTGAAAGAGACGGTGAAAAAAGAGGACGCGGCAAAGCTCTACGAGATCATCGGCGACGGGCAGTAAAAAAGCCTGTTTCACGAAATTTCTTTCAAAAGAGATGAAAGAAATTTCCGTGATTTGAGAGACAACCGAATGTTCGCTGCGTCGTTATGGAAATACGGATGCCCCCTCTTTGTCACCCTGAGCGGAGAGTACGCCGCCCCTTTCGTGTCATCCTGAGTGGAGCGGCGGCGCAGCCGCCGCTCAATCGAAGGATCTCTATATAAATTTTTTCGATATTCGCATAGAGATCCCTCGCGAGGCTCGGGATGACAAAAGTAAAAACATCTTTCACTCTCCCTGAAAAGGGAAAACCGGATTTTTTCACGCACAGTATTCTATATAAATAAGGTACAGACCACCATGCTCATCTACGCCATACTCCCCGCCGCGGGAACGGGTTCGCGCGCGGGGTTTGCCGAAAACAAACTTTTTCAGAAAATCGACGGCGAGACTGTCCTGCACCGCGCCGCGCGCGCCTTCGCGCGCAGCGCGCGCATCGCGGGGACAGCCGTGTGCGTCAGCGGCGCGGACAGACAGACGGCGGAGGCGGAGCTTGCGGACATCCCGAACGTGCTGTTCGTTGCGGGCGGCACGACGCGCACAGCCTCCGTACAGAATGCGCTCGAAGCGCTCGCCGCGCTCCCCTGCCCGCCCGACTTCGTGCTCATCCACGACGCGGCACGCCCCTTCGTCACGCAGGCGGTCATCGACGGCTGCATCGACGGCGCCATAAAAAACGGCAGCGCCGTGTGCGCCGTTCCCTGCACGGATACATTGGTGCGGGCGGAAAACGGGTTCATCGTCGGCGGCATCGGGCGGGAGAACGCGCACCTTGTGCAGACGCCGCAGGGATTCGCGTTCGCGCCCCTGTATAAAGCATATCGACAGATCGGCGAAAACGAGCAGTTCACCGACGATTCGGGCGTGTATGCGCGCTACGTTGCGCCCCCCTGCCTGTGCGCGGGGGACCGCAACAATCAAAAACTCACTTTTGCGGAGGACTTTGCCATGAACGGCTTTCGCACGGGCGTGGGCGTGGATACGCACGCCTTTCTCCTGCCCAAAACGCGCCCCCTGGGCGGGAGCGCGGCAGAGGACGCACAGATCGTGCTCGGCGGCGTGCGCATTCCCTCGGCATATCCCCTCGCCGCACACAGCGACGGCGACGTGCTTGCGCATGCCGTCATGGACGCGCTGCTCTCCGCGGCGGGTCAGCCCGACATCGGGCACTTTTTCCCCGACACCGACCCGCAGTACAGGGGCGCGGACAGCCTCGGGCTACTGAAACGGGTGTGCGGCATTCTGGAAAAGCTCGGCTTTGCAGTGAACAACGTTTCGGCGGCGGTCCTTGCCGAGCGCCCCAAGCTCGCCCCGCATATCGCGCAGATGAAACAAAACCTTGCCGCCGCTCTTGGCATTGCGGAGAGCGCCGTCGGCATCTCCGCGGGCACGAACGAGGGCTTGGGCTACCTCGGCAGAGGGGAAGGGATCACGGTGGTGGCAACAGTGACGCTTGGTTCGGGTTCACGCATTCCTCGCGCAAAGGCGCTGCGGAATGCCGTGATCTGAGGGGCAACCGCCACTCTTGCGAGATGGCGTTTTCCCCTCCGCGCGCGATATTTCAGGGCTACGTATTATAGAAATCGCGCGCGTTCACCCCTTTTCCTAAGAGCCGCAAGTTTACGGCAACAGGGTTCCCGAAAATCGCAACGAAGTGAGATTTTTGGGAAGAGGAGGAGCGGAGCGCGCATGCGAGCATTGCCCTTTTAGGGCAATGCGAGAGCGCAGCCGACTGCTCCGACGAGGGGGCGCTTTTCGAAAAGCGTGGCTTTGGAACGCGCAAAAATTTATTGAAAGTTTCTACCGTGTCACCCTGAGCGAACCGCCGAAAGGGACGGCGGTGAGCCGAACGGGTCTGAGCGCATTCGCGCGTTAGCTATATACAATCTATTCTGCCGATTGACTGCATACAGCTTTCAATGCATTCAGCTCAGATCCCTCGGCTGCGCTCGGGATGACACAGAAAGGATATTCTAATAAAGATCCCTCGGCTGTGCTCGGGATGACACAGAGAGGATATTCTAATAGAGATCCCTCGCAAGGCTCGGGATGACATGCGGCTCCCTCACACTCCCCTGTAAGACGAAACAAACGGAACAGGACGGGCAGTCGCCATGCCGCCGAAACAGTTCCGTCTGAAGTTTATCGACATACCCACCCCCAAAAAAAGGACAACTATGGCAAAGAGTAAAAGCGTATACGTCTGCTCCGAGTGCGGAGCGCAGAGCCCGCAGTGGCTGGGCAGGTGCCCGGGCTGCGGCAAATTCGGGACGCTCGTCGAAGAGATCGCGGAATCCCCCGCCCCGCAGAAGGCGGCAAAGCGGGAGCGCTCGGGCAGTTTCGCCCGCCCCGTCCCCCTGAAAGAGGTGCGCGAGGAGCACTTTGCGCGTATCCCCTCGGGCATTGCCGAGCTGGACGTGGTGCTCGGCGGCGGCATCGTGCCGGGCTCCCTCGTGCTCGTCGGCGGCGACCCCGGCATCGGCAAGAGCACGCTTCTCACCGAAGTCGCGGCGCACCTTTCCAAAACGCAGAAAGTGCTGTACGTCTCCGCCGAAGAGAGCTGTTCGCAGGTCAAACTGCGCTGCACGCGGCTGGGGCTGGGCGGCAGTTCCATGCTGCTTCTGAACGAGACCTGCCTTGAAGACATCGAAGAGGCGATCGGCGACGAGACGGTCGTCGTCATCGACTCCATCCAGGCGGTGTACACGAGCGCGCTCTCCTCGGCGGCGGGCAGCGTCGGGCAGGTGCGCGAATGCGCGGGGAAATTGCAGCGCATCGCCAAGAGCCGCGGCATCACCTTTTTCATCGTCGGGCACGTCACCAAAGAGGGCGCGCTCGCGGGCCCGAAGGTGCTCGAACACATCATGGACACCGTGCTCTACTTCGAGGGCGAAAAAGAGGACAACTACAAAATTCTGCGCGCGTACAAAAACCGCTTCGGCTCGGTGCAGGAAGTGGGCGTGTTCGAAATGACGGGCGAAGGCATTTTCGGCGTTTCGGACTACTCGGACATCTTCCTCTCCCCTTCCCGCGGGGAAGCGGCGGGGTGCTGCGTGACCCCCGCCGAAACGGGCAACCGCTGCATGATGGTGGAATTGCAGACGCTGCTTTCCAAAACGGCGTTCGGCATGCCGCGGCGCATGCCGCTGGGGATCGACAGCAACAAGCTCATCGTGCTCATCGCCGTGCTCGAAAAGCGGTGCGGCATCCCCTTTTACAACCAGGACGTGTACCTCAACGCGATGGGCGGCATCCGCCTGAACGAGCCCGCCGTCGACCTCTCCGTGTGCGCGGCGCTGGCGGGCGCCTATAAAAACCGCCCGATCGACGCAGACTGCGCCGTGTTCGGCGAAGTGGGCTTAACGGGCGAGGCGCGCGGCGTGACCTTTGCCGAAAAGCGGGTCAACGAATGCGTGAAGATGGGCTTCAAAAAAGTCGTGTTCCCCGCAAAGAACTTCAAGAGCGTAAAAAAATTCGAGGACAAGATCGAACTTGTCCCCGTGCGCACCGTCGGCGAAATGATCCGCAAACTGTTCCCCGAACAAAAAAAGGAGCAGGCGGAAGAATAGAACGCCCGCCCCGCGGCAATGCCGCGGGGCGGCTTTTTTATGGGTTGCCGCGGCAATGCCGCGGGGCGGCTTTTTTATGGTTTGCCGTGGTACTCCGTAAACAGATCGTTCGGCGTGCACTCCAAAATGTCGCACAGCGCCTTTAAGTTTTCGAACTTGATGCCGCTCGTCTGGTTGTTCACGATGCGGTTGAAATTCTGGTAACTCAGCCCCAGCTGCATGTACAGCCAGTACTTGCTCTTGCCCTTTTCTTTGAGGATCTCGTCTATCCGCAGATGCATCCGTTCCACCTCTTTCTATCTGATGTGTACATTATGTAGTTTTGTTTTACTTGACAAATAGATATGTATATTATATAATGTATACATCAGATATTTACGGAGGGAAAACCAATGTTCTGCAAACACTGCGGCAATGCTTTGGAGAGCGACGCCGCCTACTGCCCGCACTGCGGGAACGCCGCACCGGGCGGACGGGCGCAAACGCCGCCGCCCGCAGACCGACCGACAGCCGCCCCGCCGCCCGCAGCGCAAACGGCAACCAGCGCCCCGCCGCCCGAAGGGACGGCGCCCGCGCCGCAGGGCGCGCAACCAACAGCCCCGCAAAAAGAGGGCTCCGCACCGAAGGCGCCGCCGCTCCTCTCCTTTTGGGCGAACCTGGACGGCGCGTATATTCGGGCGATCAATTTCCGCATGCGGCTCTTTGCCATATTCGATTTTATCTTCTCCGCGCTGTTTTTCGTGTGGGGCGTCGTCATGCTCTTTCTGCCGCTGCTCCCCGTGCCCGAAAAATATATCGTCTGCGCGGGGCTCGTTCTGATCGCCGTTGTGGGGCTTATTCCCGGCATACGCAAGTTCACTTCCCTCAACCGCGAGATCCGTTCCATCGAAAACGATCCGCCGAAGATACTCTACGAAATTCACGACGGAAGCTACGACTTAACCGCGTACAATCACGGCGAAAAGACGGGAACGAGCAAAACCTTCCTGAACGAGATCTACAAAAAGCGGGAACTCGGGCAGACAAAGATCTTTGCCCTGTACCTCAATTACGACGAACAGGTCAACTATATTGACGCACGGGCGCTGCCGCCCGAGGGGCTGGCGCTGCTGCGCCGCCTGCTGAAAATGCCCTGACGCACAGAGTGCCCTGCCCGCGCGGAAACTCCGCGCGGGCTTTTTTCCGCAAAGCAGTTGACGGGATCGGCGGCTTCGTGATATGATACACCTAAGAAAACCACGAAGGTGACCGCATGGAAAACGAAACCATTTCCGCAGAAGAAAAAACCGACCTGCCGCCCGAAGCAGACCGCCCCGCAGAGCCCGTTCGGGCAAAGGCGGTGCTGGACGGCAGAATGCAGAGCCGCATCGGGCGGGAGAACCGCAACGCGGGCATCCTGTTCGCCGTGCTCGGGCTGGCAGCCGTCGCGTTCGGCGCCGTGCTCTGCGCCCTGCCCGTGTTCGGCGGCGGGCGCACTATCTTCGGCGTCCTGCTCATCGTGTTCGGCGCGCTGCTTTTGCTGTGCGGCGTCATCCTCCTGCTGCTGCTCGCCAAAAGCATCCGCACGGCAAAGCGGCTGCAGCTGGTCAACGAATACGCCTTTTACCAAGACCGCTTTACCGTACACACGCTGCGCGGCGAAGAGGACCTCGGCACGGGCGAATTTGTCTATACCGAGCTGTATAAGGTGAAGGAAAAGCACGGACTTTTGCAAATTTACGCCTCTTCCAACATCGTCTACCCCGTCGAAACCGCGGCGCTCGCGCCCGAAGAGCCGGCGCTTCTTCGCGGCCTGCTCGGCCTGCCGCAAAAATAAACCCGACCAAACGCATGCGCGCCCCGCGATCCCGCGGGGCGCGCCTTTTTTTGCCGCTTGTTTTTATGCCGTTCCGCCGCCTGCCTTTCCGCCGCAACGGGCGGCTTTTTTACTCCGCGTCGATGCCGACGAGCGCAAATTTTTCGACGTCGAACAGCCCTTTATCGGACAGCCGCAGCGAGGGAATGACCAAAAGCGCGAGGAAGGAGAGGCTCATGAACGCGTCGAACCCGCGCTTGACGCCCATCGCGTACGCCTCTTCGTACAGTCTTTCGCTGCGCGCGATGTACTCCTCGGCGGGCAGCGAGCTCATCAGCCCCGCGATGTCGAGCGGAAGGGACTGCACGCTGCCGCCCTTGGCGAGCGCCAGCCCGCCGCCGATGCGCACGAGCTCGTTCGCCGCCGCCGCCATATCCTCGTTGTTGTCGCCCAATACGATGAGATTGTGCGAATCGTGCGCGACGGTCAGCGCCAGCGCGCCGCCGTGCATGCCGTACCCTTCGAGCAGCCCCAGCCCGATGTTGCCCGTGCCGCGGTGCCGTTCGATGACGGCAAGTTTCAAAAGGTCGGTGCCCGCGAGCGCGACGTCGCCGCCGCGGCTCGCTACCGTGCACACCCGCTTTTCGGTGACGACGCTCCCCTCCGTAAGGCGCATGGCGAGCGCCCGCTCCCCTTTGAGCCGCATGCAAAACTGCGACGGCGCGACCGTAGCAAGATGCACCGTGTCGCGCACCGCATCGGGCAGGAACTTTTTGCCCGTATCGAACAGCGCGGCGCCCCTTTCGGCGACCGTTTTGCCGCCTTTGAGCACGAGGGCGCAGCGGAACTCTTTCAGGTCGTCGAACACGGCGATGTCCGCGTCGAAGGAGGGCGCGATCGCCCCCTTGCCGCAGAGGCGGTAGCACTCCGCCGCGTTGAGCGTGGCGATGGTGACGGCGCGGACGGGATCCATGCCCGCCGCGACCGCGACGCGCAGCGCGTTGTTGATATGCCCGCGCGCCTTTAAGTCGGCGGCGTGGCGGTCATCCGTGCAGAACAGGAAACGGCGGAAATTTTTTTCATTCACCGCTTTTCCGACGGCGGCGACGTTGCGCGTTGCCGAGCCTTCGCGCAGGTGCACATACATGCCCTTGGCGACCTTTTCCGCCGCCTCTTCGGGCGTGGCGCACTCGTGGTCGGTCTGAATGCCCGCCGCTATGTAGGCGTTGAGCGCCTGCCCCGAAAGGTCGGGCGCGTGCCCGTCCACGACTTTGCCGCAGGCGTGCGCCGCCTCCAGCTTGCGGAGCACGTCCGCATCCCCGTTGAGGACGCCCGGCGCGTTCATGAACTCGCCCAGCCCCCAGACGTACGGCTCCCCGATATACCGCTCGGTATCCGCGCCCGAAAGGGTGGCGCCGCTCGTTTCAAAGGGCGTGGCGGGCACGCAGGAAGGCAGCATCACCTTCACGTCGAGCGGCGTATTTCTCGCCGCGTCGGCGATGTAGCGCACGCCGCTGATACCGCAGACGTTCGCGATCTCGTGCGGGTCGGCGATGATCGCCGTGGTGCCGTGCGGCACGACCAGCCGCGCGTACTCCTCGGGCGAGAGCTGCGAACTTTCGATGTGCACATGCGCGTCGATCAGCCCGGGCACGGCGATCTTGCCGCCGATGTCGATCTCCCTCTCCCCGCTGTATGCGCCGATGCCGACGATCCTGCCGCCCGTGATCGCGATGTCGCCCCTCTCCACTTCTCCCGTGAACACGTTGACGTAGCTCCCGTTCTTCAATACGACGTCCGCCTTTGTTTTGCCGAGCGCGGCGCCGATGCATTTGCCGATCATATCTCCCTCCCCGATTGGTTCTGTACAGCCATTATACCACACCCGCAAAAAAAAGCAAGCCCCGCGCGGAAAGCGCGGGGCAAAACCCTTATTTTCCCAAAAGTTTTTTCAGCCGCTCCACGGCTTCGGCGGTCGCGTCCTCGCCGCCTAACGCAGTCAGGCGGAAGTACCCTTGCCCGTTTTTGCCGAACCCGCAGCCGGGCGTGCCGACGACGTTCGCCTCTTCGAGGAGGAAATCGAAAAACTTCCAGCTGTCGTCGAACCCGGGGCAGCGCAGCCACACGTACGGCGAATTTTTGCCGCCCGTGTACCGGATGCCCAAGCCGTCGAGGCAGTCCGAAAGCCGCTTCGCGTTCCTGCGGTACACGGCGAGGTTTTCGGCGATCTGTTTTTCCCCTTCGGGCGTGAACACCGCCGCGGCGCCCCGCTGCACGATGTACGGCACGCCGTTGAACTTTGTCGTCTGGCGGCGCAGCCACATTTTGTTGAGCGCCCCGCCCGCGAGCGCGTTCGGCACCACGGTGTACCCGCAGCGCGTACCCGTAAAGCCCGCGATCTTGGAAAAGGAGCAGAACTCGACCGCGCACTCCTCCGCCCCTTCGACTTCGTAAATGCTGCGCGCGAGCCCCTCTTCGCAGACGAAGCACTCGTACGCCGCGTCGTAGAGGATGACGGCGCCGTTTTTGCGCGCGTACTCCACCCACGCCGCGAGCTGTCCGCGCGAATACGCCGCGCCCGTCGGGTTGTTGGGCGAGCAGATATAGACGATATCCGCCTTCACACCCTCGTCGGGCATGGGCAGAAAGCCGTTTTCCGCCGTCGCGTCCGCAAACACGATCCTGCGCCCCGCCATGACGTTCGTATCCACATACACGGGGTACACGGGGTCGGGGATGAGCACGGTGTTCTCCACGTCGAACAGATCGAGGATGTTGCCAAGATCGCTCTTTGCGCCGTCCGAAATGAAAATTTCGTCTGCGGCGAGCGATACGCCGCGGCGGGCGTAGTAGCTTTGGATGCTCTCGCGCAAAAAGGCGTAGCCCTGTTCGGGGCCGTAGCCGCGGAAGGTCTCCTTTTTGCCCATTTCGGTGACCGCCTGCTGCATCGCGGCAATGACCGCGGGCGCGAGCGGGAGCGTCACGTCGCCGATGCCGAGGCGCAGGATGTTCGCCTGCGGGTGCGCCTGCGCATAGGCGTTCACTTTGTGCGCGATGGTGGAAAAGAGGTAGCTCTCCTCCAGGTTTTTATAATTTCCGTTCAGTTTCATAGTTCTGTGCTCCTGTAAAAGAGACGGAAATCCTCCGATCGGGAGAATTTCCGCAGCTGTGTTTTATACCGTTTTGCTCCGACGGCAGGCGCAGCCCGCCGCGGCGGTGCGCCTTACTTCTTCCGCTCGCATGCCGCACGGATGAATTCGCGGAACACGGGGTGCGCCGCGTTGGGGCGGGATTTGAATTCGGGGTGGAACTGCACGCCCACATAGAAGGGGTGCTTCGGGATCTCTACCGCTTCGACGAGCAGATCGTCCGGCGAGGTGCCGCAGATGCGCATGCCCGCCTTTTCAAACGCTTCGCGGTATGCGTTGTTGAACTCGAAACGGTGGCGGTGCCGTTCGGAAACGAGCGCCGCGCCGTACGCCTTTTCGAGCACGGTGCCCTTGCGCACCTTGCACGGGTACGCGCCGAGGCGCATGGTGCCGCCCATCTTCACGCCGAGCTGATCGGGCATGATGTCGATGACGGAGTGCGCGCCCTCGGGGTCGAACTCGGAAGAGTTCGCGTCCTCCCAGCCGAGCACGCCGCGCGCGAATTCGATGACCGCCGTCTGCATGCCGAGGCAGATGCCGAGGTACGGCACCCCCTTTTCGCGCGCATAACGGGCGGCCGCGACCTTGCCTTCGATGCCCCTGCCGCCGAACCCGCCGGGGACGAGGATGCCGTCCGCTTCCCCGAGCATTTTTTCCGCGTTTTCGTTCGTGATCTTTTCGCTGTCCACCCAGTCGATCTCGACTTTGGCGGCGTTTTCAAACCCTGCGTGCGTGAGCGCTTCGGCGACGGAGAGGTACGCGTCGTGCAGGCGCACATATTTGCCGCACAGCGCGATCTTCACCGTGCGGGAACGGTTCTTTGCACGCTCGAGCATGGCGTTCCATTCGGAAAGATCGATCTTGTTTTCGGGAAGGGACAGTTCGCGGCAGACGATGGAAGAAAGGTTCGCCTTTTCCAGCATGATGGGCGCTTCGTACAAGAGGGGCAGCGTCCTGTTTTCGATGACGCAATCCTGCTTGACGTTGCAGAACATCGCGATCTTGTGCTTGATGTCGTCGGGCAGCGGCTCGTCGACGCGCGCGACGATGATGTCGGGCGCGATGCCCATGCCCTGCAATTCCTTGACGGAATGCTGCGTCGGCTTGGATTTGAATTCGCAGGAACCCGTGATATACGGGACGAGGGTGACGTGGATAAAGCAGCAGTTCTCCCTGCCCTGCTCCATCGAGACCTGGCGGATCGCCTCAATGAAAGGCTGGCTTTCGATGTCGCCGATGGTGCCGCCGATCTCGGTGATGACGATGTCCGCATTGCTCTGCCTGCCGACGTTGTATATGAACGACTTGATCTCGTTGGTGATATGCGGGATGACCTGCACCGTCTGCCCGAGGTACTCGCCGTTGCGCTCTTTGTTGAGCACGTTCCAGTACACTCTGCCCGTGGTGAGGTTGGAGAATTTATTCAGGTTTTCATCGATGAACCGCTCGTAGTGCCCGAGGTCGAGGTCGGTCTCTGCGCCGTCGTCGGTGACGAACACCTCGCCGTGCTGGTACGGGCTCATGGTGCCCGGGTCGATGTTGATGTACGGGTCGAGCTTCTGCGACGCGACTTTATAGCCGCGCGACTTCAACAGCCGCCCGAGGCTCGCCGCCGTGATCCCCTTGCCCAGGCCCGAAACAACGCCGCCGGTTACAAAAATGTACTTCATGGAACTTTCTCCTTCGCTTTGCGCCCTCTTTGGCGACTTTCAGCTCTCTCTTATTATTTTCTTATACTCTCGGGCGCTCCCGCCCGCCTGCATCGAAGATTGCCGCGGAACACATGCGCCTGCGTTTCAACGTTCTCCCGCAAAAACGATGCTTTTCCCTTTTTCGGGATCGCCTGCGCGTGCCAAAATTGTATTTTGAATAAGTGTTTTGATAATCTCTCGCGCAAGCAAAACCACGCTTTTTCGTCGGAGCAGTCGGCTGCGTTCTCGCTTTGCCATAAAGGGCAAAGCTCGCATGCGCGCTCCGCTCCTCCTCTTCCC
The DNA here is from genome assembly GCA_017886545.1 of Clostridia bacterium. Classification (GTDB taxonomy): domain Bacteria; phylum Bacillota; class Clostridia; order Christensenellales; family Borkfalkiaceae; genus Borkfalkia. The sequence continues at coordinate 14,004 of JAGHJS010000071.1, forward strand.
AAAAATTTCGCAGTGCGTTCGCACGCTGCGATTTTCGGGAACCCTGTTTAGCGCACCCCTGTTTGCGCGCAAGCGCTCTTGCAGGAAAGGTGAATGCGCCGCACTTCTATAATGGTGTGCCCATAAGGTGCGGCGCAGAGGAAAACCTCCGCTATCCCGAACGTAGTGAGGGTGGCGGCGGTTGTCCTCAAAATCGCAGCAAACCGCAGCCGTCAGCTCGGCGAGGTTTGCGCGAGTACTTTCGTGAACCCTTACACTTCCCCTTCAAACACCGTCTCCGCAGGGCCCGTCATATACACGGTATCGCCGACGTTGATGATCAGCTCGCCGCCGCGGAGCAGCACCCGTATGTCCTCGTTTTTTTTGAACATGCCGCACGCGACCGCCGCCGCAGCCGCCGCGCAGGCGCCCGTGCCGCACGCCATCGTTTCGCCGCTGCCGCGCTCCCATACGCGCATTTTGAGCGCGTTGTGCCCGACGGCTTTGACGAACTCCGTATTCACGCGTTCGGGAAAGAGCGGATCGTTTTCAAACAAAGGCCCGACTTTTTCCAGATCGATCGTATCGGGGTCTTCGAACACGACGCAGTGCGGGTTCCCCATGGAAACGCAGGTGATGGTGTGCTCCCCGCCAGCGACGTGCACGTGCCTGCCGATGACCGCGTCGCCTTCGAGCGCGACGGGAATGCGCGAAGGCGCAAACTCTGCCGCCCCCATATCCACGCGCACGCTCGTCACCTTGCCGTTTTCGGTGAACAGCCGCAGCTGTTTGATGCCCGAAAGCGTTTCGACGGTAAGGTCGCGCTTGTCCGTCATGCCGTTGTCGTAGAGGTACTTGCCCACGCAGCGGATGGCGTTGCCGCACATTTTCCCTTCGCTGCCGTCGGCGTTGAACATACGCATCTTCGCGTCGGCGACGCCGCTTGGGCAGATGAGCACCAGCCCGTCGCCGCCAATCCCCTTATGCCTGTCCGAAAGGCGCACGGCAAGAGCCGCAGGGTCGGCAGGTCCGCCGCCGAAACAATTCAGGTAGATATAGTCGTTTCCCGCGCCGTGCATTTTGGTAAAGCGCATCGATCCCTCCCGCCGCCGAAACGGCGCTCTTTTTTATTGTACACGATTCCGCGCGCAAAGTCAATTTTACGGCTTGCGCACGGCAGTTTTTTATTCGGAAACTTTTAAAGAAGCATTGCGTCCGCTCCGCTTCGGGTGACAAGAAAGGACAGCCTCGCCCGCAAGCATCCAAGCCGTACGATGAACGTGCACCACCGTCATCCCGAGCATGTCGAGGGATCTCTATGGAAACATCGACAAAATTGAAATAGAGATCCTTCGACTACGCTGCGCTCCGCTCAGGATGACAAAGTGTGTTTCCTTTCCAATAATCAAATTGCGCGTTCCAAAATCGCATTTTGAATAAGTGTTTTAATAATCTATCGCGCAAGCAAAACCACGCTTTTTCGTCGGAGCAGTCGGCTGCGCGTTCGCTTTGCCCATTAGGGCAAAGCTCGCATGCGCGCTCCGCTCCTCCTCTTCCCAAAAATCTCACTTCGTTGCGATTTTCGGGAGCCCTTTAAGCGCACCCCTGTTTGCGCGCAAGCGCTCTTGCAGGAAAGGTGAATGCGCGCGATTTTTAATAAACACTTGCAAAAGGCAAAACCACGCTTTTGCCTTTTGCACTTTACGCTTTACGGAAAGCGTGAAGGAAGAGGGTGAATTTGCGGCATTTCTATAATGGTGTGCCCCAAAAGATGCCGCAAAGAGGGAGAAACCGCTGCCGAGCGGCTTTGCCGCGAACGGCGGTGTCGCCCTCAACTCACGGAAATTTTTTCCGACAGCTCGGAAAAAATTTCGTGAACTAACTCTCATACGTCTTCA
>JAGHJS010000072.1 GCA_017886545.1 Clostridia bacterium
CTACCGACTGAGCTACCGAGGCATTTTAAAGCCCGCCCGACAGCCAACATATGCTATCAAACAGGCTTCCTCCCCCGAAAGGGGATTGGCGACCCGGAACGGTCTCGAACCGTCGACCTCCAGCGTGACAGGCTGGCGTTCTAACCAACTGAACTACCGGGCCGTAAAAAACATATGAAAATAAGTGGTGGGCCTTCACGGACTCGAACCGCGGACCGATCGGTTATGAGCCGACTGCTCTAACCAACTGAGCTAAAGGCCCGAATCTCTCGCGGCGCGCCCGTTCCGCGCAACGCTTATTTATATTATACTATCCCGCGAAAAAAGTCAACTGTTTTTGCCGCTATATTTTTGACTCCGCGCGAAATTTTTTTTGAGGCGTTTTCGCCAAAATCAGTGCCCGTGCGCGCCGATCTCCCAGTTTCCGCCGCAGCCGCCCGTGCTATCTTTATAGGCGCCGACCGGGCACAGGAGTCAGTTATGAACGCAGTCGCAAAAGTTTCGCAGAACACGCTCTACATATTCCTCAGCGGCGACCTTGACGAATACGGCGCGGGGCTCGTCCGGGGACAGGTGGACGCCGCCATCGAAGCGCATCTGGCGTGCGACAGGGTCGTGTTCGATTTTTCGGGCGTGCAGTTCATGGATTCGACGGGCATCGGCTTTCTCATCGGCAGATACAAACGCCTGCGCCGCGCCGGAACGCCGCTGTATGTGCAGTCGCCCACGCCCGCGGCGGACCGCATCCTTTCCATGGGCGGGCTGTATTCCATCATTCCGAAAATTTAGGGCTTTTCCGCGGCAAGCGTTTCGGCCCATTGCCGCCTGCATTTTTTTCAATGGAGCGAGTTATGAACAAGGTGACCGTGATCTTCCCTGCAACTTCCGAAAACGAACCGTTCGCGCGCAGCGTGGCGGCGGCGTTCTGCATGCGTTTCGATCCTACGCTGGACGAGCTTTCGGACGTTAAGACCGCCGTATCCGAAGCGGTGACCAACTGCATCGTGCACGCCTATGCGGGCATGGAGCGCGGCGACGTCCGCATGGAATGCGCGGCGGACGGCAGTACGCTACATATTACGATCTCGGACAGCGGGAGGGGCATCGCCGACGTCGCGCGCGCCGTCGAGCCGTTCTTCACTACGCTGGAAGAGGAGGAGCGTTCGGGAATGGGCTTTACGATCATGCAGACTTTTATGACCGCGTTCAGCGTGGAGTCCCGCCCCGGCGAGGGCACCGCCGTCACGATGACAAAGCGGTTCGGCGCGCCCGCGCGCGGGGAGGAGCGCCGCACGGCGGCGGGCGGCTGTACGGACAGGAACGAAGGGGCGGCGCCTGCGGGATGCTGAGCGACGAAGAGACGTTCCGCCTTATCCGTGCCGCCAAAGAGGGGGATGCCGGCGCAAAAGAAGCGCTCCTCTCCGCCAACGTATCCCTCCTGAAGAGCATTGTCCGCCGCTATCTCGGCAAAGGCGTGGAGTTCGACGATCTGTTCCAGCTCGCGGGCATGGGGCTTCTGAAGGCGATCGCGGGCTTCGACGAACGGTTCGGCGTGCGGTTTTCCACCTATGCCGTGCCCATGATCGCGGGCGAGATCAAACGTTTCATGCGCGACGACGGCTCGGTAAAGGTGTCCCGCGCTCTGAAAGGCGCGGCGCGGAGCATGGCGCGGTACGCCGAGGAATATGCCGCCGCGCACGGCTGCGCGCCGACCGTCGGGCAGATCGCGGCGCAGTTCGGCATGGACGAGAGCGAGGCGGCGTTCGTGCTCGGCTCTTCGCGCATGCCCGTCTCCATTTACGAACAGGCGGAGGGGCGGGACGAAAAGACGCCCGGTCTGCTTGAGCGGCTGCCCGCCGCCGATGATCAGGACGACATGATCGAGCGCATCCAGCTGCGAGAAGCGATCGAAGGGCTGCCCGAACGCGAAAAAAAGATCATCATGCTGCGCTATTTCCGCGACATGACGCAGAGCGAAGTCGCGGAAGTCATCGGCGTTTCGCAGGTGCAGATCTCGCGCATCGAAAGCCGCGTCGTCTCCGAAATGAAGCAAAAACTCGGCTGAGCATGGCCGTAAGCGCGGCGTTTGCCGTTTTCCGGGCGCGCGGGGTCTTTCCCGCGCGCATTTTTGTGCCCGAACGGCATTCCGTGTTGTAAAATTCCTGTGAAAATACCGATAAACCTGTGATTTTCCGCGGCGATGCGGGTCAGTCGTTTGCATTTTTTTTTGTTATGTGCTATACTTCTTTTTGAATAACCTTATGAAAGCGGGAGAGAGTATGGAAGGAGCACAGCCCAAGCAGAAACTTTTTTCGGCGGTACAGCCGAGCGGCGCGGTCACCATTGGCAATTACATCGGCGCGATCCGCAACTTTGCCGTATTGCAGGACGAATACGACTGCCTGTACGCCGTAGCGGACCTGCACGCCATCACGGTGCGGCAGGAACCCGCCGTGCTGCGCAGGAACACGCTCGAACTTCTGGCGCTGTTCATCGCCTGCGGCATCGACCCCGAAAAGTGCGTGCTGTTCGTGCAGTCGCACGTGCCCGCGCACTGCGAGCTGACGTGGGTGCTCAATACCATCGCATACCTGGGCGAACTTTCGCGCATGACGCAGTTCAAAGACAAGAGCGCGCGGCACGCCGAAAACGTGAACATGGGGCTGATGGACTACCCCGTGCTCATGGCGTCGGACATCCTGCTGTACCAGGCGGCGCTCGTGCCCGTCGGCGCGGACCAGAAACAGCACCTCGAACTCACGCGCGACCTTGCCGTCCGATTCAACAACCGTTACGGCAGCACCTTCACCGTGCCCGAGCCGTTCATCCCGAAGGGGAGCGGCGCGCGCGTCATGAGCCTTGCCGACCCTTCCAGAAAGATGAGCAAGTCGGACGAGAACCCGAACGCGTTCGTCACCATGAGCGACGACAGGGACACCGTGCTGCGCAAGTTCAAACGCGCCGTGACGGACAGCGACGCGGAGGTGCGCTACGACCCCGAGAACAAGCCGGGCGTTTCAAACCTGCTCACCATCTACTGCGCGTTCACGGGCAGGGATACGGCGGAAGCGGAGCGCGAATTTGCGGGAAAGGGGTACGGCGACTTCAAGCTCGCCGTGGGCGAAGCCGTTGCGGACGTGCTCGACCCCATCCGCGCGGAAAAGGCGCGGCTGCTGGCGGATAAAGGCTACCTGAACGCCGTGATGAAGCGCGGCGAAGAGGCGGCGGCGCGCATCGCGCGCAGAACGCTCTCCAAAGTGTACAGAAAAGTCGGCTTTTACGCGGGGGAATGACCGTTGTTCGGATACCTTCAACCCGATCTTCCATATTTATATGTTAAGGACGGGCTGCTGTACCGTTCGCTGTACTGCGGGCTGTGCAAGAGCATCGGCAAAAGCTGCGGGCAGCGCGCGCGGTTCGCGCTCTCGTACGACCTTACGTTTTTATCTGCATTATTGCACAACATAGCGGGGGAGGACGTTACGGTCACCAAACAGCACTGCGTGCTGCACCCCTTCGCCAAACGGCGCATGGCGCAGGACGACGACCTCACGCGCACGCTCGCCTGCCTGAACACCGTGCTCGCCTACTACAAGGCGGCGGACGACGTGGCGGACGAACACCGCGGGCGGGGCAGGCGCCTGCTCCTCAAAAAGGGGCTCAGACGCGCGCGTAAGCTGCACCCCGAGGCGGAGCGCATCGTGCGCAGGCACATGGAGGCGCTCTTAAAGCTGGAAAAAGCGGCGTGCTCCGTTCCCGAACAGGCGGCGGACCCCTTCGGGCAGATGGTCGCGGACCTTTCCGATTACTGCCTCGGCGAAAAGGCGACCGAAGATACGCGCGGGCTGTGCTACGGCATCGGCAAATGGATCTACCTCGTCGACGCGCTCGACGATTACGACAAGGATAAAAAGAAGGGGAGCTACAACCCGTTCCGTTCCGCCTACGGGGCGGAGTCGCGCGAACGGCTCGTGCAGGAGAACGGGGAGGAGATCGACTTTATATTCGCGGGCGTGTTCGCGCTCAACGCCGAACATCTCCGCGGGATCAGGTTCTACTTCAACCATGACCTGACGGACAATGTCATCCTCCGCGGCATGCCCGCGGCGACGAAGCGGGTGAAATGCGGCTGCAAAGCCAAGCCCGAACCGATCAGGCTGTAAACGGCGCAAGCCGAAAGGAAACGGATATGAGCAAAAAAGATTACGAACTTCTGGGTGTGCCCGAAGACATCTCCGACGAGGAGCTTGCCGCGCGCTACGAGGAACTCAAAAAGAAGTATTCCGAAGAACGCTTCCTGGAAGGCGAGGCGGGCAACGAGGCGGCGCGCATGCTCAACAGGATCGACGTTGCGTACAACGCGATCGTGACCGAGCGCGGCGAGCGGCACGCGGCGGACGATATGGGCGCCTCCTATGCGAAGGTGGACGCCTATCTCCGCGAGGGAAAGATCAACGAGGCGCAGGCCGTCCTGGACGAGTTCAACGAGCGTTCCGCCGAATGGCACTATCTGCAGTCTGCCGTGTTCTACAAAAAGAATTGGGTGAACGAGAGCAAAAAACAGCTTGAGATCGCCATGCAGATGGACGCTTCCAACGAGAAGTATAAGACCGCTTACACAAAGCTGAAAGACAAGATGGCGGGCGACGCCCGCCGCGCCGAGAATGCGGACGCACAGCGCCAGAAGGTGGCGGACGATCCGCAGCAGCAGGCTCCTTATCCGGACGAACCGCAGCAGATGGGCGGGAGCGGATTGTGCGAACAGTGCGCGACCTGCTGCGCGTGCAACCTCGCGTTCAACTGCTGTATGAACGCCTGCTGCGGCTGCAGGTAAGGCAAGCGGCGCAGACCTGCATGCGGGCCTGCGCATTTTCGGCACGCCGCCGCTGAGGAGGAATGCCATGAAGCTCAAACGCAGATCCTTTCTGATCGCGCTCTCCGGCGCGTCGTGCGCGGTCGCGGTCATCTTTTTAACGCTGGGGAATTGGTTCTCCTTCCTCACGCTTGCATGTTATCTGTTCGCGGAGGCGGCGCTCATGCTGCCGCTCGCCGCAGGCTCGCGCCGCGCGGGGCTTTTGACGTACCTTGCCGCGGTATTGCTCGGCTTTTTGTTCGGCGGCATCTGGAACCCGTGGCGCATGTTCCTGTTCTGCGTCTTTTTCGGGCTGCATCCGCTTGCGAACAGCATGCAGGAAAAGTGGAAACTGAACAAGTGGGTCGCCTTTGCGATCAAGGCGGTCTGGTTCGATGTGGCGCTCTGGCTGACATGGCAGTTTGCGTATGCGTATTTTTTCGATGCGAGCGTGAACTGGGTGGAGCGCATCGGGAACTGGATCTTCCTCATCATCGGGGCAGGCGGTACGCTCTTTTTCTTCTTCTTTGACTGGGCGGTCCGCCGCATGCAGAACGTATTGAAGATATACGTCGAACGGCTCGGCGGCAAAGGCGCGGCGAAACGCCGTCCGCCGACGGAACGCAGAGTGGAAGACGTGTTCGGCGAAGAGCCGCTGCAAAGCGGCGCCCCGTCTGCGGAGAGCGGCGCGGGGCAGGCCCCGCCCGTGCAGGATCCCGGCGGGCGGGAACAGGCGGAAGGCGCTCCGCCGGGGCAAAGTACACAACAGGAAAAAGCGGGGCAGGCTCCGCCCGCACAGGAACGGGGGCCGATACGCGAGGAGCAGGGCTCCCCGCCGCAGGACACGGGCAGTACGGAAGAGCAGGGAAGCGGCGAAACGAGAGAGAATGAAAAAAGAGAGGATTGGCGAGAGAATGGAGAGGATCGCTGAGACGCAGAACTGCCGTAGCGGTGCAGTGCCCGTTTTTCAGAAAAACCAGGAATTCACAGGATTTGTAGAGGGAGTAGGCAGCAACGGAGAGGGCATCGTCCGCTTCGGCGAAACGGTGTACTTCGCTCCCTTTACCGTATTGGGCGAAAAGGTCAAGTTCAAGGCGCTGAAGGTGAAAAACCGTATCGGGTACGCCAAGGCGATCGAGATCCTGACGCCCGCGGACGAGCGCGTGCGCCCCGTCTGCCCGCAGTTCACCAAGTGCGGCGGCTGCCAGCTGCAGCATCTGCGCTACGGCAGCCAGCTCAAGCTCAAAGCCAAAACGGTGCAGGACGCGCTGCGCAAGATCGCGGGCATCGAAACGGAGATCCCGCCCGCCGTCAAAAGCGATCTGCAGCTCGGGTACCGCAACAAATTGCAGATCCCCGTGGGGGTGAACAGGAACGGCGAAACGGTCATCGGCTTTTACGCCGAGCGCAGCCACCGCATCGTGCCCGTCGCCCGCTGCCCCATCCATCCCGATTGGGCGGAGGACGTGATCTCGGTCTTTGCCGAATACATACGGCGCTGCGGCGTGCGCGGGTACGACGAGGAAAAAAAGCGCGGGCAGCTGCGCCACATCGTCGTGCGCGACGTTGACGGCTGCTTTATCGTTACGGCGGTCACCGCCTGCGACAAGCTCCCCGCTTCGGACGAGCTTATCCGCCTGCTCGGCGAAAAATTCAAAGTGTTTTCGCTGTGGCACAACGTCAACAAGGGCGACGGCAACGGCGTGTTCGGCGAAACGACGCAGCTTTTATACGGCGCGGGCAAGTACGGCGGGCACGAGTGCGGCGTGCGCTATACGGCGGGGCCGCGCACCTTTTTGCAGGTCAACCGCGGCGTCTGCCGCAAGTTATACGAGCGCGCGGTGCGCTACGCCGCGGAGAGCGGCGCGTCGGTCGCGATCGACTGTTACAGCGGCGGCGGCATGCTCACGGCAATGCTTGCCAGGCAGCTCGGGAGGGCGTACGGCATCGAATGCGTGGCGGAGGCGGTCGAGTGCGCGGACGAGCTGAAGGCGCTCAACAAACTGGAAGGGAAGATGTTCAACCTCTGCGGCACGGTGGAGCAGCGGCTGCCCGCCCTGCTTAGCGAAGTGGATCCCGCGTCCGCGTTCCTGCTTTCGGATCCGCCGCGCAAGGGCATGGACCGCGCGACGATCGGCGCGATCCTTTCCGCAGGGATCCCGCATATGGCGATGATCTCGTGCAACCCGTCCACCATGGCGCGCGACGTAGGGCTTCTGACGGGCGCGCTCATCGAAGAGGGGAACGAGCTTAAAAAGAACCCCGCCTATACGCCGGAAGGGCTTGCAGGGCATTACAGGGTCGTGAGCGTACAGCCGTTCGATATGTTCCCGCAGACGAAGTGGGTGGAGACACTGGTACTGCTTTCCAAAAAAAAGCCTGACAGTCATATCGTAGTTGATGTCGAGTTTGGCGAGGGAGAAGGTAAGATTTCATTAAAAGATGCGCTGAAACGTGCCGAAGGGCGAAAACCGA
>JAGHJS010000073.1 GCA_017886545.1 Clostridia bacterium
GCTTCCCGCAGGGCGGAGCTCATCTTTATTTTATATTGTTCTTTTCCGAATTTATCTGTCTGCGGTTGCTGCATCCGCTTTTCGGAACCCGCTCAAATCGTCGGCATGCCGCTTTTTCGGATTCCCGGTTGGATCGTCGGTGTTGTCCGCTTTTTCGGAATCCTGTTCGGACAAAGCTTCCCGCTGAGACGTTTCACCCACTGCGGCACCGCGGACCGCCGTGCGACAAACGTACCGCGGCGTATCCTTCAAACGATGTTCAGGTCGGTGACGATCTTCATGCGATCTACCGTATCGGGCAATTCCCTTTTGCCTAACCGCTTTTCCGACCGCGCACACAACTTTTCCAACGCACACCGCGAACGCATCACTGCCGCAGCATCATTTTTTTCTTCTGAAAAAGTCCGCAAGCCCGACGGCACAGCAGCTGCACGTTCGCAGTCCTTCCGTTCCGATGCTCCTTGCAAGGTAACGCCATCGGAACAAATCATGCCCGAAAGGCATTATCGGAAAAACTTCTCTCTTAAAAAATGCACCGCTAAGTAGTTTACACCTTCACCGCGTGTTTTAAACCTGCTCCGCGGCAGCGCGCCGCATGTTTTTAAATCAAACCTTACCACGGGGCGAAGTTGTTCGTTGGGTAAAGCAAACAAATACCGAAACAGCGCAAAAACATCACGGCGGCGCAACATATTATAAGCGGCGCTAAATTTACGCAGTACCTAACCGCAGGAACACGATCATAAAAACGGACGTACGATCCTCTTTTGTTTTCTTCATACATTCAGGAAGAAAGTTTCATAGCCGCGTCAGCGAACGTTTGGAGGTACGATCAACAATTTGACGCGCCGTTGCGCTTACGACGCAGATCCTTTGTCAGTTTATCAATAAAAGCGCAAATTCATACACAACAATTTCTCTATGTTTTATCTATCATATCATAAAATATTTAAAAAGACAAGGGTTCAGCCAAAGATTTCTTTCAAAGGTATGATTTTTTATTTGTCTAACACAAATTCAGCATTGATTTTTGCAAAAATTCACATAGCGCATGGCTATTTCAGCCCGAAAACACCCTTTTGAATGTTTCATATGAAACTTGTCCGTGATTATGAATGTTTCACGTGAAACATTTCAAATTTTTGCGCTATCGATAAAACGGCGTAAGGCGCATAATAATGTTTATGGTTCATAGCCATCGGAACGATCAATGTTTCATATGAAACATTAGCTGAGCAACCTGCACTACCCTATTATATATCACTAATAATCGTACACACTAGCCTTTGCGCGAAAACATATTAAGTGATGCGTCATGGAATCTTTAACTTAACAGCCTACAGCACTGAATTGAATACGAGTGCCTTATATAAATTAGCACCAGAAATTGGTGCACTCTTCTCAAATATAAGCCCGCTGCCAACTTATTGTGCACATGCTGCTTAGCGTAATTACTCAAACGCAAAGATTTGCACATTGAAAAGTGTAATACAACAAAATTACGTTGCGTATAATTATGCATATTGCGTGAATATCACAAACTCAAACCCGACTGTGTAATTATTTCGTGCGCGACGACTGAACAATTTTTTGCGCTATTCAAATAAAAATTACTATGTTGATAGCGCATAAGCGTGCTTTTAAGTTTCACATGAAACATTCGGAGAAATCTCACTGTTTCAAGGCATTTAGAAAGCAAATTAAATTATACGCACTGCTTTCAGCAAAGTATAAAAGTTTTCTGCGCTCGTTTCAAATATATGATAATTGATGCCTGAAAGAAGCGGTTATCCCTGATTTATCCACATTCACAACACGATTCTGCTAATGCTTGCTTCCTTGGCTTTCATCTTCGCTATTACCAATATTATACTGATTTTTGTTATAATTTCGTAAAAAATGTAGGGAAAATCGCCCGGAAATTTTTGATTTTTGAGTTTAAAATTCTGTCTCAGACCGTCTGAGAGGCTTTTTTGAAAACAGCGATTTTCGATACATTAAATATGAGCGCATGGTAAAATTCTTCCATTTCAGCGAGCCGCAGGAGTTCTTGCTGCATATAGTCTGAAAACTTATGCGCAGAAGATAAAATTTGGTCGCTGAACAATACATTGATGAAAATACAAACAAAAAATATATAAAGCGCAAACAAATTTTCATGCGCAAATGCATATACGCGCTCCATAAAATTTTGACGCAAACAAATGAATTGAAAATCAATGGGATGATCTCGCATTTCAAGCCGACCAAAGGCGAAAAATCTCATTTTTCAGAGAAAACACTTCAAAAAAGCGCAAAAACAATTTTCAGCGCAACTTAATATAAGCGCAAAAAGCGCGTCTCAATTTCTAAGACGCAAGGAATGAGAGCGCAATAAAATAATATAGCGCACATATTCCTTAGCGCAGACAAATTTCTCGGCGCAACAAATCTTATTCAAAAACTTGCGCTGCTGTATAAGATCCTGAAAAAGTGGCAATACTTCCCATGCAAAAAACGGAAGGTGCGTCGGCATTATGGAATACAGCTTCAACGTTTACAATAAGATGGCAACAACGGGATTGGTTCTTTCGCTCGGCAGGCTGATAAAGCCGCAGCATCGCCCCGTCATCCTTTGCATCGGGTCCGATCTGGCGATCGGGGACAGCCTCGGTCCTGTCTGCGGCACGATGCTCCTGAAAAAGAAATATTGCGATCTGTTCGTCTACGGAACGCTGAAAAAGACGATCACCGCCAAGGAGATCAAATATATGAATGATTTTCTGCACGAAACGCACCCCGGCTGTCCTGTAATCGCCATCGATGCCGCCGTCGGCGACGCGGGCGATATAGGGCTGATCCGCGTAACGAACAACGGCATCCGCCCCGGATTAGGAGCAAATAAAAGGCTCGGCAAAGTAGGGGACATCGGCATTTTGGGCATTGTCGCCGAAAAGTCTGTCTTCAATTATTCCCTTCTGAATCTTACGCGGCTGAACCTTGTCTACCGCATGGCAGACATTATTTCCGATGCCGTCGCCGATTTTTCAGCCAGGAGCCTGTTCGGCGAAACGGGCGAGGTCGCCGTATGAACGCGGCCATACGGATGCGGCCGGGCAAAAAGCCGAATTTTTTCAACCGATGCTTCGCCTTCGAAGTCCGAAACTGTTCTGCCGATAAAAAGGTTTTTCCCGATCGCGGTCGGCCTACCTGCGCGCACGCTCTTCTTTTGCCATACAAAAAAACGCTTTATACGGCAAGGGAGGCAAAGCGAAAAAGCGCCTTTTGCCATGCTCCGCGCGGATGTCCGTTACAAAAACGCGCTGAAAATGTTATCGCGTTTTTTAATAAATATCGGCGCGTACGGCGCAAAAAATTTATGCCTGCGCCCGAAAAAACAAACGATAAATAATGTTTGATTATCATATTTTGCATACACTCCCTCCTTATTTCTGTAAGCTCCGCCGCTATATTGAAGCGGCGGGGCTTTTTTACTGCAATGCGAATAGACGCAGTATTCCTTATTTATTTCGGTGATATCTGCTGCGCTTCTTTTTGTCCGCTGACTGTCTGCTTGCTTTGCCACATAATCGCCTCCCTGTAATTTCACATGAAAAAAGCACCTTGCCTTTCGGCTTGGTGCTGTGTGATATTGTTGAATTGATTATTTTTTCGGCAAAGGCTCGCCCCAAATATTCAAACCTTTGGATACAAGCGCTTTTGCCTGATTATAGGTAACGGGGTTTGTTTCGTTCGGCTCATCTTCTTGCCCCGTATAGTCATCGTACTCAAATTCCCAATCACAATAAGGGCAATCATCAAAAGTACTTCCTTCAAACTCTGTTCCACAAATCGGACATTTTATTTTAAACTTCATAAGCTTTATCCTGTCTTTTTATATCTTCAAATTTTTTCTTGGAACATTTAGTTAACGTATGAACAACACCTTCGCTGCTTGCGCAAAACCAACCTTTGGTTTCATCATACCTATAAAATTTCTTCCATTTTTCGCTGTAATACAGCTTCCCCTTGTCACTATTGAAGAACTCGACCGCCGCCTTTTCATACTCCTTTGTGTTTTTGAACCCCATCTCTCTGGCGTGCCGCTGATGATGCTTTGTTTCCAGACGGTTAAATTCTGTTGCAGGTGCCGGGACTTTCTGCGGCGGAGCATCTTTCTCCGGTTCATCCGAATAGATGCTTACAGCTTTACGAAGCTTTTCCCCTTCGCCGGCTCCCGCTCCCTTATCCGTAAATTTCCCGTCGCTTTCGCGCGGGTGCTCGTCTTCCCGAAACATTCGCTTTTCTCCATAAGAAAAGCGCTATCATTGTAACACAGTTCCCCTGTGCTGTCAATGCCGCAAAAAAGTAAAACAAAAGCACCGCATATACGGTGCTTTTGTTTTGTCTTTGGGCGCCTGTCTCAAAGAGGAACCATCATTCTTTTGCAGCTTCGGCGACTTTCTGCTGTCAAAGACAATGTTTATACAAAGTATGGGAAGCCCGCATCCCTTCCATTATTTAGCAGCTGAGCGGTAAATTTCTGCTGTCATACTTTATATATCGTCTTCAACGGAAAATCGGTGCGAGTCTCTTGACCGATTTTTATGCATAAACAGTTTCCCTTATGCAACCGTTGCTCTTGAAAAACTGATAGGGAGGACGCGCATTTCCCTCCATCGCGCCGAAAAAACCTTCGGTGCGGCAGGCGAGCGCGGCTTTCTGCCATTCGTATCAGTTTTCTGCTTTTATTATGCTCCAAAACCCGAAAATGTCAATCCCGCAACATGTTTTTTGCCAAAAAACAAACCGCCACGGGGGAAGAAAAACACCCCCGCCCGCGGGGGTGTTTTTTCGTTCCGTTATTGTTTTGCTGTTCCGATACAGGCGTTTTTTTACGTTTCCTTGCCTTTTGCCGCATCAGGCGAGCTATGTAAAATCAGACGACTGCAGGGTGTAGGAAGCGCCCGTTTCTTCCGCGCCGCTCCGTTCGTATTTCACCTGCAAAATATCGTTCGTGCGCAGGGTCAGGATCAGATCGGAGATGTTGAACGAGCGGGTGATCGCATGCTCCGTCCCGTTTACGATGATCGATTTGATCACGTCTCCCTCGGCAAGCCCGAGCGTTTCCGCAATGGAACCGCTTTCGACCGACTGCACGACCACCTCTTCCTCGATCGCGCCGTACCCCGACTCTGCGTCGTAGACGTATTTTGAATTCTGCGTCGATACGGTGACGCCCAGCGTGATCTTGTACGCGCCGTTGGTCGCGTCGTTCCCGTCCTCATACGAGCGAATGATGTTGTCCGCCGTGCCCGTCACGATCTCGAGCGGGATCGCATAATTGATGTTCTGCTCCGTCGAATTGCCTGCGTTCGTGATGCCGATCAGTTCGCCGTCGGCGTTGAACAGCCCGCCGCCCGAATTGCCCTGGTACAGCGGCGTATCGATGCGGATGGAGCGGTACGAGCGCGCCGTGCCGTCGATATCCAGCGAAATGTAGTCGCTTTCTGTGCTGATGACGCCCTGCGTGACGCTGATGCCGCGCCCTTCGGGGTTGCCGATCGCGACCGCCGTTTCGCCCACATGATACCCGTCCGCGAGGGTGATCTCCGCCGCGCTTTCGTTGATCGCAAGGATGTCGCTCGTCTTTGCGCGCAGCACGGCGATATCGGAGCTGACCGACCCGCCTATGTATTCCAGTTCGATCGCATAGCTGCCGTAGTCGTATTTGGTATACCCGTCGCTATCCGTGTCCGCCACGTTGTTGTTGTCTTCGTCCACGGTCGAAGGCGACCCTTCGCTGCCGTAAAGGTACCCGCGGATCTTCCGCG
Source organism: Clostridia bacterium (assembly GCA_017886545.1). Lineage (GTDB taxonomy): Bacteria > Bacillota > Clostridia > Christensenellales > Borkfalkiaceae > Borkfalkia. Next base: position 5,814 of record JAGHJS010000073.1, read on the forward strand.
CAATGTTCGTGCCGCCGTTCTTTTCCGTATCCGCGTCCGCCAGATACACCACATGGTAGTTCGTTACGATGTAGGTATACCCGTCCGCACCCGTATCCATGTCATAGAGCACCGCGGATCCCGTATAGATCGCCGTATCCGTCGACTGCGTATAGAAGGGCGGATACATGGACGACGTCGTTTCCGTCACCACGAATTCGGAATAGATTTTCATGACCGAAAGCAGGTTTTTCTGGATCGCGAGCGCAGCCGACTCGTCGCTGACGGTCAGGTACTGTTTCAGAAACTCCTCAAAGGTGAGATCCGACCCCGTCGTCTGTTTGTACTCTTCGTACACGTCCGTGATCGTAAGGTCCTCGCCGTCCGCTCCGTTCGTAACGGTGAACGTGCTCGTCGACCCGTCCGAATAGGTGACGGTGTAAACGTCGTTCAGCCCGTCCGTGCCCGTCTTTTCGATCTGCGTCACATATACGGATGATCCCGCCGCCTGCTCCGAAGAAGAGCAACCGGCAAGCACCAGCGAAAAAGCCAACACCAGCGCCAACAGCACTGCAAGGATCGTTTTCGTTGTACGTTTCATACAGTCCCTCCTTTATCATGATCAGTATACCACCGCAAAATGATAACTTTTTCACAGGTTTATGTTTTTTTTGTTAAGGACGCTTTCCTCAGGCAAACTGGCTGTTGTACAGCGCGGCGTACGCGCCGCCCTTTTCCAGCAGTTCGCGGTGCGTGCCCTGTTCCATAAAGAGGATGCAGTTCGCGTCGCGGATGGTCGAAAGGCGGTGCGCGATGACGAAGCTCGTTCTGCCGCTCATCAGCTGCTGCATCGCCTTGCCGATCTCCGCCTCCGTGCGCGTATCGACGGAGGACGTCGCCTCGTCGAGGATAAGGACAGGGGGGTTGCACAAAAACACGCGCGCGATGGTCAGAAGCTGCCGCTGCCCGACGGAGATATTCCCCGCGTCGCCCGCGAGCACGGTGTCGTAGCCCTGCGGCATGGTGCGGATAAAGTAATCGACTTTCGCCATTTTCGCCGCCTGCACGATCTCCTCGCGGGTAGCGTTCGGCTTGCCGTAGGCGATGTTTTCCGCGATCGTGCCCGCGAACAGCCAGGTGTCCTGCAACACCATGCCGAAGTTATGCCGCAGCCCCGCGTGGGTCAGGTCGGTCGTGGGGATGCCGTCGATGGTGATGCGCCCGCCGTTCACTTCGTAGAAGCGCATCAGCAGGTTCACGAGCGTCGTCTTGCCCGCGCCTGTCGACCCGACGACGGCGATCTTCTGCCCGGGGTGCGCCGTAAAGCTCACATCCTGCATGAGGATCTTGTCGGGGGTGTACCCGAACCGCACATGTTCGAAGGCGATCTCGCCGTGCGCGCGCTCCAACGCGGCGGGGTGCTCGGTGTCGGGCACCTCTTCTTCCCCGTCGAGGTATTCGAAGGTACGTTCCGCCGAAGCGAGCGCGGACTGCAGCGAGTTGATCATATACGACGTCTCCGTCAGCGGCTCCGCCGCGAGGGTGATGTACTGGAAGAACGCCTGCGCGATGCCCGGCGACATGGCGCCCGTCAGCATCCACCCGCACGCGATGAGCAGGATGACCGCCTGCGACAGGCGGGACAGAAAGCGGATGAGCGGGTTTACGCTGTTGGTCAGAAAGTCCGTGTTCCGCGCCGCCACGCGCACGTTTTCGGTGTACGAGGAAACTTTTTCAAATACTCCTTGCTCTTTTTTTCTGTTTTTTTGCGGTCGCGTGCGGAAAACATAAAAAAAGGGCGCCCGATCGTTTTTGCAAACAACCGGGCGCACCCGTTATCTTCTCAACCGTTGCGGCTGCGGCCGCAAGTTCTCCGATAAACGATATTCTTTTTTTATGCTTTGCGGTCGTTCCCGCAGCACAGCAGCGATTATACAACGTATATGCGGCAAAGTCAACGATAGAACACAACTTTTTCAAAAAATTTTACGGGCAGGATCCTGCCGCGCAAACGCGCTTTTTTATACGTACAGCACGGGCTTCCCCGTCTTCTGCGCATACCGCACCGTGTAATAGGTGCCGCCCTTTTCGCACGCCCCGCGCAGGTACGCCAGCACCATGTCGCAGCGGTCCACCATGTAGCGGTTGCGCTCGAACATGCAGCCCGTTTCATAGCGTTCGTGCAGCACCACCCGTTCGTCGCACCGCTCCAACAGCGCCGCGTACCTCTTTTTTTCGGAAAAGGGATACCGCTCGCTCTGGTCGGCGCAGGGGACGCACGCCACAAGGCGGAGCGGGAACTCCTTTTTCAGCCGTGCAAGCATCTCCCCGCACAGCAGGTCGAACCCCAGCGCCATGCCGCACAAAAAGGTGTCCGTCCCGTTCTCCAAAAGCGTGCGCAGCTTTTTATCCGTCCCCTCCGCAGGAAAATCTTTTCCGAGCACTCTGTGCCCCGTCAGCGCGCAGGTCAGCACTTCTTTTTCTCCTTCGGCACGCCGAGCGGGTCGCTCCGCTCCTTTCCGCGCCCGCGCGGGTACGCAGCGGGCGTGCGTTTCACCTTGTCCGCCACGACCAGCGTCCGTTCGTCTTCCTCCCCGCGCAAAAACAGCTTTTCGGCAAGGCGCAGCCTGAGCCCGAGCAAATCGAAAGCGCCCTTCGCTTCGGCGATCTCCTCCTCCGCGCGCCCCTTGTACGCCACGAACGCGCCGCCTTCTTTTACAAACGGCGCGCAGTACTCCGCCAGCGTCGCCAGCCGCGCCACCGCGCGCGCCGTGCATATGCCGAACCGTTCGCGGAACGCAGGGTCCCGCCCCGCGTCCTCCGCACGCAGCGGATGCACCTGTGCGTGCAGCCCGAGTTTATCCACAACTTCACACAAAAATCCGCACTTTTTATGCGAACTTTCAAACAGATCGAACTGCAGGTCCTCCCGCACGATGAGCAAGGGCAATGAGGGGAACCCCGCTCCCGACCCAACTTCCGCGCACCGCGCACCATACGGAAAGTACGTTTCGCCCGTCAGGCTGTCGAAAAAATGCTTTTTATAGCATTCCTCCCTGTCCGTGATGCGGGTCAGGTTGAACTTTTCATTATAAAACAGGAGCAGGTCGTAAAACAATCCGAATTTTTCACCCGTTTTTCCGCTTGTAAGCAGCTTTTCCGCTTCGTTTTGTTCCATATCGCCATTATACCATATTTTTCCGCGCGCCGCTACTTTTTCACACCTCTCTCCCCGAATGTTCCTTATTGTGGAAAAGTTCTGTTCTTTTGTAGGCAACTTCCCCGCCCGTTCCGTTTTTCCGCCTTTTTTCTCCCTCTTTTTCCGTCGGGCGTGTTTTTCTCCCTACAATTCCACTTTGCTTCAACACCGCGCCGCACACACCTTTCCACAGGAACGCCCCTCTTTTTTTCTTCTGATTTCCGCTCTTTTTTCTTGCTTTTTGCCCCCTTTTCCACTATAATAATAGCATGCGCGGAAGGGGCGGAAAGGGCTGTTCACATTTCCACAGCGCTTATTATTATATTTACCGTTTATAAGAATAAATCTTTTATTTTTATCCCGCGGCAGGAAGGAGGAACCTCTATGAAGATCGTATGCGAAGGCGTAGAACTTTCGGACGCAGTCGGCAAAGTCGTCAAAGCGTGCAGCGTGCGCACGACGAACCCGCTTTTGGAGTGCATCAAGCTCACCGCCGAAAACGACGGGCTCATCCTGCTCGCGACCGACGGCGAACTCTCCATTCAGAAAAAGATCCGCGCGGAAGTGTTTGAAGAGGGCAGCGTCTGCGTGCCCGGCAAATACTTCGCCGAATTTATCAAGCGCCTGGAGCGCGAACAGATCACCCTCGCCTCCGAAGGCGAACGGCTGGATATCCGCTATGCCGATTCCGAAAGCTCGCTGCAAACGCTCTCCGCGGACGATTTTCCCCGCGTGGACGCGGTCGTGGAAGAAAAGAGGGTCGCCCTCACCTCCAAAAACCTCAAAGAACTCATCGCAAAAACGGTGTTCTGCTGCGCGCAGGACGATTCCCGCCCCGTGCTCAAAGGCTGCCTCATCCAGGCGCAGGAGGGGATGATCCGCTTCACCGCGCTGGACGGCTACCGCATGGCGGTGTGCGAAAAGAACCTGGACGAGATCCGCGGCGACATAAAGATCATCTGCCCCGGCAGGGCGCTCACCGAAATTTCGCGCATGCTCGGCGCGGACGAAGAGGAGATCGAAATTTTCGTGCAGAACAACGCGCTGCGCGTGAGCATCGAAAACACGGTGCTGACGGCGCGTTTGTACGAAGGGGAATTCGTCAACGTCGCGAACATCGTTCCGCACGAATTCATGAGCGAAGTCATCGCGGAACGCGCCGCTCTTGCCGAAAGCGTGGAACGCGCGGCGGTGCTCGCGCGCACCGATAAGAGCAGCATCGTGCTGTTCGACATCAAAGAGGATCAGATGAACGTATCCTCGAACACCTCCGTCGGCAGGGTGGACGAAACGGTGAAGATCCTTCTGGAAGGCAAAGACGTGACCATCGCGCTCAACAGCAAGTACGTGAGCGAATGCATTTCCGCCGTGACCGACGAAAAGATCCGCATCGGGCTGAACGGTTCCGTTTCGCCCTGCGTCGTGACGCCCGTCACGGGGAACGAATTTCTGTACCTGATCCTGCCCGTGCGCACGTCGTGAGAAGAAAGTACGTAAAAACGGGTAAAAATCAACGTATTGCGCCGAAAATCGATTGACAGCGCGCGGAAACGTTTAGTATAATGACAGAGATTCACTATAAATAAAAAAGCAGGAGATAAAAAAGATGAAAAGGACATACCAGCCCAAAAAGAGGCAGAGGAGCAAAGTGCACGGGTTCAGGCAGCGCATGAAGACGCAGGGCGGAAGGAATACCCTGAAGCGCCGCCGCAACAAGGGCAGGAAAAAGCTCTCCGCATAAACGGGCGTAAAAAAGGTGTGCGGTGTATACCAGGATAAAAAAGAACAATGATTTCAAAAAGTTGTTTACAAGGGGAAAAAAGTTTTTTTCCCCTGCTTTAATTATTCTGTATATGCCGTCGGAAAAGCTGTCGATGGGGCTTTGCGTGAGCAAAAAGCACGGAAAAAGCGTGCAGAGGAACCGTATCAAACGGCTGCTGCGCGAAGCGTTCCGCCGCTGCGCCGCCGAGTGCGGCGGGGCAAAGGCCGCCGTACTGCTCATCCCGAAGCAGGCGGAGGAATATTCCTTTGCCCGCTTTGAACAGGGCATCCGCGCCTTTTTCGCCAAAACGCGGAGGGAAACGGAAGGTTGCAAAAAGCAAGGCTGATCTGGAAGGCGCTGCGCAGAACGGTGCTTTTTCCGTTTATCAAAGTGTTTCTGATGCACCTGATCGTGTTCTATCAGAAGTATTTTTCCAAACAGACGTGCATGTTCCGCCCCACCTGTTCGCAATACATGCTGGAGGCGATCAACAACCACGGCGTACTGATCGGCATTCTGCTGGGCAGCTGGCGCATCCTGCGCTGCAATCCGTTCACGAAGGGCGGGTACGATCCCGTGCCCGAAAATTATTTCAAGGTGCGCTGGCTGTATTAGCCGCAATCCGGTTTTAAGAGGAAACCCGCATTGAACATTCCTATCCTGATCGAGAATTTCGGCGTAACGCTGGATTGGCTCGGCACGGCGATCCAATGGCTGATCGGCATCGGTCCGATCGTCGGCGTCGGCATCATTCTGTTCACGATCATATTAAAGACGGTCGTCCTGCCACTGGACGCGTTCTCCAAAGTAAAGATGAGGAAAAACAACCTCAAAATGGAGAAGATGCGCCCGCAGCTCGAAAAATTGCAGAAGCAGTACGCGAACGACAAGCAGGCATACAACGCCAAAATGATGGAGCTGTACAAAAAGAACGGCTATTCCATGCTCGGCCCCTGCCTGCCCATGATCGTAACGCTCGTCATCTTCATTTTCGTGATGAGCGCCTTTTCCAGCTACTCGAATTACACCAACCTGCACACCTACGAGCAGATGGCGGAGTCGTACAACGCCGCGATCTTGCAGTATTCGGTCGGAGCGGAGGACGAAGAAGCCGTTACGACGGACAGCGATTGGACGGCGTTTTATACGGGTTCGGGCGACGAACAGGTGTTCCAGTATTACAGGATGGAGCGCGTGTATAACAGCGACGCGGCAGACTGTCTGATCGAAACGCGGGTGACCTACTACTACGATCCCCCGACGGAAACGGAGGAAGAAGGGGTCTACACCGAAGAAGAGCTTGCGGCGCTCACGCCCGAAGAACGGGAAACCTACCTTGACGGTCTGCTCGCCGAAAACAAGACGAGCGGCATCATCAGCACGAGCTACACCGTCAAAACGGCGGCAGTGCTCGCCGCGGCAGAGTCGGAGGACGAAGCGTTCGCGCCCGTCGCCGCCGCCGCCGAAAAACTTAAAAACAACACCTATCAGGACAACGAAGGCTTCACCGCCAACGATTACCGTGCGCGCGAGATCATGCAGCAGGTCGGCAGGGATGCGTCCAGCAACATTTATTACAGCGTGCGCGACAGCTTTCTGTGGGTGAACAACATCTGGGAGCCGGACGTATCGTACGAGCACCCCGTCAAAATGCCGAACGTCACGAACAGCCTGTTCACGCAGGAGATGTTCAACGAGCTGACGTACAACCTTTCGGCGGAAAAAGCGGCGCCGAACGGGTACTTCATCCTCATCATCCTCTCCATCGGGTTCATGTTCCTGTCGCAGTTCATCCTTTCGCGCAGCCAGAAGGCGCAGAACGAACTGCAGACGGCGGACGGGCGCGGCAAAAAGACGCAGAAGATCATGATGATCGTCATGCCCGTCATCTACGGTATTTTCGCCTTCTTCTACAGCGCGGCGTTCACTATTTACATGATCACGAGCAGCGTGTACAACGTCGTCAGCACCCTTATCATCAACGCGATCATAGACCGGCGCTTCCGCAAACGCGAAGAGCAGGAGATCCAGGATAAATACAACAAGCGCCTGCCGCAGCACGCTGCAAGCGGCGCCGTAAGCAAAGCGAGCGCCGGCACGAACAACCGGCAGAGCGTGAACAAGCAGCTCAGGCAGAACAAGCTGCGCATAAGCGAGAAGGAGAAAAAGTCCGCCGACACGAACCGGGAAAAGCGGAACGGAGGAAAATAAAGCATGAAGGAATACGAATTCAGCGGAAAGACGGTGGAAGAAGCCGTCGAAGAAGGGCTTGCCGCCCTTTCGCTCACGCGCGAGCAGGCGGAGATCGTCGTGCTCGAAGAGGGGAAAAAGGGAGGGCTGTTCTCCAAAGGGGTCAAGGCCCGCGTAAAGATCGGAAAAAAAATGAGCGACGGCGAGCGCGCGGCGCAGTTCCTCGAAGGGCTGTTCCCGCTCATGCACATCGCCGCAACGGCGGAGCTGACCGAAGGGGAGCAGATGCACATCAACATCGTGACCCCGAACAGCTATGCCGTCATCGGGCACCGCGGCGAGATCCTCGACGCGATGCAGGTGCTTGCGGGCGCCGTTGCGAACATCGGCAGGGAAGAGTATGAGCGCGTGGTCGTGGACTGCGAAAACTACCGCGAAAAGCGCGAGCAGACGCTGCGCCGTTTGGCGGGCCGCCTGGCGGAAAAGGCAGTGCGCACAGGCAGGAAAGTTTCGCTCGAACCCATGACGCCGTACGAGCGCCGCATCATCCATTCGGCGCTGGCAGACAACACCGAAGTCAAAACGGCGAGCGAGGGCAAGGAACCCGCGCGTTACATCGTCGTCATCCCCAACAACCTGCGCAGCGACCGCCCGTACAGCGACCGCCGCGGGTACGACCGCGACCGCAGGGGGTATGACCGTGACCGCAGGGGCGGGTACGACCGCCCGTACGGCGACCGCCGCGGCGGGTATGACCGCGACCGCAGAGAAGGCGGGTACGACCGCGACAGGCGTGACGGCTACGACCGTGACCGCAGAGGCGGGTACGAGCGCAGGGAGCGCCCCTCTTCGCCCCGCCCCGCAAAGCGTACGCCGTACTTCGGCACCTACCTCGGCAACAGCGGCGCAGGCAAAAAGGAAGAAGACACGAACAAAGAGGAAGAATGATGCAAAAAAGCAGCCGGAACCAACGCGTTTCGGCTGTTTTCGCAACGTGCGCCCACAGGGGCGGCGGGGGTAAATAGGAATGCGATTCGAAGGAGAATCCCGCGAACAATTAAAAAACGGCGCGACGCTGCTTCTGCACCGCGCGCCCGCGCTCAACACCGTTTCGTTCACGCTGGTGCTTCCCTTCGCTCCCGCTGAGCCGGCGGGGCTGTACCATTACATCGAACATCTCTTTTTCGAGCGTGCGGGCGAGCTGCGCGCCAAAGAGATCAACGCCGCCATGACGGCGAACGGATCGGAGATCAACGGGTTCACGGCGCAGAACTACATGTGTTTCTCCTTCACCTGCCGCAGGGCGGTGTTCCAAAGCCAGCTTTCGCTTCTGTATGCCATGCTTTCGCAGCGCGAATACGGCGAAGAGGAGATGGAGCGCGTGCTGCCCGTCATCCGCAACGAGATGTTCGAGGACAATTTTTACGACGTCCGTTCGGGCGACGTGATCCGTTCGCTCTGGTTCGACAAGCGCTACAACCAGTCCGTGCTCGGCGACATGCGCGACCTCGAAGAGGCGACGGACGAAGAGCTGGATTCCTGCCGCCGCATGCTGTTCAACAAGGGCATGTGCGCCTTTCTGGCGGGCGGCTTTGCCGAAGAGGACGCGGCGCTCGTACGCGGAACGTTCGGGCAGATGCCGCTGCAGCCCTTCCGCGTCCCGCCGCCGCAGGAACGCCTGCACGACGAAACGCCCGTCAACCGCCGTGGCAGGGGCAGGGAACTGCAGGCGCTCGTCACCTACCACGTCACCGACGCGGACAGGGAGCTGAAACTCGCGGCGCACTGGCTGCGCAGCGGGCTGTTCGACGGATTGGACGCGCCCGTGTTCGCCTTTTTCGAGGAATGGGGGTTCAAGTTCTATTCGGTGGAGGCGGATTTCGCCATCCGCGGCGACGAACTCGTCTTTTCCTACCTCGCCTATATTCAGAAAAAGGAAAAGAGCCTGTTCGAAGTGCTCGTCTCCCGCTTTGAAAAGACGGGCGAAAAGGCGGATTTTGTCGGGCTTTCGCGCCCCTATCTGTACGACGACCTGCTTCTTCTGCCCGACAGCCCCGAACGCCTCTGTTCGCATTACATGGAGGTGTGGGCGGACCTCGGCGAGCCCGTCACCCTCACCGAAGAGGCGGCGTTTGCCGAAGGGCTGACCAACGAAAAACTTGCGGCGCTGTGGCGGCGCGTCGCCTCCTCGCTGCGCCGCATCTTCTACATCGCCAAGTGAGGGAACTATGCCGAAGGGTCTGATCCTCGTCAATGCCTATTATCACACGCCCGAGATCGGCTACCAGCCCGCGCGCATGCAGGAAGAACTTGCAAAGCGCGGCGTGCCTGCCGACATCCTGCCGACGGACGGCTTCCCCGCCCGTGTCGCAGGGGGCAGGCTCCGTGCGGCGTGCAGCGGGTACGATTTCTGCGTGTACCTCGATAAGGACCGCTACATCCTGCGCGCGCTGGAGCTTGCGGGCATGCCCGTGTTCAACGGGTACGAAACGGTCACGGTGTGCGACGACAAGATGCTCACCGCGCTCGCGCTCGCAAAAGCGGGCGTGCCGCAGCCGGACACCCTGCCCGGGCCGCTGTGCTACCGCTCCGAGGCGGCGCTCGGCAAAGATACCTACGCGCGCATGGCGCGCCTTCTGGGCGAGCCGTTCGTCGTCAAGGAAAGTTTCAGCTCCCTCGGCGCGGGCGTGCACCTCATCGGAGGGGAAGAAGAATTTGCCGCGCTGTGGGAACAGATCAAACTGCGCCCCTGGCTCGCACAGGCGTACGTCGCCGAAAGCCGCGGGCGCGACGTGCGCGTCATCGTCGTGGGCGGCAGGGCGCTGGGCGGCATGCTGCGGCAGTCGGGCGGAACGGATTTCCGCTCCAACGTCGCCGCAGGCGGCAGCGCCGCGGCGTTCCCGCTAGACGACGCGCTCCGCACCCTCGCCGAGCGTGCGGCGGCGGCGGTCGGCGCCGCGTTCTGCGGGGTAGACGTGCTCTTCGGCAAAGACGGGTACCTCGTCTGCGAAGTCAACAGCAACGCCTATTACGGCGCGTTCGAGCGCGCCACGGGGCAGAACGTCGCGGGCGCGTACGCCGACTATATTTTGCATTCCCTGTGCGGGAGGGCGGCGCAATGAAGCTGCTTATCACGGGCGGCGCGGGGTTTATCGGCGCGAACTTTCTGGCATGGGAACGCGAAAAGTATCCACAGGATACGCTGTTTTGTGTGGATAAACTTACCTATGCGGGCAACGCGCAGAACATTCTGCCCCTTGTCGGGCGCGGCGAAGTGACCTTTTTCTGCGAGGACGTGGCGAACAAAAGCGCCATGCGCAGGCTGTTTGCGCGCGTCCGCCCGGACGCGGTGGTGCATTTCGCGGCGGAGAGCCACGTCGACCGCGCCATCGCCGACCCCGAGCCCTTTGTGCGCAGCAACGTCGGCGGCACGGCGGTGCTGCTGGAACAGTGCCGCGCGTACGGCTGCCGCTTCCATCACGTCTCCACCGACGAGGTGTACGGTCCGCTCGGCAAAGGGGAGGCGCCCGTTTCCGAAGGCGCGCCGCTGCGCCCCGCCAACCCGTACGCCGCGAGCAAGGCGGCGGCAGACCTTCTGTGCCTCTCGTACGCAAAGACGTATGGCATGCCCGTAACGATCAGCCGCGGGGCGAACACCTACGGCAGGTTCCAGTTCCCCGAAAAGCTCATCCCGCGCGCCCTTGCGTGCATCTTTGCGGGCGAGCCCGTCCCCGTCTACGGCACGGGCGAAAACCGGCGCAGCTGGCTGGCGGTGCGCGACCACTGCGCCGCCGTGGACTGCGTGCTGCGCCATGGCGAAGCGGGCGGCGTGTACAACATCGGCGGCGAAGAGGCGCGCAACCTCGACTTGGTGCGTTCGCTCTTTTCGCTTGCGGGCAGGGAGGAGAAGATATCCTTCGTCGCCGACCGCCCCGCGCACGATCTGCGGTACGCGCTGGACGATCACGCGCTCCGCGCGCTCGGCTGGCGCCCCGCCGTGCCCTTTCAACAGGGTCTGGCGGAAACGGTGCGCTGGTACAAGGAACACACGGCGTGGCTGGAACAGGTGCGCTCGGGCGCGTACCTCGCGCAAAACGACGCGCTGCGCGGCATGCGCGCCTGACGGAACGGGTAAGCGCAGGACAGGCGGCGCGGAGCGGTAGCGCAGCAGCTGGCGGCGCGGTTTTTTGCAGACGTATACAAAAAGGAGGGCTTGCCATGCACGTCGATCTTTCGCAGTTTCATGGGAAACGCGTGTGCGTCGCCCTCTCGGGCGGCGGCGACTCCGTCGCGCTCTTTCATTACCTGAAAACGCACGCGGCGGAGAACGGCATCCTGCTCTCCGCGCTGAATATCGAACACGGCATACGCGGCGAAGCGTCGCTGCGCGACACCGCTTTTGTAAAAGAGCTGTGCGCGCGCGAAGGGGTGCCGCTGTACTGCTTTTCCGCCGACATCCCCGCGCTCGCCGCGGCGGGCGGCAGGGGGCTGGAGGAGGAGGCGCGCCTCTTCCGCAAAAAATGCTACGAGCAGATCCTGCGCGAGGGGAAGGCGGACCTTGTCGCCACGGCGCACCACGCGGGCGACAACGCCGAAAGCGTGCTGTTCAACCTCTTCCGCGGCGCGTCGCTCACGGGCGCGGGCGGCATCGGCGCCTTCGTGCCCCTGTACGGGGAAAAGGGCGTCGTCCGCCCCCTGCTCGGCGTGCCGAAGGCGGAAATTTCCGCCTATCTGCGCGAACATGCCCTCGCGTACCGCGAGGACGAGAGCAATGCGGACGAGTCGTACACCCGCAACTTTCTGCGCCGCCGCGTGCTCGCGCCCGTAAAGGAGCGCTTTCCGCACGCGGAGGAACGCCTGTACGCCTTTTCGCGGGACGCGCAGGCGGACGACGAACTGCTGTACGAGCTTGCGCGGGAGCATCTTCACGCAGAGGGCGGCACGGTTTTCTGGCGGCGCGACCTGCCTGAACCCCTCTTCCGCCGCTGCTTCGTGCTGGCGCTGCGGCAGACGGGCGTGAACAAGGATATCACGCGCGCGCATGTCGAAGGGGCGCTTTCGCTCCGCACGGCGCAGAGCGGCGCGCGCATCTCCCTCCCCGCGGGGATGTACGCCGTGCGCGAGTACGATACGGTGCGCCTTTGCCGCGGACGCGAACAGGCGCCGCCCGAACAGCCCTTCCGCGCGGGCACGTTCGCCTTTGCGGGGGGCACGCTCACAGCCGAACTGCGGCAGCGGGGGGCGGAACCGCTCACGGGCGGGCGTACGCTCGTGCTGGACGCGGACGCACTCCCCGCAGGGTGCGTACTGCGCACGCCGCGCGAAGGGGATACCTTTTGCAAGTTCGGCGGCGGCACAAAGGCGCTGAAAAAGGTGCTCGTCGATAAAAAGATCCCCGCACGTGTGCGCGCGGGGCTGCCCGTTGTGGCATGCGGGGAACGCGTCTTTGCCGTCTGCGGCACAGAGATCGCGGAAAGCGTGAAAGTAACGGCGCAAACGCGCCGCGTCTGGATATTAACCTATGAGGAGAAACAACCATGAACGAAAACATCGAAGTCCTGATCTCTGAAAGCAAGATCGCCGAACGCGTGAAGGAGCTGGGCAAACAGCTTTCCGCCGAATACGCGGGCAAAGACCCCCTCTTTGTCTGCGTGCTGAAGGGCGCATGCATCTTCTATGCCGATCTCATCCGCGCGATGACCTGCTCGGTGCAGTTCGATTTCATTCAGGCGGCGTCGTACGGCAACGGCACCTCCTCGTCGGGCGAAGTGCGCATCGTCAAGGATACGCAGGCTTCCGTCGTGGGGCGGCATGTGGTCCTCGTGGAGGACATCGTGGATTCGGGCAGGACGCTCGCCCGCCTCTCCCGTCTGCTGCGCGAGCGCGGCGCGCTCTCCGTCAGGGTCTGCGCCCTGCTCGATAAGCCGTCGCGGCGGGTGCCCGGCGGGGTAGACGCGGAGTACGTCGGGTTCTCCATCGAAGATCTGTTCGTCGTCGGCTACGGGCTGGACTATGCCGAACGGCACCGCGAACTGCCGTACGTCGGCGTTTTGCCCGCGGGCGAGGCAAATGAATAGACCCAATTTCGACAAACAGATGCAGGACGCGCTGCAAACGGTCCCGCAGGGCACGCCGCTTTTGCTGCACAGCTGCTGCGGACCGTGTTCCACGCGCTGCATCGAGGAATTGAAGCAGACCTTTTCCGTCACCGTGCTCTATTACAACCCGAACATTTACCCGCGCGGGGAGTACGAAAAGCGGAAAAGCGAACAGCTGCGCTTTTTGCGTGAGACGGGCTGGGCGGGCTTTCTGGACTGCGACTACGCCGCCGAGGACTTTCAGGACGCGGTGCAGGGGCTGGAAGGGGAGCCGGAGGGCGGCCTGCGCTGCCGCGCCTGTTTTGCGCTGCGCTTAGGCGTTTTGGCGCGCACGGCGAAGGAGCGCGGCTTTCCGTGGGTGTGCTCCACGCTGTCGGTCAGCCCGCACAAAAACGCGGCGTGGCTGAACGAGATCGGGCAGGCGCAGGCGGAAAAATACGGCGTGCGCTGGCTGCCCAACGATTTTAAAAAGCGCAGCGGCTACCTGCGCTCCATCCGCCTTGCCGCCGAACATGAACTGTACCGGCAGGAGTATTGCGGGTGCGAGTTTTCTCTTGATTCACGAAAAAAAGTTCACGCAAATCTCGCGCAAAGGCGCAGCGGCTAACGAAGCCGATTTTGCGAAGCGGCTGCTTGCAGACATTTATGCAAAATCGGCGAAGTTGACGGCGGCGCAGCCGCCGCTATGCCGTGAGTTGGAGGGCGACACCACTGTTCGCGGCTTTGCCGCTCGGCAGCGGTTTCTCCCTCGCCGCGGCATATTTCAGGGCACACCATTATAGAAATGCCGCGCCTTCACCCTCTTCCGTTACACCGCCCGCGCGGTGCAATGGGCAAAAGCAAAAAGCGTGGTTTTTGCTTTTGCAAACGCTTATTCAAAATCGTTTTTTGAATAAGCGCAGGCTGTTTGTAAAAAAGCACAAAAAACCGCCGCGAAAAAAGCGGCGGTTTTCTCGTCAGCGCACTCTCCCGTTAAAAAACGGCTATGTCTGCACATTCTCCCGCAAAAAACGGCTATGTGCCGTGCGGCGCGGCGGCGCTCTGCGTGCGGAACTCCCCCGCCGTCATGCCCGTTTCGGCTTTGAAAAAGCGGGCAAAGCTCTGCGGGGTGGGGAAGTTCAGGTAGTAGGCGGCCTCCGTCACGGTGTAATCCGTTTCCAGCAGCAGCCGCTTCGCCTCGGCAAGCCGCTGCTGCGTAAGGTAGCGCTTGAGCGGAACGCCCTCTTTGGCGGCGAACACGGCGGAAAGGTACTTTTCATGGTAGCCGAGCTCTTTCGCGATGTCCTTCACGCGCAGATCTGAAAAGCGGTGAAAGAACACAAATTCGCGGATCTGCCCGCACAGCCGCTCCTGCGCCGAGGCGGGCGGCTCTTCCGCGCCCGCCGCGCGCGCCTGCCCGTACAGTTCGAGCAAAAGCTCGGTCGCCAGGTACAGCGACCGCACGCCGCGCGGCTCCTGTGCCTCCGCCCGCAGCAGCTTTTCCGCGAGCGCCTGCACCGCGCCCGCGTCCGCAAAGCCGCCCTGCACGGGCATCGAAATGCTCGCGGGCAGCGCGGGGCAGCGGAAGTGCATCCAATAAAAGCGGCAGCGGCATACCCGCGTGCCGTGCTGGCGGCGGGTGGGGGACATGATAAAGTACTCCCCCGCGCGCACCTCGTATTCGCGGTCGTCGTCCGCAATGTACAGCACGCCCTCGGTCACGGCGAACAGCTCGTATTCGAATAGGCGGCGGGTCAGGTGTTTCCACCCGCGCTCGGGCGAAATGAACTCGCCGAACCACAAAAGCTGCACGGGGCGGGTCAGATCGAGGTGTATCATCTTACCTTTTGCAACAAGCATCTTCCCTTTCGGGCTTGCCTGCGCTCCTCCTTTTTTGTACAATAAGTATACCACGACCCGCCCGAAAAGACAAGGGTCGGCGTAAAAATTCAAAAAAAGGGGGAGAATGTATGAAAAAGGCAGAAAACGGCGTGTTTTGCCGCAACGGCGGCGCGTTCCGCCGCTTTCTTTTTGCAATGCTGTGCCTGCTGCTGTGCCTGCCGCTCGTTCTGAGCGCGGCATGCGCGCCGCAGGAGGAGCAGGAAGAGACGCCTGACCCGGTCACGGAGATCGGGCAGAGCACTGCGGAGGATTCCGAAGCTATGAAATTCACGGGGCTGAACGAAACGGTCATCACCGACGGCTATGCCGAAAACGGGCTGAAAAAGGAGATAGCCTATCTTTTAAAGCTGGACGCCGACAGGCTGCTCGCGGGGTTCTATCAGAACTCTTCGCTCGGCTCGAACGGGCATTCCATGTACACGGGCGGCTGGGAAGGCGCGCTCATCGGCGGGCACACGATGGGGCACTACCTCTCCGCGCTGTCGCAGGCAATCGCCAACGCGGGCACGCCCGAAGCCGACCGCACGGCGCTCACGGAAAAGCTAAACTATATCGTCGACGAGCTTGCCAAGTGCCAGAACGCCTATGACGGCGCGCACGGCGCAAAAGAGGGCTTTTTGTGGGGCGCGCTGCGCTATGACGACGCCAACGTCGAATTTCAGTTCGACAACGTGGAGCAGAACCGCACGAACATCGCGACCGAGGCGTGGGTGCCGTGGTACACCATGCACAAGATCCTGGCGGGCTTGCTCGACGCCTATACGCTTGCGGGCAACGTGCAGGCGCTGACCGTTGCGGAAAATCTCGGCGACTGGGTGTATGCCCGCGTTTCGGCGTGGAGCGAGGAGACGCAGGCGACGGTGCTCGCCATCGAATACGGCGGCATGAACGACTGCCTCTACAACCTGTACGCCGCGACGGGCGAGGAAAAATACGCCGACGCCGCGCACATGTTCGACGAAGAGGCGCTGTTCGACCAGGTGCTCGCGGCGGGCGAAAATTACCTCGACGGCAAGCACGCGAACACGACCATCCCGAAGATCATCGGCGCGCTCAACCGCTATGTGACGCTGCACGGCAAAACGCTGCACGGGCAGACGGTAGACGCCTCCCGCTACCTTGAAGTCGCCGAAGCGTTCTGGACGTGCGTCACCGAGCGGCACACCTACGTCACGGGCGGCAATTCGGAGTGGGAGCACTTCGGCGCGGACTATGTGCTGGACGGCGAACGCACCAACTGCAACTGCGAAACGTGCAACACCTACAACATGCTCAAACTTTCGCGCACGCTGTTCACGCTCACCAAGGAAACGAAGTACCTCGACTACTACGAGGGCACCTATTACAACGCGATCTGGTCGTCGCAGAACCCCGAAACGGGCATGACGACTTACTTCCAGCCCATGGCGAGCGGCTACTTCAAAGTGTACTCCTCCGAAACGGAGCACTTCTGGTGCTGCACGGGAAGCGGCATGGAGAGCTTTACCAAGCTCAACGACAGCATCTATTACAGCGCGGGCAACGCGGTGTACGTCGCGCTGTACCTCAGCTCGACGTATGAAACGGACGCTGTCTCTCTCACGCAGACCGCCGACCTCGAACATTCGGACACGGCGACGATACAGGTCGGCCGCGGCTCCGCCGTGCTGCGTCTGCGCAGGCCCGCGTGGACGGCGCGCTTTGCGGTCACCGTCAACGGCGTGCCCGTTACGGGCGAAGCGGAGGGCGGCTTCGTGTCCGTAGACGTGAAGGCGGGCGACAGGGTGCGCGTGGAGCTGGAAAAGACGGTCACGGCGCACGGCCTGCCCGACAACGCGAACGTGTACGCCTTCAAATACGGGCCCTTCGTGCTTTCGGCGCAGCTCGGCTCCGAGACCATGAACACGGGCGTGACGGGCGTGAACGTCACCATCCCCGCCGCCGCCGCGGAAACGGAGCAGCAGGAGATCGCCGAAGCGGGGCGTTCCGTCGCGGACTTCATGGCGGACATCAGCGACTATATGCAGGCGAACGGCGACGGCACGTTCACCCTCACGGGCACGACGAGCGAAACGCCGCTCACCTTCTCCTGCCATTTCAGGCAGTACACGCAGCGGTACGCGATCTACAACGAGTTCGTGGAAAACGGCAGCAAAGAAGTGCTCGCCGACGCCTTCGAATGGGAGGCGACGGACACCGTGCAGCCCGGGTACGGGCAGTACGAAACGGACGAACTGCACAGCATGCAGGATGACGGCTCCGTCGGCGCGACGGGTGTTTCGGTGCTCGGCACCACGCGCTATGCGACGGCGGGCGGCTCCTTCACCTATACCGTCGCGGTCGACGCCGCCGCGCAGAACCGCCTCGTCTTTTTCCTCGCCGCCGAGGATAACGGTAAGTCGTTGCGCATTGCGGCGGGCGATACGGTGCTGTACGAATCCGCCGCGCTCGCCTATACGGGCGCGGGGCAGATGTATTCCGTAGCGGTCGACGTGCCCGCTTCCGTGCAGACGTATACCAAAACGGCGAACGGGCAGCAGCATACCGTCTTCGACGTCACGGTCTCGGGCGTGAACGGCGCCGAGTCGGCGCGGCTTTGCTCCTACCTCTATTCGCAGGCGCTCCGCAACCACCAGGCGTATTTTGTGGACTGCGGCGACTACAACACCGCCACCGTCGGCGAAGGCGACGTGCTCGGGCAGTACAACTCCGTCACCGAACAGGTATACGGCGCCGACCCCGCAACGGGCAAAAGCTGGGGCATCGTCGATACCCATGCGACGAATATCGCGGGCACGCCCGCGGCGGGCACGGGCATCGGTACGAACAGCACCTGGGCATACGAATACCTCACCCCCTACGCCGACCACGACAAGACGGCGACCCAGCGCTACACCAAAAACCAGTACGAGAACGGCGTGGCGCGCAACCTGTGCTATCGGTTCGAGCTCCCCGACGGCGACTACATCATCGAAGTGTACTTCGCCGACCCGTGGGGCTGCTCCAAAAACCCGACGGTCGCCGCGGACGGCACGGCGGTGCTGCAAAACTGCGAAACGGGCAAAGCGCTGCAATCGGCGCCCGTCCGCGTCACGGGCGGCTCGCTGACGCTGGAGTTCACGACAAGCGATCTGTGCATCAACCTCGCCTATATCCGCATCCTGTTCGCATAAGGCGGGGCGGAAAAAGCGAAAAACGACTTTCGGGGCGCGCCCACAGCGGGCGCGCCCCGTTTCACGCATTTTTCGCCGAAAAATTCAAAAAACCTGCCGCAAAAGATTTGACGGCGCGCCGCTTCTTCGCTATAATAAATGCTACCAAAAAGGTTGCAATTCGCCGCGCGAAAGAAAAGGAGCCGCGCGGCGGGAAAGGAGGGACATTTTATGAGGCTTTCATCCAAATCGCAGTACGGGCTGAAGGCGTGCTTTATCCTGGCGCAGAACTACCCCGACCGCTGTGTGAGCGCGTCAGCGCTCGAAAAGGAGATCGCCGTATCCGGCAAATACATTGAAAAGATCATGCGCATGCTCTCGGGGCAGGGCGTGGTCACCGCCGAGCGCGGCGTTACGGGCGGGTACAAACTCGCCCGCGCGCCCGAACAGATCACCATCGGCGACGTCGCCCGCGCCTTGGAGGACAACATGGAGATCGCAGACTGCATCACCTCCACCTGCGAAAAGTGCGCCACGGGCACCGTCTGGCGCAAGCTGTACGCGGGCATCAACGAGGTGCTCGATTCGATGACGCTGCAATCGGTCTTAGACGACCATGACGGCGTGGTCGTGTGCCGCTGCGGCGAGCATGAGCATGCGCACGCGCGGGGCTGAGAGGGGAGGCGCAATGGAGAACAGGATCTATTTAGACCACGCGGCGACGACGCCCGTCGATCCCCGCGTACTGCAAAAGATGCTGCCGTATTTCACCGAAAAATTCGGCAACCCCAACTCCCAGCACGCGTTCGGGCGGGAGACGGTCACCGCCGTGGACGACGCGCGCGACACCGTCGCCGCGCTCATCGGCGCAAAGCCGTCCGAGATCTATTTTACGTCTGGCGGCACCGAAGCGGATAACTGGGCGCTGCGCGGCGCGGCGCACGCCTTTGCCTCCCGCGGCAAACACCTCATCGTCAGCGCGGTGGAGCACCCCGCCATGATCGCTACGGCGAAGGAGCTGCAAAAGGAGGGCTTTTCCGTCACCTTTGCCGAGGTAGACGAGTACGGCGCCGTGGATATGGCAAAGCTCGAGCGCGCCATCCGCCCCGATACGACCTTCGTGGGCGTGATGACGGCGAACAACGAAGTGGGCACCATCCAGCCCGTGCGCGAGATCGCGGCGCTGTGCAAAAGCCGCGGCGTCGCGTTTTTTACGGACGCGGTGCAGGCGGCGGGCGCGCTCCCGCTCAATGTGGGGGATATGGGCGCGGACATGCTCTCCTTTTCGGGGCACAAGTTCTACGGTCCGAAGGGCGTGGGCGTGCTGTATGTGCGCTCGGGCTTGCGCATCGGCAGGATCATCACGGGCGGCCACCAGGAGCGCAGCATGCGCGGCGGCACCACGAACGTTGCGGGCGTGGTCGGGCTGGCGGAGGCGCTGCGGCTCGCCTGTGCGGAGCAGGCGCAAAGCGCCGCCTACGTTTCGGCGCTGCGTGACCGTTTCATCGCGCGGGTGCTGAAGGAGATCCCGTATATAAAGCTCAACGGGCACCCGCAGAACAGGCTGCCCGCCAACGCTAATTTTTCCTTCCGCTATGTGGAGGGCGAATCGCTGCTGTTCAGCCTCGACCTTAACGGCATCGCCGTGTCCAGCGGTTCGGCGTGCTCCTCGGGCTCGCTTGAACCCTCGCACGTCCTGCTCGCCATGGGGCTGCCCGAAGGGCTTGCGCACGGCAGCGTGCGCTTCACCTTCGGCAAGGACAACACCATGGCGGAGGTAGACCGCACCGTCGACGTCCTCAAAGAGACCGTCGTAAAGCTGCGCGCGCTCTCGCCGCTCTTCCCCAAAGAGCTGAAAAATGAAGTATTCCCGCAGGAGGCATAACATGTATACGCAAAAAGTGATGGAAGCGTTCCAAAACCCCAAAAACGTCGGCGAGATCGAGGACTATGACGGCATGGGCATGATCGGCAGCGAAGCGTGCGGCGACATCATGCAGGTCTTTATCAAAGTCGAAAACGGCGTCATCACCGACGCAAAATTCAAGACGTTCGGCTGCGCCGCGGCGATCGCGACGTCCTCGACCGCGACGGAGATGATCAAGGGCATGACGGTGGACGAGGCGCTCGCGGTGACCAACAAAAAGGTCATCGACGTGCTCGGCGGGCTCCCGCCGCAGAAGATCCACTGCTCCGTGCTCGCCGAACAGGCGATCAAAGCGGCGATCGAGGACTACAAGAGCCGCGCGGCGAACGCGTAAGGAGGGGCGTATGCGGAAGAGCGAACGCGAAGTTTGCGGCGATGTTGCCATTCTGGAAACGCTGCTGCGCTGCCCGTACCTGACCCTTGCGGTCGGCACGGCGGGCGCGCCCTACTGCGTGCCCCTCAATTTCGGCGCGGAACTTGCCGAAGGCGCGCCCGTGCTGTACTTTCACTGCGCAAACGAAGGCAAAAAGCTCGACTTGCTCGCGGCGGGCGGCGAAGTATCGTTCTGCGCGGCGAACATGCTGCGCGTGTTCAACAAGGGGGAAGCGCCCTGCGGGTACACGACGGACTACGAGAGCGTGTGCGGCAGCGGCAGGGCGCGCATCGTCACGGACGAAGCCGGGCGCCTGCACGGGCTGAACGTTCTGATGCGCCACTACACGGGCGGGGAATTCGCGGAAAGCGCGTTTTCCGAACGCGCGCTCGCCCTGACGACGGTCGTGAAGATCGAGGTTTCGCACTGGACGGGCAAACGCCTGGTGCGGGAATGAGCGGAACAAACAAGAACGAAAAAAGGAACGGCGTGCCGTTCCTTTTTGTTTTTAAAAAGATTGCAATAAAAGGATGGATGTGCTAAAAAAGAGACGGCATTGCCGTCTCCCACCTTTGGCGGCTTTTGGGGGAATTACCCCTTGCCCTGCTCGCTCAGCACGTCCGCAAGGCGGGCGAGGCGTTCGGGGGAGAGCGTTTCCCCGCGCGCGTGTTCGGGCACGCCTGCTGCGGCGAGCGCCGCTTTTGCCCCTTCGCGCGGGAGCGAAAAGGCGGTCATCAGGTTGTTTTCCAGCGTCTTGCGGCGGGAGAGGAAGGCGGCGCGCACCGTGCGCCTGTACATGTCCGCGTCTTTGACGGGGATGCGGTTTTCCTCGAAGGTCAGCTTCACCACCGCGCTGTCTACGTTCGGCACGGGGTAAAACATGCGGCGCGGCACGTGCCGCACGATCTCGGCGCGCGCCCGCAGGGCGATGGCGGCGGTCACGGCGCCGTATTCGGGGGTGTCGGCCGTGGCGCAGAAGCGCTTTGCCACGTCGTCCTGCACCATCACGACGAGCGCCTTCGCCTTTTTCGCGCCTTCGATGAACTTCATGATGAGCGGCGTGGTGATGTAGTAGGGCAGGTTCGCCGCCACCGTATAGGGCGGGAGCGTTTGTTCCAGCTCCGCAAGGTCAACGCGCAGAAAGTCGCCGAATATAAGGCGCACGTTCGGGCAGTTTTGCAGCGTTTCCGCAAGCACGGGGCGCAGTTTTTCGTCGATCTCGTAGGCGAGCACCTCTTTCGCCCGCGCCGCCAGCGCGCGCGTGAACGTGCCCGCGCCCGCGCCGATCTCCAAAGCGGTCCCGCCCGCAACGCCCGCGTCTTCGGCGATGGCGGCGAGCAGGTTTTCGTCGGTGATGAAGTTCTGCCCGAACTTCTTTTTGAAAAAGAAGCCGTTTTTCTGTAAAATTTCGCGTGTGCTCTCCATGTGATCTCCTTCCGTTCGGGATAAGTGCGCCCTTTTTGCACAAACTTGTACTGCGCCCGCTCGTACCTCGCGGGCGGAACGGGCAGCTTTGCCCGCACCAATGAGAAAGGCGGCGGCGCGCGAAAGCGTGCCGCCGCTTGCTTTATGCGATGTACGGGCGCACTTTCAGCGTCACGCCGCACCGTTTTGCAATCTCGCGGCAGGCGGCGATCTTCTCTTCGCCGATGATGTCCACGACGGAGAACCACGTTTCAATGCCCTGCGCGGCGCAGCGGCGGGCAAAGTCCTGCAGCCCTTCGAACGCCGCCTCGCCGAAGGCGGGCCTGCACAGCGCGGCGTAGTCCTTCGCCGTCGCCTCGTTCAGGCTCACGTTTATCTTGTCGATTCTGCCCGCAAGTTCGCCCGAAACGTCGCGCTTCCAAATGATGTTCGCCTGCCCGTTCGTGTTCAGGCGGGTCACCGCGCCCCGCGCTTTGAGCGCCGCGGCGACTTTGAGCATGGTTTCAAGGCGCAGGGTCGGCTCGCCGAACCCGCAGAACACATACTCTTTATAGCGCGCGATGTCCGCGGGGATACGCGCCAGCACCTCCGCGGCGGAAGGCTCGCGCGAAAGCCACAGCTTGTGCCCGAAATAGTCCGCCTTTTCGTTGCGCACGCAAAAGGTGCAGGCGTTCGTGCACTTGCTCGTCAGGTTGATATACAGGTTATCGCCGATCTCGTAGGTGAAATTTTCGTACGCTTCCATGGGGCTATCCTTCGTTTTTAAGTTTGAAAAAGAGGGTGTGTGCGTTCTCCGCGATGCGCGCGGCGAGCTGCGCCTCGTCCTGCCCGCGCAGCAGGGCGAGCGTTTTGTAGACGAGCGGCACGTTCGCGGGCGTGTTCTGCGTGCCGCGCAGCGGCTCGGGCGCAAGGTAGGGCGAATCCGTTTCGGCGAGCAGGCGGTCGTCGGGCACCGCCCTTGCCGCCTCCTGCTGCTTGCGCGCGTTTTTAAAGGTGACGGGGCCTGCAAAGGAGATGTACAGCCCCAGGCGCAGGTATTCGAGCGCCGTCTCCGCACTGCCCGAAAAGCAGTGCATCACCCCGCCGTGCGTCAGTTTCGCGCGGTTGTCCTTTAAAAGGCGCAGCGTGTCCTCCGCCGCGTCGCGCGAGTGGATGCATACGGGCAGCCCCAGCGCGTCCGCAAGCTCCAGCTGCGCGGCAAAGGCGCGCTGCTGCGCCCGTTCGTCATAGCCCTCGTAGTGGTAGTCCAGCCCGATCTCGCCCACGGCAACGCCCTTGGGCGCGGCGAGCAGGGCGGCGAGGCGGTCTAAGTCGCCGTCCGTCATCTTCGCGCAGTCGGAGGGGTGGAACCCCGCCGCAAAGTACAGCATTTTGAATTTTTCCGCCATGGCGGCGGCAAGGGCGGAGGAGGGCATATCCCACCCCACGGAGATCACTTTTTCCACGCCCGCCGCCTTTACGGCGTGCAGCAGGGCGGCAACGTCCCCGTATTTGTCCTCGTAATTGAGGTGTGCGTGCGTATCGATATACATAGCATGCCTATTGTACCCCTTTTTGCGCCGTTCGTCAACAAAAACCGCACGGCGGCGCGGGAGGGGAAGGGGCGAACGCCGCCAGCGCCTGCCGCGCGCAAAAAGATCCCGCCGGCGCAAAAGGCGCGCCGACGGGCGGGTAAAGGGATAGGATGAGCGGTTTTGTTTGCCGCGCCTGCGGCAGGGCGGACCGCCGCCCGCGTTGCCCTTGCGCCCGCGGCGTTTGTAGCGCGGCTTTTGCGGTGCGGTCACAGCTGCACCGCGTAGAATCCCGTTTCGTCATCGGAGAGGATATACAGCCAGCCGCCGATGTACGCCGCGCGGGTGTTGTCGTAATCGCCGTCCGCCATGGGCAGGCGCAGCGCCTCGGTCAGACCGTAGCCGTCGTAGGCGAGCACAAGATACTCGCTCTCCCCGCCGTTGTACACCTGCATGCCGACCAGCCCGTTTTCGCGGTCGATGAAGTACGCCTTGTAGTCGGTGGAGATGGTCTCGTCCGCCGTGTACGCGTCGAGCGAAACCACTTCGCCGCCCTGTTTTTCGTACAGTTCGATCTTCAGCTCCCACGTCGATTCGCCGTACCCGATGCCGAGCAGCGTGCCGTCCGTAAAGTCGATGAGGGTGTGCGAATACCCTTCGACGGTGCCCGTCTCGGTATAGGTGAGGTTTGCGGGGTCGCTGAGGTCGATGCGGAACACGGGGTCGGTGAACTCGACGGCGGTGCACACCCAGACGAGGTCCTCCTCCTTTTCAAAGCGGGCGGACATCACGCGTTCGCCTTGGGGCGCGAACCATTCGAGCGCGCCGACGGTCTGAAAGTCGGCAAGGTCGACGATATACACCCCCGCGTTGGTGCCCAGGGGCGGCGGGTCCGAAACGTTACCTTCCGTCTGCAAGCCCCAACGGTACAGCGTGGTGACGACGCGCAGCTGCCCGTTCCGCTCGTCTAAGCTGTATTGGTCTTTCACGGTGCCGGGCACGTCCGCCGTGCCCCTGTAGGTGAAGGCGCCGCCCTCGCAGGCGAGGCAGGCGATCTCCGTGCGGTCCTCCGAATAGGAGCAGCTCCCTTCCGCGCCGCAGGCAATGACCTGCCCCGCAAGGTCGTGGCTGCGCGCCACAAAAATGTTGTTCTCCGAAACGTACACCGTATCCGTGTACGAGAAAAAGGCGTACGCGTCCTCTACGGCAAGCCCCTCTTCGGCGAGCGAGCATACGACGGTATAGCGCGCCGTGTGCGCGCCGTCGGGCAGCACGATGTCCTCCATGGGCAGGCTGTGCATGTCGCCTGGGGTGCCGACCTGCGGCAGGTACTGCGCCTCGTCGGCAAAGTCGGGGTTATTGCGCACGGCGAAATGGCTTATGAGCAGGAAGGTGCCGTCCGTCTTGCGCGAGGAGATGTAGCTGCCCGAAACGTACACCCTGTCCGTAAGCTGCATGGCGGCGGGGTCGGATACGTCGATGCTCGTGATCTGTGTGTACAGCTGCCCTTCGCTCTGCACATAGGCGGGAGAAAACAGCGTCACGGTGTCCCCGTCGCCGCTTAAATAGATCTCCGCGCGGTCGGTGTAGCCGCCCGTGCGCGCGCCCTCGTCGGCGGGGATCGTGTATTCGGCGAGCACGTCGGAGTCCGCCCCCGCGGCGGAGCAGGCGCGCAGGACGTAACTGCCGCCCTCCCACGTCAGGTAAAAGAGGGTGCTCTCCGTGGCTTTGAACAGGTCGCCTTCGACGACGCCCGCCACCTGGTTGTCGGTGACTTCGAAGTAGTCGTCGCCTTCGTCGGCGCTGTCATTGGGCGCCTCCGCGTCGCCCGCCGCGCCATAGCCGCCGAACAGATCCTGCAGCCAGCCCGTAAGCGCCTCAAAGTTGTTTTTGTATTTGGGCGCGCGGTAGGTGAGCGTGTTGATCTTCTGCATGAGCGGGTAATAGTCGCTGCCGCGGTATTCCGCGAGGGTGGGCATCTCCGCGTTGGCATAGGGCACGAACAGCAAAAGCAGCAGCCCGCACAGCGCGGCGAGGCACACCGCAAGCACGGAGATGAGCGTGTTGCGGCGCGAGCGCTTCCGCATGCCTTCGGCGCGCGCCAGAATGTCGTCCGTGCGTTCTCTATACGTCTTCATGGTCCAATCCTTCCTTTTCGAGCAATGCTTTGAGAGAGGTCTTTGCGCGTGCGAGGAGGTTGTACACTTGTTTGCCGCTTTTTTTCAGGATAACGGCGCATTCGGCGGGGGTAAACCCCTCGAAATAGGTGAGTTCCAGCACTTCGCGGTACTGCGGCGCCAGCCGCCGCATGCAGGCAAAAAGCGTCCTGTCCCGCTCGGCGGCAAAAAACTGCCGTTCCGCGTCTTCGCGGGCGGGCGCGCCTTCGGGCAGCGCCGTCAGCCGCCTGTTCCTGCGCAGCAGGTCGAGCGCCCTGTTCCGCGCGATCTTGTACAGATAGGTGCGGAACCGCGCGCCCTCGGCAAAGGGTCTGCGCTTGAACACGAGCACGGCAAAGGCGTCCGCGGCAACGTCCTCCGCGGCGGCTTCGTCGCCCGTGTACGAATAGGCGAACCGCACCAGCGCGTCGCTGTGGCGGGCGACGAGGCTCTCGAGCGCCACCCCGTTCCCTGCCAGCCAGGCGCGGTACAGTTCCGCATCCGCATCATAGATCCCTGTCATCCTATCCTCTCCCATTTTCCCCGTCGGGCATGCGCCCCTTGCAAAACCTCTCGCCCGTTAAACGCACGAAGAGGCGGAATTACTCACCGAAACAGAAAAATTTTTTTGAAAAAGGGCGGGCGGAAAAGTTTTCCGCCCGCCGTGCCGCTGTTTTTTCATCCCTAGCGCAGCCGAGGAGTGCGCTCCGTTATCCCGAGCCTTGCGAGGGATCTCTATGAAAATATCGACAAAATCTGAATAGAGATCCTTCGACTGCGCGGCTACGCCGCTCCGCTCAGGATGACAGGGGAACGCCTGCTGCGCGACTCCGCTCAGGGAGACAGGGGAACGCCTGCGCCGCTGCTCCGCTCAGGGAGACACAAAAAAACAGCCCCCTTTTTCCATAATCAAATTGCGCGTCCGAAAACGACGCTTTTCGGTAAGCGCACTCAATTTGTCGCATACTTGCGACTTTCCCGAAAAGGGGTGAACGCGCGCGATTTCTATACTCTCTTGCAAAAGCAAAAACCGCGCTTTTTGCTTTTGCACATTGCGCTTTATGGAAAGCGTAACGGAAGAGGGTGAATTTGCGGCATTTATCAATATGTGTGCCAAAACAGATGCCGCAAAGAGGGAGAAACCGCTGCCGAGCGGCTTTCGCCGCGAACAGTGGTGTCTCCCTCAAAATCACGGAAAAAAGTTTTGTCAGCTCAAAACTTTTTTCGTGAACCTTTTAGAATATCCCGCTCCCGCTCGGCATCGCCTTTTCGGGGGTGAGGAGAGAGAGGTTGCCCGCTTCGTCCTCGGCGCACAGCAGCATGCCCTCGCTGAGGATGCCGCGCAGTTTTGCGGGCTTTAAGTTCGTGATCATCACCACTTTTTTGCCCACCATCTCTTCGGGGGTGTAGAATTTCGCGATGCCGCTGACCACGGTGCGCGTCTCGTCCCCGACTTTTACGGTGCTCTTTAAAAGTTTGTCGCTCTTTTCCACCTTTTCGCAGGCGATGACTTCCGCGATCTGCATCTTCACTTTCGCAAAGTCGTCGATGGAAATTTCGGCGGGGTATTCGGGCTCGTGTTTCTTTGCTGCGGCGGGCTTTGCTTCCGCCTTCGCCTCTTTGGCGGGCGCGGCTGCCGCGTGCATCGCCTCGTACGCCGCTTCCACGTCTTTATACGCCCTGCGTTCGAACAGGTGCGCCTCGGCGGCGCTCACCTGCGTGCCGACTGCCAGCAGTCCGAATTTGTTCAGCTCGCCGTATCCGCGCGCGGAAACGCCGAACTGCGCGAGCGCCTTCTCCGCCGTTTCGGGCAGGAACGGCGCCAGCAGCGACGTTGCGATCACGATGCTCTCGGCAAGGTTATACAGCACCGTCGAAAGCCGTCCGCGTCTGCTCTCGTCTTTGGCGAGGATCCACGGCGCGGTCTCGTCGATGTACTTGTTGCAGCGGCGCAGGAAGGTGAAAATTTCGCCCAGCGCGTCCGAAATGCGGAATTCGTCCATCTTCGCGGCTACTTTATCGCGCAGCGCCTCCGCCATGGCTTTCAGCTCTCCGTCCACGGGTTCTGCCTCGCCCTCGTCGCGGAGCACGCCGCCGAAGTACTTGCGCGCCATCGCCGCCGTGCGCGAAACGAGGTTGCCGTAGGTGTTGGCGAGGTCCGCGTTCACGCGGTCGCACAGCAGTTCCCAGGTGATGTTCCCGTCGCCCTCGAACGGCATGTCGTTCAGCACAAAGTAGCGCACCGCGTCCACGCCGAAAATGCTGACCAGCTCGTCCGCATAGATCACGTTCCCGCGCGATTTGCTCATTTTGTCGCCGCCCATCAGCAGCCACGGGTGCCCGAACACCCGTTTGGGCAGGGGCAGCCCCAGCGCCATCAGAAAGATGGGCCAGTAGATGGTGTGGAAGCGGATGATGTCTTTGCCGATGACGTGCACGTCCGCAGGCCAGTATTTTTTGAACAGCTCGCCGCTGTTCCCGTCCGCGTCGTAGCCAAGCCCCGTGATGTAGTTGGTCAGCGCGTCCAGCCATACGTACACGACGTGTTTGGGGTCAAAGTCCACGGGGATGCCCCATTTGAAGGAGGTGCGCGAAACGCACAGATCCTGCAGCCCGGGCTTTAAAAAGTTGTTCACCATCTCGTTCTTGCGGGATACGGGCGTGATGAATTCGGGGTGTTCGTCGTAGTATTGCAAAAGCCTGTCGGCGTATTTGCTCATGCGGAAAAAGTACGCCTCTTCCTTGGCGGGCTGCACCGATCTGCCGCAGTCGGGGCACTTGCCGTCTTTGAGCTGCGAAGGCGTCCAGAACGATTCGCAGGGCGTGCAGTACATGCCCTCGTAGCTGCCCTTATAGATGTCGCCCTGCTCGTACAGCTTTTTGAAGATCTTCTGCACCTGCCGCTCGTGCTCCTCGTCCGTCGTGCGGATGAACTTGTCGTAGGAGACGTTCATCAGATCCCAGATGCCCTTTATCTGCCCCGCCACGTTGTCCACGAACTGCTTGGGGCTCATTCCCGCGGCGGCGGCCTTCTCCTCGATCTTCTGCCCGTGCTCGTCCGTGCCCGTCTGGAAGCGCACGTCAAAGCCCTGCAGGCGCTTGAAGCGCGCGATCGCGTCGGTGAGCACGATCTCGTAGGTGTTGCCGATATGCGGCTTGCCCGAAGTGTAGGCGATCGCCGTCGTGATATAATAAGGTTTTTTGCTCATAAGCCGCCCCTTTTGGGCGCGTTTTTCGCGCCGAACGTTGGTTTTCCCGTCCATTATACCGCATTTTGCGGGCAAAGTAAACGAATTTTCCGCCGTAAGCGCGGCATAAAACGGACAAGTCCGCGCATATGGTAGAACGCGGTCGTTTTTTGTCGGCTGCAAAGGGGAAGGGGAATGAACATCCTGTTTGTGGCGGTGTTCGCGGCGTCGTCTGCGGCGCTTTTGTTCAAAGACGCCGCCGCGTTCCTGCCCGCGCTCCTTGCGGGAGCGGGCAAGGGCGTCGCGCTCGGGCTGCAGCTCGCGGCGGTGTGGGCGGTATGGCTCGGCTTTCTGCATGTGGCGGAGGACGCGGGGATCCTGCGCGGCCTTTCGCGCGCCGTGCGCCCGCTCACGGGCAGGCTGCTCCGCACAAAAAACGAAGCCGCGCTCGGGCAGGCGGCTGTGAACCTGTCCGCCAACCTTCTGGGCATGGGCGGCGCGGCAACGCCCGCGGGCACGCAGGCGATGCGCCTTCTCGGGGAGGAGGGGAACGCCTTCGGCGAGGCGATGCTGTTCGTTATCGGGTGCGCGGGAGTGCAGATCTTTCCCTCCTCCGTCATCGCGCTCCGCGCCGCCGCGGGCGCGGCGGACCCGTACGACGTGTACCTGCCCATCCTCCTCGCCTCGCTGTGCGCGCTCGCCGTCGGGGTGTCGCTCGTTCTGCTGGCGTATGCGCTGAAAAAGCGGCTGCGCAAAAGGAGCGCGTAACATGCTGTTCGCCCTTCTGGTGCCGCTTTTGTTCCTCGCCGTGTTCCTCGCGGCGGCGGTGCGGCGGGTCAGGGTGTACGACAGTTTCGCAAGCGGCGTGGCGGGCGTGCTGCCCCTTTTAAAATCGCTCCTGCCGTACATCACCGCCGTGCTCATCCTCGCCGAACTGTTTGAGGCGAGCGGGCTGTCCGCCCTGCTCTCGCGGGCGCTCACGCCCGCGTTCAACGCCCTCGGCATCCCCGCCGAGCTCGCGCGGCTGGTGCTCATCAAGCCCTTTTCGGGCAGCGGCGCGCTCTCCGTCGTCAGCGACCTCTTCGCGCAGTACGGCGCCGATTCGTACATCGGCCGCTGTGCGAGCGTCGTCTACGCCGCGGGGGAAACGGTCTTTTACCTCTCCGCCGTCTACTTTGCGGGAAGGAAAAATAAAAAGCCCGTCCTGCCCGTTGCCGTCGCTTTTTTCGCAAACCTGTGCGCCGTGGCGCTCGGCTGCCTGTTCTGCCGCATCCTTTAAGGCTCTGCCAAAAAATGTTAATCACAAACCTTTCACAAAACCGCCTTAAAAAACGTGTCAGTAATTAACAAGGTTAACGATTCATAGCCCGATAATCGTGTAAATTTGATAATTTTCAACAAAAAACGCACAAAAATTTAATTTTCAAAATTTTCAAAAAAAATTTTTTATTTGCTTTACTTTCTTGTGTGGCTTGGATATAATAAGAGCGTAATCAAACGAAAGACGCAAGCGCTTCCGCTTGGTTACCTTCAAAAGCTCATCATTTTCCCCCTTATCATATATGGATCGGGCGCAGGCCGTAAAGGCTCTGCGCCCGGTTCATATTTTTTTTGGTTTCCGCGCAAACCTCGCAAAAGAGATGCTGCGGTTTGCGCGATTTTCAGGGGACAACCGCTGCCCTCGTCGGAGCAGTCGGCTGCGCTCTCGCTTTGCCCCAAGGAGCAAAGCTCGCATGCGCACTCCGCTCCTCCTCTTCCCAAAAATCTCGCAGTGCTTTCGCACGCTGCGATTTTTGGGAACCCTGTAATTGGTCGGGACAGCCGTTTTCCCCTCTGCGGCGCGCGCCAAATGCTCTCCATTATAAGCGCGCCGCATTCACCCCTTTCGGGTGAGCCGAATGTTTTCGGCAAATTGAGGGCGCTTGCAAAAAGTGTGATTTTTGCGCGCGCAATCAGATTGTTTAAAAAAACAATTTTGCGTCATTTTGACAGGTTAAAACCATTCAAAAAAACTCCTCCCCGCAGTATATGCGGGGAAATTTTATTTTGTGCAGAAAGTTTGTTCTACCGGGGCTTGTCCGCGCATACAATGATTACACAGCAGCGAAAAGGAGGAAATTGTATGAGCGAACAGATCGATTACGCCGAAATGCTGGAAATACCGGTCAGCACGCTGAACGTCACCAAAAAGAAGAGCCGCAAAAAGCGCGAACCCGACCTTAAAGAGCAGGCGGTCGCCGCCGTCAACGAGCGTGCCGAAGGGTACGAGGCGCACACGGAGGACGCGCTTCCGCCCGAAGCGCCTGCCGCCGAAGCGAACGTGGTCGACTACGGCGAGGGCGCCGTCCCCGAGGAAAAGCCGCGCAAAAAGTTTTTGGACAGCAAACTGCTCGTTGCCGAGTTTGCGGCGGTGATCGGGCTGGTCGCCCTCATCCTGCTCACCAACGTGTTCTGGCAGGACAGCGCGATCAACACCTTTTTTGCGGGGCTTGTAAACCCGCAGGAAGAGGCAGTGCAGACGATCGACGAACGCACCTAT
The DNA here is from genome assembly GCA_017886545.1 of Clostridia bacterium. Classification (GTDB taxonomy): domain Bacteria; phylum Bacillota; class Clostridia; order Christensenellales; family Borkfalkiaceae; genus Borkfalkia. The sequence continues at coordinate 37,173 of JAGHJS010000073.1, forward strand.
TCCGAACTCACTCTCGGCTCCGTCGTCTCCGACGAAAGCGTGGATTGCGCCGTGTCCGATACGGGCATCCTCTCTTTCACGGCGGAATGCAGCGTCTACGCGCCCTATACCGGCACGGTGACCAACGTTTCGCAGGGCGAAGACGGGCTGTACACGATCGAAGTGGGGCATACGGCGTCCTTTTCGTCCGTGTTTTCGGGGCTGACCTACGCCTATTTTGCGGCGGGAGACGCCGTTTACCCGACCATCCCGATCGGGTACAGCGACGGTTCCGCGCAGGTCTCGGTCGCGCTTTACGACGCTGGAACGCTCATTCAGTCCTATTCCGTGGATGAAAACAATGACATCGTCTGGGATCTTTAAAAGGCGGCGGCACGCACGCAAGCGCGGGCGGGCGGCGGCGCGCGCCATGCGCGCGCCGCACGGAAAACGCCTGCGGCGGCAGGGGCGGATGACGGTCTCCGTGCATCCGCTCTTTGTTTTGTTCGGGCTTTTCTTTTTTCTGCGCGGCGAACTGTTTCTGTTCCTCGTCTGCACCGCGGCGGCGCTCATCCATGAGTTCGGGCACGCCATATACGCCGCGCGCATCGGCTGCCGCCTGGACCGCATCCTGCTTTTGCCCTGCGGCGCGGTCGTGCAGGGGGATATAGAGGGGATCTCGCTGGCGGACGAGATACGGCTCGCCCTTGCAGGCCCCGCCGTCAACGCGGCGTGCGCGGTGCTGTTTGTCGCGCTGTGGTGGTTGTTCCCCGACACCTATGCCTTTACCGACACGGCGGCGTATATGTCGGCGGGGCTGTGCGTCATCAACCTGCTGCCCGCCTATCCGCTGGACGGCGGCAGGGTGCTCTATTGCGTTGTCGCGCGCTTTCGCGGCGCGCGCGCCGCGCGCAAAGTATGCGTTGTTTGCAGCCTGATCGTGGCGGCGGCGGTGCTGGCGCTGTTCGTGCTCAGCTGCCTGGCCGCCGTCAATTTTTCGCTCCTGTTTTTCGCGCTGTTCATCTTGTTCGGTACCTTCGGCGGCAAAGACTGCCGCTATACCCGCCTGATGCCGGACTTTGCGAAGGAGCTCGCGCGCGGCGCGGAGGTCAAACGCGTCGCCCTGGCGGAAAGCTGTACGGTGAAAAGGGCGCTCTCCTTTCTGGAGCGCGGCAAGCAGATCGAATTTGCGGTCTACGACGGCGAAGGGGAGCTTGCCTGCGTGCTCAGCGAACGCGAATTTTTCGCGATTTTGCAGCGGGCAGACATTTATTCGCCCATCGGAACGTATATAAACGGCGGTTTCTGAACAAAAACAGCCGAATTCCTGCATAAAACATAAAAAATCCGTGATTTCGGCACGGTTTTTTTGCGTTTGCTCTTGCAAAGGTGATAAACTTGTGTTAAAATAATAAGCAAAGCGCATCAAAGAAGCGTTTGTCACTATCGCCGCTCGCGGCGGCAGCGGAGCAGTTCTGTAGTTATGCAAAAGACCATGTTTTTCGACCGCTTCGGCACGACGAATATCGCGGCGGTCGTCGAAGCGGGCAAACTTGTCGAATTTCACGCGGACGGGCAGACGGACCGCGATACAGCCGGGAATATTTATAAAGGGCGCGTCGTCAATGTGCTGGCAGGCATGCAGGCGGCGTTTGTCGCGTACGGGGCGGACAGGAACGGCTACCTCGCCGCGGGAGACATGCCCGCGGAGGCGGAGGGCGACGTGCCCGCCGAACTCAACGTAAAGGTCGGCGATACCGTGATGGTGCAGGTCTCCAAAGCGCCCATCGGCACGAAGGGCGCGCGCCTCACGATGAACGTGTCGTTTGTCGGCAAAAATCTGATCTATCTCCCTTCGGCGGCGTTCTGCGCCATATCGCGCAAGATCACCGACGAACAGACGCGCGAAAGGCTGCTGAACTGGGCAAAAAAACTTGCGCCCGAGGGCGGCGTCATCCTGCGCACACAGGCGGAGGGGGCGCGCTTTCCGCTGCTGAAAGAGGAACTCCGCACGCTGCGCCGCATGTACGAAGACGCGCGCGAAGCGTATGAATCCGCTTCCGTCGGCGACTGCGTGTTCCGCGAAGGGGATCTGCACGCGCGGCTGCTGCGCGATTTCGACCTGACGGACGTGGACAAGGTGTATATAGGCGACGCGCAGGCGTACGCCCGCGCCGAAAAGCTGTTTGCCTCCGCAAAGAGCGGGCTGAAAAACAAGTTGGTCCGCTATACCGGCGAACGCGAGATGTTTGAGTTTTTCGGGCTGGAACAGCAGCTTTGCGCGCTGACCGATCACCGCGTCGAGCTGGAGAGCGGCGCGTATCTGATCATCGACAAGACCGAAGCGCTCACCGCGATCGACGTGAACACGGGCAAATTCACGGGCGAAACGGGGCTGGAAGATACGGTGTTCCGCACCAACCTCCTCGCCGCGCGCGAGATCGCGCGGCAGGTGCGCCTGCGCAACATCGGCGGCATCGTCGTCGTCGACTTTATCGACATGGCGAGCGAAGAACACCGCCTTGCCGTCACGAAGGAGCTGGAAAATTGCCTGCGCAGCGACCGCGCGCAGTGCAACGTGATGCCGATGACCGATTTCGGGCTGGTGCAGTTCACGCGGAAAAAGGTAAAGTGCGACAACATGGTCGTGCTGACCAAACCCTGCCCGCACTGCAGCGGCGCGGGTTCGGTCCCGTCCGACGAATTCCTTGCGTTCCGTATCCAGAGCGCGCTGAAAAAATGCTTTGCGGAAGGGTATAAAAACGCGGTGGTCGAGCTGAACGCGGGGCTGTATGCCTACATTGTTTCGACGCGGCGGTTTTCCGCCCTGGTCCGGAACGAATGGCGGGAAAAGCGCGTATACATGATCCCGCACCGCACCTATCACGAGGAACAGTTCACCGTGCGCGGCGACAACGGCCGCGTGCTCACCCTTCCCGATACGGCGAAGCTGCTGTATTAAAAAAGTGCTCGCGCAAACCTCGCAAAAGAGATGCTGCGGTTTGCGCGATTTTGAGGGGAAAACCGCTGCCCTCGTCGGAGCAGTCGGCTGCGCTCTCGCTCAGCCCCAAGGAGCAAAGCTCGCATGCGCACTCCGCTCCTCCTCTTCCCAAAAATCTCGCAGTGCTTTCGCACGCTGCGATTTTTGGGAACCCTGTAATTGGTCGGGACAGCCGTTTTCCCCTCTGCGCATGACCTTTGAAGGCTTCTCCTATTAAAAAGTCATGCGCATTCACCCCTTTCGCGTGAGTCGCAAGTATGCGACAAATGGGGTGCGCTTTTCCAAAGGCGTGGCTTTGGAACGCGCAATTTGATTAAGGAAAAGTGCAACAGCATTTGTCATCCTGAGCGAAGCGAAGCGTAGTAATCGGCGGCAGAAAAGCCGACGCTTTCGGCAACAAGTTGCCATGGGCATACGCCCATATGCCGCCGATTGCGGCGCGCTCGTTTTACCCCTTGCAAGCA
>JAGHJS010000008.1 GCA_017886545.1 Clostridia bacterium
ATCACGATGATCACCGACGTTTCGCCCATCCCGCACAACGGGTGCAGGCCTCCCAAGCGCCGCAGAGTATAAGTTATTAAGGAGAGAAAAGTCATATGGCTACGTACAGAGATTCCAAATGCCGCCTCTGCCGCAGGGAAGGCGCAAAGCTGTTCCTCAAGGGCGACAGGTGCTATTCTTCCAAATGCGCGTTTGAAAAGCGTCCCACGCCCCCCGGCGTGCACGGCGCGGGCAGGAAAAAGGTGTCCGAATACGGCTTGCAGCTGCGCGAAAAGCAGAAGACCAAGCGTATCTACGGCGTGCAGGAAGGGCAGTTCCGCAAATATTACGAAATGGCTGACCGCATGAAGGGCATCACGGGCGAAAACATGCTCTCCCTTCTTGAGCGCAGGCTGGACAACGTGATCTACCGCATGGGCGTGGGCGGCTCCCGCGCGCAGGCAAGGCAGCTGGTCAACCACGCGCACTTCACCGTCAACGGCAGAACGGTCAACATCCCTTCTTACATCGTCAAGGCGGGCGACGTGATCGCCGTCAAGGAAAACAGGAAAAAGGATAAATATTTCGAGCAGATCAAGGCGATGAAGGTCGGCAACATGCCCCAGTGGCTGGAGTTCGACCCCGAAAAGCTGGAAGGCAAAGTCCTTGCGCTCCCGAAGAGGGAAGACATCGACAGCCAGATCGCCGAGCACATGATCGTCGAGCTGTACTCCAAGTAAGCCTCGGCACAGCGCAACAAGGAGGTAAAACCTATGATCGAAATGGATATGCCCAAGATCGAAGTGGAGGAGAACGAGGCGAAAAGTTACGCCAAGATCACCGTAGAACCGCTTGAAAAGGGCTTCGGCCTCACGATCGGCAACTGCCTGCGCAGGATCCTGCTTTCCGCGCTCCCCGGGGCGGCGGTGCAGGGCATCCGCTTCTACCCCGACGGGCTCGTCAAGCATGAGTTTTCCGCCATCCCCGGCGTCAAAGAGGACGTTCCCGAGATCATCCTCAATTTGAAGACGCTCGCCATCCAGACCGCCTCCTCCGACAAGGACTATGAAAAGACGGTCCACATCGTCAAAGAAGGCCCCGCGGTCGTGACCGGCGGCGACTTCGAACAGGATGCCGAGATCGAGGTCATCAACAAGTCGCAGTACATCTGCACCCTTGACGAGGGCGCAAAGCTGGACATGGACGTGACCATCGGCAGGGGCAGGGGCTACCGCGGCGCGGGTTCGAACAAGAACCAGCCCATCGGCTACATCCCCATCGATTCCATTTATACGCCCGTCAAAAAGGTCAACTACAACGTGGAAAACACGCGCGTCGGGCAGAATATCGACTACGACAAGCTCGTCATGGAAGTCTGGACGAACGGCGCCTTCTCCGCGAAAGAGATCGTGTCGCTCGCGGCGAAGATCATGCAGGACCACATCGGGCTGTTCGTAAACCTTTCCGATTCCATCAAGGGCATGGACATCCTTGTCAAGAACGAGGACGACAAACAGCAGGTGCTCGCCATGGCGATCGAGGACATGGACCTTTCCGTCCGCTCCTACAACTGCCTCAAACGTGCGAACATCCACACGATCGAAGACTTAACCAAAAAGACCGAGGAAGAAATGCTCAAAGTGCGCAACCTCGGCAGAAAGTCGCTGGACGAGGTCATACTCAAACTCGAATCCTACGGGCTTTCGTTAGAAAAAAAGGAGGATTAACAGTATGCCGGGCAAATTAGGCAGAACCAGCGAACAGAGGATCGCCATTTTGCGCAACCAGGCGTCCGCGCTTCTTTGGTACGGGAAGATCGAAACGACCAAAGCGCGCGCGAAAGAGCTGCGTTCTTACGTTGAAAAGATCATCACGACCGCCGTCAACACCTATGACGACACCATCGAAAGCACGAAGGTCGTCACCGAAACGACGGGCAAAAAGGAGCGCGAGGTCACCGTCACCGTCGTAAAAGACGGCGCGAAAAAGCTCGCCGCACGCCGCAAGATCATGAGCAAGCTCTACGACCTGCAGGAGATCAAGGGCTTCAACGAGAGCAAGTCGGCGTATAAGGAGCGCACCAAAGACGTGGCGCACCCGCTCATCGAAAAGCTCTTCAACGAGATCGCGCCCAAGTACGCACAGCGCAACGACGAAAAGAACTGCGCGGGCGGCTATACGCGCATCCTGTCCCTCGGCAACCGCCGCGGCGACGCTGCCGAGCAGGTCATCATCGAGCTGGTGTAATAAGCGATCGGAAGAAGATTTCGCTTCGCAAAACAATTCCATAAGGCAAGGAGCCCCCGCCATCCGTTCGGATGGCGGGGGCTTGTTTTGTTTGCGGTGTTGTTTGGTAGGAATGGGATTTTTCCATGCGTGAGGGGGGGTATACCCCTTTGTGTCACCCTGAGCGGAGCAGGGCGGGAAGAGACGGCGGCGAGGATCGGCGGCTGAAAAGCATTCCCCCCCCCGTGTCATCCTGAGCGGAGCGAAGCGAAGTCGAAGGATCTCTATGATAATAATGACGATATTCTAATAGAGATCCCTCGACAAGCTCGGGATGACAGGGGAGAAAATCCCTCGACAAGCTCGGGATGACGGGAGCGTATCGGTCCTTTTTGTGTCACCCTGAGCGGAGCAGGGCGGGAAGAGACGGGCGCGGAACGGGCGGGCGGTTTTCGCTGCCATATACTCCCGGCGGGGCGGAAGGGCTTCTCTCCTTGTGAACAAACGCGGAAAATCCGCGGGAATTTCAATGGCACGGGCAAAAGTGCTTGACGAGTTCTCCATAAAACGGTAAAATAATGGAGTACCGCTCGGAGGTTCGGCATCGGCTGCCGCAGGGCGGGCAAGTTTTTTGCATCAATAAGGGAGTCCTATGGCTAAATTTTTCGGAAATGCGCTCGGCAAGGCGTTCAGCGTCGTTCTGGCAGTGTTCCTGCTCGTCGGCGTGGCGTTTGCCTTTGTCGGATGCGAAAGCGATTATCCGCAGATCCGTATCACCATTCAGTTCAACGACAATGACAGCGATACGGACGATACGTATGTGCTCAACTACCGCCTCAACCGCAAGATGTATAAGCAGACGGTCAACCACTATATCGAGCTCATCGACGCAGGGTTCTACGACGGCACCGTGATCCACGACTACCAGAGCAACCGTATGGTCGGCGGCGGATATACCTATAACGATGTTGAGAACGATGACTACCGCGACCTCGCGTCCTTGGCGGAAGCGTACGACGCGCTCAGCCTTACCCCTTCCGTCTGGGCGGACGAGGAATACACGCAGGCGCTGAACACGTTGTACGGCGAAACAGCTGCAAACGGGCACGGCATAGACGGCGAAGGCGCGTACACGAACGAGAAGGGCGCGCTGGGGACGTATACCTATCTGGACAGCAGCGAATTGCCTACGCCCAAGCCCGTCGTTTCCGCGCATAAGACGAGCGACGGATCCGACCGTAAGAACATCCCGTATCAGTACAACGCGGTGACCAGCATGTTCTACCTTTATACGGGCAGCAGCGCGTCGGCGGACAGCAATTTCTGCGTGTTCGGCGTGTTGGCGGACGACGATTCTTCGACCCGTTTTGACGAACTGCTCTCCGCGATCTCCTCGTACACGAGTACGATGAAGGAGGAGGACGAGGACTATGTATTCACCGAAGTGCAGGATATGCGCATCGATGACGCGATGACCGAGTTCGGCTATTACACGGCGGAGTTCAATATCCCGAAGGTGAAGATCGTCATCGAATCCATTGAAGTGACCAGCTATTGATACAGAGCGCACGGAAGCGTCGGCGCCCGCGGAATACTCCGCGGGCGTCGTTTTTGTGTTTCGGAAAATTTTGCCAAAGGGGGCGCGCCCGAACCTCGGGCGCGCCCCCTTTGGTTTTGCTTTGCATGCATATGCGGCGAACGGCAAAGCGCCGCGCCTATCCGACGGGGCGGACGTTCGTCGCCTTGCCGTCTGCAACGTCGGCGGTAAAAAACTTTATCTCGTACAGGTTTTCCGCCTTGCGGTAGGCGAGCCCCGCCGCGTTGATCTGCCCGTGCGTGAGGTAAAAGATCTCCCGCGGCACGGTCACGGCGCAAAAATCGCCGAGGTAGTCCTTCAAAAGGGGCGCGCGCTCTCGGAGAGCGGGCGCGAGGTAAGGGGCGGGGTCGCCGCCCGCCGCGATCTCCTCGAACAGCGCAAAGGGCAAAAGGCTCTCGGGCAGGGCGTTCGGGTCAAACCCCTCCCGCGCCTGCACCGTACGGTCTGTTTCAATAAGCGCGTTCCCCTCCGCGCGCAGCCGCCGCACGATCGTGTGCCCCGCGATGTCCGCAAGGGTGCGCTGCACGGTCAGCTGTTCGCCCACTTCAAAGGCGGAAACTTCCTCGTCGAAGGCGCACGTGCCGCCCGCAAACAGCAGCAGGCGCGTGCCGTTTTTTTGCCTGCATCGGATCGCCGTGAAGGTCTGCCCGCCGACGGCGAGCTCTTCGGCGCCGTATTCCTCCGCCTGCGGCAGCGCCGCCAGCGCGTTCCCGCCCTTGCCGTCCAGCGTTGCCTGCACCTGCCCGCCCGCCGCGAACACGGTCACCAGCGTATCCCCCGCATGCTCCTGCGCGAGCACGCGCATGCCCCCTTCGCGCGGGGAAAAGCGCACGGCAAAAACGTCCGCGCCGCAGTCGTAGCGGTACACCTTGCAGCAGCGGGGCGGGCGGGCGAAAAATGGCTCTTCCAACACGAACGAGAGGGGGTATAGGTCGCCGTCCGCGGGCAAAAATTCGGCGAGCAGCCGCTCCTGCGTGATGTCCGCAAATTTTTCCGTTTCCCCGCAGAACCCTGCCGAAACGCCGCCCAGCCGCAGTACGCAGGGGACGGAACTGCCGAAATGGATGCGCATACAAAAACTCCTTTCCGCGCCGGACGGCGCTGTTTCATTGCCGAAGGACGCTTTTTGTTCATTCTATGTATAAATCCACACGCATATGTCAATACCTTCCGCAACAGGAGGAACACAGCCATGCAGCAAAAGATCAACGGTTACACGCGCGAAGAGGCGGAGGAGCTCGTGCGCTGCCTCACGGAAGGCAGGCGTGCGGGAAAGACGCTGACCCGGCTTTTTACGGAATACGGAAGGGCGCACGGCAGGGCGGGCGGCAGCGTGCGCAACTATTATTATAAACTGCTCAAAAGCGAGGATGACGCGGCGAAGGAGGTGCTTGCGGGCAAAAATCTTACCGCGGGCACGGTGCGCCCCTTTACGGAGCGGGAAACGGACGATATGCTCCGCGCCATCCTTACCGAGCGTAAGAACGGCGCGTCCGTGCGCCGCGCGATCCTGAACGTGTGCGGCGGCGACGCAAAGCAGATGCTGCGTTACCAGAACAAGTACCGCAATCTTCTGCGCAAACAGCCGGGGCGCGTGCGCGCCGCCGCGGAGGAGGCGGGCATTTCGCCCGAGCTTGCCGTGCGCAAGCGCAAAACGGTGCTCGAAAAGCGGCTGGAAAACGAGATCAACGCCCTGTACGACCGCCTTGCGCTCACCCTGCGCGAGGAGAACGAGCGCCTTCGCGAAACGGTGAAGCGGCTCACGGAGGAGAACGAACTGCTTCGCCGCGCTTCGCGCGTGAAGAGCGCGATCGCCTCGGCCGCAGGCAAGGGGAACAGCCGTTCGGCGAACGCGTAAGCCCGCGCGGCGTGTGCCTGCATAAATTTTTTTATCCGTACCATACTGCTTGGGAACGGCAAAGGCCCGTTCTTCGGAGGAAAAACGGTATGGAAAAATTCATCGGCGGCCTGGCGCTCGGCGCCGTGATGGGCGCGCTGCTCGTTGCCAACAGCAATAAGACGCGCCAGCTCGTCAAAAAGGGGCAGGAGGAGTGCATGCAGCGGATCGACGCCTATCTCGACGAAAAGCTCGCGGGCATGGGCGAAGGGAGCAAAGGCGAAGGCAAGGGCGGGAAAGAACCGTCCGCCGAAAAAAAGAACTGACAGAAGACAGCCTCTTGCGCAAAAAGCCGCACAGGGGCAGGCAAAAACCGTCCGCTCGCGGGCGGTTTTTGCCGTATTTTGTATTTTTCCGCCCGCCGCGCGGCAATTTCAGGGCAAACACACCTTTGCGGCGGGAAAACCGATTGACAGCCCGCGGGAAAAACAGTACAATAAACGGGATAGGTTTCAGAAGGAGCAGTACATGAAGCGTCGGCGGAAAAACGGGACCGCTCTTGCGGCGGCGATCATAGCTACGCCCGTCGGGCTGGCGGGGGGCGTCTATTGGGCGCTCCTTTCCAACGTGTACCATCCGCAGGGCGGCTGGTATATCCTCGGCTTCATTCTGCTCGGCATGGTCGGGCCGCTGCTCGGGCTGATGGGCGGCATGCTCGCCTTCGGCTGGCACCGCAGCGGCTGGGTGCTGCTCGCCCTCGCGTGCGTCTGCGCCGCCGCGCTCGTGCCGCTCTCCTGCGTGTACGCGGGGGAGTTCCGCGTCGTCGGCGAAGTGTTCCCCATCATCTGCGCCGCCGTTTCGGGGCTTGCCGCCGCGCTCGCCTTTGCGCACCCGCCCGAAGGCGTTCCGCCCGCGGAAGAGGACGAGGAGGACGGCGAGGACGGATAAAAGGCGGGCGCGGCGGCCTGCAGGCAGGGCGCGGCTTCTTTGTTTGCACTCTTAAAAAAGCACCCTCGGCACGGGCGTTCGCAAAGCCCCGCGCAGGGCGCTTTTTTTTGCAATTCTATTACAAATTTTTTACAGGTACGGGGCATCCCGTGAAACCTATGATACAAATATATGCTAAAATACTATGAGGAGAACAGAAACATGCCTTCGACTTACGCACACAGGGTTTTCGGCGAACGGGTGCTGCATCGCTGCCCGCAGAGCCTTGCCTCCGCCATCAGGGAACACAGGCAGCTGTACGACATCGGCCTGCACGGGCCGGATGTGCTCTTTTATTATCACGTATTGAAAAACTGCGCCGTCAACGCAAAGGGGTACGCCATGCACGCCCGCCCCGCCAAAGAGTTTTTTGAGTCGGCGAAAGCGGCGTATGCCGCCGCGGCGGACAAGGGCGCGGCGCTTGCGTACCTTTTGGGGTTCGTGTGCCACTTCGCGCTCGACTCCGCCTGCCACGGCTATATCGAGAACAAGATCGCCGTTTCGCACGTCACCCATACCGAGATCGAGAGCGAATTCGACCGCTCCCTTCTGGAAGCGGAGGGGAAGGAGCCGCTTTCGGCGTGCCTTACGGACCATATCTTCGCCACGGAAGAGAACGCGCGCGTCATCGCGCCCTTTTTGGGCGTCACGCCCAAGCAGGCGAAAAAGGCGCTTTCGTCCATGCTCTTCTACAACCGCCTGCTGCGTGCGCCGCACCAACCCAAGCGCGGGTTCGTGCGCCTGGTGCTGCGCCTTTCGGGCAACTTCAAAGAGATGCACGGCATGATGATCGCGAAAAAGCCAATCCCCGCCTGTGCGGACAGCGACCTGCGCCTTTCCAAGCTGATGAAAAAGGCGGAAGGGGAATGCGTGTCGCTCCTGTGCAATTTCGCCGCGTATCTGAAAGGGGAGGGCGAACTCTCTCCCGCGTTCGGCGCGACTTTCGGCCCGTCCGCAAACTGGCGTGAGATCCCCGTACTCTCCCTCGAAGAGGAAAAAACATATGAGCCTTAAAATGAACTCCATGGAAAAGAAGTGGGTGCTCTACGACGTGGGCAACTCGGCGTTCACGCTGCTCGTTACCGCGCTCATGTCCATCTACTTCAACACTCTCGCCGAACAGGCGGGCGTTTCCGAAACGAACTACCTCGCCTATTGGGGGTACGCGACGAGCGCGTCCACCGTCCTCGTCGCCATCCTCGGCCCCACGCTCGGCACCCTCTCCGACATCCGCGGCATGCGCCGCAAGATCTTTTCGGTGTCGCTGCTCATCGGCGCGGTCGGGTGCGTCGTGCTCGGGTTCTGCTGGCACTGGCTTTGGTTTTTGCTGCTGTTCGTGCTCGCAAAGTCCGCCTACCAGCTCAGCCTCGTCGTGTACGACTCCATGCTCATCGACGTCACCACCCGCGAACGCATGGACGAAGTGTCCTCCCGCGGCTATGCGTGGGGGTACATCGGCAGCTGCATCCCCTTCGTGCTCGCCGTCGCGGTCTACGCGATGTACGCGATGTTCGGATTCTTCTCCATGGAAGTTTCCATGGTCATCGTTTTCGTGCTGACGGCGGTCTGGTGGGTGGGCTGTTCGCTCCCGCTGTGGAGAAATTACAGGCAGAAGCATTTCGTCGAGCCGGGCGGGCACCCCGTGCGCACGGGCGCGAAGAACCTCGGCAGGGTGTTCAAGGAGCTGGGGCATAACAGGAAGGTGCTCTTTTTCCTCATCGCGTTCTTCTTTTTCATCGACGGCGTGTACACGATCATCGACATGGCGGTCGCCTACGGCGATTCGCTCGGGTTGAACGAGGTCAGCCTCGTGCTGGCGCTCCTGGTCACGCAGGTCGTCGCCTTCCCCGCCGCCATCCTCTTCGGCATGGCGACGCGCAAAATAAAGCCCGAATGGCTGATCGTCATCTGCATCGCGGCGTATTTCTGCATCACCGTGTATGCCGTGTTCCTCTCCGTTGAGTACCAGTTCTGGATCCTCGCGGTGTGCGTCGGCATTTTCCAGGGCACCATCCAGGCGATGTCGCGCTCCTATTACGGCAAGATCATCCCGCACAAAAAGGCGGGCGAATACTTCGGCGTGTACGACATTTTCGGCAAAGGCGCGGCGTTCCTCGGCACGACGCTCGTTTCCGCCATCACGCAGCTGGTCGCGACCCACATCGGCGACACCATCGACCTCGGCTTTACCGTCATCCGCGCGCAGAACGTCGGCGTGGGCGTGCTCGCGGTCATGTTCATCCTCGGCATGGTCTTTTTCCTGCTTGCGGTGAAGCAGAAAACGCTTCCGCAGGAGGATGGGGAAGCGGCTGAAAACGCCGCGCCCGCCGCAGAAGAGGGCGTTTCCAAGGCCTCTGCGGGCGGCGCCGAAGAGGACGGCGGTGCGGCGGCATGCGCCGGTCCCGACCGTACGGCATGCGCCGCGGCAGACACATCGGAAGACGCCGCGGAAAGCGGCGGCCCCCCGCGGGAGCCTGCGGCGGAGCCTTCCGAACCACAAAAGTGATCACACGTTTTCTCCCCTTTTTTCTGCCCGCAGGCATGCCTGCGGGCGGTTTTGCCTGTAAAAGGGGCGAACCCGAAGTTGCCGTGCGGGCGGTTTTGCCTGTAAAAGGGGAAGCATATCCCAAGTTGCCGTGCGCGGCGCGCCCTGCCTGCGAAAAAAAGAAAAATCGGGCGGAATTTGCAGAAATTGTTTCATGAACTTGACAAAATCAGAACGAGCGATGTATAATAATCGTGCTGACATATGGCGCAATGCAATAAGATTTTTTGCGCTAAGGGAAACAGAGGAGGGATACAAATGCAGCAAAAAAAGAACATAGCGCCGCTCATCTGCGGCATCATCGGCACGGTGTTCGGGCTGGTCGGCGGCTTTTTGTGGGTCGCCTGTTCCGATTGTGCATATTATGGTTTGCCCCTGGACACGATATGGTTGCTTCTATTTATTCTTTTTGGGCTGGGCGGACCGGTTTTGGGACTGATCGGCTCCATCCTTGCCTTCGGTTACAAACGTGCGGGCGGCGCGCTCCTTCTGATCGCGCTCCTGTTCTGCATCGGGCACATTGCAGCGACGGTTGCATTTATGGCTGAGTTGGGGCTGGGTTTTTCTTTTTGGCTTGAGATCTTCACCATCTTCGCGCTGATCCTGTACCTCGTCGCCACCTGCTTCGGGTTCAGAAAGGCGCCCGCGGCAGACGCCGCGGCGCAGCGGATCCCGTATACCCCGCCGCAGCAGCCCTACGGGCAGTACCCGCCGTACAATCCTTACGGGCAGCCGCAGCAGCCGTATTACGGGCAACAGCCCCCGCAGGGCGGGCAGCCGTACGGCATGCCGCCCGTGCCGCCGCAGCAGGGGGTCGGACCGCAGGCGCCCGTGCCGCCGCAGCAGCAATATACGCGGCAGCAGCCGCAATTCGGGCAGCCGCAACAGCCGCAATACGGGCAGCAGCCTCCGCAGCCGCCGAAGCCGCAGCAACCCTGGCAGGTACAGAAGCCGCAGGGTCCGAACGATCCCGACGGGCAGGGCTGACGGCGGGCGCGCATGTGCCGTTCCTTTACGCTGTTCGGCATGACCCTCTATCCGTACGCGCTGCTGCTCATCGCGGGGGCGATGCTCTGCTTTGTGCTCCTGCTTTTTGTCACGCTGCGCCGGCATAAGGACTGCCTGAACGAAAATTTGTTCGCGCTCGTCGCCTTCGTTGTCGTCGCGCTCCTCTCCTTGGGCGGCGCGGCGGTGCTGGACGCCCTGCTCAAATGGGGTGAACGGGGCGCGTTCGAACTGCGCGGCGCCACCTTTTACGGCGGGCTGCTGTGCGCGTTGGCGCTCTATCCGCTCGCGCTGCTCCTGTGCAAAAACAGGCGGGTGCCCGTCTACACGCGGCTGTGCGAGCTCGCCGCCTGCATCCCCGCGGGGCATTGCCTCGGGCGCGTCGGGTGTTTTTTTGGAGGATGCTGTTTCGGCAAGCCGACGGACAGCGCGTTCGGCGTCGTGTTCCCCGAAGGGTCCGACCCGTACGGGTTTTACGGCGGCGCTATCGCCGTGCATCCGACGCAGCTGTACGAGGCGGCGTTCCTGCTGGCGCTGTTCTTCGTCCTGTTCTTTTGGCTGAAAAAGGACGCGCTCCCTTTTTACTGCATCCTGTACGGCGCGTGGCGGTTCGGCATTGAATTCCTGCGCGCGGACGACCGCGGTTCGCTGTTCGGCTTGCCGCTTTCGCCCTCGCAGGTCATTTCGGTCGCACTGTTTATCCTCGGCGGCGTGCTGCTTGCCGTGCGCCTCGTCCGCGCAAGGCGCGGCGCCGCGGCGGCGCAAACATAACGCGATCCCCTATGGGCGGCGGAGCTGTTCCGCCGCTTTTTTGTGTGCGGCGCGGGAGCGTGCGGCGAAGATTCGGTGTGCATGCAGGAAATTTTCTAAAAACGGTGGACGGCGCGGCGCGGGTGTGGTATACTTGTAGAAAATAACGTTTCGTTTGCAGCGAGGCAGCATGGAAAAACGAATAATCGCCTTCGATATCGGCGATAAAAGGATAGGCGTCGCCGCGAGCGACCCGTTCAATACCTTCGCTCTGCCCGGAGAAACGTATTGGCGCACGAAGAGCGCCGAGGAGGACGTGCGGGCGCTTTTGCGCATCGCCGCCGAAAAGGGCGCGGGGCTGATCGTGTGCGGGCTGCCGCTGAACGCGGACGGCACCGAATCGGCGCAGACCGAAAAGACCCGCCGTTTCGCCGCTCTTCTGGCGGCACAGACGCAGCTTCCCGTCGTGTTCGAGGACGAGCGCTGTTCGACGACGGAGGCGGAGGGCGTGCTCATCGCGGGCGGCGTCCGCCGCGAAAAGCGGAAAGAGAGTATTGACAGCATCGCCGCTTCCTACATTCTGGAAGGCTATCTGAATAAAATCAAAAAGGAGAGGACCATGAGCGAAGAAAAGAAGCTGCACGAAGCCGATTGCGACTGCGGCTGCGAAGAAGAGGAGACCAACCTTGTCGAACTCATCGACGAGGAGGGCAAGGCGCATAAGTGCTACCACATCGGCACCATCGAGTACAAGGACGGCTGGTACGCCTTTTTCCAGTCCGCCGAAGAGGGCGAGGAGGATACCGACGAGGTGACCATCCTGCAGATCGTCGGCGAGGAGGGGAACGAGGAGCTCGTGCCCGTCGAGGACGAAAAACTTCTGGACGAGGTGTTCGACGAGTTCTGCCGCGTCATGGAAGAGGACGACGACGCCGACGAAGCCGCGTCGCTGGATACCGACTACGAAGAGGGCTGCGGCTGCGGGTGCAAGAATCACGACCACAAGAAACAATAAAGGGTCTCGTAAAAATCTCGGCAAGCTGTCGCCTGCGATTTTTACGATGGGAGGACAACCGCCGCCACCCTCACTACGTTCGGGATAGCGGAGGTTTTCCTTTGCGCCGCACCTTTTAGGGCACACCATTATAGAAGTGCGGCGCATTCACCTTTCCTGCATAAGCCGTAAGCATACGGCAAATTGGGTGCGCTTAGGCAAAAGTGTCATTTTGCCACGCGCAACAGGATTATTAAAAATACAGTCCATTTGTCATCCTGAGCGGAGCGAGAGCGCAGCCGCCCCATTGTGTCACCCTGAGCGAGCCGCCGAGAAGGAACGGCGGTGAGCCGAACGGCCCTTTGCCGTGCCGCGGGGCGGGCTTTCTTCGCCTTGCGGCAAAAAAGCGCGCGACGCAAGGCAAAATCGGTTGCAAAACGCTTTTCTTTATGCTAAAATAGGAAAGCTGTAAAAATTCACACCTCGGGCGTTCCGCATTCCGTTCCTGCCGAAATCTCATCAAACGGCGGGCTGGGCGGGCAAAAGGCGCGCGGGGGAGGAAAAAACGGAGGAATTCAATTATGGCAGTCATCACAATGAAGCAGCTCCTCGAGGCGGGCGTTCATTTCGGTCACCAGACGCGCAAATGGAACCCCAAGATGAAGAAGTACATCTTCGCCGCGAGGAACGACATCCACATCATCGACCTGCAGCTCACGGTCGGGCTGGTGGAAGAGGCGTACCGTTTCGTGGTCGAAACGGTCAAAGCGGGCAAGAGCATCCTGTTCGTCGGCACCAAAAAGCAGGCGCAGGAGGCGATCCGCGAGGAAGCGGAGCGCTGCGGACAGTTCTACATCAACTCCCGCTGGCTGGGCGGCACGCTCACCAACTTCAAGACCATCCGCTCCCGTATCGACAGGCTCAACCGTCTCGAAAAGATGGAGGAGAGCGGCGAGTTCGACCTTCTCCCCAAAAAGGAAGTGCTCGGCCTCAAAAAGGAGATGGCAAAGCTGAACGCGAACCTGGGCGGCATCAAAGAGATGCGCACGCTGCCGGGCGCGCTGTTCGTCGTCGACCCGCACAACGAGGACATCGCCGTGCAGGAGGCGCGCAAGCTGCACATCCCCATCGTCGCCATCACGGACACGAACTGCGACCCCGATCTCATCGACTATGTGATCCCGGGCAACGACGACGCGATCCGCGCGGTCAAACTGCTCTCGTCGGTCATCGCGAACGCGGTCATCGAGGCGAACCAGGGCGAAGCGTTCAACGCGGAAGCTCCCGCGGAAGAAGCTGCCGCTGCGGCGGAAGAAGCGGAGGCGCCCGCGGAAGAGGCTCCCGCCGCGGAAGAAGCTGCCGAGTAAGGCAATTTGAAAGAATATACGAAGAGAGGTGCGAAGATCATGGCAATTACTGCAAGTGACGTAAACGCGCTGCGCCAGAAGACGGGCGTAGGCATGATGGATTGCAAAAAGGCGCTCACCGAAGCGAACGGCGATATGGACAAGGCGATCGAGATCCTGCGCGAAAAGGGCATGGCGACCGCTGCGAAAAAGGCGGGCCGCATCGCCGCCGAAGGCGTTGTGGACAGCTACATCCACATGGGCGGCAAGGTCGGCGTGCTCGTCGAAGTCAACTGCGAAACGGACTTCGTGGCGCGCGGCGACCAGTTCAAGGCGCTCGTGCACGACATCGCGCTGCAGATCGCGGCGTCCAAGCCCCTGTACGTGACCAAGGAAGAGGTCCCGCAGGACGTGCTCGATAAGGAAAAGGAGATCCTCAAGATCCAGGCGATGAACGAGGGCAAGCCCGAAGCGATCGCCGAAAAGATGGTCCTGGGCAGGATCAAAAAGTATTACGAAGATTTCTGCCTGCTCGAACAGCCGTTCGTGAAGGATCCCTCCAAAACGGTCGGGCAGCTCATCACCGAAGCGATCGCGTCGATCGGCGAAAAGATCACCGTCCGCCGCTTCACCCGCTACGAGATGGGCGAAGGCATCGAAAAGAAGAAGGAAGACCTGCAGGCGGAAGTCGACAAACAGGTCGCGAAGATGAAAGAGTAACAAAAACAGGCGCACGGATCGATAAGCATTTGTGCGCCTTTTTTTAAAATGCGCCGGCGGGGCATGCCCTTTTGCGCGGTGCAAAAAAGAATACGCCCGCGGAAATTTCACGCGCGGCGCAAAAGCCGTCGCGCCCGCGCGGAGTTCTTACGCGCCTGCGCGGCGCAAAAAATTCAATCCGCCCGCGGGCGAAAAAAAGGGGAAGGCAATGCAGCCGAAATACAAGAGGATCATATTAAAGCTCTCGGGCGAGGCGCTCGCTGGCGAAAAAGGGTTCGGGCTGGACGAAAAGATCATCGCGCGCGTCGTGGATCAGCTCATCCGCGTGCACGACATGGGCGTAGAGATCGGCATCGTGCTGGGCGGCGGCAACTTCTGGCGCGGCAGGCAGGGCACGAACATGGACCGCACGACCGCCGACCACATGGGCATGCTGGCGACGGTCATCAACTCCCTCGCCATGCAGGACGCGATCGAACAGCGCGGCGTGCCCGTGCGCGTGCAGACGGCGCTGAACATGGTCTCCGTCGCGGAGCCGTTCATTTTGCGCAAGGCGCTGCGGCACTTCGAGCTGGGGCGCGTGGTCATCTTCGCCTGCGGCACGGGCAACCCGTACTGCTCGACGGATACGGGCGCGGCGCTGCGCACGGCGGAGACGAACGCGGACGTGCTGCTGCTCGCCAAGAACATCGACGGCGTGTACGACGACGACCCGAAAAAGAACCCGAACGCAAAGAAGATCGACCGCATCACGCATATGGAAGTGATCGGCCGCGGGCTGAAGGCGATGGACACGACCGCCATCACCATGTGCATGGACAACGACATCCCCGTGCTCGTGTTCGGGCTTTCGGAGGAGGACGCGATCGTCCGCGCCATCTGCGGCGAGACGATCGGCACGCTCATCACGGCGAAATAAGCGCGCGGATCCCCGCGCGGAACGGAAATACAAATAACGAGGTGATCGAAATGGAAGGAGCAGAAAGGGCGGAAGAACTGATGCTTGTTCTCGAAGACAAGCTGGACAAGACGGCGAGCGTGCTGCGCGAGTCGTTTGCGAATATCCGTGCGGGCAGGGCGAACCCGCATGTGCTGGATAAGGTGCTGGTGGACTATTACGGCGCGCCCACGCCCGTCAACCAGGTCGGCAACATCGCCGTCACGGACGCGAAGTGCCTCACCATCAGCCCGTGGGAAGCGAGCATGCTCAAAAACATCGAAAAGGCGATCCTTGCCTCGAACATCGGGCTGAATCCCGTCAACGACGGCAAAGTCATCCGCCTCCTGTTCCCCGATCTTACCGAGGAGCGCCGCCGCGACCTTGTCAAGCAGGTCAAGCAGCTTTCCGAAGAGGCAAAAGTCGCCGCGCGCAACGTCCGCCGCGAAACGATGGACGCGCTCAAAAAGATGAAGACGGCGAAAGAGCTTTCCGAAGACGAATGCGCGTCCTATGAAAAGCAGGTGGAAAAGGTGCTCGCCAAGAGCATCGAATCCATTGAAAAGCACGCCGCCGACAAAGAAAAAGAGCTGATGTCGGTGTGACCGTGCAATGAGGACCGTTAAACTGCCCGTACACCTCGCGCTGATCATGGACGGAAACGGCAGGTGGGCGACCCGCCGCCTGCGTCCGCGCGCGTACGGCCACAAAGCGGGCGTGCAGAACATGTTCCGCATCTGCGGGCACGCCTTTCATTTAGGGGTGCGCATCGTCACGGTGTTCGCGCTCTCCGCCGAAAACCTCTCCCGCCCGCAGGAAGAGCTGGACGAGCTGTTCGACCTTTTCCGCACCTTTTTCGACAAAAAGAAGGAAAAGCTGCTCGAACTCAACGCCAAGATCCATGTGATCGGCGACCTCTCCGCGCTGCCCTCCGACGTGCAGGTCAGCATGCGCGCGCTCGAAGAGGAGACGGGCGGCAACACGAACGCGCTTCTGAACATCTGCGTCAACTACGGCGCGCGGCAGGACGTGTTGCAGGCGGTGAATAAGGCGGTGTCTCTGGGCAGGTTCGTGGACGACGAAAGTTTCCACGCGCTGCTCCTTACGGCGGGCGTGCCCGACCCCGATCTCATCATCCGCACGGGCAACGAGATGCGGCTGAGCAATTTCCTGCTCTATCAGGCGGCGTACGCCGAACTGTATTTCTCCTCCAAGATGTGGCCCGAATTTTCCCGCCGCGACCTGGAAAAGGCGTTGGTGGATTTTTCTTCGCGCAACCGCCGCTTCGGCGGGCTGCGCAGCAAGGAGTGACCATGCTCAAACGTCTGTTGACGGGCATCGTGTACATCGCCGTGCTCGTCGGGTTTTTCTTTTTACGGTACGTCGACCATCGGCTGTTCGGGATCCTGATCTATGCGTTTTCGCTGCTGGGCACCTATGAGATGCTGCACGCGTTTTCGCACGCGCACGAGCGCGAAGGGGCGGAACTGTATGCGGCGGAGTCGGGGAAGGCGCCCGCGCGGAGCGTTCTCAGCCTTTCGCAGAAGATCGCCGTCTGGGCGTATGCGGGGCTGTTCGCGCCCGTCTTTTACCTCTGCGAATGGCTGAACGACGGCGCCGGGTACCGCGGCGCGCTCATCCTTTCGTTCGTGTTCGCGGTCGTGCTGTTCTGCCTTCTGGTCATCGACCATAAAAACGCGACGCTCGGCGGCACGGGCGCGTCGCTGCTGTGCGGCGTGTACCCGACGGCGATCCTGGCGACCATGATGCTTGCCAACGAGCTGAAAACCGCGTCGACGCTCGCGCTCCTGCTGATCTTCGTCATTTCGCCCGTTGCGGACACCTTTGCGTTCCTCACGGGCAGCCTTATCAAGGGCAGGAAGCTCTGCCCGAACATCAGCCCGAACAAAACGGTTTCGGGCGCGGTCGGGGGCGTCGTGTTCGGCACGGGCGCGAGCGTGCTCCTGTACTGGCTGTATACGGTGTGCTCGGGTTATGTATACGCGGGCGTGGGCAGCGCCTGGGCGGGTACGCCCTGGGTGTTCTTTGCGGTGCTCGG
The DNA here is from genome assembly GCA_017886545.1 of Clostridia bacterium. GTDB lineage: Bacteria > Bacillota > Clostridia > Christensenellales > Borkfalkiaceae > Borkfalkia. The sequence continues at coordinate 16,983 of JAGHJS010000008.1, forward strand.
GCTGATCACCTCCCTTTTGACGGAGTTCGGCGACCTTGTGGAGAGCGTGATCAAGCGCAGGCTGGGCGTCAAGGATATGGGGCGCCTGCTCCCGGGGCACGGCGGCGTTCTGGATCGCATCGACGGGACGCTGTTCGCAAGCATGATCGTATACATTCTGTTCGCCCTGTTCATCACGCCGGTGGCGACCGTCGTTCCGTAACCAGGAAAGGAAGATACCCCGCGCGGGTATCTTTTGCGTTATAGCGGCATCTGCCGCGCGGCGGAGGCGCGGCGCACGCATAAGCGGACGTGCGCGCGCATACAGTAGAGGAGGAAAGCATGAAAAAGATCGCGCTCATCGGCAGTACGGGTTCCATCGGCAGGCAGGCGGTCGAAGTCGCCCTGCGCTATCCCGACCGCTTCCGCATCGTCGCCTTGGCGGCGAACACGGATGCGCGCCGCCTGGCGGAGCAGGCGGCGCGGCTGCAGCCCCGCCTCGCCGTCCTGCGGCGGGAGGGAGCGTCGGCGGAGGTGCCCGCGGGTTGCCGCTTCGCCTGCGGCGAAGCGGCGTTCGAAGAGGCGTGCGCCTTTGCGGAGGCGGACGTCGTGCTCGTCGCCGTCACGGGCTTTGCGGGGCTGAAGGCGACGCTGCTCGCGCTGGAAGCGGGCAAAGACGTTGCGCTCGCCAACAAGGAGAGCCTCGTGGCGGGCGGGGCGCTCGTCACCGCGCTCGCAAAAAAGAAGGGCGCGCACATTCTGCCCGTAGACAGCGAACATTCCGCGATCTGGCAGTGCCTCGGGTTCGACCGCGGCGCGCCCTTCCGCCGCATCCTGCTCACCGCAAGCGGCGGCGCCCTGCGCGACGTGCCGCTTTGCGATCTTGCGTGCGTTACGGCGAAACAGGCGCTCGCGCACCCGAACTGGCGCATGGGCGATAAGATCACCATCGACTGCGCCACCATGCTCAACAAGGGGTTCGAGGTCATCGAGGCGATGCATCTGTTCGGCGCGGAGCTTGCGCAGGTACAGGTGCTCATCCACCGCGAAAGCGTCGTGCATTCGATGGTCGAATTTGCGGACGGCGCGGTGCTCGCGCAGCTGGGCGTGCCCTCGATGGAGCTGCCCATCCAACTCGCGCTCACCTATCCCGAACGGCTCTCCTGCGCCCTGCCGCCCGTCGACTTTTTGCAGCTCGGCGCATTGCATTTTGAGGGCGTGGACGCGGCGCGTTATCCCTGTTTTACGCTCGCGCTCGCCGCGGCAAAGGCGGGCGGTACGCTGCCCTGCGTGCTCAACGCGGCGGGCGAAGTCGCCGTGAGCGCCTTTTTGCGCGGGCAAATAAAATATACGCAAATTGCAGAAATTATAGAGGACACGCTCTCCCGCGCGGTGCGCGGGGAAGCCGAAAGCTACGCACAGCTTGCCGAAACCGACCGCGCCGCGCGCGCCGCGGCGGCAAAGCGCGTGCCGTAGCAGGAGGGCTATGGAAGGGAATCTGCTCGCCTTTTCGGATGTGATGGGCACGATCGGCGCGGTGCTGCTGGCGATCCTTATCCTGCTTGCCATGATCACCGTGCACGAGTTCGGGCATTACCTTGCGGGCAGGCTCTTTCACTTCAAAATAAACGAATTTGCGGTCGGGTTCGGCCCCGCGCTCTTCAAAAAGCGCAAAAAGAACGGCGAGCTGTTCTCCGTCCGCGCCGTCCCGCTCGGCGGATACTGCGCGTTCGAGGGGGAGGAGGGCGACGCCATCCACCCCGACGCGTTCAACAACAAAAAACCGTGGCAGCGCATCATCGTGCTGCTTGCGGGCGCGTTCATGAACTACCTTCTCGCGCTCGTACTGCTGCTCATCTCCTTTTTCGGGTTCGGGCAGCTGCTGGTCATGACCTACCGCGTGGACGACGCGCAGACGACGGAAAGCGGCATCCCGCTCGCGGGGTATGTGTTCGAGGACGGCGACATCATCCTCGCCTGCGAAGGGCGGGATATGTACCTGACTTCCGACCTTATGGAGGCGCTCGAAGGCAAAAAGGAGGGCGACCTCGTTTCCTTTAAAGTTTCGCGCAGGGCGGGCGAAGGGCGGGCGGTCGCCGACGTGCGCGTCATGCTGCGCGCGGATGCGGACTTTGCGAACCTTACCGATACCGCCGCGCTGTGGCGCGCGCTGGGCATTGCGCAGTATACGGCGGAGGGCGGCGGTACGGCGTATTATGCGGCGTCCGCGTCCTATAAGTTCGGTTTTTTTGAAACGATCGGGCGGAGCGTGACCTATTCGGTGCGCATCGGCGGCAGCATCTTCAAGGTTTTGGGGCAGCTTCTGACGGGCGACCTGGGTCTGTCTGCCTTCGGCGGACCGATCACCACCATCCGTGTAACGTCTGAGATCGCATCGCGCGGGGCGCAGCCCTTTTTCGAGATCGCCGCATACATCGGCGTGAACCTTGCGGTGTTCAACCTGCTGCCCATTCCCGCATTGGACGGGTCGAAAGTCGTCTTTACCCTCATCGAGTGGATCCGCGGCAAGCCCATCAACCGCAAGGTAGAGGCGGTCATCCACGCCGTCGGGTTCGTCCTCCTGCTCGCGTTCGCGGTGCTGGTGGATCTGCTGCAGCTTTTCTGACGGGCTGCGCCGTTATTCTGCCGTTTGTGCGCTGTTGCCGCGCCGAGTCTGTGCTGTTGCCGCGCCGCCCCGCCATCCGTTCGGATGGCGGGGCGGCGATTTGTTTGCAATGTCGGTAAAAACGGTTGCCCCGTCAAAGCCCTTTTACGGTGCTGAAACCGCGTTCGAGGTCGGCGAGGATGTCGTCGATGTGTTCCAGCCCGACGGAAAGCCGTATCGTGTTCGGGCGGATGCCCTGTTCGGCGAGTTCGCGCTCCGAAAGCTGGCTGTGCGTCGTGGTCGCGGGATGGATGACGAGGCTCTTTGCGTCCGCCACGTTCGCGAGGAGGGAAAAGACGTGCAGGCTGTCGATAAAGGCGTGCGCTTCCTTCACGCCGCCCCTGATCGCAAAGGTGAATATGGATCCGCCGCCGTGCGGGAAATACCGTTTGTACAGCGCATGGTCGGGGTGGTCGGGCAGGGAAGGGTGGTTTACCCGTTCGGTGAGCGGGTGCGCCGCAAGGTACCGCACGACGGCGGCGGCGTTCTGCGCGTGCCGCTCCACCCGCAGCGAAAGCGTTTCGGCGCCCTGCAGCAGCAAAAACGCCGCGAAGGGCGAAAGGCACGCGCCCGTATCGCGCAGCAGCACCGCGCGGATATAGGTCACGAACGCCGCACCGCCTGCCGCCTGCGCAAAGGAAACGCCGTGGTAACTCGGGTTCGGTTCGGCGATCTGCGGGTACGCGCCCGCTTTTTTCCAGTCGAAGCTGCCCGCCTCGACGATCACGCCGCCCAGCGCCGTGCCGTGCCCGCCGATGAACTTCGTCGCCGAATGCACTACGATGTCCGCTCCGTGAAAGATAGGGCGCAGCAGGTAGGGGGTCGCAAAGGTATTGTCCGCCACGAGGGGGATGCCGTGCCTGTGCGCGAGCGCCGCCACGGCTTCGATGTCGGGGATGTCGCTGTTCGGGTTGCCGAGCGTTTCGATAAAGATGGCGCGCGTATTCGGGCGGATAGCGCGCTCCACGTCCGCAAGGTCGTGAATATCCGCAAACGTCGCCGTAATGCCGAAATTGGGCAGCGTATGCGCAAGCAGGTTGTACGTTCCGCCGTAAACGGTCTTCTGTGCTACGATGTGCCCGCCGTTTTGCGCCAGCGCCTGCAGGGTATAGGCGATCGCCGCCGCGCCCGAGGCAAGCGCCAGCGCGGCAGTGCCGCCCTCCAGGGCGGCGATGCGTTTTTCAAAGACTTCCTGCGTGGTGTTGGTGAGCCTGCTGTAAATGTTGCCTGCGTCCGCCAGAGCGAACCGTGCCGCCGCCTGCGCGCAGTCGTCAAAAACGTATGCCGCCGTCGCGTAGATCGGCACTGCGCGCGCACCCGTTGCGGGGTCGGGTGTCTCCTGCCCGGCGTGCAGCTGCAGCGTTTCAAATTTGTAGTCGTTCATTGTCTTTCCTCCGTTTTTTCGGTTGCCCGCCGTCGGATCGGTCCGTGCGGGCGCATATGTTTCGGCGTCCGTGCCGTCGGATCGGCGGCAGGTGTTTCGGCTGTGCGCCGTTCGTTTGTGAAAGGGCTTCGGTTCGGCTGTGCGCCGTTTGTTTGTACAGGGGCTTTGTGTCGGCTAAGCAGGGTCTGCCGCGGCAGGCGCTTGTACGGCACGCGCGGAACAAGCTCCCTCCTTACCCTCTAAACCTATCGGTTCGATGTGGAAATGATGATACCATATTAAAACATATTTTGTCAATAGGTTTTAAAGGTTTTTTTGCGGCTCCCGCCGGGCGGGAAGGAAAAAGCGCCCGGCGGGAATGAAACGCCGGAAGACTCGTTCCCCGGGTGGGCGATCGCGGTGATCTGCTGCGGCGCGGCGGTCATCGTCGGGCTGGTGATGTTCTTTGTCGTACGAAGCAGATCGAAAAAGAACAAAACCGATCATAACAAGGAGCAATAAAAGGGGCCGCCCGGAACTTCCGGGCGGCTTTTTTATGGTGCCGCTGGATGCAACAAGTTTGAACCGTCAATAATAAAGAAAAGCCGATGGTTGTCTTCGGGAGACGAGCCACCGGGCTTAATCGGGTTGATATAATTATAGTAAATTTCAATTTTATCGTCGTATAGTACGATTTTTTTGATCATTGTATGTATCATCAGGTGCGGGCTTTGCAGAATTGTATGTTGCAGAAATTCTACGACCTGTTCACGTTTGAGTTGGTTTTGCAGATTGTATTGCTCGATCAGAATTTTCTCTTTGATTTCCGAGAGCTTTACTTCCGCCTGTTCCATTTGGTTTTTTGTAGTAGGGGTTAATATTCCTTGCTCAATCGCGGCTTAAGGAATGTTAGAACATTGTCCTGACCGGCTTCTGCCCAAAACCAAACCGAAACCCGACCAAAACCCAACATAAATCTGCGAAAAAGGAGAAAACTCTTTTTCCGAACACCGAAAAAACACCGGAAAAAGGCGGAGCCGTCAAGGGAAGGCGGATATGGAAGAAACGGCAATAAAAGACCGTCGCAGAAAAAATTGTTGCGTGCGGATAAAGAAAGAGAGCCGAGCAAAAATTTGCTCGGCTCTGTGTGTTTTAAGCGAGAATTTTTTCCCTTTACGGCGCAGGCTTTTTCTGGTAGGCTGTTACGGCCAAAAAGGAAGAGGAAAGGGAAAAAGCGCAGAAAGAGGTTGGGTTCGGGTAGGGAAAAGGTCGGAAATTGGCGGGAAAGTGGTCAGGGAGATGTTCTAACTTTTTTCTTTTGGTTGTGTTAAAATAAAAGAAAAAACGGAGGAACAGGAAAAATGCAGGAGATCGAAGTAAAAGAAAATCCGTTGAAAATAAAAGTATTCATCAACGGAACACCCGAATGAAAAAATATCCCGAAAGAAAAAGCGGAGAGTATCCTCGCCGCTTTGGAATCGGAAATTTGTGCAAGCATTAAAAAAAATGCAGCATAAAAACTACCTGTTTCCCGAACTTCGTTTAAAAGCGCGGTAGAAGCTGGAAATGCTTTTGAATCCGCAGCGGGAGGCAAGTTCCAAAGTGGAAACGTTTTTATATTCCGGCTGCGCCTGCATTGCGATGACTTTTTGAACGCGTATGTCGTTAATGAAATTGCGCAGGTCGATTTTGACGTGTTTGCTGATCAGGTGGCTCAGCGTCATGGGACTGTATCCGAAGTGTTCGGCGAGCGATTCGAGCGAGATCTCGTTTGCAGAGTTGTCGTAGA
>JAGHJS010000074.1 GCA_017886545.1 Clostridia bacterium
GACGCCGTCATTCATTACATCATGAAAATTGTCATGGACGACGAACTCATCGACCACATTGCCGACGCGATCTTGAATATTCTCGCGCAAGAGAACTCCAAACTGCCGCAGCTCAATGCGCGGCTGAAAGAAATCGAAACCGGCATACAGAATATGCTCAACGCCATCCAGCAGGGCATTCTCACACCCTCCACGAAGGAGAGGTTAGAAGCGTTGGAACAGGAAAGAGAAGAGATCAAAGTCGCCATTTACAGCGAGGAACTGCAAAAGCCGAAGATCACGAAAGAGCACATCGCCTTTTGGATAAGCAAATTCCGCGATACCGATTTGACGGACGTTGCAAGCCGCAAGCGGCTCGTTGAGAGCTTTGTAAATGCCGTATTCGTCTATGACGACAAAGTGGTATTCACGTTTAACTACAAAGACGGCTCCAAGACGGCCACGATAGACGAAATCAACACGGAATTAGGTTCGGATTTGGAAGGAACATCTCCACCAAACGCGACGTATACGCACACTCTGCGTTTACGTCAGAATTAGAAACCGCTTTGTCGGTTTCTTTTTCATTTTCGGGCATTTTCGTTCACGTAATGAGTTTGATACTGAACAATTATACTTAACAGAGATAAAATATACATTTTCACGTGTTACCGTTTAAAATATCTTATCAATAAGGGAATAAACCTAATATAAAAAGCAACACTCTGTTAGCAATACAAGAAATAAAATAAGTAATTAATAAAAGTATTAGCGTTTTTGCGGAAAAGCATTGACATTAATAAAAATATAGCATATAATATAGACAATAAAAACTCAAAGAGGAGAATTATCATGGAATGGCAAGTTGTAAAAATCAAACAAGCAGACGGACGTTCATCAGCATTTGTAAGTATAGGAAGAGGACAGCTTGACTTCAACGCGGAAGCATGTAAACTGGTTGAGGATACGGGTAATTTTAAGTTTGCACAACTTTTAACAGCGCAACAAAATGGAAAAGTAATAATTGCCGTTAAATTTCTTGAAGAATACGATGAAAACTGTATTACGATAAGAAGAAAAAGTGTTGACGGAAAAATTATACAAGGAATGACAGTTAGAAACAAGGGAACAATCGAAAAAATATTCGGGAAAAATGGAGTCAAACAAGGTATGACTCGTTATCCTGTTGCATTAGTTGAGAAAAATATACTCAAAATTATAGATTAGTTATATATTATTCCGTATATTTATTGCAACTAATTGTTTGCCGTATAGCGGATAATCTGATAGCGACAAATCGACTTGGCAATAGTATTCCGTTCTGTTTATCTGATATAATACGGTGTGCGTTTTTGCGGCTTTCATCTCCACCAAACCCCTGAAAATTGTGTTAAACGGTCAAATTTATCACAGTTTTCAGGGCTATTTTTTTGCTTTTTCGACCGCTTTTTCGCCTTTTCGGGCGAATTTAGTGTAAAAATTAGTGTAAAAATTAGTGTAAAAATCACCCTCTTTTACTACGTAAAAGCCGCGCGCATGCGGTCGGAAACGCTCGCAACATAGTGCTCCTGCGCGTCGGTGTAGGCGTCCTGCGTCATGCGTAAGGGGTCGCCGCGCACCGTTTCGGCGGGGAAGGGCGCTGCGGAGAGGAAGGCGGCTTCCCCGTCGGGAAAACGGTGCCGCCGCGTTGCAAAGGTCCGAAAAGGGAACGAACGCCTCCCCCGAAAGATCGGGGGAGGCGTTCCGTGCTGCCGAAAGCGGCAAATTTTTGCAGATCAATCGCTCAAATCCGTCGGGACGGCGGCGGGCAGGCGCAGGGGGCTTTGTCTGCCTGTCCGTTCAGCAGGTCGGCAAGCGTTTTCTTCTCCAAAAAATCGTTGATGACGGCAAAATATTCTTCCCAAAAGGCGACGGTCTTGCAGGTTTGCCTGTTTTTGCAGGGCGGCGCGCTTTCTTTCAGGCAGGCGACCGGCGCAAGCGTGTTTTCCGTCACCTGCAAAATACTGCCGATCGTATACTCCTGCGGCGGTTTTGTAAGCATGTAGCCGCCGAAACTGCTGCGTTTTCCGTGCAGGAGCCCGTGTTTCGTCAGCGCCGCGAGAATGCTTTCCAGATATTTTTCGGATAGCCCCTGCCGCTGTGCGATCTCGTCGAGTTTAACAAAATGCCCGTTGCCGTGTTCGGCAATGTCAACGAGGACCCGCAGGGCATATCTTCCGCGCGTAGAAATCATTGTGCGCCTCCTTTCCGAACATTATATACAAATTTTTTCAGGAAAGCAAGGAAAAGCGCAGCGGCGCGTTGCGTTTGCGGCAGGACGGCTTGTCCGTCGGGGCGGGCGATGCCGCGCTGTGTTGCCGTTCTGCGCCCGTTCGGTGCCCGTATGGTTCGTTCTGCGCCCGTTCAGCGTGGGGCGCCGCGGGCCCGTTCGGTGCCGCCCTGCCCCGTTTTCGGCACCGCAGCCCCGCGCGCGGGCAAAAGGGGAAAAACGGATGCGGAAAGATGTAAAAAGGGCAGTACGGGCGGCGGAAGGAAAGGCTGCGAAATTCTTTGACAAAACAAACACATTCCAGTATAATAGAAGCAACCAAGCAGGGTGACCGCAGAGAAGCGGAGCGGGGGGCAGATCCCGCCACGGCAGAAAGCCGCGGAGCGGGGGTGCAGATCCCGCCACGGCAGAAAGCCTCGGAGCGGGGGTGCAGATCCCGCCACGGCAGAAAGCCGCGGAGCGGAGTGCAGATCCCGCCACGGCAGAAAGCCTCGGAGCGGGGGAGCAGATCCCGCCACGACAGAAAGCCGCGGAGCGGGCGTGAATTTCCCCACGGCAAAAAGCCGCCGAAAGGGCGGCGTTCCGCACAAAAAAGCGTACGGGCTGTAAGGTTTTGCGGCGTTCAGCGGCAGCGTTCTTTTTTGATCTCGTCCCAGGAAACGAGATCGGCAAAAATACAGAATTTGTGCACCTGATTGATGAACGCGCTTTTGATGCGATAAAAGGTACTGCGGGCAACGGAGCTGTGCGCGATGATGTACAGATCGGTGTGCCTGTAAAAATATGCCTGCTCTATCAGGCGGCGGTCGTAAGGCTCCAGCGTTTCAAGGGCCTGCGGCACGAGCGAAACAAAGCGCTTCAGTTTTTCATCGTTTGCAAAGAGTGTTTCCCTGCCTGCCGGTATGTTGCGGGCAGAGATTTTTTCTGTTTCCGTGCCGTCAGGCAGAAGCGGAAGGTGCTTGAGCAAATATCTTACGTCATCTTTGGTCATAGTCGGATACCTCTGTCTATGCAACAACAAGAACGGCGGAATCGTGCAAAAGAAGAAAAAAAGTTGCACAAAATTTTATTTTTTTATGCGCCATACATAAAATCTTATGAATTATCAGTAAAGAACTTTATTTGTTCTCATTTATATTGAGTCTGAAAACAGGGTATAATAATGCGCGCAAACTCAGTATAGGTGAGTCTTTATGAACAAAAAAGAATTTTTGGCGCGCATTGATGTGTTATTGGCGGCAAAACACTGGTCCAAAGCGAGATTGAACGAAGAGGCGGGCCTTCCTACGGGGATGATCTACCAATGGTACCAGTCGCAGTCCGACCAGCTCCCTACCGTCAAAAGCATAGAGGCGGTTTGCCGCGCCCTGGGCGTGACGCTGAGCCAATTTTTTATGGAAAGGGAAGAGGATGCATTCAAAAACTGTTTGGCGATGAACCGTATAGCGAGCCTGACCGAAGCGGAGCGCGACGTAGTTCTGACGCTGGCGGAAAATCTGATCGATTTAAGAAAAAACACCGATGGACGAACAAAAAAATAAATGGCTGGGTCAACAGATCAAATTGATCGCAGAAGGCGATACGGAGGCAATATCGCGCATTTATACTGAAATCGGCAAAGTCATGTTTGCGGTCGCGACCATCTATCTGAAAGATCCTGCGGACAGGGAAGACGTCGTGCAGGACGCATTGCTGACCATCGTTCGCAAAGCCGACAGGTTCAGAGAAAATAAAAATGCGTACGGTTGGATTACGAAAATCGTAGAAAATCTGGCAAAAAATAAAATCGTATCCAATAAAAAACACATGACCGTATCGTTGGAAGCTGCGGATATCCCCGAAGAGATCAACGACAGCGGTCTTTTGATTTACGAGATGCTCCGCAAACTTTCCGAAGAAGAGCGCGGCGTGCTCGTCTATAAATTCTGGCACCGATATTCCCTTTCGGAAATGGCAAAACTGTTCCATAAACCGAAATCGAGCGTGCGGTACATATTGGTGAAAGCGTTGAAAAAATTAAAAAATTCAGACAACTTTGGGGATTGAGTTGCACGAACGGCGGCTTTCGTTTGTTGCATTAGCAGAATAACAAACGGAGGTCTTTTTATGAAAACAAAGGCAAAAGGCGTCAGGGCCGCCGCGGCGGCGCTCCTGGCAGTGTTCGGCATCGTGCTTTTCCTCCCGCTGTTTGCGGGCGTAAGCGCGGCGGAGGCGGAAGCGCGTTACTGCGACGACGGCTATTACGACGAAGGGTACGGCGGCGAAGGGCAGTCTGCCAATACAAGTTATACCATCGAATACGATTACTACGTGGAACACAGAGAATATTACGTGTCGGCAGCGCCCTCGTATTCGTCGGTCTCTTCTGAACAGACTAATAACTGCGCGTCCAAGGCGGGCGCGAACATCATCGGGTACTATGACCGCTACTATCCCGAACTCATCCCCGATTTTGAGCCGGGGTATCTGTACCCGAACAATGCCTATCTGTATTTTCCCAGGGTTTTCCAGGAACAGGCAGATCTTATTACGGCGCTGTACTACATGATGAACACCAACGTGACGGCGCCCGGGGCGACCGAGCAGGACTTCAAAGACGGGCTGACCGAATACGTGGAGGACCACGGGTACGACATCGGCTTCTCCTCTTTCCACAACAATTCCACGTCCGTCAATTATACCGCCGTGCAGCAGATGGTGCAGCAAAAAAAGGTGGGCGTGCTGCTGTGCGACAAGTACAATTTTATTTTTTCCATCAATCACGACCCTGACGGGACAAATACATTTATCAGCAAGCGCGACTACAACATTTCGCACATGATGATGGTATACGGCTACCTTATCATTGATTATTATAAGGACGGCAGCTGCATCGCCTCCGAAACCTATCTGCAGGTATCGAGCGGGTTTTCAGACGGTTCGCAGGGCTATATCAAAATGAACGACTATCTTACGATCGACAACGCGTTGGTCGTAAGCATCAGTTAAAAAGGACTGTATGAAAGGAAAGGAAAAAAACGACCTCGAACGGTTCAAAGAATATCCGCAGCAGATCACGCCGCCTCCCGGGCTGGACGCGCCCGCCGCGCGCCTGACCGAGGAGCTGTACGGCAAAAAAGCGGCGGAAAAAAAGGAGCGGCGGGCGCGGCTGGTCAGGCGCCGCCTTCTCCCTTCGCTGGCGATCCTCCTGGTATTGCTCATTCCGCTCTGCATCGGCATTCCGAGCATGCTCACTTTGGATGACGAAGAGGGGAACTACTATTTGGGTGAAGAGTTGACCATTGAATTAGTAGAAGGTGATATTACAGCGTTCATGTATGAACACGGGGTACGGGGGCGCTATTTTGAAGAGGGAAGTATACAATCGTCTGTTGCTGCGCATTTTTTGGCGAAAGATCATCGTTTGATGTTCCTCGTGCAGGATGCACTTTTCCTTTCCGACACAGGGTTAGACACTGTTTCGTTGGGTATTGTTTTTACGAACGATACGTTCCAACAATTTGACGATTTCTATAAGATGACGGACAGCGCGGAAATTGCCGGGGTGGAGGTGGACTACAAAACCGAAACCGCCAACGGCATGGACGTAGTGCGGAGCAGGTTCTCGTACGAACAGGTCAGCTACTTTTTGGAGATCACCACGATCTCCGCGGACGGCGTGCTGGAACAGTACATCACGGAATTGCTTTCCTGACAGAAAAAGCGGACAAGGCTTCCGCCGCGCGGCAGTTCTGCCGCGCGGCGGAAGTTTTTTGCGTCCGATGATTTTTTACGGGGCTGCGCCGCGGGGCGGCTTTTCCTGTGCGCGGCCTTTCCGCTGCCGTGTGTTCGGGGCGTTTCGGCGCGGCGGAAGCGGAAAAGCCGCAGCGCGGGCGGGGAAAGGCGGCGCTTTTGCCGCGTTCGGCAAAAAAAGAGGGGAAACGACGCAAAAAACCATAAAAAGAATAAATTTTTTTGGTAAAAACGCTTGACGAACTCTTGCGCGGTGTGGTAATATACCTAAGCTGTGTAATAGGGTTGAGGCATAAAGTTACTTCAATCGCATTCCGCGCGTGGTAAAAAACAGCACGATCGCGCGGGCATGCGAAGATAATTTATGCCGACAAATGTGGGGGCACAGACTCCTGCGACTAACCGAAGTTACGCCATTCAACTAAAAACTGAATGGTTTTTCTTTTTCCGGAGGACTTCGACACACACGGCACAGTTGACACAAAGTTAGTATAAAAACGGAGGAAACAAAGCAAAAATGGTAAGTCAGAAAATCAGGATCAAACTTGCGGCATACGATCACGAACTCGTAGACCTCGCCGCGCAGCGCATCGTGGACACGATGCAGAAGAGCGGCGCCAAGATCAGCGGGCCTATCCCGCTGCCCACCGAAAAGGAGATCGTCACGATCCTCCGCTCGCCCCATAAAGATAAGGACAGCCGCGAGCAGTTCGAGATCCGCACGCATAAGCGCATCATCGACATCTACAGCCCCAACGCGAAACTGCTGGACAGCGTTCACCTTCCCGCGGGCGTAGACATCAAGATCAAACTTTAATTTGCCAAAGCGATACTTTGTAAAATCAAGGTATCCACATTATAAAATAAAAGGAGTGAACTTTATCTATGAATAAAGCAATCATCGGCAGAAAAGTCGGCATGACGCAGCTCTTCACCCCCGAAGGGAAGGTCATCCCCGTCACGGTGGTGGAAGCGGGCCCCTGCCCCGTCGTGCAGATCAAGACGATCGAAAAGGACGGCTACTGCGCCGTCAAGCTCGGCTTTGACGAGACCAGCGAAAAGCGCCTCAGCAAACCCGAACTCGGGCAGTTCAAAAAGGCGGGCGTCGCCCCGCAGAAAGTGCTGCGCGAATTCCGCGTCGAGAACGCCGCTTCGTACGAAGTGGGCAAGACCGTCACGGCGGAGACTTTCAAGGCGGGCGACCATGTGGACGTGGTCGGCACGTCGAAGGGGCACGGGTTCTCGGGCGTCATCAAGCGCTGGAACCAGCGCAGGCTGAAGGAAACGCACGGCGTCGGCCCCGTACACAGGGAGGTCGGTTCCATGGGCGCGAACAGCACCCCGAGCCGCGTGTTCAAGCAGAAGCACATGCCCGGCCAGTACGGCCACGAGCGCGTCACGGTGCAGAACCTCGAAGTCGTGCGCGTGGATGCGGCGCGCAACGCGCTGCTCATCAAAGGCGCCATCCCGGGGCCGAAGGGCAGCATCGTCACGGTGTGCGACAGCGTCAAGTCGAAATAAGGAGAGAAGAACATGCCTAGCGTAAAAGTATATAAAATGGACGGCTCCGAAGCGGGCGAAATGCAGCTTTCGGACAAGATCTTCAACGCGGAATACAACGAGCCGCTCATCCACCAGGCAGTGGTAACGCGCCTGGCGAACGAGAGGCAGGGCACGAAGAGCACGCTCACCCGCACCGAAGTGCGCGGCGGCGGCGCAAAGCCGTGGCGCCAGAAGGGCACGGGCCGTGCCCGCCAGGGTTCCATCCGCGCACCGCAGTGGACGAAGGGCGGCGTCGTGTTCGCGCCCAAGAGCCGCGACTTCTCCAAAAAGATGAACGCGGAAGCCAAGCGCGGCGCGCTGTTCTCGGCGCTCTCCAAAAAAGTGGCGGACGGCGAGCTCATCGTTGTGGACAAACTGGAAGTCAAGGAAGCCAAGACCAAAGAGATGGTGCGCTTCCTCGAAGCGCTCAAGCTGGATAAGCGCACGCTCGTCGTGATGGACACGGACGACATCGGCGTCATCCGCGCGAGCAGGAACATCCCCAAACTTTCCACCCTGCCCGTGGCGCAGATCAGCACCTATGAGGTGGTCGCGAACGCGAAGATCGTGCTCACGAAGGGCGCAGTCGAAAAGATCGAGGAGGTCTACGGAGCGTAATGAGAGCGGAAGACATCATTTTGAAGCCCATCCTTACCGAAAAAGGGTATGACGGGATCCCCTTGAAGAAATACACCTTCAAGGTGGCGAAGAGCGCGAACAAGACGCAGATCAAGATCGCGATCGAACAGCTCTTCGGGGTACAGGTCGAGAGCGTGAACACGTGCAACGTGCGCGGCAAAATGAAGCGGATGGGCAGGAGCGAGGGCATGACCTCTTCCTACAAAAAGGCGATCGTGCAGCTGAAAGAGAGCAGCAAGCCCATCGAATTCTTCGCGTCGCTGTCTTAAGGCAAACGGAGGAACAAGCAAATGGCTATCAAGAGATATAAACCCACGTCCGCGGGCAGGCGCTTCATGACCGTCTCCGCGTACACGGAGATCACCGAGACCAAGCCCGAGCGCAGCCTGATCGAGGACATGCGCAAGAGCGGCGGCAGGAACAACACCGGCAAGATCACCGTCCGCCACATCGGCGGCGGCAACCGCAGGAAGTACCGCATCATCGACTTCAAGCGCAATAAAGACGGCGTTCCCGCAAAGGTCAAGAGCATTCAGTACGACCCGAACCGCAGCGCGAACATTGCGCTCCTGCAGTACGCCGACGGCGAAAAGAGGTACATCCTCGCGCCCGTCGGGCTGAACGTGGGCGACACCGTGATGAGCGGCGCGGAAGCGGACATCAAGGCGGGCAACTGCCTCCCCTTTGAAAACATCCCCGTCGGCACGATGGTACACAACATCGAGCTCAAGCCGGGCAAGGGCGGCCAGGTCGCCAGGGCTGCGGGCATCGCCGCGCAGCTGATGGCGAAGGAAGGCAAGTACGCCACGCTGAAAATGCCCAGCGGCGAAATGCGGCTCGTTCCCGTTTCCTGCCGCGCCACGATCGGGCAGGTCGGCAACGTCGAGCACGAGATCATCAACGTCGGCAAGGCGGGCAAAACGCGCCACATGGGCGTGCGCCCGACCGTCCGCGGTTCGGTCATGAACCCGAACGACCACCCGCA
>JAGHJS010000075.1 GCA_017886545.1 Clostridia bacterium
CGCGTTGGTCACTTCGTTTGTGCCGATCAACCACTACAACAGCATTTCCTTCGAGAACACCGTTCTGATCTCGCGGAACGCGAGCAATCAGGCGATCGCGTTCAACGGGAACAACAGCGCCTTTACGGCGGATGCGACCGTCATCGACGGCTCCGCTGCGGACTTCGATATCACAGCGTACGAGCTTACGGACTTTGACGCAAGCGGCTTCAACACCGAATACTTTACGGTGACCGAAAACCGCATCCCGCAGTGGAAGGGCGCGCAGGCATAGGCGCTTTTGCAGGCAAACAGGGGGGAGAGAAACGGAAGATCGCTTGCGAGAGACCTTTCTCTCCCTTTTTTTGCCAAACGAGAAAACAGGAGCAAAATATGGAAAAGACGATGAAAGCGGCGGTATTTCACGGGCGGCACGATATGCGCATCGAACAGATCGAAGTGCCGAAAATCAAGGAAAACGAAGTGCTTGTAAAAGTCGCCTATTGCGGCGTGTGCGGCACGGACGTACATATTTTCGAGGGCGACAAGGGCTGTGCCGAAGTGCATCCGCCCATCGTGCTTGGGCATGAATTTTCGGGCATTGTCGCAGAGGTCGGCGCTGCCGTGCAGGGCAGAAAAGCAGGCGACAGGGTCAACGTCGACCCGAACGTGCTGTGCGGGTCGTGCAAATACTGCCTTTCCGCAAAGGGACATTTCTGCGAGCACATGACGGGCATCGGCACCATGGTCAACGGCGGATTCGCCGAATACGTCGCGGTGCCCGCCGGGCAGACGCATCTTATATCCGAAAAAACGGATATGCAGTCGGCTGCGATGACGGAGCCGCTCGCCTGCTGTCTGCACGGCATGGATCTGTGTGAGATCAAGCCCGGCGACAGGGTGCTCATCATCGGCGCGGGCATGATCGGGCTACTGATGCTGCAGCTTTCGCGGCTGTCGGGCGCGGCGTTTGTCGCGGTGTCCGAACCCGTGGCGGCAAAGAGGGAAGAGGCGAAAAAACTGGGCGCCGACCTTTGCATAGATCCCGTATCGATGGCGGGCGGCGAATTTGAAAAATTGTGCCAAGGCTATGACTTCAATTGTGTGATCGAGTGCGCGGGGCTTACGCGCACCATCGAACAGGCGGTCGCCGCCGCGGGCAAAAAAGCGACGGTGATGCTGTTCGGGCTGACAAAGCCGGACGACGCAGTCACGCTGAAACCGTATGACGTGTTTTCCAAAGAACTCACGCTGCGTTCGTCGTACATCAATCCGTACACGCAGCAGCGGGCGCTGGCGCTCATCGAGCAGGGCAGGGTAGACGTCAAAAGTATGGCGTGCCCGCCCGTCCCTCTCGAAAAGCTGCCCGAAGTTTTGGCGGATGCCAAGCTCCGCACCAAAGGGAAATATGTGGTGAAATTCTAATTTTGTTATGGCATCGTCTGCGTGATGCGGATATTCCCTTGTCCGCAGCGGGCAGGCCGATACGAAAAAAAAGGAAAATTGTATGAAAAAAGAAATGAAAGTCGCCGTCATGAACGGCGTAGGGAAAATGGGGTTTGAAAGGCGCCCCGTACCCGTCCCCAAAGACGACGAGGCGCTTGTAAAGCTGGAATACGTGGGCATCTGCGGTTCCGATCTGCACTATTACGAAGAGGGCAGGATCGGCAACTACATCGTGCAGCCGCCCTTTGTATTGGGGCACGAGCCGGGCGGCACCGTCGTTGCCGTCGGCAAAAACGTGAAGAACGTAAAGGTCGGCGACCGCGTCGCGCTGGAACCGGGCAAAACGTGCGGGCACTGCGAATTCTGCAAGCAGGGCAAGTACAACCTCTGCCTGGACGTGGTGTTCTTTGCCACGCCGCCCGTAGACGGCGTATTTTGCGAATACGTCGCGCACGAAGCGGCGCTCTGCTTCAAATTGCCCGATACCGTTTCCACCATGGAGGGCGCGCTCATCGAGCCGCTCGCCGTCGGCTTCCACGCCGCCATGCAGGGCGGGGCGAAGTTCGGGCAAAAGGCGCTCGTTACAGGCGCGGGGTGCATAGGGCTGGTCACCGCCATGGCGCTCAAAGCGATGGGCGTATCCGAAGTGTACGTGAGCGACGTGCTCCCCGCCCGCCTGCAAAAGGCGAAAGAGCTGGGCGCAGACGAGATCGTCAACAGCAAGGAAGAAGACCTGCAAAAGCGGATCGCCGAACTTACGGGCGGGCAGGGAGTAGATCTTGCCGTGGATACGTCGGGCAGCGAGATCGCCGTGAACGGCGCCATCGAATGCGTCAAAAAGGGCGCGAACATCGTTCTTGTCGGGTACAGTCGCAGCGGCATGATGAATCTTGCGATCAGCCGCGCGCTGGATAAAGAGGTAACCTTCAAAACGGTGTTCCGCTACCGCCACGTCTACCCGCTCGCCATCCAAGCGGTCGCCGAAGGGAAAATAAACCTGAAAGGCATCGTATCCGACGTGTTCGAGCTGGACGACGTTCAGACCGCCATGGACAGGAGCGTGCAGGAAAAGGCGAAGATCGTAAAAGCGGTCGTGCACATCGGGTAGGGGAAGCTATGGCGAAGTTTGTTGTCTTTGATATGGACGGCGTGCTGGCGGATACCGAGCCGCTGCACCGCGAATCCTGCCGCGCACTGCTGGAAAAGCTGCGTCTGGACGTGGCGGCGATCCTGCCCAAGGCGTACGCGCGCAGCAAGCGCGAATTCTGGGGCGAGGTCGCGCGCGAAAACGGGTTGCTGTATACCGCAGACGAGCTGACGCGCTGGGAGTTCGACCTTTTGATCGGCATTGTACGCGAGCACGGGCTGCGCCCGACGGCGGGGCTTTGCGAAACGCTGCAAAAGCTGCGCGGGGCGGGCTGCACGCTCGCCGTGGCGTCCTCGTCTGACCGCGTGTACGTGCAGGCGATCTTAGAGATGACGGGGCTGAAAGGGTATTTTTCCGCAGTCGTCTGCGGGAACGACGTCGCCGCGGCAAAACCCGCGCCGGACGTGTACCTGCGCGCGCTGGAACTGTGCGGGGCGGAGTCAGGGCAAGCCGCCGCCGTGGAAGATTCGGATACGGGCATTGCGGCGGCAAAGGCGGCGGGGCTGTACTGCGTCGGGTTCGACGCCGTTTCGGATGAAAAATTCCGTCAGAAATTCACCTTTGCCGATGCGGTCGTGCAAGACATGCGCGCGGTGTTCCCGCTCCTTGCCGCGCATTTTGAAGAGAAAGGGGTATGAAAGAAGTAAAATTTATCGGCGTAAAGGAGGGCGCGAACGTCTTTTCGCTGCGGAAAGAATTCGTGCTTGAAAAGGCGGAAAGGGCGGTGCTGTATGCGACCGCCCTGGGCGTCTACTTCGCCGAGTTGAACGGCAGGCGCGTGGGAGACGCGTACCTTGCGCCCGGCTGGACGGATTACGGCAAACTGCTGCAAATGCAGAAGTACGATGTGACAGAGCTCCTGCGCGAAGGGAAAAACGTGCTGGAGCTGACTGTCGGCGAAGGGTGGTACCGCAGCGGCGTGGTATGTACGCGCAAGCGCTACGGGGAACAGACTGCCGTCTGCGCAGAACTGTGTATGGAAGGCTGTTTACGTATCTGTACGGACGAAACATGGCAGGCGCAGGAAAGTTTTATCCGCTTTTCGGGTATATATGACGGTGAAACGCAGGACTATACCGCGCCCTGTAAGCTGCTGACCCCCGTTATTGTTCCGTACGAACGTGAAAAGATTGTGCCGCAGATGTGCGAGCCTGTGCGCAGTATCGAACGGCTGCCCGTTCGGGAGATCATCCTCACCCCGAAAGGGGAACGGGTGTACGACTTCGGGCAGAACATAGCGGGCGTCGTCGAAGTAAAAACAGCGGAGGACTTTTGCGGCACGCTCACGCTGCAATTTGCGGAGATACTCGTCGGCGGAAATTTTTACACCGAAAACTTGCGCGAAGCCAAGGCGACGGATACCTTTACCGTGCGCGGCGAAAAAACGCTTTCGCCGGAATTTACCTACCACGGGTTCCGCTATATGAAACTTACGGGTGCGCAGCTGCCAGGGGAAAGTGTTACGGCGGTCGTGCGGCATACAGATATGCGTCGCACGGGATGGATCAAAACGGATAACGAAAAGTTTGACAGGCTTTTGGAGAATGTTATCTGGGGGCAGCGCGGGAATTTTGTGGATATCCCCACCGACTGCCCGCAGCGCGACGAACGGCTGGGCTGGACGGGCGATATCAACGCATTCTGCCGCACGGCGGCATATAATTACGATGTGCGCGCCGTTTTGCGCAAATGGCTTGCGGATGTGCGCAACGGGCAGGCGACAACGGGCGAGATTCCGCATATCGCTCCCGATGTGTTAGGCAGCAAGCGCACGAGCGCCTTTTGGTGCGATGCCATCGCCATGGTGCCGTGGGCGCTGTACCGAATGTACGGCGATACCTCTTTTCTCTTTGAAAATTATGAGGC
Organism: Clostridia bacterium; assembly: GCA_017886545.1. Lineage (GTDB taxonomy): Bacteria > Bacillota > Clostridia > Christensenellales > Borkfalkiaceae > Borkfalkia. The sequence continues at coordinate 4,439 of JAGHJS010000075.1, forward strand.
GATAAAGCGTTTCATCGACGCCCGCGAACGCACGATGGAGCATGGACTGATCGTGCGCGGTCATGAGTTCGGAGATTGGCTTGCGCTCGACAACGAACAATTCGCCGACAACGGGCTGCACGGCAGAACGAACGAATATTTCATTACAAATGTGATGCAGACCGAAACGCTGCGTATCGCAGCGGAAGCGGCGCACCTGTTGGATAAGGCGGATGAAGGAACGCTCTATACGAAAAAGCGCGAAAAGCTTCTTGCAGCCATGCGCAGGGAATACTTTACCGCGCAAGGACGGCTTGTCTTTGATACGGTCACAGCACAGACGCTTGCATTGTATTTTCATATCGTTCCCGAACGGTATAGGGGAAAACTTGCTGCCATGCTCAATGAAAATGTGAAAAAGCATCAATACAGGATATCTACGGGTTTTATCGGCACGCCTTTCGTATTGTTTGCACTTGCCGATAACGGATACTTTGAAACGGCGGAGCGTATGCTGTTCAACGAAGAATATCCGAGCTGGCTGTATGAGGTGAACATGGGTGCAACGACGGTCTGGGAGCGGTGGAACTCTTTAATGCCGGACGGGACACCCAATCCCGACGGCATGAACAGCTATAACCACTATGCGTACGGTTCGGTCATGGAATTTGTGTACCGCCGTATTGCGGGTATCGAGGAGACGGAAGCAGGGTTTGCAAAAGTGCGGCTTGTGCCGCATCCGTGTGAAAACGTGTCATCGCTGCACGCGCGGTTTGATAGCGTACACGGTACGATCGTTTCCGCTTACGAAAGGACAAACGGTAAAATCGTTTATTCGTTCGAGGTTCCGGAAGGCGTTGTTGCAGAGATTGTATTACCGGGTGAGCTACCTGTTTCGGCAGAGTACGGTGTGCATCGTTATGAACGAGTGTTTCCTGAAACCGAAAAGTTTGGTAAATAAAGCGGCTTACCGAAAAGCCATTTGGGCTACATTCGAATACAGGACAGGAGATTCAAAATGTGGGAAAATGTTTTGAATGAGTTGCAATATCTTATCAGCATGTTACTGTCGGTGGTTTTAGGTTTTGCAATCGGGTTTGAAAGGAAATTAAGATTCAAAGAGGCGGGCATCCGTACACATACGATCGTGTGCGCGGGGAGCGCGCTGATCATGGTAGTGTCAAAATACGGATTCGGCGATTCGATTGAGGCGGACGCATCACGTGTGGCGGCGCAGATCGTGTCGGGGATAGGATTTTTGGGCGCGGGTATCATCATCTACCGCAAGCACGAAATTCACGGTCTTACGACTGCGGCAGGCGTATGGGCGACGTCGGGCGTGGGTATGGCTGCGGGTGCGGGATTGTATGTTGTGGCGGCGGGGGCAACCGCTATCATTATCGCCGTGCAATGCCTGTTCCATTTGAATTGCAAGTTGTTTCGTACGAAAAAATATTTTCAGATCAAAATATGCTTCGTGAACGGTGGCGAGGAGTGCGGCAAGGTGAAGGAACTGTTTCGCGCGGATCGGTTCAACCGCCTCGTTATCGAGCGGAAGGGGGAAGAGACGCTGTACCACGCCACGCTGAACACGGGCGAAGAATTTTCCTCCGCGCAGTTACAGGAGATCATGGCGGAGAACCCGTTCATCAAATCGATCGAACGGTGCGACGAGGGTTGATTATCTGTAAACAGAGCAGATATAGCGGGCATTTATCTTTCTAAAATGCCTGAAAATTTTCAAGAGGTTTAAGAAAATGAAAATCAAATTTCCGGAAGGGTTCAAATGGGGCGTGGCTACCAGCGCCGCACAAATCGAAGGCGCCGCTTTGGAGGACGGCAAGGGATTGTCCGTTTGGGATGTGTTTGCAAGGATACCGGGCAAAATACGCAACGGCGATACGCCTGACGTGGCATGCGACCATTATCATCGGTATAAAGAAGATATTGCCATTGTAAAATCGTTGAATCTGAATGTGTATCGTTTTTCGTTTTCGTGGCCGAGAATTTTTCCCGAGGGTAAAGGAAAAATCAACGAAAAAGGCGTCGATTTTTATGACAGGCTGATCGATGAAATTTTAAGCAATTCCATTGAACCGAATGCGACATTGTATCATTGGGATCTGCCGCAGGCGTTGGAAGATCTCGGGGGTTGGCTGAACAGGGATTGCGCCGATTGGTTCGCGGATTATGCAGAATTTATATTCAAAAAGTTTTCAGACCGTCTGCCGCTGATCTCGACATTGAACGAACCGATCGCCACTTATGTAGGGTATGCAGGGGGCGGCTTTGCACCCGGCAAAAAGTTGGATCGTTTCGGCAAACAGGCTTCGCATAATATTTTATTGGCGCACGGAAAGGCGGTCGAGCGGTTTCGCGTATCGGCAAACAAAAACAGTAAAATCGGGATCGTTGTCGATATTTGGCATAACCATCCCGCAAGGCCGAATGATCCGGAAGACGTTGCGCTCGCTTTAAGAAAGAACGAGGAATCTTATCGGTTTTTCCTGAACCCGATTTTTAAGGGGCGTTATACGGATTATATTTTGAAACTGATGCAAGAAGAAAAAACGATGCCTTATATGGAGGATCCCGACTTCGATCTCATTCACCAAAAGTTGGATTTTTTCGGTTTGAATTGCTACAATCGTACGGTCGTTTCAAAGGATCGGCAGGCAATTCAGGAAAGCATAAAAGAGGCTGGCAGCGATATTTTGGATACCGGGATAGAATTTTATCCGAAAGCGATCTACGATGCAATAAAAATATTGTATAACGACTTTAATATCGACGTCCCCATATATATTACGGAAAACGGTACATATAGCCTCACCGAAAAATTAGAAAACGGCCATGTTCACGATGAGCAACGGATCAAGTATGTGAAAGGCTATTTAACGTATCTGCATAAGGCAATGGAAGAAGGCGCGGATGTTCGCGGTTACTATTTATGGTCGTTGCTTGACAATTTTGAGTGGTCATCCGGCTACGATTCCAAATTTGGCATCGTTTATAACGATAGGAAGACCCAAAAACGAACATTGAAAGACAGCGCTTTGTGGTATAGCAATATAGCCAAAAACAATGAATTGGAAATATAGTTTTTGAAACGGAAAAATCAAACAGTCAGCGTGCGGCGGCTGGTATTGGGAAATAGCGGAAAACAGCAACTGTAAACGGTATCTGTCTTTGAGCGGCGGGAATTTTTCGTTCACAAACTGGAAAAAACGGCTCGCCCCCGAAGAAAAATATTCGTCGAGAAAAATATCGTTTTGCGTTGGCGAGAGTTTGAACGACGTGCTCCGAAAGATGACGCTTTATCGCCGCGATACTGCGAAATTCAGCGCGGCAGACAGCGGCCTGCCCGTCATTTTTAACGAGTATATGTGCTTTTCGTGGGATTCTCCCGACGAGGAGAGAACGCGCGCGCTCGTTCCCGTCGCGGCGGAGTGCGGTGCGGATGTGTATGTGATCGACTGTGGCTGGCACGACGAAGTGGACGGTACAAAGATCTATCCGTATGTAGGGAAGTGGCGCGAGAGCAAAACGCGGTATCCGCACGGCGTGAAGAATATCACCGATTATATCCGGTCTTTCGGTATGAAAGCGGGGCTTTGGATCGAACCGGAGGTGGTGGGTTCGCTGAGCGGAGAAGAGTATCCGGAAGATGCGTATATCCGCACGAACGGTCGGCGCGTTTTGGTGGCGGGGCGGTATTTTCTCGATTACAGGCATCCCAAAGTGCGCCGCCGCATGAGCAACGCGATCGCGCGCATGGTCGAAGAGTACGGCGCGCAGTATATTAAGGTCGACTGCAATCAGGACTGCGGAGTCGGCACGGAAGTGGAAAGCGATTCGTGCGGGGAAGGCTTGGAACAGACTTCGGAGGCTTTTTGGAAATGGTTGCAGGAACAGCGGGAAAAGTATCCGTCCGTTATCTTTGAAAGCTGTGCAAGCGGCGGTATGCGCATCGATTGGCAGAGCCTTCGCGTAAGTTCCGTTATGTCCGCATCCGATCAGGTCAATTACGATAAATTCCCGTACATCATCGCAAATATTTTTTCGGCGGTGCTTCCCGAGCAGGCGGCGTTTTGGAGTTATCCCGTCATTGACGGAAGATATGAGGAACCCGCGGGCAGGCAGACGGACAGCGAGGTCGTGATGAATATGGTCAACGCGAGCATGGGCAGGATGCACCTCGCTTCCGACCTTAAAAAGCTGACGGAGCGTCAACGTGCGTGGGTGAAGGAAGGCGTCGCGTTTGCGAAGTCGCAAAACGGATTTCGGCGGCGCGCTGTGCCGTTTCTCCCTTTCGGGTTCGCAAAGTTCGGCGATAAAAAGGCGGCAGTGGGGCTTCTTGACGAAAACAAAATGCTGCTTGCCGTTTGGAATTTCGACGAGGAGGAAATTTCAGTTCCTTTAAATGGGTACGGGGCTACGGACTGCTCCGTCGTATATCCGCAGGATTCGGGCGCGATTGTGGATTTGCGCGGTGAGGCTCTGCACGTCCATATGGATAAAAAGACGGCGGCAATCATAGAGATTAAGTTAAGGCGTCAGAGGTAAAGATTGGAAACGGTGTTGTTGGAATTACGTTATTTGGTTAGCGTGTTGGTGGCGGTCATTCTGGGATTTGCAATCGGGTATGAAAGGAAACTTCGGTTCAAAGAAGCGGGCATCCGCACACATACAATCGTGTGTGCAGGGAGCGCGCTTATCATGGTCGTTTCGAAATACGGATTCGGCGATTCGATTGAGGCGGACGCATCGCGTGTGGCGGCGCAGATCGTATCGGGAATAGGCTTTTTGGGCGCGGGTATCATCATCTACCGCAAACACGAGATCCACGGGCTCACGACAGCCGCAGGCGTATGGGCAACATCGGGCGTAGGAATGGCTGCGGGCGCGGGGTTGTATATTGTGGCAGCGGGGGCGACGGTCATCCTTATTGCCGTGCAATGCCTGTTTCATTTGAACTGCAAACTTTTCCGCACGAAAAAGTATTTTCAGATCAAAATATGTTTCGTGAACGGCGGCGAGGAATGCGGCAAGGTGAAGGAATTGTTTCAGACAGACCGGTTTAACCGCCTTGTCATTGAGCGGAAAGGCCATGAAACAATATACCACGCTACGCTGAACACAGACGAGGAGTATTCTTCCGCCCGTTTGAACGAGATCATGTCGGAAAATCCGTTCATAAAATCGATTGAGAGATGCGATGAAGCATAAATATCAGACAGTGAGTGATTGATGTGAAAACATATATCGGAATTAACCTCGGGGGGGTGTTCATCAAGTGTAGCATTGTAAACGAGACCAGAGAAATTATCGAAAGGGACAAAGACGCAACGCCCTCGAAGAGTTACAAGACAAGCGTAATTGAACAGATATTACAAAATTATGATGGGCAGGTTATTCC
>JAGHJS010000076.1 GCA_017886545.1 Clostridia bacterium
CTTTGCGCAGGCGGCGGAAAGCCCGAGCGAGAGCGCCGCGCCGACCGCGCAAAGAACGACCGCAATCTTCTTTTTCATAAATTTCCTCCCCTTATTTTCCGAGCACGACGATCTCGGCGATCGAAAGCATTTCCACACCGTCGATCACATACCCTTCGTCGTCCGCCAACACGAGCCTGTCGAGTTCGCCCGTCGTTTGCCCTTCTTCAAAAACTCTCGAAGTTTTCGGGTCGACCGTGATGCGGATTTCGCTGACCATGAGAGGGCTGAACGCGGCGACCGCACTGCCGCCCGAGCGCATGGATTCCGTTCCGGGCGGGCAATACCTGTCCCAATCGAAAGCAAGGTTTTCGATATACGCCGTACCCGAATAGTTTTGCTCCGTATCCGTAAAATCGAACTCGATGCGCGCAATATTGAAGAACGTGTTTTCAAAGTAGCGGCTGTTATAGAACATGATGCCCGTCACTTCGCGCGGCTCGGCAAATTTCAGCGTGATGACCGCCCGTTCCTGCGTCTGATATTCCTTCACATAATCGATAAAGCGATATACGGTGAACAATCCGTCCGTCAGCGCACCGGTGTTTTCGCCCGCGGAAACGCTGACTTCCGCTTCGCCCGCAATGTTTTTGTATTCCGTATCGTCCAGCTTCGGCTGCAGACCGACCGTGGGGCCGTTTACATACAGCACGGGCAGCCCGTCGTTGTTTTGCACGATATGAACGCGGTCTGCCGCGGCTGCGCGCTGCCCGCCGCCGTTCGGGTTGATATGCTCATGATAGACGACGAACATCTCCTCGCCGTTGCTGACGAAACTGTGATGCCCCGTACCCGAAAGGTAGGTGAACTCCATCGCCGTCAAAAGCCTGCCTCCCTCTTCTTCCGCCAGCTTGCGATAGCTGCCGAGAGGGTCTCCGCTTTCGTTGATCGCCTGCCATACGCCGTAATTTTTCGCCGCATAGTTATTGATCGAGAAGGTCAGCGAATAATACGTTTTCCCGTCCACCGTATAATCGACGAGGAAGGGGCCTTCGTTGATGTGCGTTTGCTCGTACGAATTGCGGTTTGCGGGCGTCACGTCGTCCACCGTATTGTAATAGGTCTCCGTCAGCTGCCTGAGCGAGGTATAGTCCGGCTCCCACCATTCGTTCATCTTCATCCCCCACACCGTCGTCGTACCGACGGTGCCCGTTTCGTTGCGGTTGAACAGAAGGTACTTTGTACCGTCGGGCGCAATGTACGGGGAAGGGTCGATGTCGCAGAAATAGGCGTGGCCGTGGTCGGGATCGCTGTAAGAATACGGCTCCTGCGAAACCATGTACTCGGCGCGCGTTTCCGCATCCTCTTCCGTCGCGCCCCCCGCGATCTCCTCCGCATACCAATATTCGTAACCGCTCTCCACGCGCGCTTCCTGTATTTCGGCAAATACCTTCCGCGCCTGTTCCATCATCTTGTCGTTGTCAAAGAGGGGCGTCGCCGCGGCGGACTTTTCTCCCGAACGGCCCGTTACGTTGGAACGCGCGGCGCTGTCGTCCGCGTCGTAATCGTACGGCTCAAACGGCCCCCACGGGCATTCGGAAACGGCAAGCCCCAACAGAGGCATGGCATGCTTGCTGTTCCACTGCTCCTCCGTCTGTACGGCGCGCCCGTTCAGGTAGTTCTGCACCTCGGAGCCGGGCACATTGCAGGAGTAGAACATATAAAATTTTCCGTCCTCCCCGTCATAGACGACCTCGGGCGCCCAAAGGCTCTCGAACCCGTAGTGGTCGGAGGAAGGCTCAAACGCGCGGACGCCCGTCGTTTCGGTCATGTTTTCCCAGTTGACGAGGTCTTTGCTCCGCCAGCAATCGTAAAAGCGCGCCCAGCCCGTGTAATCGGTGGTGGCATACATATAGTACCAGCCGCCGTACTCGCCGCTCTCCTCTTCGCTTACATAGATGACGCCGGGGTCGGCGCATTCCGTTTCCAGTTCGTTGCGGTAGAACAGGCTTTCGTCGTATTCCCCTTCCGCATTGATCATATCGTCGTACGGCAGCGCGAGCGCGCCCTCCGTTTGCCCTTCGGGAAGCTCCTGCGCGCACCCCGCAAACGCAAACGCGAGCGACAGCAGCCCCGCCGCCACGGCAACTAATTTTTTCCTCATGATTTCCTCCTTTTTACAGTCTGAAAAGACCGTTTTCTGCTCAACCCGAAAGACGGGTCTTTACTCCTTGACGCCGCCCGCCGTCAGACCGCCGACAAAGAACTTATGCCCGGCAAGGTACAAAACGATGATCGGGATCAGCGCGACGACCGCGCCGGCACAGCTGATCGCATCCGAATTTTTCTGCGCGCCGTAGTAGCTCTGCAACTCCACGAGCATGAACGCGAGCGTTTTGATGTCCGTGCGGCTGAGATACAGCAGCGGCCCCATATAATCGTTATATCCCCCGACAAAGGCGAGGATGCCCTGCCCCACGAACGCGGGAACGGCAAGCGGGATCATGACCGTTATATAGCAGCGCAAAAAACTCATGCCGTCCATCTGCCCCGCCTCTACGAGCGACTGCGGTATCCCCGAAAAATACTGCGTGAAGAAAAACACCGCCGCCGCACTGCCGAAACAGCCGGGGATAATGAGGGGAAGCGGACTCTGCGCCCAACCGATGATGCTGTACCACAGATAGCTCGGCATCATCAGCACCGTGCCGGGGATGCTCATTGTAGCGATCGTCACCGCGTACATGATCTTCTTCGCGCGGAAATGCAGCTTTGCGTACGCGAACGCCGCAAGACCGGACACGAACAAACTGACCAGCATGGACGGGACGACGATCCACATCGTATTCAGAAATCCGACGA
>JAGHJS010000077.1 GCA_017886545.1 Clostridia bacterium
AAGCGCATCGCCATGTCGAGGAAGTCCACTTCGGGGTGTTCGTACAGCACCCACATGATCTTGCCCGCGTCCATCGCGGAGCCGCCGCCGAGGGCGATGATCACGTCGGGCTGGAACTCGGTCATCAGCTTCGCGCCTTCCTTCGCGCAGGCGAGGTTCGGGTCGGGAGCCACGTTGTAGAAGCAGGTGTGGCGGATGCCCATTTCGTCCAGCTTGTCGGTGATGGGTTTGATATAGTTGTTCTTATACAGGAATTCGTCGGTGACGATGAACGCCTTTTTCTTATCCATGACGGACTTCAGCTCGTCGAGCGCGACGGGCAGGCAGCCCTTCTTGTGGTATACTTTTTCAGGCAGACGAAGCCACAGCATGTTTTCTCTCCTCTCCGCTAAGGTCTTGATGTTCAGAAGGTGTTTGACGCCGACGTTTTCGGACACCGAGTTGCCGCCCCATGTGCCGCAGCCGAGGGTGAGCGAAGGGTTGAGTTTGAAGTTGTAGATGTCGCCGATCGCGCCCTGCGAGGAAGGCATGTTGATGATCATGCGGCAGGTCTTCATCGCCTCCTGCCACATAGCGATCTTATCCTTGCCCGTGACGGTATTGATGTAGAGGGACGCGGTGTGGCCGTAACCGCCGTCCGCGATCAGGCGCTCCGCCTTGGCGACCGCCTCGTCGAAGTCCTTCGCGCGGTAGAGCGCGAGCACGGGCGAGAGCTTTTCGTGCGCGAACGCCTCTTCCAGCTCCACGCTTTCGACTTCGCCGATGAGGATCTTCGCCGTGTCGGGCACGGAAAATCCGCAGATCTCGGCGATCTTCGGCGCGCGCTGGCCGACGATCTTCGCATTGAGCGCGCCGTTGATGATCATGGTCTGGCGCACCTTGTTTTTCTCTTCCTCGTTGAGGATGTAGCAGCCGCGCTTGACGAATTCCGCCTTGACCGCGTCGTACACTTCGTCCTCGGCGATGACGGACTGCTCGGACGCGCAGATCAGGCCGTTATCGAAGGTCTTGGAATGGATGATGGAGTTGACCGCAACGGTGATATCCGCCGAAGCGTCGATGATGGCGGGGGTGTTGCCCGCGCCGACGCCGAGCGCCGGTTTGCCCGAGCTGTACGCGCTGCGCACCATGCCGGGGCCGCCCGTTGCGAGGATGATGTCCGCCGTCTTCATCAGCGTGGTGGTCATGTCCAGCGAAGGAACGTCGATCCAGCCGATGATGCCCTCGGGCGCGCCCGCCTTGACGGCGGCGTCGAGCACGACTTTCGCCGCGGCGATGGTGCAGCCCTTTGCGCGCGGGTGCGGCGAGATGATGATGCCGTTGCGCGATTTGAGGCAGATGAGCGTTTTGAAGATCGCCGTAGAGGTCGGGTTGGTGGTCGGGATGACCGCCGCGACGACGCCGATCGGCTCCGCGATCTTTTTGACGCCGAAAGCGGGATCCTCTTCGATCACGCCGCACGTTTTCATGTTCTTGTACTTATTATAGATGTACTCTGCGGCGTAGTGGTTTTTGATGACCTTGTCCTCTACGATCCCCATGCCGGTTTCGGCGACAGCCATCTTCGCGAGGGGGATACGCTGGTTGTTCGCAGCCAGTGCCGCCGCCCGGAAGATCTTATCGACCTGTTCCTGAGTGTAGGTGGCAAACTTTTCCTGCGCCTTCCTGACCTGTTCGATCTTTTCCATCAAGGCTTCGACCGAATCGACGAGCTTGTTCTCCATACCAACTCTCCTTTAAAATTATTTTTCGCTGTTTAAAATTTCCGCGAGGCGTTTGGACAGGATCGCAAGCGACGCCGCCATATCCTCGTTTTTGACTGCTATGTTTTCGGGCACGTTCAGGTGCACGGGCGCGAAATTCCAGATCGCGCGCACGCCGCCTTTTATCAGCTCGTCCGCCACGCCCTGCGCCGCTTCGCGCGGGACCGCGACGATGCCGATGAGCACGTTCAGCCGCCGCACCAGCCGCGCAAGTTCGTCCGCGGGGAATACCTTGATCCCGCCGACCGTCGTGCCCACGCGGGCAGGGTCCGCGTCGAACGCGGCGACGATGTTCAGCCCGTAATTTTTGAACCCGACATACCCCGCAAGCGCCTTCCCCAAGCCGCCCACGCCGACCAGAACGGCGTCGTTGAGGTTATCGTACCCTAAAAACCTGTCTATATCCGCGATGAGGTCGGCGACGGCGAACCCGAGTTTGGGTTTGCCCGCCTCCCGCGCGATGGCGGATAAGTCCTTGCGCACCTGCACCGCGTTGAGGTGCAGGTCTTCCGCGATGGCGGTGGACGAAACGGTCTTTTCCCCTGCGGCGAGCTTTTCCTGCAAATACCTGTGATAGGCGGGCAGCCTGCCGATGGTCGCCTTCGAGACGTTTAAAAGTTCCTTTTCGTTCCCCATTTTGCCCCTCTGCGCCTAACCGCTGCCGTTGCCCTCTCCGCCTCCGTACTTCGTGCCGTACCCGGGGTTTTCCTCCGGGCGGTATGCGTTCGGATAGGCGATGTCCGCCTGTATGTCCGTTACGATCTTCTGCGCGGTCTTGTACACTTCGTAGGGCTGTTCGATGTCGAAAAACACCGTTTTGCGGTTGCCCGCCGCCGTAACGAAGTACACGTCGCCCACCTTTAAAAGCTTGTCCGCGACCCCGACCCGCAGGTCGACATTCTGGATGTCTTTATAACTGACGGACTGATAGTCGATGCCGACCAGCCCGCTGCGGATCATGATGCGCCTGTCCGTGAGCGCGTAGTGCATGTTTTTGTACCGCCTGTTCGCCGTGAGCACGTTGGACAGCCAGATCCAGAACGGCAGCAGGTGCAGGCAGACGAACGCGACGACGATCCATTGCATGACGGTCGGCGCGTCCAGCACGAACACGAGCACGACGAACGCGACGTCGACCGCCGCCCACAGGAGGGCAAAGGGCAGCATGGCAAGCACTTTGTTGGCGATGAACGCCGATTTTTTCGGCTTGCCCTGCCACAGGATCCGCTCCCCTTCCCCGAGCATCGATTCAATGCCCGCGGCGGAGTCGAACTCGTATGCGCGTTCGTTCTTTTCGTACTTCATGGCGCCCTGCGGATTCGATAATTTTTTATCGATAAAATAATATCAAAACCATGCGGGAAAGTCAACCGCCTCTCCGCAAAATTTTGTACAGAAGGGAAAACGTTGAAAACCGAACGGAAAGTGTGTTTTGTTTACAAATTTCCGCCGCTTCTCTTATAGGATAGCATATTTTCCGGCGCGTTTCAACCCCTTTGAAAAAATTTTCCGCAAAAATTCGGGCGGCGGGGCGCGAAGGCGCCCCGCCGCCCGCATGCAACACCGCTGCCGTTTGCCTGCTCCGCAGCTGTTGCACGTCCGTTTTTCCGTTACTGCCGTCTGCCGTTTTTTTACTGCTGCCGTTTGCCCGCTTTTTTGCGCCGCACATAGACGACCGCACTGCCGACAATGACGGCGGCGAGCACGGCGCATGCCGCGCACGACACATACGCGCCCAAAGTCAGGTACGGCGTTTCATAGGAAAGCTCCACCGTGTGTTCGCCCGCTTCGAGCTGTACCGCCATAAAATTGCCGTTCGCGCGCAGCAGCTCCCGTTCCTGCCCGTCCACGGTCACGCTCCACCCCGAAGAGTACGGCAGCGAGAAGAACATCCACCCGCCCTGCGTTGTAACGTCGCCGCGGATATGGCTGCCGTCGAAGGTCACGTTTGCAAGGTGTTCCGCCTGTTGCAATTCGTCCGCCGCCGCCTCGAACGCCGCCATATCGTAGGCGAGGATCTCGAAAGAATCGAAGGTGACGGAACCGCTCCCCATGGAAAGGGTGATCTCCAATTCGTCCGTTTCGGGCACGCCGAGGCAGATGCAGGCGTCGCGCTGGTCGCTGTACATGTTCGAGCCGCGCGGCGTAAAGCGGTAGGTGCGCGTTTTGCCGTTGCCCGTTACACGGAATTCGGCGTTGCTCTCCACCTCTTCCGCTCCTGAAAGGCGGACGTACACCTCCTTGCCCGCGCAGCCGCGGACGGTGAACGTCTGCTGCCCCGTAACGGAAAAGGACTGCCCCTCTGCGGAGGCGTACAGCGCTTCGAGCGAGCCAAGCCCCTCCGCACGCGCGAGCGTGCCCTCGCCTTCGACGACCAACCCCTCGAGCATGGCGTACTGCCGCAGGAGCGGGTCGAGGGAATCGTAATACTCCCGCGACAGGGTATCCGTATAGACGAAGCCGAAGGGCACATAGTTCGTATTTTCAAACAGCGCGTCGAACTCCCCGACCCGCGTAAAGCCGGCGTTGTAATACACGCCGTCCTCACCGTAATAGTAGCGGCAGGAGAGCAGCGTCTGCAATGCGGCGCGGTCGTCCAGCCCCGCCAGCCCGAGGTTCTGCTGCGGATCGTACAGCTGATTTTCGCACACGAAGCTGTACGTTTCCTCCCCGTTCATGGAATTATAGAACACGGTGCCCATGTACCCGTTGTTCACGCCGCGGTTGCTAAAGCTGCTCCACCAGGTATCCGCCGCCTGCACGTCGGTGCGGAAAAACTCCGTCTGGTTCTGCTCCGCGACATACGCCTCCTCCTCCGAAAAGAGGGTACGGTAGACGGCCGCGCCGCGGTGCTGCGACGAGTACACGCAACAGAAACAAAGCGCGTATACGACCACCAGCACGGCGGAGACGACCATTAAGACGGACGGGCGCGCGGCTACGCGCGCCACCGCGCCGTCGAGCACGCGAGGCGGCGCGGACGACCCGTCCGCCGCACGTTTATCGCGGAAGAAGGACTTTTTGGAGAGCGCCCACACGCACACCGCCGTGACCGCCGCCATCGCCAGCACGGCGAGCGCGGAGAGCGCGACCTTTGCCGCCGTTCCCAGCCCGCTGCCGCCGAGCACGGTCAGAAGATACACGCCGCCCACGTCGCACAGCAGCGCCGCGTAGACGCTGATCGTTTTGGCGACTTTGCGGCGCAGCGGCACGCTGTACGGTGCGTCGCCCCCTTCCCCCGCCGTACTCACGCCGATCATGGCGAAGACGCTGAACGAGAGGAGGTATACCCAACGGTTGTTGCTGTAATTGAACAGGTTCATCGCATACCCGAACAGCGGCACCATGAACCCGACGGCGAGCACCGCGCTCATGCAGCGCAGCGCAAAGCCCCGCTTGTTGCACAGGAAAAAGGCGGCGACCGCCATGAACAGCGCCGCCACGTTGAGCATGAGCGGGCTGTAATTGCCTGCATTGGAGGGCGCGCAGAAGGAGAGCAGCTCCAAAAAATACGTTTGCAGCGTCTGCCAGTTCAGCCCTTTCGACCCGCCGCGCGCAGCGTGCAGGTAGGCGTACGCCGTGGGCAGCAGCACGAACGCCGCCAGCAGAATGGCGAGCAGGTAATACGCCGCAACCTTCCACAAGCGGGGCACCAGCGTGCGCCAATACTTTGTTCCGCTCTCGCGGCACGCCTCGCCGTGGTAGAAAAAGGCGTACAGCACGACGAACACCGAATTGAAAAAGAACATGTAGAAGGAGTTGATCAGGCACAAAAAGGATACGCCGATAAAGAGGAAGGGCTGCCTTTTTTTGTACACCTGTTCCAGCCCGAGGATCATCAGCGGCAGCCAGATCGCGCCCGAAGTGAGGTTGAGATGCCGCGCAAAGGTAAACACGATGTACCCGCACAGCATGTACCCGAGCGCGCAGCCGAGCGCATACCCGCCGCGCACGCCGCGGCGGCGCAGGTACACGAGCATCGCCGCGCCCGCCGCCACGAATTTGAGCAGGATGATGACGTCGTACACCCACACGATATCAAAGGGCAGGATAAAGATGAACACGTTGAACGGGTCGAATAAAGACATGAACCCCATGCTCGTCAGAAAGTCCGCCCCCAACCCGAACGAAAAATCGTACGCGCCGACCGCCTTCAGCCAGCCCATGTCCCGCAGATATTCCAAAAAGGTCAGGTGCTGCGTCGCGCCGTCACCCGCCTGTTCGGCCCAGATAAGATGGTTCCCGCGCACGAGGAAGGGAATAAGCAAAACGGCGAGCGCCAAAACGGCGCACGCCAGAAACAGGAGGGCGAGCCTCCAACCCTTTATATCTTTGCGTTTTGCAAGCGCCTTCACTGCCTGCCCTCCCCCGCGCGCAGATCTTCCGCGCTTTCGCGCACGAGATACACGGGCCTGCCGCGCACCTGCACGAAGATCTTTTTGATGTATTCGCTGACCACGAACAGCCCCAACAGGAGCGCAAAGGCGATGAAAAAGAGCACGGGCAGCAGGATGAACAGCGCGGAAACGTATTCGCCCAGCGCCGCCAGCACGATGTCCGCCACGACGAACCCGAAGCAGGCGAGGAGGAACAAAAACGCCATCCATAAATTGACCTTTAAAAGGGAAGTCGTTGCGCCCTCGATGCCGCCGACGGCGTAACGGGTGAGCTTTTTGAAGTTCCACTTGGTTTTGCCCGCCGCGCGCTCGCGGTTTTCGTATTCCAGCCACTTTGTTTTGAAGCCGACCCAGCTGAACAGCTCTTTGCTGAAACGGTCGCGCTCGGGCAAAGACAAAATCGCGTCCGTCATGCGGCGGGTCATCATGCGGAAGTCGCGCGCGCCGTCCACGATCTCGGTGTCCGCCATGCGGTTGATGAGGCGGTAAAACAGCCGCGCGAAGGCGCTGCGCACCTTCGGCTCGTTTTTGCGGTCGGTGCGGCGGCAACCTACGCAGTCGTACCCTTCCTCTTCGATGCCCTTGTACATCGTTAAAAGGAGTTCGGGCGGATCCTGCAAGTCGGCGTCCATCACGCTGACGAGGTCGCCCTTTGCCGCCTGCAGCCCCGCGAACAGCGCCGCCTCCTTGCCGAAATTGCGGGAAAAAGAGAGGTAGCGCACCCGCTCGTCGCCGCGCGCAAGCTCGCGCAGGACGGGCAACGTTCTATCCCTGCTGCCGTCATCCACGAACACAAATTCAAGTTCCACGGGCAGCTGTTTCACCGTTTCGGAAACGGTCTTATAGAAAAGAGGGATGCATTCCTCTTCATTGTAACAAGGTACGATGACGCTCAGTTTTTTCATTGGCTCTCCTTCGCAGACATACTTACTTTACGTCCTCTTCAAAATTGATCTTTTCCGCAACGATATACTCAGGACGGTTTTTTACCTCTTCGTATACCTTGCTCAGATACAGGTTTGAAACAGCATTAAATATGCACAACATCGATGTACAAAGCGCAAGCGCCGGGAACAGCCATGCCGCAAACGGCAAAGCTATGCCGCAGCATACCAAAACAATAAAGGTAATGAAGCAGGCAAGCGACAGCACCCCGAGAATAATCCCGCACTTAAAGGATAGGGTAAGCGGCCATGAGGAGTTGGATACGATGCCGTTCTGCGCCAGACGGATCATCTTTTTCAGCGTATACTTTGTTTCGCCCGCGACCCGTTCGTTGCGGTCAAAATCGACAAACGTCTGTTTAAACCCGACCCACGATTCCAGCCCGCGCAGGTATTTGCCGTGCTCGGGCAGGGCGCAGATGACGTCGACCACGCGGCGGTCGAGCAGTTTGAAGTCGCCCGTATTGCACGGGATGCCGATGCCCGTGATGCCGTGCAAAAATTTATAATACGCCTTTGCCGTAACTTTTTTGAAAACACTTTCGCCCTTGCGCGCCAGCCGCCTGCCGTGCACGACGTCGTACCCCTCTTCCCACTTGACGAGCATCTTTTCGACCACTTCAACGGGATCCTGCAGATCCACGTCCAGCTCGACGGCGCAGTCTCCCGTACAATGGCGGAACCCGCAGAGGATCGCCGCCTGCTGCCCGAAATTGCGGGAAAACGTAAGCACTTTTACCCGCTTATCCTTTGCCGCGAGAGCAGCCAGCAGCTCGCCCGTCCTGTCGCGGCTGCCGTCGTTCACGAAAATGATCTCAAACGCGTACCTGCCCTCCCGCATTGTTTCAAATACGGGAACGGCAGCGTTGTAAAACGCTTCGACCGTCGCTTCTTCATTATAACAAGGCACGACGACGCTCAGCTTTTTCATCTGTTCCCCCTTCGCGCGGAAGAGCGCTTACTCGATGCCCGCATGCCTGCCCTTTTGCGTATGTTCCGCAGCCGCGCCGTCTGACGGCGCGCCTTCCCCCTCCGCTGCGGCAGGCTGCGCCGCGTCCTTTTTTTGCTTGCGGAAGAGAAGAAGCCGCTTCGAAATATAATTATAGATCAGCACGACGACGGTAAGCACGATCTTGACGATCCATTCGTTGATGTGCAGAAGGTCGTACCCGACCCACATGCCCAACAGATGGATCGCAAGCCCTACGACGGATAGGAGCGTGAACACCGTGAACCCGAGCACGCTTTTGCTGTTCCCCTTTTCGGAAAAGACGAACAACACCGAAAAAATGTAGTTGAAGATCAGCCCCGCGACGAACCCCGCGCCCGTGCCGACGACGGTCGCAAGGGTGGACGGCTCGCCCCCGCCGTACCATACGTTGTAAAAATGCGGGTACAGCGACGGGTCGAACGCATACACGACTGCGCCCATCACAAGCATATCGATGACGGTCGCAATGCCGCCGACGATCAGAAACCGGATGATCTCCATGAAAAGCGGATGCGCAGCATTCAGCTTTGCCAGAAATTTTTTCAACGCTCTCTCCTTTCGGCTTGTCTGAAGTACCGCTCAACTATACCACATTTCAAGAAGAATGGCAACAAAAAGCGCGGAAATACGGCAATTTACCATGCGGCAAATAAAAAAAGCGCCCGAAGGCGCTTTTTTCAGCGGATGCCGTTCTGAAAATCGGCGGCGACGGAGCGGATCAGCTCCTCCTCTGCGGTAAGTTCCGCGGCGCGCCTGCCCGCGTCTGTAGACCCGGGACGGGCGCAGCCCGTATGCGCCGCGCGCGCAAGGATAAACCGCTTTGCCGCCAGCGCCGTGAAAACGAGCGCGACAGCCGCCAGCACCGTGCAGACGATCGCGCCGATGAGGATGCCGCTGCCCGATACCACGGTGATGCTGCACCAGAGCACGATCGCCGCGGCAAGGCAGGCGACAAACGCCACGCCCACCGCAGCCAAAAACTTCACCGCGGCGAAAAATTCCCGCTTTGCGGCGGGTGCGCGTTCCTCGCGCAGGCGCGCGTCCTCCGCCTCCGCCTCCGCGCTCTTTTCATGCAGCGCGTCTGCCTGTTCCGTGAGCCGCGGCACATACCGCTCCGCCAGGGCGAGGCGCTCCTCGCGCGGCATGAAACGGAACGCCGCGTTGTATGCCGTTTCACAATCGTAAATTTCCGAAAAGTCGGTCAGATCCTTGGTCTGCACCCGCACGACGCCGAACCACGCGCGCCAGTTGGC
Source organism: Clostridia bacterium (assembly GCA_017886545.1). GTDB lineage: Bacteria > Bacillota > Clostridia > Christensenellales > Borkfalkiaceae > Borkfalkia. The sequence goes on from JAGHJS010000077.1 coordinate 9,349, forward strand.
GCGGTCCTGCATGGCGCTGTCCACATACTTTTCGCCCGCGGCGTACCGATCGCCCGCCTCGTACAGCGCATCCGCCTCGGCGAGCAGCCGCTCCGAACGCCCTTTGCGCCCCGCGCGCTCCTCTTCGCGCGCGTGCAGCGTCTGTACCGTCTTCTCTTCGGCGGAAGGTTCTTCGCCTTCAAATCCCTTGAAATCGGGTACGTCCAGCACGATCTCGTCGCCGCTTTCCGACTCGATCTCGGCGACGGTCTCTTCGTTGCGCTTTTTCAGCTTGATCTTTCCGTCGTCGTCCAGTTCAAGATTCCTTTCTTCCATCTGCCGCTCCTTTTTTATTTTCAGCCGCCCGTTCCGCGCGGCTGCAGCGTGCGCACGACGAGCGTGCGCAGCTTTTTTTTGTTTTTGCAGTGCCCCTGTGCCCAGCGGCACAACTCCTCCGTTTCGAACAGCGCGAACACGCCGCTGCCCGACCCCGTTACCGCGCAGGCGGCGGGAGAGAGCGACCGTGCCAGCGCAAGCGCCTCCGCCGTGCCCGCATGCAGGGCGCAGGCGGGCGCGCCCAAGGCGTTGTACACGTTTTCGCACACGTCCGCAAACCCGCCGTGCGCCAGCGCCGCCCACAGCCTGGCGCTGTCCGCGCGGAGCGGATCGGGCGCTTCGTCGTATTTTTTATAACATGCCGCCGCCGACGTGCCGCCCTCGGGCAGCAGCAGGAGCATGTGGAAGGTGCGCCGCAGCGGCAGCCGCTCCACCCGCTCGCCCCGCCCCGAAAGGCGCGCGAACCCGCCGCCGAGCATGTACGGCGTATCGCTGCCGCATGCCGCGGCGAGGGGGACCAGCTCCTCCCCGTCTGCGCCGTACAGCTTCGCCATGGCGTTGAGCACCCCCGCCGCGTCCGCCGACGAGCCGCCCAACCCCGCGCCGAGCGGGATGTTTTTGCGGATCTGTATGTCCGCGCCGCAGGTGCCGAGGGCGGAGACGAACGCTTCGCCCGCGCGCACGGCGTTGTTCTCTTCGGGCGGAATGCTTTCGCTGCCCATGCCGCGCATGTATACGTTGACCAGCGTATCGCGGCGGGGACGGGCGACGACCTCGTCAAAGAGGTCCACGGACGCGGCGACGGAGTCGATCAGATGATACCCGCCGCGCGTGCCGCTGATGTTCAGCGACAGGTTGACCTTTGCATACGCCCTGCATTTTGCGTACTGTTTTTGCGCGGGCTCCGCCAAGGCGCGCCTCCTTTTTTGCAGGCGCGGCGTACGCCGCCCTGCCTTTCCCCGTGGTTTTCACCATTATAGCACAAAAAAACCGCGCCTGTAAACAGAAGGGCGGTTTTTTGCCGTGAAATTCACATACTTTTCCGAAAAAACGAACGTTTTCCGCGTACGACGGGGCGCAGCGGCGCCCGCCTGCGGCGGCGTATGCAGACAAGCCGTGGCGGCGCTTTGTCTGCGGCGGCACACATCGCCCGTGCGGGGGGGGCGTTCCCCCGCGCCCCTGCCCCGCCCGCTCTACGTGCCGAGTTCGCGCTTACGGTACAGGACGATGCGCTCGTCGCCGCGCAAAGGGAACGTGAGCTGCGGGTTCTCTTCGGCGACCTGCTCGGGCGGTTTGCCGAGTTTTTTCGCCGTATCCCACAGCGTATCGCCCGCTGCGGGCATGAACACGCGGATGGCACAGCCGCTTTCGCGGACGGGCTCGCCGACGGTGAGTTCGGTCACGCACGCGCACTCCGATTTGCCGCAGAGCGTGAAGAACAGGCGCAGCGTTCCTTCCGCTTCCAGCTCGCCCTCCGTTTTCTGCCGCACGGACACGCCGCACACGAGCGCCGTGACCTCCGCGCGGTCGCCCGCTTTGGCGCGGTCCGAACGGACGGGGAAGGAGAACGGCAGGCTGACGGGCACGCTGCGCACCTCGTCACCGTCGCGGCAGAACACGACGGCATGCAGCACGCCGTCCACTTCGATCGCGCCGTCCGTAACGGTCGCGGCGGCTTCCGCGCCGCATTGCGCCGCCGCCTGCAGGGCGCAGGAAAAATCGACGGGCCCGCCCAGGACCGCCGTTCCGCTGACCCGTTCAACGGCGGTGAAGGCGCAGAGCGGTTCTTCAAAGGCGAGCGTTTCGCAGGTGAGGGAACACGTTTCGCGCGGGCAGAAGGCGTCTGCGGGGAGCAGCACTTTATCGCCGCCGTACACCCGCCCCGCGATGCGCACGGCGACCTGCGCGAGGATGCGGCAGCGGCCCTTTTCCTCGTCGCAGGAGGCGGTGAGGCTGACGGACGACACTTCGGCGCGCGCCGCGCACGCCATGCCCGCCGCGGCTTCATCGCAGGGGATCTCCGTGCGGAAGGGGATGAGCCGCTCGTAGGAGACGACTTCGCTTTCCCCCGCGCGCTTTGCGAGCACGCACAGGCATACCTCCCCCGATACGTCCAGCGCGCCCGTGCCCGCCACGACGCGCGTCAGCCCGAGCTGTTCGCTGTGCGCGAGCACGTCGCCGACGTAATCGGTATCGAACTCCTCTTCAAACTCCGCCGTGCCCGAACAGGTGTACAGGCGGCTGATGCGCGCGGGGCGCAGGTCGCAGACCACGCCCTCCCCGCCCGAAAGATAGGTGAGCTGTTTGGGAACGAGCAGACGGATCTCCGCCGTGACGATGGCGGAAAGGATGAGCGAACGGCCGTCCTGCCGCGTTTCCGTCTTTTCCACGAAAAGGCGCACGTCCGCACGGCAGGCGGGCGCCGCGTCCGCGCATTCCGCTTTGTGTGAAAATTCCGCGCCGCGCTCCGCGCTGATGACGGCGCCGTCCTCGGCGCGCGCCACGACCGAAAAATACAGCTTGCCGCCGTAACGGATCTCGCCGTCGCGCACTTCCGCATCCGTAAGCGTTACGCTCGGGCATACGGCGAGCGGGCGGTTCTGCGCCCAATCGCTCAGCCTGCATTCCACAATGGACTGCGAACGTATCTGCGCGCCGCACGCAGTGTAATCATACGCGGCGTAAGTGGGTGTTGCTGCCATGGTTTACCTCCGTTTCATTGCATTGTATGCAGGGCGCGGGGCGGATATGCGCGCGAACGGCGTCGTTTCGCGGAATTTTCGGGCGGCTCCCGCGCTTTTTTTGCGGGATATGCATACTTTGCGGAAAAAACGGGCATACTTCTTCCATGATAAAGGCGCCGAAAAATATCCTGAGCATCAAAGCGGAGATCGCCGATTTTTACGGCAAGGAAGTCATCGTGCACGTAGATATGGGCAGGAACCGCACTTCGGACTATACGGGCAGGCTGACGGGGCTGTACCCCGCGCTGTTCACCGTTACGCCCGACGATAAGAACTACCGCGGCAAAACATCCTATTCCTATTCCGAAATTTTATGCGGGGAAGTGAAGGTGCGCGCGCGGTGACCTTCCGCGGGCGGCGCTTTGCCGCACGGAAAAACAGGAGCGCCCTCCGAGGCCGATGCCTCGGAGGGCGCTTTTTCCTTCCCGCCCACAGGGGCGCGCCTTTCGGCAGCCCGCAGGCAGGCGGACAAAAACAAAACCGCCGCAGGGAACCCCTGCGGCGGCAGACCGCCTTTGCCCGCGGCGGTATACGCCGCCGCGACGGTGTACGCGGACGCGAACGGTTTAAAAATCGTCGTCGTCCTCGTCCTCTTCGTCGTCATCGTCGTCCTCGTCGTCGAGGTCGGAATAATCGTCGTTGAAGTCGTAGTCCTCTTCTTCGCCCGATTCGGAATCCTCGTCGTCGCTGCCGTAGCCGTCGTCCTCCTCTTCCTCGTCGTCGAAGTCCTCGCCGAAGTCGATGCCGTCCTCCCCTTCGATGGAGAGATCCTCGGTATCGTCGTCGAGGTAATTGCGCCACTCTTCATCCTTTTCGGGATCGATGTCGTCCTCTTCCTCGTATTCAGCGTTCTTTTTGCACTCGTCGCACATTTTTTCGCCGAGACGCATATAATTTTCGCCGCAGACGGGGCAGAGTTCGGTCTTTTCCGCATCCTCTTCGTCGTCGTCCATATCGGCGAACATGAGCTTGCTCCCCTGCATTTCGGCAAGGCAGACGTCGCAGAAGTCTTTGTCTTCCTCAATATAATTCAGCTCGCAGCGCGGGCATTTTTTGTATTTTCCCATATGTTTCCCCTTTCGGCGGCACCCGCCCGGGCACGGCAGACCGCTCCGCCTTCGCCCCCGTACGCGTCCCCGCTCGGTATACTGTCTTTTTTTCGGCGTTATTATACAGTGAAATATATGATTTGTAAAGAAATTTCCGTGCGTTCCGCGAAAAAAATTCAAAAAAAGAAAGCGGCTTTTTTCAGCCGCTTTCCCTGCCGCCCTGCGGGCGGGGTTCTGTTTTATTTGCGCACACCGTGCCTGCGCCTGCGGGGCAGCACGATCGCGAGCACGACGCCGACGATGACAACTACGCCGACGGGCACGAAGATCGCAGCCCACTGCCACGTCCATGTGTCGTTCGCCGCGTCCTCGGCGGTCGACTGCAGGTACGCGCCTTTCAGCGAATCGGAAAGGCTCTCTTCCTCGTCTTCATCCACTGTGCCGAGCAAGGAATAGAACGCGCTTTCGGTGTTCCAGAACACGGTGGTTTCGCCGCTTTCTTCGTACAGCGCGGAGAAATCCAGCCTGTACGAAGCGATCGTGCTCTTCGCGTCTTCCGTGGTCGGGTCCATGAACGCCGCGATGAGATCGAGATCTTCCTGCGTGTAATTTTCGTAATACGCCTCGTCCTCGTCCGTCAGCAGGGTAATAAGATCGGCGTCTGCGGAATAGAAGTAGTACTCCGCCGCCTGCGACGCGTTCGAGAAATCATCGGAAAGATCGGTGATGACGCTCTGCACGTCCTCCCAGCGGTCGTTGATCTTTTTGAGTTCGTCGTTGCTTGCGGGATTTTTCAGCACATACACATAATTCCCCGCGTAGGTGCCGGCATTGGCGAAGAACAGGTATTCCGTACCGTCCTCCATGGTGAGCACTTCCGGCGTATACCAGGAACTGTTGTATTCGAGCGCCAGATAGCGGGTCGCCTTGTAATCTTCGCTCTGCGAAGTGAGGATGTTGTAATCATCCGCCGTACCGTTGTAGCGGATGCGGTACATCCCGTTGCCGCTGTCGCCTGCGATGGAGTAATACAGGTAATCCCCCTGCATATACTGCAGCGTCGCGTCCGTCTGCGCGCGGGCGAGCGTTACGCTCTGTCCGATGAGATCGGTATGGGTGAAGGTGCCGTCCGTCTCCGTCGACGCATCCACCGTGTTGCGCACGATGTTGCCGTTGGAGTCGACGTAGATGTAGACGACCGCACCGCCCTCATTCCTGTAATACAGCGCGGAAGAAGTCGCGTTGCTCGACGAAATGGCGACCGGCGAAAGCGCCGCGCTCGAAGACGCGGTATCGTCGCCGCTGCCGCTCCCGTTCTCCTGAATGGTCGGGTTCGCCGCGATCGAATCCCACGTGCCCGCTTCTGCCGCCGCCCTGTACGCGGCTTCGTCGAGGCGGTACACGAAGGAGGTGCCCTCCGTGACTTTGCTCACCGTAAGGTACAGCGAGCCGTCGCTGTAATTGAGGAAGGCGTAGGTGAAGCCGCCGAGGCTCTTCGCGCCGTTGTTCTTGCTCTGATCATCTGGATCAATCTCAGGAAAATCATGGTTAAAAGGCGTGCTTTCGCGCTGGTTCACCCCCACGCCGTCGAGCACGAGGGTGCCGAGGTTGATGTACTCCATCACGCGGTCCTCGTCGTCCTCCGCCGCGTCCTTATCGGTGTAGTGCGCGAGGTACTCTTCCGATTCGGTGAAGGCGACTTCGTTGCCGTCCGCGTCCGTGACCGTGTACGGGCATTTGTCCGTGAACGCGCTCACCGTATACAGCTGCTGATAGCTGTACGTCGTGCCCGAACCGCTCGATGCGCTGTAAGTGTCCTTTTGCGTTACGGACATCGTATAATAGATAGTGGGCTCTTCCGCGTCGCGGGGCATCACATAGGAGGCATACCCTTTGACCAGCGTGGTGTTTTCACCCGTTGCGGTATTGTAGGAATGGATCTCCGTATTGGTCGAATCGACATAGACGAGATACACGTCGCCGCTTTCGGGCTCCTGCACGTAGCGGTAGACGGTGGAGCTGTCCGATACCTGCACATAATAGTCGCGCATGGTTTCGGAGCCGTCGAGCTTACTGCTCTTGAAGTCGAGGTACGAGGTATCGACTTCGCCGTCCATGTTCTTGATGACGTTCGGGGTCGCATAATATACGGTGTCGCCGTAGATATATACGCCCGACGTGTAGTCCTGCGAAACGAGCAGCAGCGGCACCACCGTTTCCGTCGCGGAATAGTTCCCCGCCGCAAGATCCGTCACCGAAATGCGCTGCAGCGAGCCTTTTACGGCGTTGCCGTACGTGTTATCCGCACTCTGATCCCCGACGCCGTTGATGAAGTAGACGTATTCCCCTTTCTGCACGACGAACCCGCCGTTGGATGAGACGTCCCCCGAAATGTCTCCGCTGAGCGCGGGGGAAGTATAATTGCCGCTGCACCCCGCAAGCGCCGCAAACGCGAGGACGAGGATGAGCAGAACGGGCAATATTTTTCTGAGCTTTTTCAGCATAAGCCGTAGACTCCTTACGATCTGTGCCGCGGCGGATACGCCGCGCCGTATACCTTTCAATTATATATCAAAACGCCTGTTTTCGCAATAAAAAACCCGTAAATTTTGATGAAAATTTGCGTTAAGACGTAAAGAATTTGCGATGAAGGGAGGAAAAATGGAAAAATTCGGACTGTTCGATCTGTTTGCCGCGCTTGCGGGCACGGGCAAAGACGCCGCCGCGCCCGATGACGCCGCGCCCCGCGATGACGAGCCGCGCGCCGCGCCGCCGAAAGAGGAACGCGCGCAGGGCGTGTTCACCGCCGAAGAGCGCAAACGCCGCGCCCAGGAGGCGCTTTTGCGGCACGAGGCGATCTCCCGCCGCATCGGCAAGGGGAAAAAGTGAATAACGGCGCCGCGAAAGATCCCGCGGCGCCGTACCGTAAACCGAATTACCTCTTGGAGAACTGAGGAGCGCGGCGTGCCTTTTTCAAGCCGTACTTCTTGCGTTCCTTGCTGCGAGGGTCACGCGTAAGGAAGCCCTCTTTTTTGAGCGCGGGGCGAAGCTCGGGCTGCGCCTGGATGAGCGCGCGCGCGATGCCGTGGCGGATGGCGCCCGCCTGCCCCGTGTACCCGCCGCCGCAGACGTTCACGACGATGTCGTACGCGCTTTCCGTGCCGGTGAGCGCAACGGGCTGCTTAACGATGTACTGCAGCGTGCCCTGCGGGAAATAATCCTCGAGCGCGCGGTCGTTGATCACGATGCTGCCGCTGCCCGAAGGGATGAGGCGGACGCGGGCGATCGCCTTTTTACGCCTGCCCGTGCCCCAGAACTGCAATTTCTTTTTCAGATTCGCTTTAGCCATTTGCGCACCTCGTTAAAATAATTTAAGCTCTTCGGGCTTTTGCGCCTCGTGCTTATGCTCCGCGCCCTTATACACGCGCAGCTTTTTGAGCATCTTCCTGCCCAGCGAATTTTTCGGCAGCATGCCGCGGACCGCCTCATACACGGCGACGTCGCTCTTTTCCGCCATCATCTTGCGGTAAGAAACTTCTTTCAGCCCGCCGATATAGCCGGTGTGGTAGCGATAAAACTTATCGTCCAGCTTTTTACCCGTGAGCACCGCTTTGTCGCTGTTGATGACGATCACAAAATCGCCCGTATCCACGTGCGGCGTAAAGGTGGGCTTGTTTTTCCCCCGAAGGACCGCCGCGACCTTGGACGCAAGCCTGCCCAAAGGAACGCCCGCCGCGTCGACGACGTACCACTTCCTTTCAACCGTCTGGGCATTCGCCATATAGGTCTTCATTCTTGTTGGTCTCCTTAACTGTATTGTTCTGTATCGTTCCGTAAAGACGGTAACGGCGGCCCGTGAGAGTGCCGCCCGCAGATTCCGCAATAAATTTTATCTTATATAAAAATTACTGTCAAGCGGTTTTGATTGCGGTTTCCGCACTTTTTTTAAAAAAATTCAATCTGCGCGGGAGCGCCCGCGCGCGCCGCCGTTTTCCGCTGCACACCGTGACAAACGGCAGGGGCGCCTCCCCGAAAGGAGGCGCCCCTGCCGTTCCGTTGCAGACGGACGCTGTTTTTGAACACATTCAATGTTTTTCGTCCTCTTTTTTTGCCGCATGGCAGCCGCGGCAGCCGCCCGGGCAGCAATCGCAGCCGCAGTCGCAGCCGCCTTTGCCGCGCTTTTTCTGCACGTACCGCCACACGACGACGCCCGCGACGATCCCCACGGCGAGCACCGCCGCCAGGACCGTAAAGAGGATCCCGACCCAATCCATACGCTTTTCTCCTTCTCCCGCGCCTTTGCGCGGGAACCGCTTTCAGGTTATGCCGCGCGCGGCGCCGTTATTCCTTGACGCGCCGTTACTCCCCGGCGGAGCCGCTCCCCTTCTTTTTCCTGCGGAAGCGGATGATGCCCTTATTGCGCAGGATAAAGAAGGCGACGACCAGCGCGATCAGCGCGGCGACGATGGCGGCCGTCCACGGCCAGCTGAACATCAGGTACAGGCAGGTCGACGTGACGTACGAGGTGAGCACCCAGAACGCGACCGTGAATTTGAATTTCCCTTTCGGCGTTTCGCCCTTGACCACGGCGGCCGCCGCAAAACAGGGGATGGTGAGCATGTTGAACACACAGAACGCGATCAGCCCCTGCCAGGTGATGCCCGTCTGCTGCATGAGCGCGACGACCGCGCCGATGCCGTTTTCTCCGTCGTCGCCCACGCCGCCCGCAACGCTGCCGCCGATCGCGGCGACGAGGACATAGAAGGTCGCGATCACGTTTTCCTTGGCGATCAGCCCCGTGACGGCGGCGACCACGAACACCCAGCCGTAGCTGCGCATCGCCTCGCCGTTATAGCCGAAGCCCATCGGCGTGCAGATCCACTGCACGAAACAGCCGACGTCATGCAGGATGCTCTCGTTCATCATTTCGTCTTCCAGGTACCGCCACTCCCAGGAGAAGTGCGAAAGGAACCAGATCACGATGGAAGAAGCGACGATGATCGTGCACGCCTTTTTCACATAGTGCTTGAGTTTATCCCACAGGTGGATCATCAGCGAACGGAACTGCGGCGCATGGTAGGCGGGCAGCTCCATGATGAAGGGCGGCACTTCGCCGCGCATGGAGGTCTGCCGCATGAACAGCAGCATGACGATCGCCATGAGCATGCCGAACAGATACAGCGCAAAGACGAGCAGCTCCGCGTTCACGCCCGTATATTCGGCAGCGAGCGCGCCGCAGATCGCGGCGAGGATGGGCGCTTTCGCGCCGCAGGTGAAGAACGGTATGACGCGCGTGGTCATGATCCGCTCTTTATCGTCCGCGAGCGTCCTTGTGTTGACGACGGCGGGCACCGAGCAGCCGAAGCCCATGATCATCGGGATGAACGCGCGGCCCGAAACGCCGAAGCGGCGGAAAATGCGGTCGAGAATGAACGCCACGCGCGCCATGTACCCCGAATCTTCGAGAATGGAGAGGAACAGGAACAGCACCAGCACCTGCGGCACGAAGGACATGACGCCCGCAACGCCGCCCCAGATGCCGTCGTTGACCAGCCCCTGCGCCCAGCCGGCGGCGCCCGACGCCGCCATGCCGTCCGCGATCCAGCCGCCCAGACAGGTGTTCATGATAAAATCGGTCAGGTTGAACATGATCGCGCCCGGCGTCGATATGCCCGCGCCGTTGAAAAACACGGCGACAAACGCATCGAGATAGGCGTTGCCCGTTTCCACGTCGTAGGCAAACCCGAAGATCGCGTTCAGATAGAACAGATCTTCGCCGAACGTGAGGTGAAAGACCAGAAAGAGGATGACGACGAAGATCGGGATCGCCGCCCAGCGGTTGGTGAGCACGCGGTCCGCTTTGTCCGATTTGCTCAGCCCGCTCTTTTCGCGCTTCGCCGACCTGACGAGCGCGCCCGAAAAGTTTGCGGATATGTACTTGTAGCGCGCGTCCGCGACGAGCGCTTCGAAGTCACCCCCGAAAAGATCGTCGCTGTGCTGCGTTTTGAATTCATTGACCATGCGCAGCTCGTCGGGGTGGCCGGCGACTTCGAGTTCGTCCCCCTCCGCAAGTTTGACCGCATGGAAGAGCGGGTTCTCCACGCCCTTGCCGCGCAGGGCGATCTTCACGTCGTCCAAAACGTGCGCGATGGAGGAGCCTTTGAGCACCGTCGTGCCTTCGCGCGGCGTTTTCGCCGCCGCAAACGCGCGCTCCATCAGCTCCCGTATGCCCTCGTTTTTGAGAGCGGAGCTGGCGACGACGGGCACGCCCAGCGCCTGTTCCAGCTTTTTGGCGTCGATGGTGTCGCCGCTCTTTTTGACGGCGTCGATCATGTTCAGCGCC
>JAGHJS010000009.1 GCA_017886545.1 Clostridia bacterium
CGCTTGCGCCGACCATCGGGTTGTTGCCCATGCCGATCAGACCCATCATCTCGACGTGCGCGGGGCCGGAGGAGGAACCTGCGAACTGCGCGTCGGAGTGCATGCGGCCCATCGTGTCCGTCATGCCGTAGCTTGCGGGGCCCGCCGCCATGTTGTCGGGGTGCAGCGTCCTGCCCGTGCCGCCGCCCGAGGCAACGGAGAAATACTTTTTGCCGTTCTCGACAGCCCACTTCTTATAGGTGCCCGCAACGGGGTGCTGGAAGCGGGTCGGGTTGGTCGAGTTGCCCGTGATGGAGACGTCGACCTTTTCCATGATCATGATCGCAACGCCCTCGTTCACGTCGTCCGTGCCGTAGCAGCGCACCTTCGCGCGCTCGCCCGTGGAGTAGGGGGTCTCTTTCACGATCGTCACTTTGCCCGTGTAGTAGTCGTACTTGGTCTGCACATAGGTGAACCCGTTGATGCGCGAAATGATATACGCCGCGTCCTTGCCCAGACCGTTCAGAATGACGCGGAGAGGCTTTTGGCGGACTTTGTTCGCGTTCTTCGCGATGCCGATCGCGCCTTCCGCCGCCGCAAAGGACTCATGCCCCGCGAGGAAGCAGAAGCACTCCGTCTCTTCGCGCAGCAGCATCGCCGCGAGATTCCCGTGGCCAAGCCCGACTTTGCGCTGGTCGGCGACGGAGCCGGGGATGCAGAACGCCTGCAGACCTTCGCCGATGGCTTCCGCCGCGTCCGCCGCTTTGGTGCAGCCCTTCTTGATGGCGATGGCGGCGCCGAGGGTATACGCCCAGCCCGCGTTCTCGAACGCGATGGGCTGCACGCCCTTCACGATGTCGTAGGCGTCGAAGCCTTTTTCGTTGCAGATGCGCTTTGCGTCTTCAAAATCTTTGATCCCGTACTTGTCCATCACGGGTTTGATCTGGTTGATCCTTCTTTCGTAACCTTCAAACGTAACGCTCATTCCCGTGTACCTCCTTACTGTTTGCGGGGGTCGATGTAGGTGACCGCCCCGTCGGCCTTTTCAAACCTGCCGTAGTGCCCGGTTGCCTTCTTCAATGCTTCGTTTGCGTCCATGCCGCTCTTGACGAAGTCCATCATCTTGCCGAAGTTGACGAATTCATAGCCGATGACTTCGTTGTTTGCGTCCAGCGCCATCCGCCTGACGTAGCCGTCCGTCATTTCGAGGTAGCGCACGCCCTTCTCCGCGGTGGAGTACATCGTGCCGATCTGCGAGCGGTTGCCCTTGCCGAGGTCCTCGAGCCCCGCGCCGATGACAAGCCCGTCGTCCGAAAAAGCGGACTGGCTGCGGCCGTACACGATCTGCAAAAACAGTTCGCGCATCGCGGTGTTGATCGCGTCGCACACGAGGTCGGTGTTCAGCGCTTCGAGAATGGTCTTTTTGGGCAGGATCTCCGCCGCCATCGCCGCGGAATGGGTCATGCCCGAGCAGCCGATCGTTTCGACCAGCGCTTCCTGGATAACGCCCTGTTTGATGTTGAGCGTCAGTTTGCAGGTGCCCTGCTGGGGTGCGCACCAGCCCACGCCGTGCGTGAGGCCGGAGATGTCTTTGATCTCCTTTGCCTGCACCCACTTGCCCTCTTCAGGGATGGGGGCGGGGCCGTGGTTGGGGCCCTTTGCAACGCAGATCATCTCTTCAACTTCGCGTGAAAATTGCATGTTACATCCTCCAATTATAATTTACCGAACAGGAATAGCCTTTCGACCGTAAAAAATTATAGCATATCCCGAAAAATTTTTCAATATTTTGTTCGGTATATATTCCCCGCGCGCACAAAAAAATTTCAAAGTTTTCCGTTCTTTGCGGCGGTTGGGTTTACAAAAGCGCGGCGATGTGCTAAAATAGCCAATAATACAGAATAATTTTGAAGGCGCGCCCGCGGGCGCGCGCAAAAGGAGAACAGGAACGATGAAAAACGTAATGGACACCCTCCGCGAACGCGGATTCATCAAGCAGACCGTGTACGAGGACGAATTGTACAAGCTGCTCGGTTCGGAGAGCGTGCCATTCTATATCGGGTTCGACCCGACGGCGGATTCGCTGCACGTCGGGCACTTTATGCAGCTGATCGCCATGAAGCACATGCAGGACGCGGGGCACAAGCCCATCGTGCTCATCGGCGGCGGCACGGGCATGATCGGCGACCCTTCGGGCAGGACGGACATGCGCCTGATGATGACGCGCGAAACGGTGGACTACCACTGCGAGTGCTTCCGCAAGCAGATGGCGCGCTTCATCAACTTTGAGGGCGAAAACGGCGCGGTCATGGTCAACAACGCGGACTGGCTGCTGAACCTCAATTACATCGACTTCCTGCGCGAGATCGGCGTGCACTTCTCCGTCAACAAAATGCTGTCGGCAGAGTGCTTCAAGTCGCGCTACGAGCGCGGGCTGAGCTTCTTCGAGTTCAACTACATGCTCATGCAGGCGTACGACTTCCTGGTGCTGTACCGCAAGTACGGCTGCAAGCTCGAACTGGGCGGCGACGACCAGTGGAGCAACATTTTGGCGGGCGCGGATCTCATCCGCCGCAAGGAACAGCAGCCCGCTTTTGCGATGACGTTCACGCTGCTCACGACCTCCGACGGGAGAAAGATGGGCAAGACGGCGAAGGGCGCCGTCTGGCTGGACGAAAACAAGACCTCTCCCTACGAGTTCTACCAGTATTGGCGCAACACCGACGACGCGGACGTGGAAAAGTGCTTCAAACTGCTCACCTTCCTGCCGCTCGACGAAATTTCCGCCCTGTGCGCGCATAAGGACGAGCGCATGAACGCCGCCAAAGAGCGGCTCGCGTACGAGCTGACCAAGCTCGTGCACGGGCAGGAGAAGGCGGACGCGGCGCAGGCGCAGGCGCGCGCGGCGTTCGGCGGCGACGCGGCGAACATGCCCACGGTGCAGATCCCCGCAGAAACGGCGACGGTCGCGGACGCGATGGGCGCGGCGGGCGCGGCAAAGTCCAAGAGCGAGGCGCGCAGGCTCATCGAGGGCGGCGGCGTGAAGATCAACGACGACAAGGCGGAGGACGTGAACGCGGCTCTCCCCGCCGCGGCGAAGGAAACGGGCGAGTTCATCCTGCACAAGGGCAAAAAGGTGCACATCCGCGTGCAGCTCGTCTGACCGGAAAACCGATGAAGAGCTATCTCTCCGTATACGCGCCCGTCACGTACGAAAAGGTGATCGAGCGCTCCCGCTTCATCGCGAACGCCGCGCACGCGGCGGACGAGGAGGAGGCGCGCGTGTTCGTCGCAAAGATCCGTGCGCAGCATTCGCTCGCCACGCACAACTGCTACGCGTTCGTGGCGGATAAGACGGGCAATCTTCTGCGCTTTTCGGACGACGGCGAGCCGCAGGGCACGGCGGGCATGCCCATTTTGGAAGTGCTGCGCAGCAAAAAGCTGTTCGAGACCGCCGTGGTCGTCACCCGCTATTTCGGCGGGATCAAGCTGGGCGCGGGCGGGTTGGTGCGCGCGTACGCGGGCACGGCGGCGGAGGTGCTCGCGCAGGCGGATATCCGCGAATACAGGGTGTGCCGCACCCTCTTCGCGTCCGTCGGCTACGAGCAGTTCGACGCACTTAAAAAATTCCTCGCCGCGCGCGGCTGCGAACCTGCGGACATTGCGTACGCGGGCGACGTTATCGTAACGCTTTCGGTCGGGGAGGAAGAGGCGGCGGCGTTTTCCGCCGCGCTCGTCGATTTCCTCGCAGGCAGGGTGCGCATACGCGAGGGCGGCGCGCAGTGGGCTGCGTTCGCGCGGTGAGCTCCGCGTGGGCAGCCGTTCCGCACCGACGGGCGGGCTTGCCTTGCCGCCGATTCGAAAAATCGATGAACGCGATTCGGTTTATCCGTTTTATAAATTGTTTACAAACGCGGCTGGGCGTGCTATAATATCCCCGAACAAATAAATCACGACTGAGTATCCGCGCCGCTTTCGCAGCGCGGCGGGAGGGAGAATCATGGAACTTCAGATCATTAGAACGCAGCATCCGAAACAGAAGCCTGCACCGGGCGCGAAACTCGGGTTCGGCAAGATCTTCACCGACCACATGTTCACCATGCGCTACACGGAGGGGCAGGGCTGGCACGACGCGAAGATCGAGCCGTACGGCCCCGTCGAATTCGACCTTGCCACGACCGTCTTTCACTATGCGCAGGGCATCTTCGAAGGGCTGAAAGCGTTCAAAAACGAAAAGGGCGAGATCCGCGTGTTCCGCCCCGATGAAAACTTCAAGCGCATGAACCGCTCGGCGGAGCGCATGTGCATCCCGCAGATCGACGAAACATTCGTGCTGAACGGGCTGTTCGAGCTTTTGAAGATCGAAAAGGACTGGATCCCGACGGAGCCGGGCACGGCGCTGTACATACGCCCGTCCATCATCGCGACGAACGTGATGCTCGGCGTGCACGCGAGCAAGGAATATCTCTTTTTCATCATCCTTTCGCCCGTCGGCAGCTATTATGCGCACGGGCTGGAGCCGACGCGCCTTCTGGTCGAGGACTATTACACCCGCGCGACCATCGGCGGCACGGGCGAATCCAAGTGCATCGCGAACTACGCCGTCAGCCTGAAAGCGGGCGAAGAAGCGGAAAAGAAGAGCTTCGACCAGGTGCTCTGGCTGGATGCGAAGGAGAAAAAGTACGTCGAAGAAGTGGGTTCGATGAACATGTTCTTCGTCATCGGCGGCGAGGTCGTCACCCCCGCGCTGGTCGGTTCCATCCTGCCCGGCATCACGCGCAAGAGCTGCATCGAGCTGCTTGCGGCGAACGGCTATAAGGTTTCGGAGCGGCGCGTTTCCATCGACGAAGTGATCGAGGCGCAGAAGAACGGCACGCTCGACGAGGCGTTCGGCACGGGCACGGCGGCGGTCATCTCGCCCGTCGGCATGATGGAGTATAAAGGAGAGGACTACGTCGTCAACGGCGGGAAGATGGGTCCCATCACGAAATGGCTGTACGATACCATCACGGGTATTCAGTCGGGCAGGCTGCCCGATCCGCACGGCTGGGTCGTCAGGCTGTAAAAAGGAGCGGGCATGGCGCTGCTGGATAAGTTTTTCAAAAAAAAGCCCAAAGAAAAGAACGTCGTGCGGTTCTGGCAGGAGTTCGAACAGCATGCCGACCTGTATTACGCGATCCTTGCCGAAGGCGAGGAGGGCGAAGATTACGAGTGGCTGGAAGATCTTCTGCGCCGCAGGCTGAACGAGTGCTGCGAAGGGGCGGAAGCGAAGTATGAACTGAAGCTGGAGTATTACCGCGACCCCATGCGCATCGTGTTCGGCTGCAACGGCGACCCCGTTCTGCGGCAGATCGGGGCGTGGCTCGAGGCGCATTATCCCGCGTCGCTGCATAAAAAACTGGAATTTGCGGTGGAACCGTAAATCTGTCCGCGCGCGTTTTTTACGCGCGCGTTTTTCTACACAGCGGAGCGCGTCCGCGTGCAAAAATGCGTCCGCGTGCAAAAAAGCGTCCGCGCGCAAAAATGCGTCCGCGTGCGCCGCGCCGCCTTTGCGGCGGGAGGAGAGAGCGTATGCCTGAGATCACCGATATCACCCCGCAAAAAAAGGATAAAGAGCGCTGCAACGTGTATGTGGACGGCGCGTTCTGCTGCGGCATGCGTTTGGAAACGGTGCTCACGAACCGCCTGAAGGTCGGCATGTATGTCGAGGCGGAGCAGCTCGCCGAAATGCAGCTCGAAAGCGAAAAGGCGCAGGCACTGGACAGGGCGCTCAGACATCTCTCCGCGACCATGAAGACGGAGAAGCAGATGCGTGACTTCCTCAAAAAAAAGGGGTATCTGCCTGCCGTGTGCGACTATGTGCTCGAAAAGCTGCGCGGCTACGGCTTTGTGGACGACGCCGAGTACAGCGCGCAGTATGTACAGGCCGCGGGCAGGCGGAAGGGCGCGCGGCTCATCGCGCTGGAGCTGAAAAGCCGCGGCGTTGCGGAGGAGCAGGTCGAAGCCGCTCTCGACGGGCTGGAGGGCGAAGAGGAGGCGGCGAAGGCGGTGCTGCAAAAGTATATGCGAGGGAAGGAGCCGACGCGCGAAAATTTATCAAAGGCGTACCGTCACCTTTTGTCCAAGGGGTTTTCGTACGAAACGGCAAAGGACGCGCTCGCCTCGCCGGGCGCGGAGGAAGAGGAATGAAAGGGAGGGGGATATGAAGCACGTTCTGACCTGCGCGGAGATGCGCGCGGCGGATATGTATACGATCGAGGAGCTGGGCGTGCCGTCGTCCGAACTCATGGAACGGGCGGGCGCGGCGGTCGCCGACGAGGCGGAAAAACTGCTGCGCGCGGGCGGGGGCGCGTCCGTGCTCGCCGTGTGCGGCGGCGGGAACAACGGCGGCGACGGCTGGTGCGCGGCGCGCCTGCTTGCCGAACGCGGCTGGCGCACGGCGGTGTTCGCGGTCGGGGAAAAACTTTCGCCCGACTGCGCCGCGCAGCGCGCAAAATACAAGGGCGAAGTGTTGCAGGCATTCCCCGAAGAGCGGTTTGACGTCATCATTGACGCGCTGTTCGGGACGGGTTTCCGCGGCATGCCCGAAGGCGCGTTCGCCGAGGCGATCGGGCAGATCAACGCGAGCGGGGCGAAGGTGGTCGCCGCGGATATCCCGAGCGGGCTGAACGGCGACAACGGCACCTACAAACTGTGCGTGCGCGCAGACGTCACCGTTGCGGTGGGCGAGCTGAAAACGGGGCTTTTGGTCGGGAAAGGAAAGGACGTATGCGGAAAAACGGTCCGTAAAGATATCGGGATCGAACTGCCGGACTGCCAGTATGCACAGCTTTGCGAAGGGGAGGATTTTGCTTCGTTTTTCCCGCCGCGGCGCTGCGATTCCAACAAGGGGAGTTTCGGCAGGGCGGCGATCCTCGGCGGCTGCGCCGCCTATACGGGCGCGCCGCTTCTCTCTGCCGCCGCGGCGCTCCGCGGCGGATGCGGCTATACCGAGCTGTGCGTCCCCGCCGAGCTGTTCCCGCACTATATCGGAAAACTCCCCGAAGCGATCCTGACCTCTCTTCCTTCCGTTGACGGCGGGCTGCGCTGCGAAGAGCTGGCGCTGCGCCTGCTGTGCTACGAGGCGGATGCGATCGCGGTCGGCATGGGCGCGGGCAGGAGCCGTTCGCTGTACGGCGTCCTTTCCTATCTGCTCTCCAATTTCGGCGGAACGCTCATCCTCGACGCGGACGCGCTCAATACGCTGGCGGAATGCGGCATTTCGGTGCTGAAGGAATCGCGGGCGGGTTCGGTCGTCCTTACGCCGCACCCGGGCGAGTTTTCCCGCCTCTGCGGCGAGAGCGTGCAGCGCCTGCGCGAGAACGGTGCGGAGATCGCGCAGTCCTTCGCCGCGGAATACGGCGTCTGCGTCCTGCTCAAAAACAACGTGACGCTGCTTGCGGACGGGAACCGCGTGCGCTATGTCGCGTCGGGTACGCCTGCGCTGGCGAAAGGCGGCAGCGGCGACGTGCTGGCAGGGCTGCTTGCGTCGATCGCGGCGCGCGGCATCCCCGCGGGAGACGCCGCCCTGTGCGCCTCCTGGCTGCTCGGCAGGGCGGGCGCGCTGGCGGCGGAAGCGCTCGGCAGCGAATATTCCGTGTGCGCGCACGACGTCATTGCGCAGATCCCCCGCGCGATCGCGGAGGTCGCCAAGGCATAAAAGGGCAGCGTTATAAAAAACGGGCTGTAAAAGCGAGCCGCCCGCCGCAAACAAGCGGCGGGCGGTGTGTATTTTTTGCCTGTGCCGCGGCGCCCCCCGACGGGCGGCGCGGTTTTTTGCGTTACGGGCTGTTTTTGCGGCAGGCGCGCCCGCGTATAAGCGCCCGCGTTTGCGGCAATACTAAGGGGCGGAAAGGTCCCTGCCGCGAACGGGCGGAAGGCTTCGCTACATATACTGGAACGGGAGGGGACTTTCCGAAAGAAAAAAGGCAAAGCGAGGTCGCAAAAGCAATGGATATCAAGAGGGGCGAACTGTACTACGCGGATCTCAGCCCCGTCGTGGGCAGCGAGCAGGGCGGCGTGCGCCCCGTGCTCGTGGTGCAGAACGACGTCGGCAACAAGTATTCCCCGACCGTGATCGCGGCGGCGGTCACCTCAAAAATGACAAAGGCGCGGCTGCCGACGCACATCGAGATCGCGGGCAACAGTTACGGGCTGGCGCGCGATTCCGTCGTGCTGCTCGAACAGATCCGTACGCTGGATAAGCGGCGGCTGAAAGAACGCATCGGCGCGCTCTCCGAGCAGACCATGCGGAAGGTGGACGGCGCTCTGCTTGTATCGTTGGGGGTCGGACGCCCGCATACGACTGCGGGATAAGCGCCGCGCGGGAACGCCCGCGCGGCAAGGCGGTCCCTGCGGGCGCTGCGCAAAAGCGCGGCGCCCGCAGGGATTTTTTGTGCCGCCCGCAAAAGCGCGGCGCCCGCAGGGATTTTTTGTGCCGTCCGCAAAAGCGCGGCGCCCGCAGGGATTTTTTGTGCCGCCCGCAAAAGCGCGGCGCCTGTACCTTTTTGCCGCCCGACGTGCGCTCCGCTTTTTTGTGCACTCGTCCAAATTTGCGGAAATTTATTCATTTTACTTTCCCTTTGCGCGCGGATATGGTATAATGAATCCGATTTTACCTTTCCGCCCGCGCGTGCGGGCGCGGAGATCCTTCTATGAACGAGCCTAATTATTCGATCCCGCCTGCGGTCGCGTTTACCGTATTCGGCATCGAGATCCGCTATTATGCGATCATGATCATCCTCGGCGTCATCCTGGCGATCGTCGTCGTTTCCTTCCTGTTCAAACGGCGCAACATCCCCGTGAGCTGGGTGCTCGACCTTCTCCTGTGCGTGCTGCCCCTCGGCATCATCGGCGCGCGCACCTTTTCGGTGGTGACCGACCCCGGTTCCTCGATAGCGGAGTGGTTCACGGGCTTCCGCGACGGCGGGCTGTCCATCACGGGCGGCATCATCGGCGGCGCGCTCGGGGTGGTGCTCTTCTGTCTTATCCACAAGATCAACTTCCTGCGCGTGGCGGACTGCCTTCTGCCGGGCGTCATTCTGGCGCAGGCGATGGGCAGGTGGGGGAATTTCTTCAACCAGGAAGTATACGGCGGGTTGGTCACCGACCCCTCCATGCAGTGGTTCCCCTTTGCGGTGTACATCGAGCGCGAAGGAGCGTGGCACTACGCCTTTTTCTTCTACGAGATGCTCGCCAACCTCGTCATTTTCGCGCTGCTGTTCACCCTCATGTGGAAGTTCAAAAAGCGCCCGCACGGGCTTTCGATGTGCGGGTACTTCTTCGGGTACGGGCTGGTGCGCTCCATCATGGAGCCGCTGCGCGACCCGCAGTTTCAGCTCGGGCACAACGTGATGATCTCGGAGGTGTTCGCCATCATCATGTGCGTGGGCGGGTTCCTGCTCGCGGTCATCCTCATCGGCTGGAACAAATACAAACACGGCAGCTTTTTCGGGTCGAAGGACGGGGAACCCCTCGCCATTCTGCCTGTGTACCATACGAAGGAAGAGCTGAAAAAACAGGAAGAACAGCAAAAACTCACCGAGGCGCGCATACGGCAGGCGGGGGGCGACATCCCCGCGGAGGCGCCTGCGGAAGCCGCCGTGCCCGCCGCCCCGAAGGAGAAAAAGCCGCTTTCCGCGCGTTGGAAAGAGTGGTGGGCGGCGTTCCCCGACCGTGCGCGGGAGTTTTTCCGTCCCTATTCTGCGGAGCAGGGCGGCACGGACGGGGGCGAAGACCCCGCCGCGGGTGAGAGCAAGTTCGATCCCGCCGCCGACGGAAATGCGCCCGCCGACGGGGAAACGCCCGCCGACGCGCCTGCCGAAGAGGGAGCTTCCGCCGGGAACGGTGCGGAAGAAAACGGCGCGGAGAGAAGCGGCAAAGACGGAGGAGAGGTATAACGATGGCGCAGAGCACGGCGCGGAATGCGGAAAGGGATGCGGCGCAGGCAGAGGAGGGCGCGGCGCGCAACCTCACCCTTCTGACCGACCTGTACCAGCTCACGATGATGAGCGGGTACCTGAAAAACGGAAAACAGAACGATATTGCGGTGTTCGACCTCTTTTTCCGCCGCAACAGCGTCATCACCTATTCGGTGGCGGCGGGGCTGGAACAGGCGATCGCCTACATCCGCTCCATCCGCTTTACGGAGGAGGACATCGCCTACCTGCGATCGCTCGGGCTGTTTGAAGAGCCGTTTCTCGACTATCTGCGCACCTTCCGTTTTACGGGCGACGTGTTCGCGGTGCCCGAAGGGACGGTCGTCTTCCCCGAAGAGCCGATCTTAACGGTGCGCGCGCCCCTTCTGGAGGCGCAGTTCGTCGAAACGGCGCTTCTGAACATCGTCAACCATCAGACGCTCATCGCGACCAAGGCGGCGAAGATCGCCTACGCCGCGGCGGGCGGCGAAGTGATGGAGTTCGGGCTGCGCCGCGCGCAGGGGCCCGACGCGGGCGTTTACGGCGCGCGGGCGGCGGTCATCGGCGGCTGCGGCTCCACGTCGAACGTGCTTGCGGGGCGGCTGTTCGGCATCCCCGTTTCGGGCACGCACGCGCACAGCTGGGTGATGAATTTCCCCACCGAATACGAGGCGTTCAAGGCGTACGCGCATCTCTTCCCCGACGCCTGTTTGCTGCTCGTCGACACCTACGATACCCTGAAAAGCGGCGTGCCGAACGCCATCCGCGTGTTCAAAGAACTGCGTGCGGCGGGGCACGAGCCGAAGGGCATCCGCCTCGACAGCGGCGATCTTGCGTATCTTTCCAAACGCGCGCGGGAGATGCTGGACGAAGCGGGTTTTGAAAAGGCGATCATCTGCGCGTCGGGCGACCTCGACGAGCGCGTCATCGCGTCGCTGAAAAACCAGGGCGCGAAGATCGATTTATGGGGCGTCGGCACCAAGCTCATCACGAGCGCGGATCTGCCCGCGCTCGGCGGCGTGTACAAGCTCGCCGCCGTGCAGGCGCCGGGCGGCGGCATGATCCCGAAGATCAAACTTTCGGACAATTCGGATAAGATCACCAACCCCGGGTTCAAGCAGGTGTACCGCGTCTACGATAAAAAGACGGGCAAGGCGCGCGCAGACCTCATCGCCCTGCGCGGGGAAGCGTTTGACGAAAGCAAGCCGCTGACCATCTTCCACCCCGTGGAAACGTGGAAGCGGACCACCTTTACGGACTATACGCTGCGCCCGCTTTCGGTGCAGATAATGAAGGGCGGCGAGCTCGTGTACGGTTTCCCGTCTCTTTCCGAAGTGTGCGCGTATGCCGCGCGCGAAAAAGAGACGTTCTGGAGCGAATACAGGCGGCAGGACAACCCGCATGTGTACAAAGTGGACCTTTCCGAAGCGCTGTATTCCGTAAAGAATAAAATGATAGCGGAGATAAGGGCGGAAAATGGCTAAAAAGTTCACGCAAAAGGAAACGGAACAGCTTATCGCGGGCATCCGCGAAGCGTACGAGACCAAGCTGCGCCAGCTGCAGTACCGCTTGGAGGGGCTGGAAGGGGAGAACAGGAGCCTGCGCGCGAGCCTTGCCGAGATGAAGGAGCGCGAAGGGCAGGTCAGCCGCGCCATCGTGCATGCGGAAGGCAAGGGCGAGGAGATCAAGGAGTTCTACCGCCTCTCCGCCGAAACGGAGTGGCGCACGCTCAAACTGTTCTGCGACAAGTGGCGCGCCCTGGCGGCGAGCATGGCGGGGGTCATCCCCGCGGCGGAGCAAAAAAAGTACGCGGGGTTTGCGGACGACCTTGCCGCGCTCATCGGCAGGAGAAAAGCGCAGTTCGTCCCCGCCGCCGAAGAGGAGACGTTCGACCCGAAAGCGGTCATCGAAAAATACGTCGAGGGGGAAGAGGAATCGGGCTTCAACCTCGACGATGTGCTCAACCCGAAGGGCAAGCTGGATCTGGAAAAGCTGTGCCGCAACCTCGGGCTGATGGACGATTAAAGGAGTGTTCAGATGGTTTTAGGCATTGTATTTCTTGCCATTTTATTGCTCGATCAGGTCAGCAAGGCGGTTGTATTCGCGCTCATCGAAAGCCCGCCGCAGACCGTAACGATCATTCCCGGATTTTTGGAATTCCGCTGCGTGCGCAACACGGGCGCGTCGTACGGTCTGCTTGCGGGGTGGGATTTTGCGCAGCCTTTCCTCATCATCGTTACGTGCGTCGCGCTCATCGTGATGCTCATCGTGCTGGTGAAGCTGCAAAAGCACAAGCGCTTTCTGCGCGGCTCGCTCGCGGTCATCATGGCGGGCGCGGCGGGCAACCTTGTCGACCGCATCGTCCAAAGCTCCGTGCGCGACTTCATCGACGTTTCCGTCGGCGACATCGGCTTTCTGAACTTCAACTGCAACGTGGCGGATATCGCGGTCACGGTGGGGGCGGTCATGCTCATTCTGGCGCTCTTGTTTGTGGATCGTGATTCGCTCGTGCGTTCGCTCATGCACAAAAAGAAGGAGAAAGAGGAAGTGCTCGCCGCCGCCGCCGAGCTGGATACGGCAGCGGCGGAGACGGACAACGACCTCGGCGCCGTGCAGGGCGATACGGGCATACAGAAGAGCGACATTGCCGCGGCGGACGCTGCGGCGGGAGAAAAGGAGAACGGCAGCGGGAATGGCGGGTAAGACCATTGCGGCGGAACGGGCGTACGCGCGCGCCGACGTGTTCGTGGCGGAGGCGCTCGGCATCTCCCGTTCGGCGGCGAAAAAACTGCTGGACGAGGGGCATGTGACGCGCGGCGGCGAGCCTGTAAAGGCGGCGCACCCCGTCGCCGCGGGCACGCTGTTCGAGGCGGAAGTGCTCGCCCCGCGCGAGGCGGACCTTACCCCGCAGGACATTCCCTTCGACATCGTCTACGAGGACGAGGACATCGCCGTGGTGAACAAGCCGCAGGGGCTTACGGTGCACGCGGGCGCGGGCAATTACACGGGCACGCTGGTCAACGCGCTCTTGTACCGCCTGCACAGTTTAAGCTCGATCAACGGCGTGGTGCGCCCGGGCATCGTGCACCGTATCGACAAGGATACATCCGGGCTTCTGGTCGTCGCCAAAAACGACGCCGCGCACCGCTCGCTCGCCGAACAGATCGCCGTAAAAACGTGTTCGCGCGAATACCTCGCCCTGTGCGAAGGCAGGTTTGCCCAAGAGCGCGGGCGGGTGGAAACGTACATCGGAAGGTCGCCTTCCGACCGCAAAAAAATGGCGGTCGTGCCCAAGGAGAAGGGCAGGTACGCCGCTACGAACTGGCAGGTCGAAAAACGGTACAAAGAGGGGCTGACCCTCGTGCGCTTTTCGCTGGAAACGGGGCGGACGCATCAGATCCGCGTGCACTGCAAACACATCGGGCACCCCATCGTGGGCGACCCCGTATACGGTACGAAAAAGCAGCGCTTTCATCTGAACGGCCAGCTGCTGCACGCGTGCAGGCTCACGCTCACGCACCCGCGCACGGGCGAGCGCATGACCTTCGAGGCGCCGCTGCCCGACTATTTTTTGAACGTTCTGCACACGCTGACGGAAGAGTGAGTTGGCTCCGTTTCCGTCGACCGTGCGTGCGGCGGGGTGGAAGAGGGTGGATTTTTGCCCGTTCAGAATAATAAAATGCGCGTGGCAAAACCGCGTTTTTGCCTAAGCGCCCTCAATTTGGCGAATGCGTTCGCCTCATGCAGGAAAGGTGAATGTATTTTTGAATGATTTCCGCAAAAGCAAAAACCGCGCTTTTTCGTCGGAGCAGTCGGCTGCGTCTTTTTGTGTCACCGTGAGCGGCGCGGCGTGCTTCTTTCCCGTCATCCTGAGCGGAGCGGCGGGCTTCTTTCCCGTCATCCTGAGCGGCGCGGCGTGCTTCTTTCCCGTCATCCTGAGCGGAGCGTAGCGTAGCCGAAGGATCTCTATTTAATATTGACGATATCCGCATAGAGATCCCTCGACAGGCTCGGGATGACAAAAAGTGGAAAAACTATTTCAATCATAATTCGCGCAGAGGAAAACCTCCGCGGTCAGCGGCGAAAGCCGCGCGCCCGTGGGGTTGTCCTTAAATCGTAAAAACCGCAGGCAGCAGCCTGCCGGGGTTTTTACGAGACAGGAGTGTTTATGGTCATCAAAGGCAAACTGATGGACGCGGACGGGATGGGCAATACCTTCCGCCGTCTTGCGCACCAGGTCATCGAAAATAATGGAGGGGCGGAGGGGCTTGTGCTCATCGGCATCCGCACCCGCGGCGTCACCGTCGCAAAGCGCATCAAGGCGTGCATCGATTCCATTGAGGGGACGGACGTGCCGCTCGGCGTGTTCGACATCGCGCTGTACCGCGACGATTTAGGCGAGCTGAACACCGAAGTCGCCTTCTACGGCAGCGAGATCGGGTTCGGCATTGACGGAAAAACGGTGCTCATCTGCGACGACGTGCTGTACACGGGCAGAACGGTGCGCGCCGCCATTGCGGAGGTCATGCAGCTGGGGCGCCCCGCGCGCATCCGCTTTTTGGCGCTCATCGACCGCGGGCACAGGGAACTCCCGTTCCGCGCCGATTTCGTGGGCAAGAGCGTACCGACCGCGCGGCGGGAGGGGATCGCCGTCCGCTTCGTCGAGGACGACGGCGAGGACGCCGTGTATATCTGCGAAAAAGAGAGCGCCCGATAAAATACGAAAAAAATTTTTTAACGGCGGGGACCCGCCGTAAAAGGAGGATAGTTTTATGGCTAACAACAACCAACCGAAAAAGCAGAGGACGGAACGCGCGGCGCGCAACGATTTCGTGCGCGTATGCAGTTACATCGCGCTGGTCGTTTCGGCGCTCTTGCTGTTCATTAACAAGCTGCTGCCGCTTTGCGGGATCACGATGGATCTCGGCACCGTGGGCAGGGTGCTGGACTTCATCTGCTACCTTGCGCTGCTCATCGGTATCGTGTTCGGTGCGTGGAGCTTTGCCCGTTCGCATAAGCGGGTATGGTTCATCATCTTCATCGTGGCGCTCGTGATCTACATCGTCGCGCTGGTCCTGATCTTCTTTTAAAAAACAAAGGGGCGGCTCCTGGAGGGCCGCCCGTCTTTTTTGCACGGAACTCTGAAACCGCATAATATGATCATTGTGTGGAATTTTTGTTCCGGGCAAAAAAAGTTTGATAAATGCTTGTAATTCGCTGCGCTTTGTGCGATAATATGAGTACAGTTATTCTGTAAGGAGGAAGAAGTATGAGCAAGAACAACGGCAACGGCGGTTTCGCGCTGTTTTGTTGCTTTGCGGCGCTTGGCATTGCGGCGGTGATCGCATTCATCACATACCTTCTGCCGCTCTGCGGGGTAGAGGCATTTGAACCCGGCTCGAAAACGGCGGAGATCATTCAGCTCGTTTTCCAGATCGTCCTGTTCCTCGGCGTGCTGTTCGGCGCGTTCGCCTTCGCGGGCAGGCACGGCGTGCTCGTCAAGATCCTGACGGCAATTTTCGTGCTCGTCTTTGTTGCGGCGATCGTTCTCAACATCGTCGGCATCGTGGATCTGGGCGTCGGCATCCCCAGCGTGGTTTAAAACAAAGGAAAGAAAGCGGTTTGCTTCGGCAAGCCGTTTTTTCTTTACAAAAGTGCGGAAAATCGGTATAATGAAACAAACACACGCGGAAGCGGCGCAGTCCCTTCGGGGCGGCGCAAAAAAGAGCCCGCGTGCGGGAAGCATATGGCAAACCCTCTGGTCGCGATCGTCGGCCGCCCCAACGTGGGCAAGAGCACGCTCTTCAACAAAATAGCGGGCCGCAGGCTCTCGATAACCGAAAACCGCCCGGGCGTCACGCGCGACAGGCTGTATGCCGACGCGGTGTGGCGCGGCAAGCATTTCACCGTCGTCGATACGGGCGGCATCGAACTCAAATCCGAAGATACGATGTGGCGCGAGATCCTGCGCCAGGCGGACCTCGCCATCGAAATGGCGCAGGTCATCATCCTTCTGATGGACGGGCGGGAGGAGCTTTCCTCCTCCGATTACGACGTGGCCGAAAAGCTGCGCCGCTCGGGCAAACCCGTGCTTCTCGCCGTCAACAAGATCGACAACTTTTCGCACGATAAGCTGTTCGAGTTCTATGCGCTGGGGCTGGGCGACCCGTTCCCCGTCTCCGCCGAGCATTCGCAGGGCATCGGCGACTTGCTGGACGCCGCCGTCGAACAGTTTGCGGAAGGGGAGGACGAGGAGAGCGACCGATTAAAGATCGCGCTCGTCGGCAAGCCGAACGCGGGCAAAAGCTCGCTTACGAACAGGATCCTCGGCTTTGAGCGCACCATCGTCACCGACATTGCGGGCACCACCCGCGACGCGATCGATACCCCCTTCGAATTCGAGGGCGAAAAATATACCCTCATCGACACGGCGGGCATCCGTCGAAAAAAGAACGTGACCGACGACGTGGAGTATTACAGCGTCGTGCGCGCGCTGGACGCGGTGCGCCGCGCGGACGTGTGCCTTCTGGTCGTCGACCGCGGCGAAGGGCTGACCGAGCAGGACGTGAAGATCATCGGCTATGTGCACGAACAGGGCAAGCCGTCCGTCATCGTCATGAACAAGTGGGACCTCGTCGAAAAGGACACGCGCACCGTGCTCCGCTTTGAAGAGAAGCTGAAAGAGGACCTCAAATTCATGGACTATTATAAGTCCGTGTACGTTTCCGCCAAAACGGGGCAGCGGACGGAGAAGCTGCTGCGCCTCGCGCGCGAGGTGTACGCGCACGCGAATTTCCGCGTGACGACGGGCACGCTCAACGACCTCATCCTCGACGCAGTGCGCGCGAACGAGCCCGCCTCGTACAACGGGCGGCGGCTGAAAGTGTATTTTGCGACGCAGCCGTCCGTCTGCCCGCCCACCTTCGTCCTGTCCTGCAACGATGCGGTCCTGATGCATTTTTCGTATAAGCGTTACCTTGAAAACGTACTGCGGCGCACCTTCGATTTTTCGGGCACGCCCATCCGCATCCTGGCAAGGACGCGCGGAGAGAACGCGGAGACGTGACGGAGAGAGCATGAAAGTCGTTTCCTTTTCGGATATATGGTATTGGTTCGTCGTGATGGCGGTCGTCTCGTACTTTGTCGGCTGCTTCAATTTCGCGCTGCTCATTTCCAAGATCAAGCACAAGGACGTGCGGCGCATGGGCAGCGGCAACCCGGGCACGATGAACATGAGCCGCCAGTTCGGGCTGGCGATCGGCGGGCTGACGCTGTTTTGCGACATGGTCAAGGGCGGGCTGACCCTGCTCATCGCCTATTTTATCTGGCGGGACTATGTGTTTGCGGGGTCGGGCGTGCTCGTCTCCGACCTGGCGCGGTATGTGTGCGGCGTGTCGGTCATCATCGGGCATATCTATCCCGTCACGATGAAGTTCAAGGGAGGGAAGGGCATCGCCTCCACCCTCGGCATGTACGCCTTTGCGCTGTGCTGTGAAACGGAGTACCCGTGGATGGCGGCGGTCGTGTTCGGCATTCTGCTTCTGACCCTCTTCTATATTTGGGCGAGCGAATGGGGCTCGATGGGCTCGCTTTTGGGCGTGTCCCTTCTGGCGGCGACGCAGGCGATCGTTTTTTATATCCGCTATGCGGAGGACCTGTTCAACGGGGCGGTCATCGCGCTCTTTGTTCTGTTGCTGCTCGACTGCTTCCTCACCTGGTTCGCGCACAGAAAAAATATTTTATCGCTTCTGGCGGGCGAGGAGCACCATACTTCGGTGAAAAAGCTCTCGCATGGCAAGCGCGGGTAAAGGAGCCGAAAAAGCGGGGACCGCAAACTGCGCCCGCTTTTTGTTTTTCTGCCGCATGCGCTGCGTCCGCAGGAGCGGCGCGGAGAGGAGAGGGCGGCGCGCGGGGCGTTATAAGGAGAGAAGGATGCTTTTGGAAGATGCGGTCGCGCTGCGGATCGAACAGCTCTGCATCGAGCGCGGGATGAGCAAATACGATCTGTTTTTAAAAAGCGGCGTGCCGCAGTCTACGCTCACGTCCATAAAAAAGAAGCGCAGCCGCTCCGTCAGGATCAAAACGCTGTATGCGGTCTGCGAGGGCTTTTCCATCAGCCTGAAAGAATTTTTCGATTCGCCGCTGTTTGACAGGGCGGAACTGCACGACTGAGCGGGCAAAGGCTGCGGGCGCAGGTTGCGTCCGCTTTTTTTTGCCGCATGCGCTGCGTCCGCAGGAGCGGCGCGGAGAGGAGAGGGCGGCGCTCCCGCATGCGGGAGCGCCGCCCGATCTCTTTTTTTGCGGAAGGGGCGTAAGTAAGGCATATTCCGCGGCAATGCTTTCATATACTGAACTACGGGTTGCGGGGGCGAGCGGCTTCCGTATGCCGAAACAGGGTGTATGGAGGCATGTGTTATGTGGAATGAGATCTGCGAAGGGTTGTGCGCGCGCAGGCAGGGTGACTGCCGCGTGGCGGTTTCGGGCGCGGAAGAGAGCGCGCAGGCGTATGTGGCGGGCGCCGCGCGGGCTGTCGGCGCGCCGTTTGCGGAGGGGAAGGCGGAATTTGCCTGCGGCGGGGGAAAAGTAGTTTTGACCGCGGGCGGCTCCGCCGGGGCGGACGCCGTGCTGTTTGCACTGCCCGCGGGCTCCGATGCCGACGCGGTGCGCGCCGCCGCGGCTTCCGCAGGCGGAAAGCCGTTCGCCGCCTTTGTGCTCGGCGGGGAGGAGGAAGCCTGCGCCGCTCTTGCGGCGGTGTGCGGGTGCCCCGTCGCGGCGTGCCGCGCGGAGGGGGAGGAGGACTGTTGCGCCCCTTTGCGCGACTTGCTGTTCGCCTTCCCCGCGGCAGGATTGGAGATCGACCTGCCCGACTGGATGTGCGTGCTCCCCGCCGAAAGCAAGACGATCGCGGGCATCCTCGCCAACGTGCGCGAAGTCGCGCCGAAGATCGCCTGCGTGCGCGATTTTTCTCTGCTCGAAGGGGCGTTCGGCGAGGACGTGTACTGCGCCTCGTGCGAGGCGGACCCCGCCACGGGCAGGGCGCATTGCAGGCTGGAAGCGCGCGAAGGGCTGTTCCACCGCGTGCTGAGCGAGGAGTGCGGCGCGGACGTTTCGGACGATCTGCACCTGATGGCGTATGTCAGCGGGCTGCGCGACGCGAAAACGTTCTACGAGCGCTTTAAAAACGCCGTTGCGGCGGCGGATGCGGTCGGGTACGGCATTGCCGCGCCAGCCGAAAACGATGTGGAGCTCGCCGCGCCCGAACTTTTTCGCCGCGGCACGCGCTGTGGCGTGCGCCTGAAAGCGGACGCGCCCGCGTACCACGTTATCAAAGTGGAAGTGCACAGCGAAGTCACGCCCGTCTCCGGCGAGGGGGAACGGGGCGAACAGCTTGCAAAGGGCGTGCTCGAAAGTTACGAGCGCGACCCCGAAACGCTGTGGAACACGGATATGTTCGGCAAGACCTTCCGCGAAATGGTGCAGGAGGGGCTGCGCGAAAAGCAGGGCGTGCCCGAGGAAGTGCGCACGAAACTGCGCCGCGCCCTCACCCGTATCGTCAACGAGGGGAAAGGGGGAGTGGTGTGTATATTACTATAACTTTCACGAAATTTTTTTCGAGCTGACGAAAAAAATTCCGTGATTTTGAGGGAGACACCGCCGCTCTTGCGAGACGGCGGTTTCTCCCTGTTTGCGGCATCTTTCAGGGCACGCCGTTATAGGAATGCCGCAAATTCACCCTCTTCCATTCAGCCGAAGGTTTTCGGCAAATTGAGGGCGCTTGCAAAAAGCGCGGTTTTTGCAAGCGCGATTTGATTATTAAATAGGGTTCACGAAATTTTTTTCGAGCTGACGAAAAAATTTCCGTGATTTGAAGAAAACCCCATCACTCTTGCTTTGCGCGAGATGACGGGGTTTTCCTCTGCGCCGCCTCGTCGAAACAGCATTTGCGTTGTAGCGGCTTGCCAAAAGGCAATCCGCAAACGCTGCAATACTGTTTCTCCTCCTCCCCAAAAATCTCGGGCGCAGCCCTGCGATTTTCGGGGTACCCCTTGTTTAGGGCACACCATTATAGAAGTGCGGCGCATTCACCTTTCCCTAATAAGCCGAAGGGTTTCGGCAACAGGGCTCCCGAAAATCGCAACGTAGTGAGATTTTTGGGAAGAGGAGGAGCGGAGTGCGCATGCGAGCATTGCCCCCTTCAGGGCGATGCGAGAGGGCAGCCGACTGCTCCGACGAGGGTGCGCTTTCCGAAAAGCGCGGTTTTCGGACGCGCAATTTGATTATGGAAAGGAAGCACCCTACGTCATCCAGAGCGGAGCGAAGCGGAGTAATCGGCGGCAAAAAAGCTGACGCTTTCGGCAACAAGTTGCCATGGGCATGCGCCCATATGCCGCCGATTGCGGCGCGCTCGTTTTACCCCTTGCAAGCAAAGTAAAA
>JAGHJS010000078.1 GCA_017886545.1 Clostridia bacterium
CCCCCTTAAGCGCACCCCTATTTGGCAATCCCTTGCCTCATGCAGGAAAGGTGAATGCGCCGCACTCCTATAATGGTGTGCCCCATAAGGTGCGGCGCAGAGGAAAACCTCCGCTGTCTCGAACGCAGTGAGAGCAGTGGGGTTGTCCTCAAAGTCGCAGCAAACCGCAGCCGTCAGCTCGGCGAGGTTTGCGCGAGTCCCTTTCTTATTTCACCCTCGGCAGCACCTGCGTCAGGAACAGCTCTTCGCAGTTGTCCTTGTTCGCGTTGTGCACAAGCACTTCGTCCGCCTTCAGAGAGACGCCGTTCTGGCAGTTGCCCATGCAAAAACTCGCCTGCAGGTCGATCTTCCCCTCCATGCCGTGCTCTTTGATGAGCCGCTTCATCTCTTCGATCACGTCGTACGAGCCGCGCAGATGGCAGGAGCTGCCTACACAAACTTTCAGAACCATATGTACCTACCTCATCTTCCCTTTTAATCGATAAAAAATTATCGATAGTTATTATACTATAAACGCGCACTTCCGTCAATGATTTTATGCGCATTCGTTCCTACAAAAGTATACCATACTTTGCCGCCGCTTTCAAGCGCGGCGCAAAAAAAATCAGCTTTTTTTGCCGCCGCCGCATAGCGCGCGCATGCCCTGCCGATACTATGCACGGGAGTATATGGTATGAAAAAGCGCGCTACGCTGTATTGGATCATTCTGGGAGTATGGCTGCTGTGCCTTGCCGTTCTGACGGCGGGCACGGTGCAGATCTGTATGCGCGTGCAGGGAATGGGCGCGGCAAAGGACGCGGGCGCGATCATTCTGCTGACGGTCAACGCGGTCATCCTCGGCGTTCTGTGGCTGGGGAGCCTGAAAGACCTCGTATTTTCCGTCGCCTATGTGTCGATGCAGCGGCGGATGCGGCGGCGGTACCGGGAAAAGATACGGCCGCGCGACCTGCCCGAACAGGCGCCGCGCTTCGTTCTCCTCTACTGCACCTGCAACGACTTCAACGCGCGGGCGCTCGCCATCTGCCTCAAGCAGCGGTACCCGAATTTCAAAACGGTGATCCTGGACGACAGCACGAAACCCGAATACCGCAAAGAGATCGACGCCTTCGCCGGACAGCGCGGGCTGGAAGTCGTGCGGCGGGAGAGCCGCGCGGGGTTCAAGGCGGGCAACCTGAACAACTACCTCAAGGGCAGGACGGACTACGATTATTTCGTCGTGCTGGACAGCGACGAGGTGATCCCGCCTTCCTTCCTGCGCAGGGCGTACGCCTACTTTGCCGCAGACAAAAAGTTCGGCGCGGTGCAGGCGCGGCATGTGGCGACGGCGGGGAAAAACGTGTTCCAGCGCCTTCTGGGCATGAGCGTGCGCTCCAACGGGAGCACGGCGCAGGTCATCAAAAATTTTTACGGCGCGAACGCGCTGCTCGGGCACGGCATGGCGGTGAGCCGCGCCTGTTACGAGGCGACGCACGGCTTTCCGCACGTGGTCGCGGAGGACATCTCCTTTGCCGTGGACATCAAAAACGCGGGGTACGAGATCGTGTACGCGCCGGACATCCGCTGCGTCGAAGAGTTCCCCGTGGACTATGTGGCGCTCAAAAAGCGGCAGTGCAAGTGGGTGCAGGGCAACCTCGAATACATGCGCAAGTACGACCGCGACATCAACACCTCGCGCATGCGCTGGTTCGAAAAGATGGACATCAAGCTCTCGCACTACGCCCTGCCCGTCGTGCCCGTGCTGGGGCTGCTGCTCGTCGTATGCACGGTGGCGCTCGGGTTTTTGGGCTACCCCATCGTGCGCTATTCGCTGTTCGTGTACGCGATGATGTTCCTGTTCCTCTGTTCGCCGCTCATCCCCGACCTGTTCGTGTACGGCGCAAGCCGCAATGCCCTGCTGCTTCTGCCCGCGTTCGTCGTAAACATTGCGACGTACGCCTCGCTCGCGCCCATGATGCTGCGCACCGTGGCGCTGGGCGCGTTCGGGAAAAAGGCGACCTTCTCCGTCACGCCCA
Organism: Clostridia bacterium; assembly: GCA_017886545.1. Taxonomy (GTDB): domain Bacteria; phylum Bacillota; class Clostridia; order Christensenellales; family Borkfalkiaceae; genus Borkfalkia. The sequence continues at coordinate 2,013 of JAGHJS010000078.1, forward strand.
AGACAAGCACGAAGTTCACCTTCGGGCAGATCGTGCGCTACTCGTGGGGCTCCGTCCTCTTTGCGCTCGCCGTCGGGTTTTTCGCCTGGTGGGCGTGCGGGAGCGTGCTGCCCGTCGTGCTCATCTGCGGCGGATGCCTGCTGACGCCCGTCATCATCCTCCTGTCCAACTTTGAACTGCGCCCGCGGAAAAAAAAGGCTGCGAAAGCCCCCGCATGAATCCCGCGCCGCCGCGGAATTTCCGCGGCGGCGCGGATCTCCCGTTCTTCCCCGTATAAAGACCCCGCCCCGCGTTTTCCGCGGCGGCGCGGATCTCCCGTTCTCCCACGTATAAAGACCCCGCCCCGCGAAAAACGCGGGGCGGGGAGCATGTTTTTTACGCCTTTACGCGGGCGCTTTTGTTTGCCTTTCCGCGCTTTACAAGGCGCGCACCGAGCTTGACCAGCTCATCCAGCGCGACGACGGAGAGCGCCAGCGCCACGATCTTGAGCCAGTCGACGGCGCCCAAAGCGACCGTATCGAACAGCGCGCCGCCCACCTGCGTGATGACCACCTGCAGCGCGAACGCCGCGATGAACGCGATGAACATCAGCCTGTTTTTAAGAAGGTTCGGGAAGATGCTCGCGTTGCCGAGTTCGCGGCAGCAGAAGGCGTTGAACAGCTGAAAGATGACGAACAGCGTGAACACCGAGGTGCGCACCTCCTTGTGCCCCCCTTCGACGCCCAAAAAGTTCCAATAGTACTGCGCCAGGCAGACGGCGCACATGAATACGCCCGTCACCGCGATGCGCAGCAGCATGCGCTTTGAGACGATGCTCTCGCTGCGGGCGGTCGGTTTTTGCCGCATCAGCCCGTCGCGCATCGGCTCCAGCCCCAGCGTGAGCGCGGGCGGGCCGTCCATGATGATGTTGATCCACAAGAGGTCGAGCGCGGAGAAGGGAGATTCGAACCCATCCACGAACATGCCGATGATGGTGCACAGGAACACGGTCAGCACCGACGCGACGTTGACGGTGAGCTGAAACTGGATGAAGCGTTTGAAGTTCTCGTAAATGCCCCTGCCCCACTTGACGGACGTGACGATGGTGGAGAAGGAGTCGTTCAGCAGCACGATCTCCGCCGCCTCTTTGGAAACTTCGGTGCCCGAAATGCCCATGGCGATGCCGACGTCCGCGTTTTTGAGCGCGGGCGCGTCGTTGATGCCGTCGCCCGTGACGGCGACGACGTTGCCCTTCGCTTTCAGCTCTTTTACGACGCGCATCTTCAGAAGGGGCGTCGAACGGGCAATGACGCGGATGCGGGGCAGAAGATCTGCAAACTCCTCGTCGGAGAGGGAATCGAGGTAAGACGCCTCGACGGCGATGTGGTCCTCGTCCAGGATGCCCAGCTCTTCGGCGATGGCGGTGGCGGTGACGATGTTGTCGCCGGTGAGCATCTTGATCTCGATGCCCGCGGTGCGGCACTGCTGCACCGCGCCGTACACTTCGGCGCGCAAGGGATCGGCGATGCCGACGAACCCGTCGAAGGCAAGCTCCGTTTCCGCCTCCTCGCGGCTTGCGGGCAGCGCCTTCACCCGCTTGTGCGCGAACGCGAGCACGCGCCGCGCGCGCTTCTGCAATGTTCTGATCTCCTCTTCCGCAGCCGCGCGTTCCGCCGCGGAAAGGCGGCACAGCGCCATGATCTTTTCGGGGCTGCCCTTGGAATAGACGGCGAAGCCCCCCTCTTCGGCGACGATCGTCGTCATGTTCTTCGTATCCGACGAGAAGGGGTACAGTTCGGCGATGTGCGCGTCCCCGCGCACGGTGCGGTAGTTCACGCCGCACTTTTCGGCGGCGACCAGCAGCGCGCCTTCGGTGGGGTTGCCGACAAAGCGCACCGCGCCCTCCTCCTCGTATAAGTCTGCCGTGCTGTTGAGGCAGAAGTTGTTCAGAACGTCCTTATCGGTGAGCGACGGCACTTCGCAGAAGGCGCCGTGTACCCAGATATCCGTGACCGTCATGCGGTTTTCGGTCAGCGTGCCCGTCTTGTCCGAGCAGATGACGTTGACGCACCCGACCGTTTCGCAGGCGACCATCTTTTTGACGAGCGCGCTCTGCCGCGCCATTCTGGCGATGTTGATGGAGAGGGAGATCGCCATGATGGTCGGCAGCCCCTCGGGCACCGCCGCGACCATGAGCACGATGCTGTTTATGAACGCGCCCGAAATGCTCTGAAAACTCGCCCCGCCCGAGACCAGCTCAAACACGAGCTGGATGACAAAGATGAGCGCCGCGCACACCCCGCCGATGACGGTGATGACCTTGCCGAGCCTGCCCATCTTCTCCTGCAGGGGGGTGCGCCCCTCCGTCTCCTTCTGGATCTCGCGCGCGATCAGCCCGAACTGCGTGGAGTCGCCCACGTCGGTGACGACCATCCTGCCCGTTCCGCCCGTGATGAAGCAGCCCGAATAGACCATGTTCGCGCGCTCGGCGACGGGCGTTTCCGCTGCGGAAAACACGGCGTTCGCGTCCTTTTTGACGGGCGCGGACTCGCCCGTCAGCGACGATTCGTCGCTTTGCAGGGACAAACTTTCGAGCAGCCTGCCGTCGGCGGCGACTTTGTTGCCCGTTTCAAGGTACACGATGTCGCCCACGACGAGATCCTGCTGCGGCACATACTGCACCACGCCGCCGCGCACGACCTTGATCTCCACGCCCTCTTTGATCTTGTTCAGCTCTTCGAACGCCTTGGCGCTCCTGCCCTCCATGACCACGGTGAGCGTGACGGAGAGGATGATGGCGACCAGAATGCCGATGCACTCATAGAAATCGAATTCGCCGTTCCCCGTGGCGACGTTGACGATGTTCACCGCAACGGTGATGAGCCACGCGAAAAAGAGCAGGATGAGCATGGGTTCGGTGCATGCCTCCCAGATGCGGCGGAGGAGCGACTTTTTTTTCGCCTGCGTGAAGGCGTTTCTGCCCCACCGCGCGCGGCTCTCTTCCACCTGTTCGGGCGTGAGCCCTTTCGACGCGTCGCTGCCGAATTCGCGTAGCGACTCTTCTGCCGACTTCATAAAATTATCCATATCAACCCTACCGAAAAATGGATTTTTTCTTTTGTTTCCCGCGGGCGGCGCATAAACGAGCGCAAAAAAACGCCCCGCGCGTTTGCGCGGGGCGGGGAAAACCTTGTTCCGAAGAAGCAGAAAGACCCGACACCGCGCGCAAAAAAAGCGCCTGTGCCCGAATCTCACCATTTGAGGCAAGCCTATCCCGAACGGGACGTGATTGTAGACTTGCCGCGCGGAAGTTCCGCGCCGGTTACTCCTTCAAAGCCGAAAATCATTCCATTGTTGCACCCATTATAAAAAATGCGCGCCCGTTTGTCAACTGTTCTGCGCGCCTTTTTTTCGGCTGCGCGGCTCGCGGCGGCTGCGCCCGATCCGCGGCGCTCAGTCCGGATCCATCAGAAAGCCGCGTTCGCGCAGCCCCTGCTCGATCCCGGCGAGCGTCTCTTCGCTGTCCGCCGAAACGGTGTGGTAGTGGTAACCGCCCGTCACGTTTTTGAGCGGGCGCGACACCCCCGCCGCGATGCGGCGCAAAAACTCCTCCGCCTGCGCGCGCGAACGCACGCCCATCGGCGCGGCGATCCTGCCGTACGCCTTATGCCAGACGAACACGTCCTCCACGCACCCGCCCGCGTCCACGATGAGGTACAGCTCGTCGCGGATCTGCTCGTCGGTGTGGCGGACTTTGAACACGCGCGAAACGCGCCCCTGCCCTTCCGCGACGTACCCGCGGTTGGTGGAGAGAATGCGCTCACCCTCCGCGCGCAGGAGCGCGATGTCCTGCACGATGACCTGGCGGCTCACACCCAGCTCTTTGGCGAGCGCCGTTGCGGAGACGGGCGCGGCGCCGAGGCGCTCCTTCAGTTTTGCTCTCCTCTCATCCCCGTTCATACACTTCTCCCTGCGGCGGTTCAGTTCCCTTCCAGCGGGCGCAGGTGTTTGAGCGAAACGTCGAGGATGCCCGCCGAATGGGTGAGCGCGCCGCTGGACACGACGTCCGCCCCGACGGCGCGCAGCCGCGCGATGTTCTCCTCCGTCACGTTGCCCGAAATTTCGACCAGCGCCCTGCCCGCGATGAGCTTCACCGCCTTCTTCATATCCTCGTCGCTCATGTTGTCCAGCATGATGATGTCTGCGCCCGCCTCTACGGCTTCGGCGACCTGCGCAAGCGTTTCCGCCTCGACTTCGATCTTCATGGTAAAGGGCGCGTGCCGCTTTGCCGCTTCGACCGCCTGCCGCACGCCGCCCGCCGCGCCGATGTGGTTGTCCTTCAAAAGCACCGCGTCCGAAAGGTTGTAGCGGTGGTTGCCGCCGCCGCCCATGCGCACGGCGTACTTTTCAAACAGGCGCATGTTGGGCGTGGTCTTGCGCGTATCGACCAGGCGCAGCCCGCTCCCCTCGAGCAGCGCGCACATGCGCGCCGTTTCGGTGGCGATGCCGCTCATGCGCTGCAAAAAGTTGAGCGCGGTGCGCTCCGCCGTGAGGATGGCGCGCATGTCGCCCGTGACCGTCGCCAAAAGCTGCCCCTCCTGCACGCGGTCGCCGTCGGCGGCGAAGCATTTCACTTCGACCGCTTCGTCCAGAAGCTGAAAGGCGCGCGCAAAGACGGGCAGCCCCGCCACAACGCCGTTCTGCTTTGCCAACAGGTCCGCCGTGCCGCGCGCGTACGCGGGCAGCACGGACGCGGTGGAAACGTCTTCGCCCGTCACGTCCTCCGCAAGCGCCATGCGGATGAGTTTATCCGCATGGATCTTCATGGAAATTTCGTCAATCACACCATTCCTCCCTCTCCGCCTCTTCGCGGACGATCTTTGCATACTTCTGTTTGAGCGCGGCGTAGTCGCCGTACCTGCTCTTATCCGACGCGGGGAAGCGCTCGATGCCCAGCCCCCGCAGCGCCGCCATCCGTTTCGCCGCGCGCTCCGCCCAGATGAGGCTTTCGAGCAGCGAATTGCTTGCCAGGCGGTTTTTGCCGTGCACGCCGTTGCACGCCGTTTCCCCCGCGGCGAACAGCCGCTTCATGCTCGTTCTGCCGTCTAAGTCGACTTTGATGCCGCCCATAAAATAGTGTTGGGCGGGCACGACGGGGATGGGCGTTTTCAGAACGTCGAACCCCTTTTCGCGGCAGTGCGCGCAGATGGTGGGGAAATGCTCTTCGAGCGTGCGTTTGCCGACGGGGCGCATATCCAGCCAGACGTGCTTCGTGCCGTCCTTTTGCATCTGCTGCCGGATCTCGCCCGTCACGACGTCGCGCGGCATCAGCTCGTTGCAGAAGCGGTTGCCGTTCTTATCGAGCAGCACCGCGCCTTCGCCGCGCACCGATTCGGAGATGAGAAACCGCCGCCCCTCCTCCTCCGAATAGAAGGTCGTCGGGTGGATCTGCACGTAGTCTAAATGCTCCACCTGCACGTTGTGCAGGAGCGCCATGGCGAGCGCGTCGCCCGTAAGGTGGAGGAAGTTGGTGGAGTTTTCGAACAGTCCGCCCACGCCGCCCGTGGCAAGCAGCGTGAAATCCGCACAGACGTCCGCAAGCTCTCCCGTATGCGTATCGCGCACCACGCCGCCGAAACACTCGTTCTCTTCGCACAGGATGTCGACAAGCTCCGCGTTTTCGCGGATGGTCACGTTTGGCAGGTGGCGCACGGCGGCGAGCAGCGTTTTTGTGATCTCCCTGCCCGTTTCGTCGCCGTGGAACAGGATGCGCGGCCGCCTGTGCCCGCCTTCGCGCGTGAAACGGAAATTCCCGTTTTCGTCCCGCGCGAACTGCACACCGTAGCCGACCAGCTCCTCGATCATCGCGGGCGAACTTTCGATCATCTGCCGCACGGCGGCGGGGTCGTTTTCGTAATGCCCCGCGCGGACGGTATCTTCAAAGTAACCGAAATAATCGTCCTTGCCGCGCAGCATGCAGATGCCGCCCTGCGCGAGGAAAGAGTCGCTTTCGTCCGCCTTCGCCTTGGTGAGCATGAGCACGCGCATATCGGCGGGCAGGTTGAGCGCGCAGCACAGCCCCGCCACGCCCGTGCCCGCGATCAGTACGTTGTAATCCGCTTTTTTCACGCCGTTCAGCCTCCCATCTCCAACATGCGTTCCAACGGCCTGCGGGCGCGCGCGGCAAGGTCTTCGGGGACCGAAACTTCGCCGCTGCCCTCTCTCAGGCAGGCGAGCACGCGCTCGGGCGTGATCTTTTTCATGTCCGCGCAGACGGGCGAAACGGGATAGAACGTTTTGGCGGGGCACGCCTTTTTCAGTTCGTACAGCACGCCCGGCTCGGTGCAGACGATGAACTCGTCAAAAGAATTTTCGCGCGCGGCGGCGATGATCTGCGCCGTGCTGCCCACGTAATCGGCGAGGGCGCGCACCTCCGCAACGCATTCGGGATGCATGAGCACCGCGGCTTTGGGATGCGCGCGGCGCGCCGCCGCTATATCCTGCGGGGAAACGGCGGCGTGTACGGGGCAGTACCCGCCCGAAAAGAAAAAGTTTTTGTGCGGCACCTGCGCGCGGACGAACGAACCGAGATTTTCGTCCGGAATGAACAGGATATTGCGGTTGGGAAGAGCGGAAACGATCTTCACCGCGTTGGACGAGGTGACGCATACGTCGCTGAGCGCCTTCAGCTTCGCGTCCGAATTGATATAGCACACGACCGCAAGGTCGCGGATGTTCGCGCGCAGGGATGCGATGTGCGCGGCTTTTTCCATGTGCGCCATGGGGCAGTCCGCGTCCGCCGCGGGCAGCAGCACGCGGCTTGCGGGGTTGAGGATCTTCGCGCTTTCGCCCATGAACCGCACGCCGCAGAACACGACCGTGCGCTTTTGCGCCTTCGCCGCCGCTTTGGCAAGATAGTAGCTGTCGCCCACATAGTCGGCAAGTGCCTGCACCTCGTCCGGCACATAGTAGTGCGCCAGGATGAGCGCGTCTTCGCGCTGTTTGTACGTTTGTATCTCTTCCGTGACCATACCGATGCCCTGCCCCTGCCCGCAGATACGGGCGCGCGGGGAGCGCGCTCCCCGCAAACGGACGTTCCTTGTGTAAAGTATACTAACTATACACAAAAAATTGACAGGTGTCAAGACAATAAGCGCCGAAAAAATATCTTTTTGAAACTGTGCCCCGCTTGCAGAAAATGTTTTCCGCAAGCGGGGCGCAGAAGGTCATGCGAGAAGCGGTAGAGCCTCTTTACAGCTTTTTGCAAGATTTTTTAAAAACGTTTCCTCCATCTCAAGCGCAGAACAGACAAATTCGCCGATACGTCCCCACGCTTTGGCGCGTTTTTTGGCAAGTTCGCGAACCACCCCCATTTGCTCGACCCCGAGCACACACAGAAAGAGAAAGAACTCATCGCACTCAAATGCCGCCGCAAAATACAGCAATTCCACGCGCTCACGCGGAGATAAAAACGCCACCCTTTGCAACAGCCCCATATCTTTCGTAAGGCAATACCGCTTCATTGTCCGAAACTCCCGCAATAAAACCGCTCTGTTTATTTTCCGTTTCATTCCCGTTTCCCGTAAAAAATTCGCTATTGCGAAACATTTTAGCAGAAAAATGCTCTAAAATCAAATAAAAGATTCGCTATTCGGAAATATTTAACGCATGCAGAAAATCAGACCCGACCTTGACATCGGCAAAACCATACAGGAACTGCGGCGGGCGCGCAAAATGACGCAGGAGCAGGTTCTGGCAAAAATGCAACTTATGGGAATACCGATCAGTAAAAGCAGTTATGCAAAAATCGAAACGAACCGTTTAAATATAAAGGTCAGCGAACTTATCGCGCTCAAACAAATTTTACAATGCCGTTACGACGACTTTTTTCAGCCGTGTGAAGCGGAACAGAATGAATCTAAACAATAAAACTTCCTTCTTGTGCAGAAGGAGGTTTTTTTCTGCATTTTTGTCCGCTGCCGTCCCTGCCCGCGCGACGACTTTCCAAAGATTTCTCCGCTCGCTGCGCTCGGTCGAAATGACATGGTGTTGCCCCCGCTTCATTTCGGGCGGAAACGCCGAATAAAAAGCGGGCGAAAAATACGGCAAGGCGGCGCGCCCGAACACGGGCGCGCCGCCGAAAGTAAGCTGTATCGCGTTCTGCGGGATGAGGCGCAAAAGCCCCTTCCCTGCCGATATTATTTGCGCTTGACCCTGCCGCCGACGAGCAGGATCATTTTTACCGCGTCCAGCGAAAAATCCTGCGCTTCGACGAACAGCGGCTTATCCAGCACGCCGCGCGCCAGCACCTTTACGCGCGTGACGCGGGCGGGAACGAGCTTTTTCGCCTTCATCGCCTCCAACGTGACGTGCGCGTACGGCTCGAAATGCGCCGCAAGCGTATCGATGTTGATATGCCCGCGCATACCGCCGCGCCCCTCTTCCTTCTCTGCGGAAGGCTTCGCCCTTACGGGCGCCTTCCCTTCGGCGGGTGCGGACGGCGCTTCTTTTTCGGCAGGCAACGGCAGCGCCGCCGCGGGCTGCCTTCCCGTAAGCTGCAGCGCAGGTTCCGCCGGATCGGGCAGCGGCTGTTCCTCTTCCTCCGCCGCGGCGGACTCTTCCGCCGCGGAAGGGTCGGTGCTCTCCTCCAGGATGCGCTTTGCCGTTTCGTCCGAAATGAGGGTGCGCGCCTCGCCGAGCGACACTTTATCGCGGATCATGGCGCCGATGGACGCCTTTTCGTACACGTCGTTTTCCCCGCCCCTGCCGTTGGCGATCATACGGATCAGCCCGACGTCAAGCAGTTCTTCGGTGGTGCGGTACGGCAGGTCCAGCTCCTCGGCGGGCGCCTCCTGCCGCACGAGCCCCGCGCGCTCCGCCGCGATGCGCAGCAGTTCGCAGGCGTACTTTGCCTTGCGGGCGGACGTGATGCGCAGCATCATGGGCGTCTTTTCATACCGCTTGATCTCGCCCACGTCCAGACCGTGGTACTTCGTCTCTTCCCATTCGTCCGGGTCGAGCGCCAGCGCGATGCACAGCCGTTTGCCGCGGAACACGAGCAGCGCAAGTTTGTTCCTGCCTGCATAAATGCGCTCCTGCCGCCAGCTTACGGCGCGCTTTACTTTCGGGAAAGAACGCACCTCCTGCACGATCGTACTGTAAAAATCTTTTTGCTCGGGAGAGGACTGATACAGTTTCGCGCTGTAACTGTACTCCATGCGGTACAGAATGGTGCGCCTGCTCTTTTCGCCCCCTTCCGCTGCAGGTTCCTCTTCCTTAGCTGCAACGGGCGCCGCCTGTTCCGCGGCAGGCTCTTCGGCTGCAGGTTCCTCGGTTGCGGGTTCTTCGGCTGCGGGTTCTTCCGCCGCAGGTTCCTCGGCCGCAGGTTCCTCGGCCGCAGGTTCCTCGGCCGCAGGTTCCTCCGCCACGGGTTCCTCCGCCGCGGATTCTTCCGCTGCGGGTTCTTCCGCCGCGGATTCTTCCGCCGCAGACTCTTCTATCGCAGGCTCTTCTACCGCAGGTTCTTCTACCGCAGGTTCTTCTACCGCAGGTTCCTCTGCCGCGGGTTCCTCTGCCGCAGGCTCCTCTGCCGCAGGCTCTTCTACCGCAGGCTGCTCGGCGACCTCCTCTTCGGCAGACTCGGCGGCAGGTTCCTCTTCCTTAGCCGCAACGGGCGCCGCCTGTTCCGCGGCGGGTGCGGGCGGCTCTGCCGCCTGCCGCGCGGCAGCTTCCCTGCGGCGGCGGCTCTTTTTTGCCGCCGACACGGACAGCCCGATCACAAGCGCCGCAACGGCGGCACACCCGACTGCGATCACGATGATCCATTCTATACCCATACGATATTCCTCATTTTGCGCTCCCTCGGGAAGGGAAAAGCGCACCCGCAAACCGTGCCGCACCGCCTGTGTGCGGCGGGCGGTCAATTTTGCGTTCTGTCCTCATTTTATCACAACGTTTTACGTTTTTCAAGCCTTACGGCGAAATAAGGGAACGTTATTTTATGTCGAAATCCGCCGCATTGCACTGAATTATCATACACATACGAAAAAATGCGCCGCCCGAATACGGACGGCGCAAAAAACATACTTGACTTTTTAAAAAACGGCGCAAAAAGCGGCACACGGTGCCCCTTTCCGCCTGACGCGCAAACCTGTCAGCGGTTGAGCACTTCCTTCATCTTCGCGATCGCGTCGCCGCGGTTGTCGCAGCCGAGCTTCAGATAAATGGCGGAGATGTAGTTGCGCGCCGTGCCGTCGGAAAGGCTGAGCGCGGAAGCGATCTGGCGGTTGTTGAACCCGTCGAACAGCATGACGGCGATCTCCGTTTCGCGGTCGGAAAGCCCGAACTCCTTGCGCAGGCGGATCTCGCGGTCGGAGGTGACCATCTTCGCCGCGTCCGTTATCTTGCGGGCGATCTTGGCGGGCAGGATGGTATCGCCCGCGTAGGCGTTTTTCACCGCGTCCACGAGCGCGGTCGCGCTGATGTCCTTCAGAAGATAGCCGCACGCGCCGTTGTTGAGCGCGCTCAGAATATAGTCGCTGTCGTCAAAGGTGGTGAGGATGAGCACCTTCACGTTCGGGTAGCGTTTTTTGATCTCGCCCGTGGTGACGACGCCGTTCATGACGGGCATGCGGATATCGAGGAGCACCACGTCGGGCACTTCCTTTTCCATGCGGGCGAGCGCTTCCTGCCCGTTCTCCGCCGTGGCGATGACGTCCAGCTCGTCCGACGAGGCGAGCACGCTGCGGATCCCCTCGGAGAGGATCGCCTGATCGTCTACGATCATGACTTTGATCTTCATACGCTTTCGCTCCTTTTTTGATCGCGCTTTACGCTGCGGGGCAGGCTGAGGCGGATCTCGAACCCTTCCCCTTCCTCGGAGGAGAAGTTGACCATACCGCCCATCGATTCGGCTTTGGCGCGCATGCCCGAAAGACCGAACCCCTCTTTGAACTCCTTCATGTTCACGCCCTTCCCGTTGTCCGAAAAGAAGAATTTCACGAAGTTGCCCGCGTCCCTGAACTCGAATAAAAACGCCGTGCCGCCGCCGTGGCGGATGCCGTTGGCGAGGCATTCGTGCAGGGAATTGGCGATAAAACGCTCCGCTTCGTCGGTCAGTTCGATGTCGTCGATGATGCTGCGCATGTGCAGCTCCGTGCCGACGGCGGATTCTTCGAGAATGGTCTCAAGATATTCTTTGAACGTTACGTTTTCGCGCTTGCCCGAGAGGAGATGCACGCTCGAACGCAGCTGTTCTAGGCAGTTTTTCGCCTGCAGGTTCGCCGCCGTGATGCACTGCTTCGCCTTCTGCGGGTCCTTGTCCAGCGCAAGGCGCGCCGCCTCCGTCTGCATGATGACCGTCGTCAGCGAATGCCCCGCCGTATCGTGGATATCCTTTGCGATGCGGTTGCGCTCTTCGATGACCGTCGCCTCTTCCAGTTTATCGTAGGCGTGCAGCAGCTCGTTGCGGCTCTGTTCGATCTCGCGCAGGTTTTCCTCGATCTGCCTGTTCTTGCGCCACACGACCATGGCGAAATTGAAGATGATGAAGTGCAGCACGAACACCACGAGCGCGACGAAATACTCGGAAGACGCCTGAAAGGCATTCGTCAGCGTGCGCAGAATGGCGGCGACCACGACGTAAATGATCGTATACAGCCCGAGGCAGACCCCGAACATGATCATGTCGTCGCGCAAAGCGGGCGCGGAGAGATAGAATTCGGAGAGCACGATCGCGTACGAAAGGTAGGCGTATTCCTCCGAAAAGACGGTGAGCGCCATCAGGAGCAAAACGTCCACCACATACCAGCCGATCTTGGAGGAAAAGCGCTTTGAGACGAATACCTTCATCGCCATCGAAAAGACGAGCGCCGCCGAAATACCGACGGTGACGCAGGCGAACGCGATACTGCGCCCCTGCCCCTGCCCCTGTTCCAGCCAGCGCGACCCGCCGAACGCAGCGATGGAAACGACCACGCCCGACGCCGTGATCAGCGCCAGAAGCACGAGGCGGATGAGCCGCATCACGTTGCCTTCCGAAAACAGCTTTTCGCGCAAACCGGATCTTTGCTTCTGCGGCTGCCCTTCTTCCGCCTGCGCGGCGGGCGCCTCCCGTACGGAACGCGCCTGTTCTTCGGGAGAGGGCGCCGCTTCCGCCGCGGGCTCTTCGCGAAGTCCGCCCGCAGGGGGCAGCCCGTTCTGCGTGCCGCTCATTCTTCGCCGCGCAGCCATGCCTGCGCTTTTGCAAGGCGGGCGAGGCTCTCCTCCCTGCCCAAAAGTTCCGCCATCTCGCTCGCGCCGCCGGGCGTGCTCTCCTTTGCGGTGAGCGCGATGCGCACGCACCAGAGCACCTGCCCGTTCTTCATGCCCCGCTCCTGCGCGAGGGCGACCAGCGCGGCGTAGATGTCCGCGTTCGCAAAGGAAGGAAGGCGGCGCAGCACGTCTTCGGCGGCGGGCAGGACCTGCCGCGCGACGTCCGCGTCCGATTTCATCTTTTTGTTGAAGTACAGCGCCTCGTCGATCTTGGAGAATCCGGTGAGGAAATCCAGCTTTTCGGGGATCTCGCTCAGGATTTCGACGCGCGGCTGCACGATGCGCAGCAGCGCCGCCGTATCGAATTTGCCGTACGCCTTGCTCGCTTTGAGGAAGGGCAGCGCCACTTCGGCGAACTGCTCCGCGCTCATCGCGCGCACATATTCGCCCGAAAGCCAGCGCAGCTTCGGCTCGTCGAAGATGGAGGGCGCCTTGTGCAGGCCGCCCAGCGAAAAGGCGTCGATCATCTCTTCCATGTTCATCTTTTCGCGGTTGTCGCCGGGGTTCCAGCCCAAAAGCGCGATGTAGTTGACGATCGCCTCGCGGATGTACCCCTTTGCGACCAGGTCCTGAAAACTCGCGTCGCCGTTGCGCTTGGAGAGCTTTTCGTGCGCGTTCTTCATGATGGGCGGCAGGTGGATGTAGGCGGGCCGTTCCCAGCCGAACGCGTCGTAGATGAGGTTGTATTTGGGGGTGGACGAAAGGTATTCGCTGCCGCGGATGACGTGCGTGATGCCCATGAGGTGGTCGTCCACCACGTTCGCAAAGTTATACGTCGGCATGCCGTCGCTCTTCAATAGCACGCCGTCCTCGATCTCCTTGAAATCGACGGTCACTTTGCCGTACACGAGGTCCTCGTAGCTGCCGCTCCCCTCCGCAGGGATGTTCTGGCGGATGACGTACGGCTCGCCCGCGGCGAGCTTTGCGGCGACCTCCTCTTTGGTAAGGTGCAGGCAGTGCTTGTCGTACCGCCCGACGCCGTTCGCGTCTTTGAGCGAATCCAGCCGCGCCTTGTCGCAGAAGCAGTAGTACGCACCGCCGAGCGCGACCAGCTTTTCGGCGTACTCCTTGTAGATGGCGGCGCGCTCGCTCTGGATATACGGGCCGCAGTCCCCGCCCATGCCGGGGCCTTCGTCGCAGACGATGCCCGCCTCGGCAAGCGTTTCATAAATGACGCGCACCGCGTCCTCTACATAGCGGCTGCTGTCTGTGTCTTCGATGCGCAGAATGAACTTTCCGCCCGATTTTTTGGCGAAAAGGTACCCGTACAGCGCCGTACGCAGGTTGCCGATGTGCATATACCCCGTGGGGCTGGGCGCAAAGCGCGTTCTTACTTCTTTCATGCGTTGCCTCCGTTCTTCTCCGTTTCGTTCCCGGGCAGCCGTTCCAGCCTGCCGCTGCAATAATAGCTGAACGACCCGTTTTTTGTATAAATGATGCTGTCAAGAAATTTCACGCCGTGCACGCGGCAGACGCGCGCGATCTCGCCGGCGGATCGGTCGTCCTGCGCGGAAGGGTGCATGTCTCCGCTCGGATGGTTATGCACGAGGATCACGCCGTGCGGCTTGACCTGCGAAAGTGCAAACCCGATACATCCGGCGTCTGCCCCAACGCTGTCGTGCCTGGCGTTGTTTACCGTTTTCAGGTACAGCAGCCCGCCGTCCTCGCCGATGCAATACAGCTCGAGCTTTTCTTCGCGCAGGTCGCCGAAGCGGCTTTCGATAAACGCCTGCGCCGCGGAAAAATTCAGGAAGCGCGGGCGCTTTGCCTCTTCGGCGCGCGCGGCGCGGCAGTATACCGCCCCGATCAGCGACAAAAATTCCGCCGAACGGCTGCCGACGCCTTCGACCATGCCGAGCAGCGCCGGCGGTGCGGACAGCACGCCCGCAAGGCTGCCGAACGCGTCCAGCAGTTCGTGCGCGACGGGATTGGTGTTTTTTCTGCTTATGGAATAATAGAGCAGGATCTCCAGCAGTTCATGGTCGGTCACGGCGTCCGCATCCGTGAAGAGTTTGTCCCGCATCCGTTCCCTGTGCCCTTCATGCATACCCTGTTTACTCCGATCGTGCGAAATGCAGCGTTCAAGCCCGAGAAACACGCTTATTTTAGCATATCTGCGCCGTTTTGTAAACTTTTTCGCACAGCCGTCCCGCCCGCGGCGCAAAAAACGCGCCCCCGCCGCATACGGGGGGCGGAACGCGCCGGCACGGATATGCCCGCCGCATACGGGGGTCGGAACGCGCCGGCACGGATATGCCCGCCGCGCCACACAGGAAAAGCCGCCGCAGGATCTCCTGCGGCGGCTGCGCCCGGGCGGCCGTTATTTTTCTTCGTAGTCGAGATAGGTCGCGGGGTCGATCTGTTTCTCGTTTTCCAGCACTTCAAAGTGCAGGTGCGCCCCTTCGTTGAATTCATTGCCCATCGCGTCTGCCGCTGCCGAAACGGTGCCGATGACTTCGCCCTGCTCCACGGTATCCCCCGCACGCAGACCCGACGCCGCGTCGACGGACGCGTAAATGGTGTACAGCCCGTTCCCGTGGGAGAGAACGATCTTGCCGCCTTCGAGAATGTTTTCGGTGACGCTTTCCACGGTACCCGCGTACGCCGCGGTCACTTCCGTGCCCGCCTCGGCGGAAAAATCTACGCCCGTGTGCAGGCAGTAGCGGTTGAGCGTGGAGTTGTACCAGAACTGAAAAGTTTCGGTGACGGTCGCATCCGCAACGGGGAGCGAAAACACGACTTCCGTGCCCGCGGGGTCGTCCGGTTCTTCCGGTTCGTCCGGCTCTTCCTGCCCGCCGGGGTCGTCGATCACGTCGCTGCCGCCGGAAGGCGCAAGGAACACCGCCATGAGCACGATCGCCGCAACGAGCACGAGCGCGCAAGCCGCTACGATGATGTAATACAGTTTGCCGTGTTTGTTCTTTGCCTTTTCGCCGCTCTCAGCGGTCTCCTGCGTAAGATCGGTATCTTTTTCCTGTTCATGCTTTTTCATGTTCTGCCCTCCGAAAAAGTTTGTGCCCGGATTATTGTCCCTTCCGCTGTGCTTTATACCTCATCCGTAAAAAAATTTTTAATATCCGCCGAAGATGAGCGGGCTGCCCACAACGCCGCCGCCCGCACGCACCGCGACGTGCAGGTTGACGAGCCCGCAGGAAAGCACGACGCCGCCCTCCAGCTGCGTGGAATAATAATAGTAGTCGGTCACGTCCGCGCTGCGCTGTACCAGCAGCAGCGCTGCGCCGTACGCCTCCGCCTGCGCGAAGGCGTCCTCCGCCGAAGGATAATACGCGCTTTCGCCCGTGTAGCCCTGCAGCGTCAGCCGTACAAACGGCGCTTCTTCGGGCGTGGCGACGGTGATCCGCGCCTGCGAGCTTGCGCTCCCCGAAAAAAAGGTGTAGCGCTGCGCGCCCGCAAACAGGAGCGGTTTATCCAGCCATTGCGGCAGGAGGAGCAAAAACGCGCAGGCGAGCGCAAAAAAGAAAACGACCGCGCACCATGCTGCGCGCCTTGCTTTGCGGGACATACAAAAACGCCTCCGAATGATCTCGGAGACGTTTATTCCCTGTTTTGTTCTGTTTTATACCGCCGTATACAAGGCGGGGATTTATACAAACGAAACACAAAAAACAATAATCCTGTATGGCGCGGTTTTTCCCATAACAATAAACCCGTCGTTTCCCCCGAACAGCTCAATTCGATGCGGTTTCTGCTCCTTCCGCCTCTAAAAAGCACGCCTGGAAGGGCTTTGTGAAGGCAACTTCCAGCGCGGTACCCGCCGCGCGGACGCGCACGGGGCCCGCCTGCGGGTATGCGACGCGTACCTCCGTCACGGGCGCGCGCAGCGGGAGCCGCAGCGTATTTCCCCCGCCTAAATTCCATACCGCAAGGTACACTTTGCCCTGCGCTTCGAACCCCGCCGCGACCTGTTTTTCCCCGAACGACGTGAACCCCA
>JAGHJS010000079.1 GCA_017886545.1 Clostridia bacterium
ATGCGCATCGTCCGCGAAGGCGCAAACGTGACGCTGCTTGTGCAGAACGCCGAAGATGCGTGGATCGAGATCGGTACGGTCACCTGTGCCTCTGCCGACGCCGCGACGGAGATCGTCTTCTACGGCTGCGGCGTGGAATGGGAATTCTCGTCCATCACCGTCACGCCGAACGTGCAGGAGTAAAACAACAGAAGCGGGGGAGGGAACTCCCTCCCCGCGCCTTGGTAAAAGTGATATTCGGGGAAACGACAAAATGATATGAAAAAAATCGGCTTTCCCCTATCGGAGCAGAAGGATAGGTCAGAGCGTTTGACCTATCCTTTTTCGTTCATGGAGCCGACGAAATATTTTGGGAGCAGAAAAATGAACAAGCTATATTTAGGAGCAGCGTACTATCCCGAATTATGGGAAGAAGCGGAGAACGAAAAGGACATTGCCCGCATCAAGGAAGCGGGCTTAAACTGCGTGCGCGTGGCAGAATTTGCGTGGGGCAGGATGGAGCCGAAAGAGGGCGATTTTCAGCTCGGCTGGCTGAAAAATATCGTGGAAAAGCTGTATGAAAACGGGATATATACAGTACTCTGCACGCCTTCGGCAACGCCGCCCAGATGGCTCCTGACAAAATATCCCGAAACGCGCATGGTCATGCACGATCTGATCCGCGCGGACGTCTCTTCCCGCTGTCACACCTGCAAGACCTCCGAAGTGATGCGGGAGAAAAACCGCATCATCGTCACCAAAATGGCGGAGGCGTTTGCCAATGATCCCGCCGTCGTCGGCTGGCAGATCGATAACGAAATTTACCCCTACAACGAGGGGTGTTTCTGCGAAAACTGCAAGGCGGCGTTCCGCGTTTGGTTGAAAAACAAATTCGGAAGCATCGAAAATCTCAACAAGGCGTGGGGCATGGCGCGCTGGTCGTTGACCTATGACAGCTTTGATGACGTTGAGCCGCCGTATCCCAAGCAGTGGCGGCACCCGTCGCTGCGCAAGGCGTGGCGGGAGTTTCAGTACGCGCAGGTAAAAAGCTACGTCGAAGAACAGGCGGATATTTTACATAAATTCGGGTGCGGCAACGTCGGCACCAACATGATGCAGCACAACAGCATGAGTTATTATAAGATCAACGAAAAGCTGGATGTCGCACAATATAACCACTACGAGCCCGCTTCCGCGCTCGCCGATACGGCGTTCGGGTATGATTTCGTGCGCTGCGTCAAGGATAAGCCGTTTTGGGTAATGGAAACGCAGGTCGGCTGGAACGGCAGCGAGTATGCGGAAGGGGGATGCCGCCCCGCGGGTGAATGCTACGCGAACACCATGCTGCCCTTTGCGCGCGGCGCGCAGATGAATCTGTACTGGCTCTTACGCACGCACCCGAACGGTCACGAACTGGCGCACGGAGCGCTGTATGCCCCCGCAGGACGGAAGTACAAGGTAACGGAGGAAGTACAGCGCGCCGCCGCAGACCTGAAAAAGTGCGGTGAATTTTTGCAGAACTCTTGCATTTGTTCGGAAATTGCGTTACACTATTCGAGTACCGCGCTCAACAGCTTCGAGAGCGCGCCGCTCGTCAAGGGGTTCCATTACCGTGCGGAGCTGATCGGAAGGTATTATGCCGCCTTCCGCCACTATAATGTGGACGTCATCGACACGCAGCACGGTTTGGACGGGTACAAGGTTCTCCTTTCGCCCTTCCTTGCGGTCGCCGATGAGAACGAACTGAAAGCTCGCGTCATAAAGTGGGTGGAAAAGGGCGGAACGTGGATCGTGGGGCCCATGTCCGACATCATGGACGGGAACGTGCGCCGCTATACCGATTCCGTGTTCGGCTTTCTGGAAGACCTTGCAGGCGTGTATGTAAAGTATCAGCGCCCCATCGGGAACGACGTGTTCCGCGCCGGGTGGGAAAACGACGGCGAGTGCGGCATCTCTGTGTGGTACGACGCCTTTGAATGCAGGGAAGGGACAAAGAGCCTTGCCCATTATTCGGCGGGCGAGTTTGCGCCCTATTCCGTCATCACCGAGCGCAAGGTCGGCAGGGGAAAGGTCGTTCTGGTCGGCAGCGTCCTTTCGCACGGCGACATTCTGCGCCTTATTGATCTTCCGCCGATCGCCGAGGCGAGCGAAAATATCACGCTTACGCAAAGGACGGGCGAGGAAAACGGCATCATCGCCATCGAAACGGCGGGAACCTGCGGCAGTCTGTTCTTAAACGGCGAATATCACGACCTGCTCACGGACAGAGTTTTCAGCGGAAACATCGAACTTGCGCCCTATGAAGTCCTTGTATTGAAACGAACAGTATGATTCAACCGATCGGAAAATAAAACCCGCGCTGTCTGAAGCGCGGAAGGAGAGGGACCCAATGGAACAATATTGCGAAAGGATCCCGATCAGCGGCAACATCAGGCTGGACTTGTTTACAGCGGTGAGTTTCCGTGTCAGGATCTCCTCGCTGAACGGCGAGCCCTTCCCCGAGCAGTTCGAGATCTCTTTTGCGGTGGGGAAAGTCACGCCGTGGGAGGATGTTCCCTATGAGGCCGATCATGTTTCGGACAGCACTATGGTCGTCATAAAGACGGAAAAGCTCGTCATTTATGTCCGTAAGGATTCGGGGACGTTCATGGTGGAAGACTTGGGGGGAAGGAGGCTGTATCCTGAGGCCGCACCGCGATACGGGATGTTCAAAAACCATTGCATCATCTTCGACAGCGCTAATTTTTGGCAGGAAGAGACAGATTGTTCCCGCTATGCCCATTGGTTTTACGATTGCTCGACGCATTCGTATGACATCTTGCTCAAAGAGGATGCCCTGCTCGATACATTTTTTATCTATGGAGAGACATACAAAGAGGGGTATGCTCTGTTCAATCGGTTGGTTGGAGCCGAGCCGATGCTGCCGAAGAAGGGATACGGCTATTATCAGACGCAGCATTTGGGCGCGGAGGGGAGCCAGCCTC
Source organism: Clostridia bacterium (assembly GCA_017886545.1). Taxonomy (GTDB): domain Bacteria; phylum Bacillota; class Clostridia; order Christensenellales; family Borkfalkiaceae; genus Borkfalkia. Next base: position 2,964 of record JAGHJS010000079.1, read on the forward strand.
TGTTCCTGCAAATGGCGCAGCTTCTGCGCGAGAAGGATATCCCCTGCGATACGCTCATTCTTGACTTTGAGTGGGGCGATGGGGCGGCGAACGGTAAGGAAGTACCGTGGGGCAGCCGCCTCGACTGGTCGCCGGAATACAGCGCGCCGCTCACACCGGACGAAATGATCGCAAAGCTGAAGGAGATGCACTTTGACATCATGACCATTCATCACAGCATTCCCGATTATGCGGGAAGAATGGATGAAGGCTGGGTCTGCCGCCCCTATCCTCATGATGTCTGGTGGGAAAAGATGCAGGAGCAGCTCGCCATCGGCGTTGTGGGTACCTGGCAGGATACGCGGCAGAACGACGTTACCGATCAGAGGATATACGACGAATTTGAACGCCGCACCGATAAGCGGGTGACGATGCTTTCCAATTACGATCTGTACCGCGACAGCTGTTGGACGAAAGATTGCGTGATGACGCCGAAAAAGCAGAAGATCGGCGGCAGAAGGACACCCTTTTATTGGACGGGAGATTCCCGCGTCAAAACTTGGGAGGATCTTGCCTTTCAGATCAGAGGGATCGTGAACGAACACGGTGCACTCAAGGGCATTTCCTATCTCACCAATGACGGATTCCGTCCGGGCGGGCGGGAGCTTGCCGCTCGGAGCGATGCTTTTCTCGCATTCAATTCCGTCGCCCGTTCTCACAATCACAAGCCGTGGCAGTCGGAAACGGGCGAAGAACTTGCCGAGCGTATGGCAATCGGGAAGAAACAGGAAGGGCAAGGGGAAAAGAGCAGCTCTGCAGAGCAGCTTTTGGGCATCGACTGTCCGGACACGGTGCAGGAGAGCATTGTTCGCAAATTTTTGAAGATCCGTTACAGCTTACTGCCCTATCTGTATTCGGCGGCAAGGGAGTGCTATGATACGGGGCTTCCTATCACACGGCCTCTGATGGTCGCGTTTGAAGAGGACGGCAGCTGTAATCACGATCAATATCCCATGCAGTATATGTTCGGACCGGATA
>JAGHJS010000080.1 GCA_017886545.1 Clostridia bacterium
CAAACACGATGTCGCCGTGCATGACATCGACGGGAACGGGGTTTTCGGGGTCCTGTTCGGGCGGTACGGCAAGCACCTCGCGGAAGCGGATAAAGCCCGAAAGCCCGTCCTGGATCTGCTCGAACAGGTTGATGAGGGTGCGGATGGGCGTTAAGAGCATGGTGATATACAGGATGAACGCGGTATAGTCGCCGACCTCGGTGATGATGCCGAAGTACAGAAACAGCCCGCCAGCCACGAGCGCGATGAGGTACAATACATCGTTGAAAATGCTCATGCCGCCCTGAAAGATGCCCATGTAGCGGTACGCCTCCGAACGGGCGCGGCGGAATTCGCCGTTGGCACGGTCGAACTTTTCCTCTTCGCGCTCCTCCGCCGTATATGCCTTGGACACGCGGATGCCCGAGACGGAGGATTCGACGCTCGCGTTCACTTCGGCGATGGTCTCGCGCGATCTGGTGAAAGCTGCCTGCATGCGGCGGCGCATCTTCACGGCGAACAGCACCATCAGCGGCACATACAGGAACACGATGAGCGAAAGCCAGGGACTTACGAACAGCAGCATGACGATCGCGCCGACGATGCTGATGAGCGACGTGAAGGTATCCTCGGGGCCGTGGTGCGCAAGCTCGGAAGTGTCGAACAGGTCGTTGACGATGCGCGACACGATGGTGCCCGTCTTTGTCTCGTCGAAATACGAAAACGGGAGCCGTTCCACGTGCGCAAAAAACTGCCTGCGCATGTCCGCCTGGATACGCACGCCCAGCACATGCCCCCAGAACCCGACGACGTACGTCAAAAGCGCCTTGACGACGTAGATGCCCAAAAGCACCGCCGCCCAGACCATGATGAGCTGCAGTTCTTTGTCCGGCACGAGTTCGTTCATCATCATGCGCGTGATGAACGGGTAAAACAGGTTGCACACCGCAATGGTGAACGAGCTGCACAGGTCGACGACGAACAGCTTTTTATGCGGCTTATAGTACGAAAAAAAGGCGCGGATGTTCCCTTTCATTTTTGCGGCGGGCTCCTTCTTTTTTGCGCCTTTCGCGCCGCCGCGCTCCATCCTTCCCTCTCCCCTCGGCATCGTGTTCCCTCGCTTTTTCTATTTCGTTTTGCATTATACCACAGGCGGCAAAAAAATGCAACCGCGGCGGAAAACGCCGCCGCCCAAAACGCAAAAGCGCCGCCGCAGTCCCCTGCGGCGGCGCACTGTCTGCCTATCGGTATTTCTGCTGTTTGCCCGTCTGCGGAACACTGCCCGCCGCATGCAAAGCCCACGGGCTTACTTTTCCGCGTCGAGACTGAGTTTGTACAGTTTGACGGAATTTTCGATGGTCTTTTCCTTGGCGGAGGCGCCGTATTTGTCGACGTCCACAATATTCTTCGGGCCGTGGTTGAGGCAGAGCGCGCCGTTGAGGCACCCGCCGTCGCACGCCATGCCTTCGAAAAAGTTCTCCGTCGCGCGGTTGAATTTGAGCTTCATCAGCGCAGCGCGGCATTCGTCGATGCCGTTCATCGCCAAAGGCTTTACGCCCTCCACGCCCATCTCCTTCGCGACGTCCGCGATGCCCTGCGTGATGCCGCCGCTCTTGGCGAAGATACGGCCGTAGAAAGAGGCGTTGTCGAGCGCGGTCTCTTCCAGTGCGGCGACGTCGATGTCGCGCGCGTCCAGAAACGCCTGCAATTCCTCGAAGGAGAGCACGCAGTCGATCGCGCCCTTCGTTTTGGGCAGGCGGAATTCCGCCTTTTTGCTCGAGCAGGGACCGATGAAGATGACCTTGCCCGCGGGGTCGGTGCGCTTGATGAGCATCGCCGCTTCGACCATCGGCGAAACGGAGTGCGAAACGTACTTTGCAAGCTCGGGGAAGTTCTTTTCCACGAACATGACGAAAGAGGGGCAGCAGGACGTCGTGAGGATGCCCTTCTCCTTCCACTCCTGCGCCTCATGATAGAGCGTGATGTCCGCGCCGAGCGCCGCTTCCACGACCTGGTGGAAGCCAAGCCTGCGGATGCCCGTTACGACCTGTTCGATCTTCGCATACTTGAACTGGCTGACGATGGAGGGCGCGATGACGGCGTACACGTGGTACTTTTCGCCGTTTTCGCTCTCCTTCAGGATCTTGATGGCGTCCATGACGAAGGACTTATCCACGACCGCGCCGAAGGGGCACTGGTACACGCACGCGCCGCACATGATGCACTTATCGTTGTCGATGACCGCCTTTTTGTCCTCGCCGACGGTGATCGCCTTGACCTTGCAGGAGGCGACGCACGGGCGCTTCTGCGCGATGATCGCGCCGTACGGGCACGCCTGCGTGCACTTGCCGCATTCGATGCACTTGGACTTATCCACGACCGCCTTGTGGTCGATGATCTGGATCGCCCCTTTCGGGCAGACCTCCTGGCAGCGGTGCACGATGCAGCCGCGGCAGGCGGGCGTCACGAAGATGCCGCCGATGGGGCATTCGTCGCAGGCGATGTCGATGACCTCGACGACGTTGGGGTTCTGCCTGTTGCCGCCGAGCGCGAGCTTGATGCGCTCCTGCACGATGGCGCGCTCCTTGAACACGCAGCAGCGCATCGTGGCTTTCGGCCCCGGAGAGATCTCCTTGGGAACGTCTATGTACAGGTTCTCGTAACAATTCTCGTACTCGTTGCGGATGACCGCTTTGAGCACGTCGTATTTGAGTTTCTGTACTGCTGTGTCGAAAATTCGTTTGTTGTCGGGCATGTCACACCTACCAATGAAACTGATTATCTTACTTCAAACATCAACTGCGCGTTTCAAAATCGCATTTTGAATAAGCGCCCCAATTTGCCGCATACCTGCGGCTTTCCCGAAAAGGGGTGAACGCGCGCGATTTCTATAATACGTAGCCCCAACGAAAAGGGCTTCCCGAAAATCGCAGGGCTTTGCCCGAGATTTTTGGGAAAGAGGAGAAACAGTACCGCGGCGCTTGCGGATTGCCTA
>JAGHJS010000081.1 GCA_017886545.1 Clostridia bacterium
AAACGGTGTACCCGAACCTGCCGATGGGGGCGCAGTCTCCCTGTATGTAATAATTCATGATGTCCGTATACCCGACCACATGATCGGCAACTTTAAAGCTGAATGAAAATTTATTCTTGTCCAGCCCTACCGCCTTGCGCGGCACCGATACGACGAGATACCTGCCCTTTCGCTGCAGCTGCGCCGTACCGACCTCCCCGTCCGCTTCGCCGTCCGCGCCCAGCCGCTCCACAGAGGCGGTACCTTCCGCGACCGTGCGGTTGATGACGTAGTCGAACCCGTTCCAGCCGCTGCCGCCCGTGGAAAGCAGCACGTTCATCCACGTTTTGTCCCCGTCTTCGTATGCGGTGACGTCTTTGGCGCAGGTGATGAGGAAGTACAGGTTTTCCGCATCGTACAGGGCGCGGACGTTCACGACGTCGTTGCGGCCCGTATCGTCGGTGTACGCGGGGAGCGAATCGTTGGAACTTGCATGATCGCGCGCGGCGGTATCGCCCGCGGGGTCGCCGAAGCCCGCAACGCCCTCCCAGGGGGAAAGGTCGTCGAGCGAGGGCACGCTCTTCTGCTCCATTTTGTACGCAGACGGTGCGGCGGGAACGCCCTTGAAGCGGCGGACGTTTTCGACCAGCTGCATATAATAGTTGTCGCCCAGGTCGCCCTTGCTCATCTCCGCATCGCGGGAAAATTCATCGTTATACAGGTCGACGAAGTAGCTCGTCGGTCTGCCGTTGCCGGCGGGCTGCTTTTGCGCCACCCACTCGTTCCAGCCCGTGACGAAGATATTGTTCACGTTGCCCTTCTGCGCTTCGGCAATGGCGTAATCCCACTGCTCCTGGAAGTTCGTGCCCGCGGCGACGCGCTCTTTGTTGTTCGCGCCGTAGCCGTTGTTGTCGCCCGAAGACCAGCCCCTGCCGTAGTTCACGTTATAGCTGTCAGCATTCAGCACGGCGTCGCTGAACGCGCCGTTCACGTGCTGGGCGATGGAAACGGACATGATGCCGTTATGGCTGTACTGCTTGCGCTTGCCGTCCTTTACGCGCTCCCAGCTCATCCAGGGGAAGCCGTCGTCCTTGTAAGCGAAGTCCCATGCGGGGTCGGACGACGCGGCTTCGTTCGGCCACTGCGTCTGCTTGATATAAAACGCGTTTTTGACGTTTTCGTCAAGGTATGTCACATCGCCGCAGATGACCCACGGCTTCCCTTCCGCATTTTTATCGAGCGCAAGCCCGTCGCGCCCGCGGTACCAGAGCGTATCGTATTCGCTGTTCGTGTAATAATCCTCGTACAGGAACTTCACCGTCTTATCCGAAGCGTTGTTCAACATAAAAATGAACTTCGGGATATTCCACCCCTCCGCCTGCATTTGCAGCGCCACGGGGAACAGGACGTCCGTCACCGATTTATAATAGTTGACGGGGCTGTCCGTTTCGGCGTCATAGTTGGAATTGGTATAATCGAACGCGAGATAATCGATCCCCGCCAGCGCAAACAATTCCATGTGTTTGCGGAACACCCACGGATCGTCCGAACGGTAATACCCGTACAGCGGCTCGTTCCAATAATGGTGCTTTCCGATATCCGAGGCAGACGTGATCTCTTCACGGAGCAGTTTGGAAATATCCAGCGTGTGGCCGTCCGATTTCGCCCCCGTGCTGCCGTGTTCCCCCGCCCAAAGGAAATAAAAGATGCCGACTTTCCGTTCTTCGTTGAACGACAGGACCGGAGAAACGCTTCTTCCGAGCGCGTCGGTAGCGGACAAACTGTAAACTGTTTTCATAGACGAACTCTCCACTGCATTGTCGGTGACGGTATCGCTTTTTTCGCCGACGCCTCCCTCCGCGCATGCGCACAGGCACAGCGACAGGACGAGCGCGAGCGCCGCCGCAAGCGATACCAAACGGAGCCGCGCCCTTCTGCGCCAAGGGCGGCGGGTGTCCCCTTCCTTTCCGTATGCTTTCACCTCTTTCCTCCTCTGAAATTTATAAGAAACACGTGTTTCTTTTCTGAAAAAAATAAAATCACGCCTTCCCGTTAAAAAAATTCTTATCAGAAACACGTGTTTTTCAAATGTATTATACAACATAAAAACCGTCTTGTCAATACTTATCCTGAAAAAATTTTTTATTTTTTGTATTTATATTACAAAATCCGCATCTGCCGCTCCCCTCGACCCTCCTCCCCGCCGACCAAAGGGCGGGCACGAAGGAGCGCAGGGCGAAGGTGCCGCCCCGCCGAACGAAGGGCGGGCGTTTCGGCTCCCGCCCGTAAAAAACGAACAGCCCCTGCCCGCCGCTTGCGTTTTTTTGCATTTTCTGCTATCCTGTTGCCGGAAAAGAAACAAGGAGCGACAAACGGAAATGGATCTTTTGGAAGCTATCCGCGCGCGCCATTCCGTGCGCAGGTATACGCCGCAGCCTCTGCCGCAGGAGGCGGTCGCCGCACTGCGGGAGGAGATCGAAGCCTGCAACAGGGAATACGGCGTGCGGCTCGGCATCGCCGTAAACGAACCGACGGCGTTCAGCGGCGCAATGGCGCATTACGGAAAGTTTTCGGGCGTGCGCAACTACATCATCCTGGCGGGAAAGCCCGCCCCCGACCTGCAGGAGCGGCTCGGGGTCTGCGGCGCGCGCCTTGCGCTTGCCGCGCAGATGCGCGGGCTGAACAGCTGTTTTGTGGCGCTGACCTACAAAAAACGAAGCGTTCGGAAACGGACGGAAGAGGGAGCAAAGACGGTATGCGTACTTGCGCTCGGGTACGGCGAAACGCAGGGCGTACCGCACAGATCCAAGCCCCTCTCCTCGCTGTACCGTGCGCGGTCGGCACCGCCCGAATGGTTCCTGCGCGGCATGGAATGCGCGCAGCTCGCCCCCACCGCCATGAATCAGCAAAAATTTCTGTTTTCCCTCGAAGGGAATACCGTAACGGCGGCGGCAAAGCGCGGGTTTTATGCAAAACTCGACCTCGGCATCGCAAAATACTTTTTTGAAGTCGGCGCCGGGAAGGAAAATTTCGTGTGGGGATGACCTTCTCCGCGTAAACCTCCGGGGGGCGCCCCGCCGACAAAGCGGCGGAACGCAAACCCCAAAAGCGCGGAAGCGGCAATCCGCAGGCGCAACGGAACGCAAAAACAGCGGAACGCAGGAACAGAAGAACGGCGGCGCAAAACAGCGCCGCCGTATTTTTTATGTCTGCCGTATCCTATCCCGCAGAACGCACACGGGCGCCCTCTTCGGTAAAAAACGCGGGGGCGCGCCCGTGCCCGATCCGCGAAAAACAGGATTTTCGCCGCGTCTCCGTTTCCCCGCCCTTCCGCGGCGGCGCCTTCACTTCATAAACTTGCGCAGGCGGTCATACTTTTTCGCGGTATGCGGCGGAAAGGCGAGCGTAACGCGGATGCGCGTGGAACGGCGCAGGACGGCGCGGCGGTGCGAAAAGGCAGAAAAGCCGTATTCCCCGTGATAGCTGCCCATGCCGGACTCTCCCACCCCGCCGAAAGGCAGGTTCGGGTTGATGAGCTGCCCGATGGTATCGTTGATGCACGCCCCGCCCGACGAAGTGCGGCGCAGGATGCGTTCGGCTGCGGCGCCGTCCTCGCTGAACACATAGAGAGCGAGCGGCTTTTCGTGCGCGTTGACGTAGGCGATCGGCTCCTCCTCCGCGTCGTACGCGAACACGGGCAGGAGCGGCCCGAACAGCTCTTCGCGCATGCAGGCGGCGCTTCCGATCTCCCGCGGGCAGAGCAGCGTAGGCTCGATATAGCGCTCCGCCTCGTCGACCGTGCCGCCGTACACGATCGCTTCCGCATCCTCCTGCAGGATCATGCGGAGGCGGCTCACCTGCCGCCCGTCCACGATCCGCCCGTAATCGGCGCTCGCCTTCGCGTCCGCGCCGTAAAAGCGGCGGATCGCCGCCTTCATCTCCTCCAGGAACGCGGGGAGCACGCTCCTGTGCACAAAAACGTAATCGGGCGCGACGCAGGTCTGCCCCGCGTTGAGGAACTTGCCCCAGGCGATGCGCTCGCACGCGGTGCGCAGCTTTGCCGTTCCGTCCACGATGACGGGGCTTTTGCCGCCGAGTTCAAGGGTGACGGGGGTCAGATGCTCCGCCGCGGCGCGCATGACGATCCTTCCCACGCGCGCACTGCCCGTAAAAAAGACCGTATCGAAGCGGGCGCGCAGCAGCGCCGCGCAGTTTTCGGCGCCGCCTTCTGTGCAGGCAACGTATTCCTCCCCGAAGGTCTCCGCGATCAGCCCGCGCAGAGCGGCCGCCGTGCGCGGCGTACGCTCCGACGGGCAGAGCACCGCGCAGTTGCCTGCGGCGATCGCCGCCGCGAGCGGCTCCAGCAACAGCTGGACGGGGTAATTGAACGGGCCGATGATGAGCGCACAGCCATAGGGTCCGCTTTCGACGCGGCTCTTTGCGGGGAACACCGTCAGCGGCGAGCGCACGCGGACAGGCTTCATCCAGCGTTTCAGGTGTTTCAGCGTATGCGTGATGCCCGCCAGCACGAACCCGATCTCGGTCAGCCAGCTCTCCGTGCGGCTTTTGCCCAGGTCCGCCGCGAGCGCCTCTTCCAGCGCGGTCTGCCGCCGCAGGAGCGCCTGCCGCAGTTTTTCCAGCTGCGCCCGCCTGAACGCATAGGCGAGCGTCTTCCCTTCCGCAAAAAAAGCGCGCTGTTTTGCAAGGAGCGCCTGTACCGCTCCGTCCGTCAATGTACCCATACGATCCGCTCCGTTTTGTTTTTCGGGGCCTGCGCCCTCTTCCTTATATTGCACAGACGCCGCCCCGTCCATTCCTTTTGCGCGCCGCAAAAAAGCAGCGGGCGGAGCGCCCGCCCTCTCTGCGCGCGGCAGCGCCCTATTGTTTTGCCGCCTCGTTCACGCAGCGCAGCGCGTTGAGGCTGCGCGGATAGCCGATGTACGGCAGACACTGCAGAACGACTTTGACGAGAAATTCCCTGCCGTTGCCGATACGCATGTTTGCCGCCGCATGCGAAGTGAGCTGCGGTTCGCACCCGCCCTGCGCCGCCAGAAAACAGAACGTGATCATCTCGCGGCTGCACAGGTCCAGCCCGCCGCGGGTGTAATAGTCGCCGAAACAGTTGTCGACCAGCCATTTGTTGACAGGTCCGTTCTCCTTCCCCTTCTCCGCAAAGCCGCGCATCCCCTCGCCGAATATGGCGATCTGCGTCCGCTCGCCCGCGGCGAGGCGGTCCTGCGCGCCCGCGTCCGCCTGCCCTTCGAGCGGAAGAGCAATGCCGCGCGCGGCAAAGACCTCGTTCGCCGCCCGCAGGAACGGGTACACCCTGCCGATCCCCAGATAGGCGGTAGCCTGGTAGACGGTCTCCTTTGCCGCGACGGGTGTCACGCCGGCATTGAGCGCGGCGGGGAGCATCGCGCGGAACGCGTCGACGCCCTGGCAGCCGATGAGCGCCGCCAGGATCGCCAGAAAGCGCGTTTTTTCGCTGAGATCGTCACTGTTCACGACCTCGTCGAAGGCAAAATTGCCGAACAGCTCCGCAAATTCCGGATCCGTTTCCGCGAACGTATCGCCGCAGTCCGGGAACAGGCGGTTCAGGTATGCTTTTGCGTTTTCGGTCAGTTTCATAGTGCATCCTCCTTCTGAAACGCAGAAAAAAGCCGCCGCGCAGCTTTTTCCACCGCTTTCGGCATCGCTCCGCACCACGCCGCCGCGCAAAGGCGCACGGGGTGCGGCAACCGACGGACCTGCCCTGCGGCGTTCCCGCCGTGCGGTCCGATCCTGCCGTTATTATACCAAAAAGCAGGGCGTTTTGCAATCCGCAAAGCGCCCTGTTCCGCCGTCTTCCCGCGATTTTCCGCAATTTCCTTTTTTCTGCACTTTCCCGTTTGCCCGCTTTTCGGAACGCCCGCATTTTGCGTAGACGCCGCCTTTTTCGGGGAGTTCCCGCGGCGTTCCATGTTCCGCTACTTTGCGCTCCTTTAGCAGAACAAGCTTACCCCCCCCTCGACCGTGCGCAGGCGATGCGCGATAATGAGTACCTTTTTGCCTTTGACGAATCGGGAAACGGCGCGCCGCACCTGCGTTTCATTCTCCGCATCGAACGGCGCCGTCACTTCGTCGAGCGACACGACGGGTGCGTTTTCCGGCAACGCACGGGCAATCGGAATACGCCGGTCCCTCCCGCATGTGCCGATCCGTTTTCGCCGACCGTTCCCGCTCTTTCAAAACAGCCCGGCAGAAAATGAGAGCGCTTTTCCGAAGAAAAGCGCTCTCTCTGTCTTTTAAAAAATCCATCTATGTTAATTCCGGCATAGCAAAACAAGCGTCTCAACGTTATGTTCTGATTTCAAAAAAACCTCCCTCACTTCTTTCCCGTCTTTATAAACCGGAAAATTAAACTTTATTGATTTTAACGGACATTCACTTTCACCCTCTGGATATATCTGAA
>JAGHJS010000010.1 GCA_017886545.1 Clostridia bacterium
CGTGAAAATATGTAAAAAAAGGATAAAAAAAGGCGCGAACGCTTTACAAGCGCCCTGCGCGGTGCTATAATTCCGCAGGAAATTCGATAGGAAAAGGCGGCCCGCCATGAATACGGATCTGACGGTAGGAAAACCGTGGAAAGTTCTGATCAAATACATTCTGCCTCTTCTGGGCAGCGCCGTGTTTCAACAGCTGTATACCCTTGCGGACACCATTATCGCGGGGAAGTTTTCGGGAAGTGAGACCGCGCTCACCGCGATCGGCGCGTCCAACGCTATCGTCAATATCCTTATGGCGATCGCGCTCGGGGCGAACGCGGGCTGCGCGGTGCTGTGCGCCCGCTATTTCGGCGCGAAAGAAAACGGGAAGGTAAAGACCGCCGTTTATTCCGCGCTCATTGCGTTCACGGTATTCAGCGCCGTGCTTCTCGGCGTAGGATTGGCAAGCTGCCGCCCTCTGCTCGAAGCTATGGGAACGCCTTCCGCAGCGCTTGAAGAGAGCGTCGTCTACCTCAACATCTATTATCTCGGCGTGCCGTTCCTGGTGCTGTACAATCTCGGTACCGGCATTTTTTCCGCCTTGGGCGACAGCCGCACGCCGTTCCTGTTCCTCGTCGCGTCCTCCGTCGCGAACATCGTGCTCGATTATTTCATGGTGCAGCCGTGGGGCGTTGCGGGCGTGGCGTGGGCGACCTTCATAGCGCAGGGTGCGGCGTGCCTCCTTACGCTCGTGTTGGTGCTGCGCCGTATCGTGCGGCTGCGCGCCGAGGAGAAGCCGTCCGTCTTTTCGTGGACGCTGCTCAAACTTGTGTTGCTGCTCGCGCTGCCCGTCGTGCTGCAAAACAGCTTTGTTTCGGTCGGGAACCTCGTGATCCAGATCAAGATCAACGAGATCGCGGCGGAACAGGGGATCGGCATCACGAACGGGTTTACGGCGGGGTTCAAACTCCTGGTTTTTTGTACGACGTGCATGTGTACCTGTGCGACGGGGCTGACGAACTATGTTTCACAGAATTACGGGGCGCACAGGCTGCACCGTATCCGCCGCGGGTTTGTCGATTGCATGCTGATCACCTCCGCGCTCACGGCGTTGTTCGTCGCCGTCTGTGAAGTATTTGCCGAACCGCTGGTCGGCATTTTTATGGAGGAGGGCGCAGGCACCGCGTTCGCGGTCGAAAGCGGCGCGCTATACGTCCGCATCGTTGCGCCGTTCTTCTTTGTGGTGAACGTGAAGATCAATGCGGACGCGACCGTGCGCGGCTGCAACGGGAACCTCGGGTTCATGATCAGCACCTTTTCCGACCTCATTCTACGCGTCGTGTTCGTCTTTATCCTTACCATTCCGTTCGGGTTTGCCGGCGTCGGCTGGGCATGGGCGGCGGGCTGGGGGCTCGGCACGGTGGTCGCGCTCGCCTTCTACTTTACGATCCCCGTATTCCGGAAAAAGAACGTGCGCCGCTACGCCGAGATCCTCGGCGGCTGACCGCCTACCGCGAGCGGAAGGCGGGTTGGCAAAACCGTTCCCTTTGTGCATACTATGAAGCGGGAGGAAACTCCTATTTTTACGTACAAGGGGATAACAAAAATGTCAGTTTTCTGTCTTTTGCTTTTGGGCTATGCCTGCTGCGGTTCGTGCGGCTGCGGGAACGCGAATGCACGTTCGGGGAACGGGTGCGGCTCGTGGAACGGATGTAACGGCTGCGGCGCGCGGGACCGCTGCAACGGCTGTAACAGCTTTTGGAGCGGAAATGCTTCGGACTATTCCGCAGCGAGCGGCTGCTCCTGCGGCTGCACGGGGTTCGGCAGCCGTTCGGGCGTCTGCTTCGATACGGCGTATTACAACCGCCAGTACGCGCTCTGCCGCTGCTGCAACTGCTGCTGCAACAACTGAAAAAACGGGGAGCGGCTTTCACGGCCGCTCCTTTTTTTGCGGAGGCAGCGCCTCTGCGGAAGCGCCGCGCGGGAAATTCAAAAGGAAGGCGCGGCGGCAGTTGCCTTTTTCAAAAAAATATAGTACAATAAAACAGCGCGCACGTGGCGCAACTGGCAGACGCGCCGGACTTAGAATCCGGTGGGCGACCTTGCAGGTTCAAATCCTGTCGTGCGCACCAGATGAAGAGGAGACGCAGCGATGCGTCTCCTTTTTGTTCCGACCGCGATCCGTGCCGACGTATGAAAATTTTGTGAGCAAAATGTGAGCGTCGTGTTGCTATACGGTTGCTTTTTTGTTTTTCCTGTGTTAAAATATATATATCTCGTGTAAAATACGAACATTCATTTGCACGGAAGAAAAACAAAGGAGGATGCAGTATGTCCGAGCAGCAGGCACAGCAACAGCAGGAACCGCTGGCGGAACCGATCACCAAAGGGCCGGAAGGCGGCGGGTTGTTCCCCGCGCCGAAAAAGGGCTTTTGGGGCAAGGTAGACGAGTGGTTCGGGATCACAAGGAGCGGGTCGAGGTACCGTACGGAGATCGTCGCGGGCGTTACGACGTTCATGGCGATGGTCTACATCCTCATGGTCAACGCAGGGATGTTTTCGGGCGTTATCACCGACAGCGCCGACCCTTACGGCGCGGCGTATATCGCCACGGCGCTGGGCGCGATCGTCGGCACGCTGCTCATGGCGTTCCTCGCGCGCATGCCGCTGGCGCAGGCGTCGGGCATGGGCATCAACGCGTTCATCGTCTATACGCTCATTTTAGGCGGGACGGGGCTGACGTATGCGAACTGCATGGTCTTTACGCTACTTGACGGCGTCATTTTCCTGATCCTGACGACGACGGGGCTGCGCCGCAAGATCTTTGAGGCGATCCCCGCGGGCGTGCGCCACGCGATCCCCGTCGGCATAGGCTTGTTCATCGCCTTTATCGGCATGCAGCAGGCGGGCATCATCGTCAATAACGACAGCACGCTGACGACCTTTATCTCCTTCAATATCCTCGGCGATACGGGATTTCTGACGTATGACGCCGTAAACAACGCATACGGCGGCATGCTCCCCGCGCTCGTCGCGCTGCTGGGCGTGTTCGCCATCGCGATCCTCTCCAAAAAGAAGGTGAAGGGCGCGGTGCTGTGGGGCATCCTCGGTTCGGCGGTTCTGTATTACGGGCTTGCGGGCATCGCGTATGCCTGCGGCGTGGACGCTGCGGAAACGCTGTTCGGCAGCATTTCGATCTCCAACCCGTTCGACGCGTTTGCGGCATGGGGCAAAGATTCTGCCGGCGCGGTGTTCTATGAGGGCTTTGACTTCTCGCAGTATCTGGGTATCCCCGGGAACAACGGCGGCTCGCTCGCCGTGGTGCTCATCACTTCCGCGCTTTCGCTGTGCATGATCGACATGTTCGATACCATCGGCACGCTGTACGGCGCCTGCTCGAAGGGCAACCTGCTCGACCACAACGGCACGCCGATCCGCATGGAGCGCATGATGCTCGCCGACGCGATCGCGACCTGCACGGGCGCCATCGCAGGAACTTCCACGGTCACGACCTTCGTCGAATCTTCCTCGGGTATCGTTGCGGGCGGCAAAACGGGTTTCACCGCTCTCATTACGGGGCTTTGCTTCATCGTTGCAATGTTTTTAAGCCCGATCGCGCAGCTCATCCCGCGCAGCGCGACGGCTACGGCGCTCATCTGGGTGGGCGTGCTGATGATGACCTCCGTCGTCAAAGTGGACTGGGAGGACGCCGCCGACGCGATCGTCGCATTCATGACGCTCATCATCATGGTGCTCGGCTACTCCATTTCCAAGGGTATCGGCGCAGGTATCATCACATACATCATCATCTCGATCTTCACGGGCAAGATCAAAAAGATCTCGGTCGCTACGTGGGTCATCGGCGTCATCTTCCTGGCGACTTTCCTTTTGACATAGCGGGTAAGGAAGCGGACAGTATGTACGCGCCCCGTTCCGCACGCACAGCGTGCGGAACGGGGCTTTTTTTTACAAGTGTGTATACGGAGCGGAAAATTTATTACAGGTATGTACGCGGGGCGGGGCAGTTTTTACAAGTGCGGAAAACCGCTCTTTATTTTTTGCATTTTCTGTACAAATCGTGTACAAGTGCGGAAAAAAGTAGATACGATTTTGGTATACTTTCTCCGATAAAAGAAAAGGAGAAAAATTACCATGAAACGATCTCTCACACGATTGCTTGCGGTACTGCTCTGCATTTTGCTGGGCGTATCGGCGCTGCTGTTCGCCGCCTGCTCGGACGGCGGCACGCAGGACGACGGGACCAATACGGAAGAGCCGGACGACACGAACCCCGATGATTCCAACCCCGATGATTCCAACCCCGATGATTCCAACCCCGACGACACGGGCGACACAGACCCCGACGATGCAAAGCCTGCGGCAGGAACGCCGTACAACGCGGACGGCGCGTATGACGTGACCGTGCCGCACGTTCTCATCAATCAGGTATTCGGTGCGTCGGACGACGCGGAAGTGGTCAGCCACAGCTTTATCGAGCTGTACAACCCGACGGAGGAAGCCGTTTCGCTGGACGGCTGGGCGCTGTACTATAAGTCGAGCGAGGACGGAAAGCAGAGCGACGCGTGGCTCTCCCTCACGCTGCAGGGCGAGATCGCTGCGGAAGGGTACTTCCTTATCCGCTGCGGGCAGGTGGATACGATCGCCTCGGGCGCGTACATTGTGCCCGAAGGGGACATGGAGTGGGACGTGCAGCTGCACAATAAGGGCGTCAGCGTGGCGCTGTTCGACAGCGCGGTGACGTTGGACGCGTCGTTTGCGGGCGCGGTGACGGCGCAGAACCGCCCCGAAGGGTACGTAGACGTGCTTGCGGTGCAGGGAAACGACACGGAAGATACGCAGATCCCGCCCGTGTATGAAGGCGCATACGAGGACATCCAGTCCAAAAAGAAGGCGGTCCGTCGCGCCGCGTTTGCGGATACCGACAGCAACGCCTCCGACGCCTCCGACGCGGATTATTCCGAACTCACCCCCGAAGACAAGCCCGTGCAGAACGCGGCGGGGGAGACCATTTCGCGGCAGAGCAGTTACACCGTGCGCGAAAACGGCTTTGAAGAAGATGCCGCGCTCGGCATTGAAAAGAAGGGCGGCATCACGCTCGGCGAAGCGAACGCGGACGGAGGCGTGGCGGAGATCGTCGCTTACAACGCCGACAACGGCAAGGCGTATGTGGTGAACGGGCAGGATTCGCTGCTCAACGTGTTCGACGTGAACGCGGACGGCAGCTTCGGCGCCAAAACGGAGCTGAACATCAGCGCGCTTATGGCTGAGGAGGACGCCTCTTTCACCTACGGCGACATGACGAGCGTCGCCGTGGATACCGTAAACGACCGCATCGCCGTGGCGTTGCAGGACGCGGATTATACCAAGGCGGGGCGGGTGGCTGTCCTCAACTACGACAACGAAATTATTGCCGTGTACACGACGGGCGTGCAGCCCGACATGCTCACCTTCGCGGCGGACGGGCGCTATATCCTGACCGCGGATGAGGGCGAGCCGCGCGAAGGCTACGGCACGGGTACGACGGACCCCGCGGGCTCGGTCACCGTCATCGACACGCAGGCGCAGGAGAACGCGGCGAAGGTCGTCGGGTTCGGGTCCTTCGATTCCGCAACGCTCGCGGCGCAGGGCGTGGTCTTCAACCGCGATGCCGAGGGGAACATCCTTTCGGCGGCGGCAGACCTCGAGCCCGAATACATCGCGGTCAGCGGCAGTACGGCGTACGTCGCCCTGCAGGAGGCGAACGCGATCGCCGTGCTGGATATTGCGGCAGGCTCGTTCACGGGCGTATATCCGCTCGGGTTCAAGGATTACAGCAAAACAGAAAACGCGGTCGACCTGGACGATTCGGACGGGACGTATCTGCCCAAAACGTATGAAAATACCTACGGCGTGTACATGCCCGACGGCATCGCCGTGTACGAGGTAAACGGCAAAACGTACCTTCTGACGGCGAACGAGGGCGACGCGCGCGAATGGGGCGACTTCACCGACGAGGCGAAACGCACGCTCACGTCGGCGGACGGCGCGGTCACGGCGGAAAAGGTGCGCGTGCTCGACAACACCGTCAAGGCGGGCATCGATGAAAGCGGCAATTACCTCTACGGCGCGCGCTCGTTCAGCATCTTCGAGGTGGGAGCAAGCGGGCTGACCCTCGTCTTTGACAGTGCAAACGCGTTCGAAGCCAAAACGTGGGAGTACCTGCCCGCCTATTACAACGCGTCCAACGACGACATCGAACTCGAAAGCCGCACCGCCAAAAAGGGCGTCGAGCCGGAGGCGGTCACCCTTGCCGCGGTCGGCGAAAAAACGTACGCCTTTATCGCGCTGGAGCGCATCGGCGGCATCATGGTCTATGACGTGACCGACCCCGCGAATGCGGCGTACGTCAACTACGTCAACACGCGCGACTTCAACAATGCTACGGCAGGGGACGTGGCGCCCGAAGGGCTGTCCGTTGCGGAGAAGGACGGCGCGCTGTACCTGCTTGCGGCGTTTGAAGTTTCGGGCACGGTCGCCTCGTACGCGCTCACGGCGAACGCGTAAAGCGGAACAGAAAGAACAAACAAAAGGCGCCCCGCCGCTATGGCGGGGCGCAGATAAAAAAAGAGGCGGGCGGCGCAGGTTGCGCCGCCCGCCTTGCGCGGTTTGTGTCAATCGATCTCAAGCTCGTCGAAAGAAAAGACGGGGCTGTCAAAAAATTCGGAGACCGAAACGCCGAGCGCACGGATGATGAGCGCCATTGTTTTAAAATTGGAGGCTTTCGTCTTATTGTTTAAAACAGAAGTCATCGTGCTGTGGTAAATGCCTGTGCTCTGTTCCAGTTTGTACTGCGTCATGTTCTTCTCTTTCAGATATTCGCGTACGCGTATGGCAAAAGCCTGATTCAAGGTCATCGGTCAGCCCCCAAAGTCATGTGCGGTATATGTATAGTTTAGCATACATATTCTGAAAAATACGTAGTATGGATCGGTCGTTTTTTGCAGCAGCCGCTTTTGCTGCCGCCGCTGTAATAATCCGCGGAAAACCGTACACAATAGGTACGGGAGGTAAATATGGTCATTGCAAACATCGTTTCGTACATCCTCGTGCTGCTCGGCGCGGTGAATTGGGGCATGTACGGCATTTTTAACTTTAACCTCGTGTCGGCGATCTTCATGGGCGACCGCAGCGTCGGCGCGATCATCGCGTATGTGATCATCGCCCTTGCGGCGATCTGGCTGATCCTGTCGACCATCTTCTCGGGCGGAATCCTGCGTTTCCGCGCGAACAGACCCGAAAAAGCGAACGCATAACGGCTTTGCCGTGCGGCGGAAAGGGAACGGAAAAAGTCCGTTCCCTTTCCGTTTTTTTGTGCGGGAAAGGTGAAAAAGTTTCGGAGGAATTTAACAGAAATTTAACAGCGATAGCATTGACAAACGGCACGCAAGAGCATATAATAGAAGTGAAATTAGTTAGCAATAGCAACTGTTTTTATAGTTGTCATATTTCTTTGTGACAAGTGCAGTAAAAGATTACTTTTTTATGACAGGAGGCAGGTCATATGAGTCGCAAAAAGCAGGAAAAGACAGGCAAAGCGGTGCAGACGGTCAGCGAGGAAGAGAAGGAAAAGGGCTTTGTCCAATTCCGCGACGTGTGCAAATTCTATACGATGGGCGAAACCGTCATCAAGGCGGCGGACCATGTGAATTTTACCATTGAAAAGGGGGAATTCTGCGTCATCGTCGGCCCCTCGGGCGCGGGCAAAACGACGGTCCTGAACATGCTCGGCGGCATGGATAAGGTATCGGAGGGCAGGATCATCGTGGACGGGTCGGAAGTGAGCCTGTACAACGAGCGGCAGCTCACCGATTACCGCCGCTACGACGTCGGGTTCGTGTTCCAGTTCTATAACCTCATCCAGAACCTGACCGCCGTCGAAAACGTGGAGATCGCCTCGGAGATCTGCAAAAACCCGCTCGACGCGGCGGAAACGCTCAAAGAAGTCGGGCTTGCCGACCGTATGAAAAACTTCCCCGCGCAGCTTTCGGGCGGCGAGCAGCAGCGCGTCTCCATCGCGCGCGCCATCGCAAAGAACCCGAAACTTCTGCTGTGCGACGAGCCGACGGGCGCGCTCGACTATGAAACGGGCAAGGCGATCCTGAAACTTTTGCACGACGTGTGCCGCAAGGACAATAAAACGGTCATCGTTATCACCCATAACTCGGCGCTCACGCAGATGGCGGACAGGGTCATCCACATCAAAAACGGGCAGGTCTCTTCCATGGAGATCAACGAAAACCCTGCGGACGTATCCGTCATCGAATGGTAAAGCCCGTCCGCAGAGGACGGGAGGGGGATGACAGCCGCAGGAGCGGCAAAAAGGGTAAAAGCGGAGGATACATGTATGAACAAATACGGTAAGACCATCCTCAAAGAATTCAAAACGGGTTTCGGGCGGTTCATCGCCATCATGGCGATCATCGCGCTCGGGGTCGGGTTCCTCATCGGGGTCATGCAGGCGACGCCGGACATGGAAAAATCCATGGACGACTATTACCGTGCCGAAAGCGCGTATGACGTGGACGTAAAGAGCGTCGTCGGGCTGACGCAGGCGGACATAGACGCGCTGCTCGATCTGAAGGACGAAAACGGCGACGCGGTCATCGGGAGCCTTACGCCCGTCATCTCCACCGATGTGATGGCGAAGGCGGACGAGGCGGAGGTCGTCGCGCGCGTCGTGTACATCGACAGGGCGCCCGCGGCAACGTCCGATGCAACAGAAGCCGACGCGGCGGCGTCCGATACGGCAGAGCCCGAAACGGAAGCGGCCGCGGCGGAGATGAACAGGCTCACGCTCGTAGAGGGCAGCATGCCCAAGGATGGGCTGACGGACGCGGAGGGGAACGAGATCCCGCTGGCGCGGCAGGTCGTCGTAGAGCGTTCCACGCGCAATTTCACGCCGCTCTCCGTCGGCGACAAGATCACGCTCGACGCGGAAAGCGGACAGTACGGCGACGTCTATGCGCAGACGGAGTTCACCGTCGTCGGCATCGTCTCTTCGCCCGACTATTACTATTTGGACGCGACCGAGCAGACCACGCTGGGCACGGGCGTCGTCGGGTGCGTGGTGTACGTGAACGACGGGGTGTATGACCTGTTTAAAGAGAGCATGTCACTGTTCAGTATCCTGAACAATGAATCGCTGGTGCAGCTCATCGATCCGGATGCACAGGCGCAGGAGATCAAATATACCGACTGCTGGGTGAAACTTGAAGGCGCGGACAGCTATGCCTTTCTCACCGACGAGTATAAGAGCTATGTGCTCGATCGGGCTGACCTGATCGCTTCCCTCGGCGAAGAACGTTCCAAAGTATTCAACGATCTGTTTACAGCCGCCGAAGAGGGACCGTACAGCGATCTGATCGAATCGATGGTCGGCACGCTGCCCGAAGCGGATTGGCTCACGCTCGACCGCGCGGGCACGAACGTGAGCTACGTCAGCTTTGACATGAACGTAGAAAAGGTCGCGGACATCGCGGGCATCTTCCCCATCTTCTTCATCATCGTGGCGGCGCTGGTCGCGTTCACGTCCATGACGCGCATGGTCGAAGAGGACCGCATGCAGATCGGCACGCTCAAAGCGCTCGGCTACCGCCCCGCGCGCATCGTTTCAAAGTATCTCATCTATTGCTGCATCGCGTGCATCATCGGGTGCGCGGCGGGCATCCTCATCGGCTTTTCGCTGCTGCCCTCCATCTTCTGGGCGGCGTATCAGACGCTGTATTACCTGCCCGCGCTCAACCTTGCGTTCAGCCCGTGGTTTGCGGTCGCGGTCATCGGCATCGCGCTCGCGTCGACCATCCTCGTCACGCTTGCGGCATGCTGGACGTCCCTGCGCGAACGCCCGTCCAAACTCATGCAGCCGAAGGCGCCGAAGGCGGGCAAACGCGTGCTTTTGGAGCGCGTGCCGTTCATCTGGAAGCCGCTGAAATTCAAGTGGAAGGCGACCATCCGCAACATCTTCCGCTACAAAAAGAACATGATCCTTACGATCATCTCGGTCATGGGCTGCACGGCGCTCATCCTCGTCGGGTTCGGGCTGAACGATTCGGTCACCGCCGCCTCACAGTACCAGTATCAGAACGTCATCCTCTACGAATCCGCCATCGAATACACGGGCGCATGGGAGGAGGGCGGCACGCTCGATACCTTCCTCGACGAGTCGGACGGGTACCTTTCCGTCTATGCGGACGAGAGCACGCTGCTCGTTATCCCGCAGGAGAACGGGAACGCGACCGAAACGGTCACCCTGTATCTTGTCGCGGACGATGCGGAATTTAACAAGTTCATTTCCTTGCATGTCCGCGGGGATTCTGCTATAATTGAAGTCGCAGAGAGCACGGAGAGCGCGATCGTACTGTCGGAGAACATCGCCGTCGTGTACGGAATAGAAGCGGGCGACACGCTCACGATGGACGGGAAGGAAGTGACCGTCCTCGCCGTATGCGAAGGGTACACGGGCGTAAACGTCTACATGAGCCGGGCGGCGTACGAAAGCGTGTACAACGGCGGCGCGGCGGTAACGCCGAACATGCTGCTCGTCAAATCGGACGTCGGGCGGGAAAACGTGGACGAAGCCACGCGCGGGTTGCTCACCGATCCTGCCGTGACTTCCGTGGATTTCATCTACTCTTCGCTCAGCATGTTCGAGAACCTGAGCGAAATGATGGGGCTGGTCATCGCGGTGCTCGTCATCAGCGCGGGCGCGCTCGCGGCGATCGTGCTGTATAATCTGACCAACATCAACATAGACGAGCGCAAGCGCGAGATCGCAACGCTGCGCGTGCTCGGCTACCGAAAGGCGGAGGTCGCGGGGTACATTTACCGCGAAAGCGCCATCCTTACCATCGTAGGCACGTTGTTCGGGCTGCTTTTGGGCTGGCTCCTGCACATGTACATCGTCACGAACGTGAACAGCATATCGATGATGTTCGGCAGGGTGATCGGCGGGCTCAGTTATCTGTGGGCGTTCCTGCTCACGATCGCGTTCGCCGTGATCGTCTATGCATTCATGTTGATAAAGCTGAATAAGATCAGCATGGCCGATTCGCTCAAATCCAACGAATGAGCGGTCGGGGGAGCAAATACAATGGATAAAAAGGAATTGCGCGATGCGCTCATGCATCAGCTGTGGCGCATGAACAAGATGGATCTGATGGTGAACATGCGCGAGTACCTGGAAGGGGAAAGCGCGGCTCTCAACTACCTGTATACCTGCGGTGATGCACGGGTGACGCCTTCGCAGATCAGTGAAAATATCAGTGTCAGCCGCGCGCGCATGGCGAACATCCTGCGTTCGCTGCGCGGGAAAAAATACATCGAAATGGAAATATCCGAGCATGACCGTCGGAAAATGGACGTTTGCATCACTTCCGCCGGCAAAGAGTACTGCAAGGAGCGTTACGATTATCTCGCGCGCTATTTCGACCTGTATGTAGACGTGCTCGGGGAAGACGACATCAAGGAACTGACCCGCCTGATCAGAAAGACGGCGGACAACGAAGTGCGGCTGAAAAAGTAAAACCTGTACGCGGGAGGGAGCTATGATCGAAAACGAATCGGGCGAAGATTACCTCGAAACTGTGCTGCGCCTGCTTTCCACGGGGAACGACGTGCACGCGGTGGATGTTGCGCGCAGGCTCGGTGTGTCAAAACCCGCCGTTACCAAGGCGATGCGTATCCTTACGCAAAAAGGATACATTGCGATCGTCGACAACCACATCCACCTTACGCCTTCCGGCGAGGAGTACGCGCGCGCCGTGTATGAAAAGCACCGCATGCTGACCGATTTTCTTGTCAAACTCGGCGTCGATGCGGACGCGGCGGAGGCAGACGCCTGCCGCATGGAGCACCTTTTAAGCGAAGAAACGCTCGGCGCGATCCGCGCGTTCAACGAAAAAAACTGACAGAACACGGATCCACCGCCCCGCGGCTTATCAAGCCGCGGGGCGGTGTCTGCATGCGCGGGGCGGTGTCTGCATGCGCGGCGGTGTCTGTATACGCGGGGCGGTGTCTGCATGCGCGGGGCGGTGTCTGCATGCGCGGCGGCAGTGTCTGCATGCGCGGCGGCGGTGTCTGCATGCGCGGCGGCGGTGTCTGCATGCGCGGCGGCGGGGGCAGGCGCCGCACACAAAAAATTCGCGTCGGTACGCATGGTACAAGCGCACGGAAACATACATTGGAAGTATCCGAAAAAGGGGGATGCGTTCGTTGTTCTGGGATTTTTTGTGCGCGGTGTTCGGCAAGTTTCTGTTTTTTACCTCGGCTGTCGGGGGAAAGAGTTCTTTCCCGAAGCCTCTTCCGCCGGAGGAAGAAGCAAAGTATCTTCGGCTGGCGCAGGAGGGCGACCGCGCTGCGCGCGATACGCTCGTACGGCACAACATGCGCCTCGTGGCGCACATCGTCAAAAAGTATACGGGCGCGGCGGAGACGGACGACCTGATCTCCGTGGGCAGCATCGGGCTGATCAAAGCGATCGAAACGTTCAAACCCGCCCGCGGCACGCAGCTCGCGACCTATACGGCGCGCTGCATCGAAAACGAGATCCTGATGCTCATCCGCAGCAACAAAAAACATAAGAGCACCGTCTATCTGTCCGACCCCGTCGGTGTGGATAAGGAGGGGAACGAACTGACGCTCATGGACCTGCTTTTTGAAAAGGAGGACGGCGTTTTCAAAGAAGTGGAGAGCAGGCTGGAGCGCGAAAAATTTTTACGCGTGCTCAGAAGCTGCCTGACCGAACGCGAGTACACGGTGCTCTGTCTGCGCTACGGGCTGAAAGGCGGCGCGCCCATGCCGCAGCGCGAGGTGGCGCTGTTTCTGAAAATTTCGCGCTCGTACATTTCGCGCATCGAAAAGCGCGCGGTCGAAAAGGTGCGCGCCGTTCTCGACCGCGCGGATTATCTCTGACGGCGGCTGCCCGCCGTGCGGGCATGCGCCCGCCTTCGCGCGGGGCGTACCGTTCGGGGGTGTATCTCCCGGCGTCGCCGTACCGTTCGGGGCGCTGTACCGCTCGGCGGGGAAGCAAAATTCGGATAACGCTTTACACGCGGGCATATCCGTGGTATAATGAAGACATAAAAGGAACGTCTTTCGCGGGAGAGGACAGGGCATGCTTTGTTCCAACTGTAAAAAAAACGAAGGGATCTATCCCGTAACGGGGGCGGACGGGGCGGAGACCCTGCTCTGCGGCGAATGCTATGCGCGCCTCGGCGCGGCGGCGGAATACGCCGCGCTTTCCGGGATCGGGCAGGGCGGCTGCTGCCCTGTCTGCGGCACGACGTACGAACAGTACAAACGTACGGGGCTGGTCGGCTGTTCCGCCTGTTATGATACGTTCCGCGAAGAACTGATGCCCGTCATCCGCCGCATGCACGGCAAGCCGGTGCACATGGGCGGGCACCCGCTCGGCAACGGCAAACTGTACGAGCTGATGGATGAGCGCAACCGCCTGCGTGCGGAGCTGGAAGAGGCGATCAAGCGGAAGGACATGGCGGAAGCGGACCGCCTGAACCGCGACATCCGCGAAATATCCCGCGTCATCTACCGCGGCGACTACGGGGGCGAAGACGATCCCGTATGAAACCCGTCAACAACATTGAAAGCACCGTCGTTTCCACGCGTATCCGCCTGGCGCGCAACCTGGCGGATTATCCGTTTCCGTCCGCGCTGCGTTCGGCAAAGCAGGGGAAAGAGATCGTGCGCGCCGTATACGACGCGGCAAGCGGCATCCGCTCGTTCAAACTCTATTACATGAACGACCTATCCGACAACGTTGCGCAGGCGCTGTGCGACGATCACCTCATCAGCCCCGAGCTTGCGGCGAACAAAAAGCACGGCGCGGCGCTCATCGACGAGAACGAAGACGAGAACGGGCGCGGCGGCAAATTTTCCATTATGATCAACGAGGAGGATCACCTGCGCGAACAGTACATCGCGGACGGGCTTTGCCTTCCGCGTGCGTACAATCTGCTTGCGGCGTTCGACGGGGAACTTTCCAAACAGCTCCGTTTCGCCTTTGACGCGCAGCTCGGCTACCTCACCGCCTGCCCGACCAACCTCGGCACGGGGCTGCGCGCGTCGGTGATGCTCTTTCTTCCGGCACTCACACGGCTGCGTAAGATGGATCGCGTCATCCGCGAGATCTCCCGCCTCGGGCACACCGTGCGCGGCGTGTACGGCGAGGGGAGCGAGGCGGAAGGGTACATGTACCAGATCAGCAACGAGGTCACTCTCGGCGTTTCGGAGGAGTACATCCTCACCGAAGTGCAGCATGCCGCGCTGGAAGTGGTCAACCTCGAATCGCAGGCGCGCAAAGGGCTGCGCGAGGAGGACGAGATCGGCGTGCGCGATACGTGCATGCGCGCATACGGCATCCTTGCCAACTGCGCGAAGATCAGTTACGAAGAATTCCTGCAGCGCATTTCAGACGTAAAGCTCGGCGCCGCGCTCGGATTTTTGCGGGTGAACGGCTTTTCCGCGCTCGATTCGCTGGTCGCCGCGGCGCGTCCCGCAAACATCGGGCTGTACAGCGACGGCGATCTGACCGCGCCGGAGCGCGACGTTCTGCGGGCGGATCTGTGCCGCAAAACGCTTGCGGACATCGTGGAAAAATAAAGAGCGGCAGGCGGCAAGAAAAGAAGCAAAGAGCGGCAGGCGGCAAAAAAGGGAGCCGCGGGGTCGATAAAAAAAAGCGCCCCGTGCGGGCGGCAAAACGGTATGTACGATTTCAGTAAATTTTCAATCAATGTGCAGAGGGCGATCGATCATTCCATCGAAGCCGCGCGCAAATACGGCAGCAGCTATGTGGGCAGCGAACATATCCTGCTCGGCATCCTGAACGTTCCCGAATGCAGGGCGTACGAACTTCTCATGCAGGCGGGGGTGAACAAAGAGGAATACCGCCGCTCGTTCGTCCGTTCGCTGGACAAGAACCTGAAGATCACGGGCTTCACGCCGCGCACCAAAAACATGTTCGACAAAGCGCGCGAATATGCCGTGGACAGGGACGGAACGGGCGCGCGCGTCAACAGCGAATATATGCTGCTCGCCATCCTTTCGGACAACAATTCGGTCGCCGTGCGCGTGCTGAAGATGCTCGGCATCGACGTGGACGGGCTTTTGGACCGCCTCGGCGAGGCGATCGACGGGGTCATTTACGAACAGGAAGAGGAAACGGAGGAGCAGCGCCACGCGCAGCAGGGCGTGCCCAAGGCGCCCGCCGCGCTCGAATTCGGCACTGACCTTACCCAACGCGCGCGGGAGGGGAAGATCGACCCCGTCATCGGGCGCAAAAAAGAGATCGACAAGATCATTCAGGTGCTCTCGCGCAGGACGAAGAACAACCCCGTGCTCGTCGGCGAGCCGGGCGTGGGCAAAAGCGCCGTCGTCGAAGGACTGGCGCAGGCGATCGTGCGCGGCGACGTGCCCGACCTGCTGCGCGGAAAGGTCGTGTTCGCGCTCGATCTGCCCGCCATGCTTGCGGGCGCCAAGTACCGCGGCGACTTCGAAGAGCGCCTCAAAGACACGATGGACGCCGTCCGCCGCAGCGGGAACATCATCTTATTCATCGATGAGATCCACAACATCGTCGGCGCGGGTTCGACCGCCGAAAACAGCATGGACGCGGCGAACATCTTGAAGCCCATGCTCGCCCGCGGCGAATTGCAGACCATCGGCGCGACGACCATCGACGAGTACCGCAAATACATCGAAAAGGATCCCGCGCTCGAACGCAGGTTCACGCCCGTGAACGTGGAGGAGCCGAGCGTGGAGGAATCCACCGAGATCCTGCGCGGGCTGCGCGACAAATACGA
Organism: Clostridia bacterium; assembly: GCA_017886545.1. Lineage (GTDB taxonomy): Bacteria > Bacillota > Clostridia > Christensenellales > Borkfalkiaceae > Borkfalkia. The sequence goes on from JAGHJS010000010.1 coordinate 15,855, forward strand.
AGCGCACCATAAAGTGACCATCACTGACGAGGCGATCGTCGCCGCGGTGACTCTTTCGGACCGCTACATCACCGACCGTTTTCTTCCCGATAAGGCGATCGACCTTATCGACGAAGCGGCGAGCCGCGCCCGCCTTGACAGTTTCAAAGGTCCCTCGGGCGTGAAGGAGCTGGAAGAGGAGATCGAATACCTGACCGCGGAAAAGAACAGGGCTGTCCGAAAGAGCAAGTATGCCGAAGCGCAGCAGCTGCTCGACCGGATCAAACAGGCGGAAAAGAAGATAGAGGACATCCGCGACGAATGGGAACGCCGCCGCGGCGAAATGCGCGTATCCATCGGCGCGGAGGAGGTGGCAAAGATCGTCGCCGGCTGGACGGGCATCCCCGTCGTCAAGCTCACCGAGGAGGAGAGCGAAAAACTTCTGCACCTCGAAGACGAACTGCATGCCCGCGTCATCGGGCAGGAGGACGCCGTGTCCGCCGTAGCCAAAGCGATCCGCCGCGCACGGGCGGGGCTGAAGGATCCCGGCAAGCCCATCGGTTCGTTCATTTTCGTCGGTCCCACGGGCGTGGGCAAAACAGAACTTTCCAAGGCGCTTGCGGCGGCACTGTTCGGCGACGAAAAGCTCATGATCCGCCTGGATATGAGCGAATTCATGGAAAAGCAGTCCGTAAGCAAGCTCATCGGCGCGCCTCCGGGCTATGTCGGGTTCGACGAAACGGGCGGGCAGCTCACCGAAAAGATCCGCCGCAAGCCCTATTCCGTCGTGCTGTTCGACGAGATCGAAAAGGCGCATCCGGACGTGTTCAACGTGCTGCTGCAGATCCTCGACGACGGCAGGCTGACGGACAGCAAGGGCAGGGTGGTCAGTTTCAAAAACACGGTCATCATCATGACGTCGAACATCGGCGCGGGGGAAGTGAAGGATACGCCGCTCGGGTTTGCGGATCCGCAGGGCGGCGACGCGCTTGCGGAGTATGACCGCATGAAGGAGCGCATCGGCGATGCACTGCGTGCGCAGTTCAAACCCGAATTCCTGAACCGCATCGACGAGATCATAGTCTTTCATAAACTCAGCCGCGAAGACGCGGCGAAGGTGTGCGACCTGTTCCTCGCCTCCCTCGTCAAACGGCTGGGGCAGCGCGGCATCGAGCTGCACGTAAGCTCCGCCGCCAAAGACGAACTTGTGCGCGAAGGCTACGACGAGGTGTACGGCGCGCGCCCGCTCAGGCGGGTGATCCAGCGCCGTATCGAAGACGCGCTCAGCGAAGAGATCCTGCAGGCAAAAGTGGATGCGGGGCAGACGGTAAACGTAGACGTACAGGGCGGAAAATTTGTGTTTTCGCCTGTAAAATAAATACATCGGAGGGGAGTTTTTATGCGTATCGAAATCGTGGAAAAGAACTGCAAAGCGAGTGAAAAGCTGCTTGCGATCGTCAACAAAAAGGTCAGCCGCCTGGATAAATATTTTGACGAAGACGCGCTGTGCTCCATCTATTTCAAGACGGAGAACAGGCTGTGCAAAACGGAAGTGACGATCCTGTATAAGGGGAATATGGTGCGCGCGGAAGTTGCCGGCAAAAACTTCTACGACAACATCGACAGCGTGCTGCCCAAGCTCGAAAAGCAGATCTACAAGCATAAGGGCAAGCTCGAATCCAAACTGAAACAGGGCGCCTTTGCCGAAAAGCAGCTCTTCTTTAAGGGCGAAGTTCCCGCGGCGGAGGGCACGCCCGTCAAAGTAAAGACTTTCGACCTCACGCCCATGACGACGGAAGAGGCGGCGGAACAGCTCGATCTGCTCGGGCACAGCTTCTATATCTTCCAGGACGCCGAAACGGGCGAGGTGCGCGTGGTCTACCTGCGCAGCAACGGCGATGTAGGGCTGCTGATCCCGAAAAAGGCGAAGTAAGCGCGGTCGTTGCCGTAGTAAAAAACAACATATAACAAAGCGGGGCGGCGCCTTATAAGGCGCCGCCCCCGTGTTTTTGTAAAATTCCGCCGTGCGGAAGGAAGATTCAGAGTACGAAATCGATCTGTATGTCGCCGTTGTTGCAGTCGGCGGTGAGCGTTTTTGTGCCGCTGTCTTTATCGAGCGGCAGGTTGCAGTCGCCTTTTTTGACGGTGCACTGTATGGAAAAGTCGTCCCAACCGCCTGACACGGTGCCCGTGATGTTCCCGTTTTTGGCTTTCAGTTCGATCGACGCGCCGACGTTCACCCGTTCGAATGCGACGTTCCCGCCGTTGGAATCGAGGCGCAGGCTTTCGGAAAAGGTGAGCGGGGAAACCTTGATGTCCTCGTTGGTGGTCGCCGCCGAAAAGCTGACGACGGTATCGTCCGGTATTCGCACTTCGATCCTGCGGTATTCAGCCGCGGGTTTTACCCCGATGTAGTCCGTCCATTCCTTGTCGTAAACAAGTTTTACGGTCAGCCGCCCGTCGGAGAGGGCGATGTCAAGGTACTCTTTTTTGCCGTCAAAGTAATCGATATGGACAAATTCGTCCTCCGATGCGATGACCGTCACCTCCCTGTCTTCCACATCGATGACGATCTCGGTGACCGCGCCCTCTGCGGTATAGGATTTTTCCGTAAACGTACCGGCGGAACAGCCCGTGAGCGCAAAGAGCAGCGCTCCCGCGAGCGCGAGCGACGCGGCTGTCAGTTTTTTCATGGTTCTATCTCCTTCGGGGCATTCTTGACTTGCCCCTCTTTTTATGCTATACTGATGATAAACCTTTGTGTAACACAAAAGTCAAGGGAAAGGAGCGGGAATGGAAAAATTATTTTCGGTCAGTGAAGCGGCGAAACTTGTGAACATGACGGCGGAAACGCTGCGCCACTATGACAGGATCGGGCTGGTCAGACCGAGCAAAACGGACGAATGGACGGGCTACCGTTACTATTCGCAGCAGGAGATCGTGCGGCTCCATACCGTGCGCGCCCTGCGCTGTATGGACCTTTCCCTTGCCGAGATCAAAAAGATCCTTTCGTATGACGATTTTCATGCGATCGTAAAAATGTTGAAACAAGCGGAAACGGGCGCGGACGAAAAGATCGCGGAGCTGCAGCAGGCGAGGGAGAGGATCCGCCGCGCCCGCATGCATTACGAGAGCAAATTGAACGCGGAACAGCCCGCGCAGAACGGTTTTGTAAAAGAACTGCCGCAGCGCGTCCTGTTGCTGTCCGAAACGCTCGAAGAGCCGACCGTGGAGAACTTATGGAACTACCACCGTCATTTTTACGGGCAGCTGCCCAAGGACCTGCGGGAGGCGTTCGCCTTTGAAGACCAGGCAGGCATCTACGAACAGGGCGGGCGGCGGCGCTTGTTTGCCGTATGTACGCGGTATGCGCAGACGGACGGGCTCGTCGTTCTGCCGCAGGGCAGATACCTGTGCGCCGACTGCACGGAGGAGGACCTTGCGCAGGTGACGGAGCGCCTGCGCAAGGCGGCAAGGGAGGAGTGCGGCGCCGACCCCGCGTTCACGGTGCAGCTCATCGTCCTTTCGGGTATTCTGCAATGGAACTATCAGGCGCAGGTGTTCCTGCCTCCGCGGGAAGAGGGCATGGCGGACGTAAGCGCAGGGACGGGCGCGCCGTAAGCGGCAGCGCCTTTCTTCCGCATGCCGCGCTTGTTTGATCGCGGCCGCGCCGCCCGCGTGTTTCCCTGCTTGCGCCGCCCTTTTCGGGCCCGCCGTGCGGTTGCATGCGCCTTTCGGTTTTTGCATACAATACAGGTATGGGAAAAGGAAACGGAGAACGGGCGCAGGCGCGGTTTCCGCGCCTGCGCAGGGCGGCGGAAAAGGTTCGCGAAGCCTTTTCTTACCTGAACGCGAAAAAATACACGACGCTTGCGGGCACGCTTACGTTTTTCCTGGTCATGTCGGTGGTGCCGTTCCTGTTCTGGCTCACTCTGCTCTTCGGCAGGCTGAACATCGATTTTGAACAGCTGCTCGATCTTTCTATCTTCGACGAGGTGCGCGACGTCATCCTGTACTTTCAGGAGTCGGCGCAGTCCGCCACGGCGGGCGCGTCCGTCGTGCTGCTCGCGACCACGCTGTATTCCTCGACCAACCTCTTTTTCCATATGCGCCGCAGCGGGGAGATCATCTACGAATACAAGCGCAGGAAGGGCAGCCTCGTCCTGCGCCTTTCCGCGCTCGTGCTCATCTTCATCGTCATGCTGCTCTTTTTATCGGGCGTGGGGCTGTTCCTGGTCGGGAACCTGCTCATCGAACGGCTGTTCCCGTCCTTTGTGGCGAAGATCTCCGTCTACCTGCTCGTCGGCGTGGTCGCGTTTGCCTTTCTGCTGCTGATGAACCTGTACATCTGCCCGTACCGTCTGCACGTGCGCGACGCGGTGTGGGGGAGCCTTTTATCCCTCCTCATGGGCGGCGTCGCCTCCTTCGGGTTCACGATCTATACGCATTTCGGCTCCGCCGAAAAACTGTACGGGGCGGCAGTCTTTTTTATCCTGTTCCTCCTGTGGCTGTACGTGCTGATGATCTGCTTCGTCGTCGGGGTCATTTTCAACTGCCGCCTTGCCGAGCGCAGCGGGCTGCGCGTGCAAAGCAAACGGTTTTAGGCGGTTTTTTCGTTTTTTTGTGTGAAATCGTGACCGATCCGGCAAGAAGTTCGCCGCAAGGGGTTGCAAACGGCGTGCCGATACGCTATAATAGAAAAAACCGCATGGGCGGTATATTACCGACAAGAGAGGGAAAAACGATGTATCAGCTGTTTTGCGATTCCAACTGCGAATTGTGGCATACCGAGGCAAAGGAGCTGGGCTTGCAGGTCATCCGCATGCCGTATGTGCTCGACGGGGAGGAACATGCCTACGACCTCGGCGAAAAGACCGACTTCAAACACTTTTTCGACCGCATGCGCGAAGGCGCCGTGCCTGTGACCTCCGCCATCAACGAGCAGAATTATATCGATTATTTCGAGCCCGTGCTCAAAGAGGGGAAGGACATCTACTATGTGACCTTTTCGCACAAACTTTCGGCGACCTTTGCGGGCATGGAACGCGCGATCGAAGCGCTCAAAAAGAGCTACCCTGACCGCGTGATCCGCTGGTTCGATACGCGCAACATCAGCCTGGGCGCGGGCTTTCAGGTGCGCCTTGCGGCGCAGAAGTGGCGCGCGGGCGCCACGATGGACGAGCTGGAGGCGTATCTGACGCAGATCCGCGCGCATACGGCGGTATACTTTGTGGTGGACGACCTGAAATATCTGAAACGCGGCGGGCGCATCTCGGCGGTCACGGCGGCGGTCGGCACGCTTCTCAATATCAAGCCGCTCATCTCCGTCATGGAGGACGGTTCGCTTGCGAGCGTGGGCAAGATCAAGGGTGCGAAGCGGGTGCTTTCGGAGTTCATCCGCATCATGCGCGAACGCGAGTGCAATACGCGCGACTATTCCGTCGAGGTGCTGCAGGCGGACTGCCCCGAAACGGGCGACGCGTTCGTGGCGGCGCTCCGTGCGGAGTTCGGCGAGGACATCACGGTCCATTACCAGCCCGTGGGGCCCGTCATCGGCACGCACTGCGGGCCGGGCACGCTGGGGCTGATCTTCTACGCGGAAAAATAAACGGGGCGGAACGGCTGTTCCGCGTCCCGTTCGGGGACGGATCTCTTTGAAAAGGACAAGATTTCTGGCGGTGCTTGCCGCCGCGGCGCTCGCGCTTGCGGGCGCTTTGTTTACAGGCTGCGCGGAGAATGTGGACAGCTTTATCGAGTACAGCCTTTCCGACGAGCTGTATGTGGACGGGCAGCGCATTTCCTCGTACGAGTATGCCGAACTTGCGGCGGACGTCGGCGACCTGATCGCGGAGACGGAAGCGCTCTTCGACGCGGAAGCGGAGGGGAGCGACGTGTTCCGCATCAATGCCGCGGCGGCGGGCGAGGCGGTCACGGTTGACGCGCGCACCTATGCGCTCCTGTCGCTGTGCAAACAGCTGTACGCGGAAACGGACGGCGCCTTCACGCCCGCGCTGTACGACCTGAGCGAGCTGTGGGGTTTTACGCCCGCCTACGAGGGCAGGTATTCCGACCCGCGCCCGCAGCCTTCCGCAGAAGCGGTCGCCGAAGCGCTGACGCATTCCGATTTTTCGGGCGTGACGCTCGGGGCGGGGAACACCGTCACCAAAGCGGACGGCGAAACGAAGATCGACCTCGGCGGCGTGGCGAAGGGGTACATGACCGACCTCGTGTCGGCGCTCATCGAAGAGCGCTACGCAGGGCATACCGTGGAGTATTCGGCGGAGGTCATGTCGAATCTCATCCTTGCGGGCGGCAAGCACGATAGCGGTTCGGTGCGCGGGTACAACATCGGCATCACCGATCCGCGCGCGGCGACGACGGGCACGGCGCAGGGGCTGTACCTGACTTCCGTGCGCGATGCCGCGATCAGCACGAGTTCGGACGCCTACCGCTTTTATGTGTACGAAGGGAACATCTATTCGCACATTATCGACCCGCATACGGGCGCGCCGTCGCAGAACGGCGTCATCAGCGTCACCGTCTGCGTGCCGCTTTCGGCGGAGTATGCGGGCGCGCGCGCGGACGCTTATTCGACGGCGGGGTTCTGCATGCCGCTGACGGACGCGCTCGCGTTCTATGCGCGGCTGGCGGAGGAGTACGGCGTGACAGCCGTCGTCATCACGCAGGATTTTTGCTATTATACGGTCGGCAGCGGTACGGTGCTGAACCGAAAGGAATATGCGGACTACATCGGCTCGCCCCTCACGGTCGAAAACGTGTATACGTTTGCGGAAATTTCGTCCGCGAGCGATACGGTCGCGCGCTGTGAACAGGAAGAGGCGTACATCGCATATATCGCGGGGCTGCATTGATGGACAGGGAGCAGAAGGCGGCGCTCGTCCGCAGGCAAAAATATTTCGTGTTCGGCGACGTATTCGTGTTTGCCGCCGCGCTGCTGCTGATCGCGGCGCTGACGGCGTTCGCCTTTCTGGCGCCGCGCGAAGAGGGGAACAGCTTTACGGTCTGGTATGATGGTCGCGCCGTGTTCACCGCGTCGCTCGCGGAGGACGCCGTTTACGTCTTTACGGTCGGCAGCGGCTCCGTCGTGCGGTACGAGGAGGGGGCGGATCACGAGGCGTATAATATCATCGAAGTCGCAGACGGAAAGGTGCGCGTGCGCGAGGCGGACTGCCGCTCGCAGGACTGCGTGCACCGCGGCGCCGCCGACTGGGGCGAGATCGTCTGCCTGCCGCATTCCATGCGGATCGAGATCAACGGGGAGGAGGCGCAGCCGCCTGTGGATTATTGATGAAAAAGTTTTCCGCCAAGCGCATCGCGGTCTTAGGCGTGCTGCTCGCCGCGGCGAGCATCGTCTTTATCGTCGAATCGCTGATCCCGCCCCTTCTGCCTTTCGCGCCGTATGTGAAAGTGGGGCTGGCGAACTGCTTTGTGCTGTTTGTCATCATTTATTTCGGCTTTGCGGAGGGGGTCGTGTTCCTGCTCGTAAAAAACGCGATCTCCGCGCTCTGGTCGTTCTCCGTGTTCGTGTTTGCGTTCAACGTGGCGGGGAGCTTCGCCGCCTTTTTCGTGATGTACCTGCTGTATCGGGTCGCGTTCCCGAGGATCAGCGTCGTTGCGATCAGCGTGGCGGGGGCTGTGTTCAGCAATATTGCGCGCACCAGCCTTGCGGCGCTGGTCATGGAAACGCCGTCGCTGTATGTGCAGCTGCCTTTTGTCTGCGCGTTCAGCGTGCTGGCGGGCATTCTTGTCGGAATTTTGACGGTGCTTTCCGTAAAACACCTGCCTGAAAGATTGACAAAATTCAAATGAACCGCTATAATAGTAAAGCTTGATGCAGAGATGGCGGAGCGGTCGAACGCGCACGACTCGAAATCGTGTTTACCCCCATAAGGGTAACAAGGGTTCAAATCCCTTTCTCTGCGCCAGCGTATAAAAAGGATATTTTCGCAAGGAAATGTCCTTTTTTCTTATTTTTCGCCCTGCTTTTGGTCATCTGCGAAACAGAAGAGCCGAAAGCAGGGCGTTTTTTCGTTAAAATTTGGGTATGATTTGGGTATGCTCGTCTATAAAACGCTCAATGATGCCGCAAACTTTCCCGGTTTTTTCCTTCAAAAGCTCCTGCTTTTCCGTTTCAGACAGGTTCCCGTTCAGAAAAATTCCGCGATCTAAATTTTCAGGATGCGTATAGATGCGCAAAGTGGTTTGGATGTTCGAATGTCCCATCCAAAGCGATACGGTTTTGACGTCGATTTTATTGACGCAAATTTGGATCGTTCCGAATGTATGGCGTAAGTCGTGCAGCTTGAACTTGTCACAGTGCCTTGAAAAAATTTTGTATACCATTGCTTCGCAGAACGGAAAGAATTTGCTTTCCGCCGGCATAAGCTGCAACAGCTTTGCCGCCAAAGGGAAAAGAGGAAGGTAGCGGTCAGAGCCTTCTGTTTTTGTCCCGGGAAGGTGCAGAACATTATTTTCAAAATCTACATCTTGACGGGTCACAGCCAAGGCTTCGTTCCTGCGGGCGCCCGTAAGATATACAAAGGCAAAATAACATTTCTGCGCTAAGGTCGCGTGCTCGTCTGCAAAAAGGGAAACAAAAAAGCGCTCCTGATCGGTAAAGGGAAGTGCTTTGCCCTGGTTCATTTCATGGATGATATGGTCGATAGGATCGCACGGATTTTTTTCTATTATCCCGTCAAGAACGGCTTTTCTGAAAATATTGTTTAACAGACCTTGAAGCAGCTGCGCCTTTCTCGTCTTTTCGATGGAAAGCAAAAAGGATTCGATCTCTTTCGGCGTATACTCGGCGATCGGCTTATCAAAATGCTGCCGAAGATAATTGAAATTGTACTCAATTCCCTTTATTGTATGCTCGGCGAGGTTTCTGCTCTTTTTGTAGGGCAGATAGGTTTCTTCGTAGAACGCAGACAACAGAGGGGATTTTTTCTTTTTTGCAGGTTTTTTCAGGAGATGCGCTTTGGCAAGGCTGATCTTTCTTTCCAGCTTTGCGCGGAGCTCTTCGACGCTTCGTCCGTAGACGGAGCCGAACAGCGGATTGCGGAACTCGATCAAACCGTTTTTTCGTTCGCGCACGTTTCCCGAAATTTTAAGTTCAATGATCATTTTTTCAACTTCCTCCTTTAAACTTGGTTTTTTTGGAAGCTGAAAATCATTCCCGTTTTTTTGGTTGTACCTCCAAAAAGCCGAAAACGGCTTTTCAGAAGTTGCGTTATAGAGAATTTGTACGGGTTCCTCGCAGTGCTGCCGTTGGTTGCGGGCGGCGAGCGCTCCGAGTGCTTGTGTTAAGAGCTGATTTTAAAAAATCGAACAGTTCTTCATCGGTCATTTTTTTGTCCCCCTTCGTTCAATGATTGAGAAAGATATTATACACCCAATCAAAGGAAAAGGGAAGAGGGGGTCAATTTTTTTCATCACCTCCGCCGAACGGATTTTTTTGTTGTTGAAAATTTTGAGCTTGTTTTCATGCTCTTCTTTTCAGATTCTTTCCGCAATATACTTCCCGAGCTCGGTGAGCGCTTTACAATAGCGGTTGCTGATCTTGTCTGCAATCTCGGCGGAAAGTTCGCGGCCGTAGTCGTGCGCGGTCAGGTTGCGCGAAGTCAGCATGTCCAGCCAAAGCGGCTCGTCTGCTAAAATGCCTTCCTGGTAGGCAAAGGCGATCACGCCCTTCGGGGAGAGGATCTCCAAGCGGTAGCCCTGGTCGGTCATGAACTCGCGCAGCGTTTTCCACGCAAGCTCGAAAGTGAACTCAAAGCGCTTGATGAGCGCGTCCTGGTATATGTCGTCGTCCGCGTTCTTTTTATAGGCAATGTTCGCCTCGTTCAGCCGCTTCACGGCTTTGTTGAAGTTATCGTACTTATTTTCCAGCTTTGTCATAGATCAGAATTCCCTCCTTTTCAATGTTTTGTAAAAATGCCTTGTCGCATTGCTCTTGCACAAAAATCAGATCGATCTTGTGCAGGGTGGGCAGCTCTTCGGCTGCGGCGGTGCGCAGGGCGGTTTTTTCATGCGCGGGTATGTCCCCGAACACGGCAATGTCGTAATCGCTTTTTTCCGTGCAGTCGCCTCGCGCGCGGGAGCCGAACAGCACCGCTTTTACAACGGAAGGGGAGCCGCTGAACAGCGCGGCGAGCTCCCGCAAAACAGAATTGTCTGCAACCATGTCAAATACCTCATGTCTGTGCGATGCCGGCGGGCAGTCAGTTTATGGTCCCGATCCAGGAAGCGGCCTGCTCGGTGGGGAGGTCCCGCGCCTCTTCAAAGATACTTTTGAAAAGATTAAATAACATTAGCTTATTTCGTGGGGCAAGGCGACGGTAGTAGTCCAGCAAAAGCTGCTCGTCATTAGAGAGCGTGGAAATAGAAGGCGGCTGCGGGGAAGCGGCTGCCTTTTTTTGATATATGGGGTTCCCGAGATCATCTTCTCGTCCGAGCAGATAGTCAATAGAAACACCAAAAAAATCGGATAAAGCCGTTAAAGTACTTGCGTTTGCATCGTTTCTTCCATTTTCAAGCATGGCGATACTTGATTGAGCGACATTTATTTTTTGAGCAAGTTCTTTTTGGGTTAAATTATAGGATTTACGAAGATATTTCAATGTATCTTTGAACATTGCGGTCACCTCATATAAAATTTTATCAAAAATTTGATATAAACTCTTGACAAATCAAATAATTGATAATAAAATGTGTATAACTCGTAAAAATCAAACTTTTGATTTTTAGAAAGGAGGTAAATCATGGAGCAAAGCAAAAAGGCCCCGCAGATAGCGGAGCCGAAAGAGGAGCAAAAGGAGCGTATAGTCAACGTAACCATCGCGAATATGGTGCGTTACCGAGATATGTTGTCTTCGTTCGTGTATGAA
>JAGHJS010000082.1 GCA_017886545.1 Clostridia bacterium
ATAAAGAAAAAACCACCAAATCTGGTGGTTTTTTTGGAGCTGATAGCGGGATTTGAACCCGCGACCTCGTCCTTACCAAGGACGTGCTCTACCTACTGAGCCATATCAGCAAATGAAGTTTTTGCCGCATTTTGAGGGGATTCGGCATACCCCGTTTTATGCGCCGATATTCCTTACCAAGGACGTGCTCTACCTACTGAGCCATATCAGCAAAGGATCGACGGCACTCAAGCTCTGCAACGCGCGGCAAAGCTATTCTATTTTATAAGAAACGAGTGCAAATGTCAATCATTTCTATAAAGGATTGCGGCGTTTTTTCTTAAAAAAATCAGCGAAGGCGCGCAAGGCAAAAGGAAACAACGGCATCCATTACACCAGGATCCTCCGCCGTCATTCGCCGGTAATCGGCCGCGGCATACAAGGCGGGCGCCTGCGACCTGTCCTTTTTGATTTTTGACGAAATCTCTCCGAATGTCTTATGCATATACGTTTCAGCGTCCACCGTCAAATATACATTGTGACCTTTTTCGGGACAGCTCACATATGTGATATTCTCCCTCCCCCGCACAGCTTCGCGCACGCGCGCTCCGTTCCCGGGGAAGCGGACGGTAGCGTCCTGTTCGCCATAAAAAAGCAGAACAGGCTTTTTCGTCTTTTTCAAAGAACGGATCGCATCAAAATTTGCCATTTTCCCAAAGCGGATGCGATTGAACAATTTAAAATAATTCCGGCATGCCCATTCCGCAAACCTGCACTTTCCCATCGTATTCTGCGCAATGACCCCGGCCGACGAAACAAACCCGCACAAGGCGACCGCACCCTCGACCGCAACATCCGTATCCAGCGAATTCATGACTGAAAACCCGCCCCAGGAATGCCCGACCAAGACCCTTTTAAACGCTTTGAGGCGTTCATCGCGCGCGGCGAAGCGCAACGCATAGCGAAGATCGACAGCGCCCTGATCAAAGCCTCCCAGATATTTCCCTTCGCTCGCAACACACCCCGTACCGTCATACGCCAAAACCAAAAGTCCCGCCCGCGCAAGCGTGGCGATCTCCGTCGTATAAGCCTGATGCCCGGCGCCAAACCCATGCGAAAAAACCGCAGCGCCGATCGGCTTCACGTCTTCACTCCTATATATGAACCCGTGTAATTGCTGCCCTTTATCCGATGCAAAAGCGACAGGATCCGCATGGATCCCTTCAAAATCATCCGCAGTGAAATACCGTATAAATTTATTGCCGTTATAGCGGCGGTAAAATATTTTGCGGTGAATATACAGGGCTATTGCAAAAAAAACGACCGCAACCAAAACAATGCAGGCAGCCAACCCGATCGCGATCCACCATACCCAATGCACGATAAATTTCTCCCAAACATTCTTTCCTTGTGATTATACGCTGAATTGAACGAAAAGTCAAATCCACGGAAACTCTTCCGAAAAACAAGTAATTCCGACCTCCGTTTGCAAAAGATGGAAAATTGGCTCATTATGCGCCAAATAGTACTCTGCATCTGCAAAAAAACGGTAGTTTTAGAAAAATTTTTGCGTTGCCAAAGTGAATAAATTTTAGTAATATATACGCCGGAGGAAAGAAATCATGAAAAAAGTTACTTTACAATTGATAGCACTTATTCTTGCCGGCGCACTCGCTGTTTCCATGCTCGGGCTCGCCGTTGCACCGCTGTTCATCACTCATCACGGCGAAATCATTGACGATGCAGGCGACCCCGATTTTGACGGCAACGCGCCCGAAAATGATACCGGCGGAGACGCAAACTCCCCCGACACAGGATCGGATAACGAAGGCGAAGCCTTACCCGACCCCGCCCCTGAACCGCCGAAAGAGGAAACCGACTCCGGATCCGTATACATCCGCTCGCTTACGAACGGACTGACGATACGCTCCGGCGCAGGAACAGGGTTTTCTTCGCTCGGGCATATCAATAAGGGTGACATGCTTCACTACGTCGGAAGAACGGGAAACTGGTACGAAACACTGTACAAAAACAAGAAGGCATACATCAGCGCCAACACTTCTTATACGGAACTATATAAAATGGAGCATGCGAACAGCGGCGATTCCGCCGTTGAAGCCGTCATCAATAAAGGCTTAAACTTGCTTGGGTTCGTCTATGTTTACGGCGCCGTGCGCCTGCACGACGGCAAAGGGAATCTTTTAAAAAATTTTGACCCTACGGAATACGACTGCTCCTCTTTGATGCAGTACATCTTTTATCACGGAGCGGACATCAACCTCAATATGACGACGCGCACACAAGTTTCGCAAGGTTCCCATGTCCCGAAAAACCGTATAGCCAGAGGCGACCTGATCTTCTTTACGAACTCGGCACGCTACAACAAAACCGGGGTGGAACGGATCGGGCACGTTGCCCTCTATCTCGGCGACAATTACATTTTGCATACAGCATCCGACTATGCCGTTATCGAACCGATCAGCAATACCCGCTGGAGTTATTATATCGAGACCCGACGCGTATTCTGAATAACAAGAAAAAACCGTGCCCGCATATCGATGCGCAAGCACGGTTTTTTGCTCTCCTGCATAGTACTATACCAAACGTGAACCGTTGATTATCAGCACGAATTTGCTTCCCAGAAAATCTGCCGCCCTGCGGCACAGCTGCATCCGTGCAAAATAAATCTCAAAATAATCCATGACAGAACAGATTTTTGTATCGATGGTAATGTTCAGCACGATCTCGTTCGCCTGTTTATCGACATACACATGCGACTTTTCCGCGGCGAGATTGACACGGTCATGAATGTTCATGTTTTCCATGCTCATGCGCGTGCTGTTGGTCCTGACACGGCTCTTGTGCACATCCGCCTTATCCGCAAGAATGAGCGCCGAAGTTATATCGCTGACCGGCAGCCCCTTGCTTTCGTCATGGTTCCCGATCGCCATCATGATATCGGCGGCGTCACGAAACGCCATGCCCATCCGCGTCAGAATTTTATAGGCAAGGATCGCGCCGCTCTGCGCATGGTCATAACGGTTGATGCTGTTTCCGATGTCGTGCAGGTACCCCGCAATGCGCGCCATTTCCACACGCTGCGGATCACCTCCCATCGCTTCCAGGATCTCCCCCGCCCATTTGCTTACGATGCTTGAATGGCGTACGGAATGTTCCGTAAACCCGAGCGCCTCGATCTGATTCTCCGCTATATACATGATCGCCTTGACTTCGGCGTCTTCTTTTACATCCTGAATCCCGATCAAAGTTTAAATTCCTCTACCGTAATGTTCGCATAGATCTCGTCATACTTTTCTTTTGTAAAGGAAATCGTGCCGAATGTCGTGACCGTCGCCGTTCCCGCCGCTACGCCCGCGCGCAGGATCTCATCCGTCGAAGCCCCCTGCTGCAGCGCCATTGCCGCCGCCGCGACCATACCGTCGCCGGCGCCGACCGTCGAATTGATCGCTACGTTGATGCTCTTGCAGTAATAGTTTTTGGTTCCGTCCGTAATGATCGCGCCGCGCTTGCCCAGTGAAAGCAATACCCTCTTCGCACCTTTATCCAGCAGGGAATAACACGCCCGCACCAGATCGTCACGCGTTTTCAGCTCTTTTTGCAGCGTATTTTGCAATTCATCCTTGTTTGGCTTTACCAGATCCAACCCCGTCTGCAAAGCAGCAAGCAGTTTCGCGCCTTCGGTATCCGCTATTTTGAGCGTGTTCGGCGCTGCTACACTGAAAAGCTTGTTGTAATAACTGCTGTCTACTCCTTGCGGCAGGCTGCCGGAAATCACAAGAACATCGCTCGTTTTGGAAAGATTTGCCACCATTTCCACAAGCTGCGCCTGTTTCGTTTCACTGATACTTTCCCCGACGTCGTTCACTTCCGTCAGCATCGACTTATTGTCAATGAACTTATAATTTTCACGTACCCTGCCTTTGTTCCAGACAAAAACGCTCGGCACACCTTCCCTGTCCAACGCCCGTTCAAATAAAGAGCCGTTCTCATTATACATAAACCCCGTCGCATAGCTCTGCCCCTTCAGGCGCGCCACGCCGATCGCTACGTTCAGCGCCGCGCCCGTAAAACTGAGCGTTTTATTCTTCACGTGATTGATTTTCCCGACATTGAGCGAGTCAAGTTCAATCGTTACGTCCGTACAAGGATTGAGACATACGGTGAGGATCATGCGTTTTGGCTCCTTCTGTTATGCTTTGCCAGCATAAAATCTTCTATACTTTATTATAGTATACTTTTTGAAGAATTTCAAGACATCTTTAAAAATTTTTTTGATTTTTAGCAAGAAATCTTGCCAGATTTTGCCGTGAGTGCGTGCGCCCTGTTTCACCCCCCCCTTAAAACATCCTGCCGCGCGCAAAAAAACGAGCAGCCGGATTCACGGCTGCCCGCAGCAACTGCAACTTGAAAATCACATGGAGATCATCTGCAGCGTTTCATAAAGCTCATAATTGAATTTCTTCTTCATGCTCACCGCTTCGATAATATCGAGGTCAATGATCTCATTCTTATGGATCCCGACGACGCGATTGCCTACGCCGTCGCGCAAAAGGCGTACAGCCTTGTTCCCGAACTGCGCAGCCAACATCCTGTCCGCCATCGAAGGCGACCCGCCGCGCTGCACGTGCCCGATCGTTGTCCCGCGCACGGAATACGTCGTCATGGCCTGCAATTTCTTGGAAAAATCATCCGCCGTCGAAACGCCTTCCGCCAGCACAATGATATTGGAATGCTTACCGTTCGCACGGCTGCGGTTGATACGCAGCACAACGTCTTCCATATCGTATGCGATTTCGGGAACAATGATGATCTCCGCCCCGCTCGCAATGCCCGAATACAGCGCAATATCGCCGCAGCGGCGGCCCATGACCTCGACAACGCTGATACGCTCGTGCGACGTCATCGTATCGCGCAGCTTGTTGATTATGTCAAGGCAGGTATTCACCGCGGTATCGAACCCGAGCGTATAATCGGTATACTCCAGGTCATTATCGATGGTTCCGGGAATGCCGATCGTAGGGATCCCGTATTCTTCGCTCAGGCATTTCGCCCCGCGGAAAGAGCCGTCACCGCCGATAACGACAAGCCCTTCGATGCCGTGATCGTTCAGAGTTTTGACAGCCTGTTTCTGACCTTCGACCGTGTACATCTCCACACACCGCGCGGTACGCAGCATCGTACCGCCGCGCTGCACGATATCCGAAACGCTGCGCATCTCCATCGGGACCATATCGTCGTTGATCAGCCCGGCATAACCCTGTCTGATCCCGAAAATCTCCATCCCAAAATACTTCGCCGTCCTGACGACCGCCCTGATGCAGGCATTCATCCCGGGCGCGTCGCCGCCGCTGGTCAAAACCCCGATCCTCTTCATAAAGCGAACCTCCGATATACGAACATTATCATTTGTAAGAGCCCCAAACGCTCGCTATGCCATTATAACAGATACGAAAAAAAATGCAAAGCGTTTTGCAGGAACGCCTTCCCGCCGGCTCTCTTTCTTATCAAACCAAACATTTTTTGAAAATCTCAACGATAATTTACCCGCTTTTCCCTTTCTACGTGCGGATTATATCCGCCTCATCCAGGAAAAGCCCCAATTCGCCGCGCAAGCCGTGGCAATCATTGATATTTGTCATCCTGTACAGCTTGTCGCCCCGCTTGATCTTAACGACCGTATCCCCGTTCATATAATGTGCGAACAGGGAAGTAAACTCTTCAAAATCCTCTTCCGTGAGGGCTGACGCATTCAGCCAGAGAGCGTGCGCCCGTTCACGCTTCGGCGCGACCGCCCGTCCTCCGCCCGACGGCGCAGGCGCCGCCGCCCCTGCCTCCGGATCGAACTCCGTCATTTTATCCAGAATAATGACGGGCGCTTTTTCGGAGCTGACCTGCATCTTCCCTTCGATCCGCACGATCTTATCGTCCGCCAACACGTCGCGGATCCGTTCGTAAACGGACGGAAACGCAACGCATTCGATGCCTCCGTACAGATCTTCCACCGTGATAAAAGCCATCGGCGAACCAGACCGCGTGTTGATACGCTTATGCGCGCCGATGATACCGCCCATCGTAACATGTTCCCCGTCCGTAAGGTCCGGATAGGTGCGGTTCCCGTCTTCATCTTCCTCGTAATTCTGCATTTTCAGGCATGAAAAATTGCAGTCCGTAAAGGCCGAGGCAAATTTTTCAAACGGATGCCCGCTGACATATACGCCGAGCACATCTTTTTCGCGCGCCAGCTTTTCGCTTGTTTCAAGCTCCGGTACGTCGGGAAATTCAACGACGGAGTTATCCTCTTCAATGAGATCGCCGAACAAACTCATCTGTCGGCTCGCCTGCTGCTTCGCTATTTTGTTGGCCCTGTCCAACACACTCTCATAAACGAGCAGCGCCTGCGCCCTGTTCACGCCAAAGCAATCAAACGCGCCCGCGCAGATCAGTCCTTCCAGCATACGCTTGTTCAAAAACGGTGCGCAGCGAAAAACAAAGTCGCCGAAGGTGCGGAACTTCCCGTTCTTTTTCCGTTCCTCGATGATGAGCTGCGTAGCGCCGACGCCCACTCCCCGCAAGGCGCCAAGCCCGAACCGCACCCCTCCGTTCTGCACGGAGAAGAACTCTTTGCTCTCGTTTACGTCAGGCTGCAAGACCGGGATGTTCTTCTCTTTCAGATACAGAATGTATTTGGAAACTTCCTCGATCTTATCAATGCGGTTATTGAGGATCGCCGCCAGAAACTCCTTCGGATAAAAGCGTTTGAGGTATGCGGTACGGTATGCCAGCACGGCATAACAGGTCGCATGCGCCTTGTTGAACGCATAGCTTGCAAAACTTTCCATATCCGCAAAGATCTTTTCCGCCGTCTCTTTCGGTACCCCCCGTGCGATGGCTCCTTCAATGTTGCCCCCGTCCTTGATGTTTCCGTAAATGAATTTGTCTTTCTGCGCCATCAGTTCGGCTTTGTTCTTTTTGCCCATGGCGCGGCGGACGAGGTCTGCCTGCCCGAGTGAGAACCCTGCAAGATCCTGGAAGATCTGCATGACCTGCTCCTGATAGACGATCACGCCGTACGTGACTTTCAAAATATGCTCCAGAAGCGGCGTGTCGTATTTGACCCGCTCCGGATTCAGTTTGTTCTGGATATACGTCGGGATATACGCCATGGGACCGGGCCGATACAGCGCAACGCCAGCGATAATGTCTTCCAGACAGCCCGGCTTAAGTTCCTTCATGAAGCGTTTCATGCCGCCTTGCTCCAACTGGAACACGGCGTCGGTATCGCCTTCGGAAATAAGTTCGTACGCCTCTTTGCTTTCGTATCCGATCTCCGCCCAATCGATGACCCTGCCCGTATCTTCCAAAATGTAATCGCACGCTTTTTTGATATCGGTAAGGGTCGTAAGCGCAAGGAAGTCCATCTTCAGCATGCCGATGGATTCCACTTCTTTCATGTCAAACTGCGTGGTCACGTCCTCGCCGTTGCGCGACAGCGGAACGTTGTCCGCGATCGGTTTTCGGCAGATAACGACCCCCGCCGCATGCATGGACGTGTTGCGCGGCATGCCCTCAAGTTTGAGAGCCATGTCTATAACGCGGTGCAGCCGTTCGTCCGTTTCGTAGATCTGAATGAAATCCTGGTTGCGTTTGCGCTCCTGTTCATCCAAAGTTTTTGCCAGTTCGTTGCGCTTTTCCTCTTCGATCGACGGATCCGCCATTTTCTTTTTCAGCCCGTCTATATTCCATCCAAGCAATTCGCGGATGGTAGACTTTCCGTCCATGAGTTTGGTAACGCGGTCTGTCTCCGAAAATGGCACGCGAAGTACTCTGCCAACGTCCTTTATCGCCGCTTTCGAAGCCAAAGTACCGAATGTAACGATCTGCGCCACATTTTCGGGATGATATTTGTTCCGGACGTATTCAATGACCTCGGGGCGCCTCTCGTTACAAAAGTCGATATCAAAGTCCGGCATGGTGACGCGGTCAGGGTTGAGGAAACGCTCAAAGAACAAGTCATACTTGAGCGGATCGACGTCCGTTATGCCTACTGCATACGCAACGATGCTTGCTGCGCCGCTCCCGCGCCCCGGGCCGACAGGGATCCCGTGCTCCTTCGACCAGCGGATAAAATCCATGACGATCAGGTAATATTCCGCAAACCCCATGCCAAGGATGATGCCGAGCTCATAGTCCGCGCGTTTTTTGACCGCATCCGTAATTTCGCCGTACCGCTTTTTCAGCCCCTCCCACGTGAGTTTTGTAAGATAATCTTTCGGGTCCGTCCCGTCCTCAGGCGTATATCCGGGAATGAGCGATTTGTCTTTGATAGGATCGCCGTTGTCTTTCAGGTCAAAACACGGCTCTTCCGCACACTTCTGCGCAATAACGAGCGTGTTGGAAAGCGATTCGGGGATATACCCGAACAGCTCCTCCATCTCCTCAGGGGTTTTAAGATAAAACTCATGCGACCCGAAGCGCATACGGTTCGGGTCCTCTACCGTTTTTTTCGTCTGGATGCATAACAGGATATCCTGCATTTCCCAGTCGTCTTTGCTGATATAATGCACGTCGTTGGTCGCAACGACAGGCACGTCTATTTCTTTGGCAAGCTGCAGCAAAAGAGGGAGAACCCGCTTCTGTTCTTCGAGCCCGTGGTCCTGGATCTCAATATAAAAATCTTCGCCGAAGATCTCCTTCAGCTCCAATGCCGTTTTTTTCGCCCCCTCATAATCGCCGCGCAGAAGCTGCTTCGGGATCCGACCGGCAAGGCACGCCGAAAGGCAGACCAAGCCTTCGCTGTGCTCGCGAAGCGTCTTATAATCCGCCCTGGGCTTATAATAAAACCCGTCGACATATGCCATGGAATCGAGTTTTACAAGGTTTTTATACCCTTTTTTATTTTTTGCCAGCAGGATCAGGTGTTCAAAATCGCCTTTTCCGTCTTTTGCGTACATGTCCTGCGTCATATACATTTCGCAGCCGATGATCGCCTGGATTTTATTTTTCCTGCACAGCTCTGCAAAATACAGAGTGGCATACATGTTGCCGTGATCCGTGATCGCGATCGCAGGGATATGATTTTTTACACAATGATCGACCAGATCGTCGACCTTGCAGGCGCCGTCCAGCAAACTGTATTCCGTATGAACATGTAAATGAATGAATTCCGCCATGACCTTATCCGTTAGTATAATCGCACCAAAGCAGGACGCCGTTCAGGCGCCCTTCCAAAGAGAGGACGGGAACGCTCCCGTCTCGCTGCAACTCCTTCCCGACCGTTTATAACGTTTCAACAAAAGCGGCGATCCCCTCCGCCGCTTTCTTGCTGTCCGGTCCTTCGGCGTAAACGGAATATTCGTCCCCTTTAAGGAATTTCATGGACAGCAACCCGATAATGCTCTTTGCATTCGCGCGCTTGTTCCCGTCGGCGAAAGTGATCTCACTTTTATACTTGCTCGCCTCAAAAACGATGCGCTGCGCATCGTATGCATTATACGTGTCCTTGTGATAAACAAAACCGGCTTTATTCATGAGTCACCTCCGATAATTCTTCTGCTGTTTTTATCAGTTTTCTGAATCTGTGATTGATGCAGCTTTTTGAAACGCCCAGCCGCTGTGCCAATTCCGTGAGCGTCGCTTCCTTATCCTCCAACCGCGCGCGGGCAACCGCGCGCAGCCCGGCATCGAGCGAATCCAGCTCCCCTGCCGCTTCCAGCTGTTCGATCGCCTGCACCTGCGAAACGGACGCCAAAACGCTTTTATCATAGTTTTTCTGCATGCAGTTCGCGATACGGTTGATCCGGTTCCGCCTGTCCTTTTGCAGCGAAAGAGCGTCGAGCGATGAAAGAGAGCGTTCCGCCCCGATCAGCGCCAGAAAATCCGATATGCTTTCTCTGCTTTTCAAATAAACGACATGGTCGTTTTTCCGCGGTACGCATTTGGCAAGAATGTCAAACCCTTCAAGCAGTGCAAGATACTCCTCTGCAAGCGACGGATAGGAAAATACGACTTCCAGATGATAGCCGCCCGAACCATCTTCTTTCGGCAGCGTACAGCTGCCGCTCCCGCAGAAAGCGCCCGCGATAAACGCGCGCTTGCAGCATTCGTTTTCGAGCAGATACTCGCCTATATCAAACCTGAGCGAAAGCGTTCCGCCGTCGCGCTCCGCGATCCCGAGCTCAAAAAGAATGTACAGAGAGCGCTCCGAAAGACAGCGGAACACCAGTCTGCCTCTTCCGTTCCGCCTGTCCGTCCCCGCCTGCACGATCTGCAATTCGGCGCCGAACAGTTCTTCCGCCAACCCGATAAAATATTCCGCAACGCCTTCGCTTTCCGTCACAAACTCAAAGCCGACACCGTCAGCACTGCGGACGATGCTTCCCGTGACGCGCAAAAACGCCGAAAGCGCCGCTGTCTTACAGCAGGCGTTTTCAAACCCGTTCCTGACAAGTTCGCGTTTTATCTCGCCTGTAAAATTGATCTTTGACACCTACAGTTTTCTCTCTTTATATTCTTTGAAACGGAATTTCGGAACACGCCCGTCGATGTTGTCGATGCGTTCACGCGGGATCTCCACGCGCGCGAGCTGTTCGTCGACGCGCTTCGTGTCGCCGACCCGATCGGGTGAATGCGCATCCGAATCGATGATAAAACGAACGCCCGTATCACGGACCGCCGCAAGCTCTTCGTCGGAAAGATGCGTCTTTTTCGAGTTCAGTTCAATATACGTTCCGTAATCGCGCGCCGCCTTTGCGACCTCTTCCACGTTACAAAAACTAAGATAATTCAGATGCGTGACGGCGTCGACCGGATATTTTTTTATGCAGTTGATCAGCGCCTGCGTATTGTAGCGGATAAGCCCTTCCCCCGCCTGTTTTTTCCGTACCGTATACAGCCAATTGCGGAAAAACATGTTCCACATGCCGGGAACAAACGGTTTAAAGCGCACAAACCGATGGATCCCCATCAGAAAGACATCAAAATCCTTGTAATCGCTCTCTTTCAGATCCGTAACACCGCTCTTGCCGCAAAGGTTCGCTTCGATCCCGACAAAAACACGGACCCCCGTCAGCTCCGTTGCCTCGCGGCAGTCACGTATAAGCGACGGCATCCGTTTATGCCGAAGCCCGAACGCCATTTGCCCGAATCCGTGATCCGTGATCGCAATCTCCCGCAGCCCGCGCGCCTTCGCTTGCAAAGCGTTCTCCAAAACGGTACCCTTCCCGTGGCTGTAGATCGTATGCGTATGGTAATCGCCCGTAAGCTGCATTGCTAAAATTCTCCTATGTAACGGATCTCCTCCTCAAGCCGCACCCCGCTGACGGCGTACACACGCATGCGGATCGTTTCGATCAGCTCGCGGATCTGCGCCGCACTTGCTTTTCCGCGATTAAGAATAAAGTTCGCATGCTCCTGCGCGACGACGGCATCGCCGACGGAAGCTCCTTTCAATCCTGCCTGCTCAATGAGCGTCCCTGCGGAAACATCAGGAGGGTTTTTGAACACGCACCCCATGCTTTTCCCGCGGGGAAGACGATCTCTTGCACATATTACCCGATCTATGTCACGCAGAATACTCTTCTTTTCGCCGAATTCCGTCATGAATTCAACGGAAAGTATATAGAACGGCTGCTCCATAAAAAGCGAATGCTTATAGGAAAAGGCGCATTCATCCGAAGAAAAAACATGCGCGTTCTCCCCGCAAAGCGCTGTAACGCAACGAATCGTTTCGCCGATATATCTGCCGCATGCACCGGCATTCATAAAAGCCGCCCCGCCTACGCTCGCGGGGATACCCGCCAAAAAGTGCAGCCCGCCGCGCCCGTTCTCCGCCGCGAATCTGAGGAGGCTCCCTACCCCGACTCCGCACTGGGCAAGGATGCCCTGCTCGGTCAAAGTCAACGAACGCATACGGTCTGTCCGCAAGACAACGCCGCGGTAACCGGCATCGGACGCAAGAACGTTTGAGCCTTTCCCCAACACGAGAAACGCGATGCCCGCCGACCGAAGGCGGGAAACGGCAAAGGAAAAGCCATCTGCCGTTGCTGGGTACAACGCAGCCTCGGCATTCCCGCCGACACCGATCGTTGTATGAGCCCGAAACGAAAACGGGATTTCTGCGCCAAACGCCCGCAATTCGCTCTCCGAAAACACGTCGGCGATATACATTATTTTATCCCCCTTATTATACAGCAAAACGCCGCTTTTTACAATGTTTCCATGATGAATTTTTCCAAATTTTTTGCGCCGATTTCGTCCCCGTTTATCGCCGCTTCGCCAGCCGCCCGCAATTCTCCGACCGTTTTCCCTGTCAGGAACGCGCTGACCGTTTTTTCCGGCACCTCCTTTTGCGCGGCATACATCGCCGCATTGTCAGCACCATACACCTCACCCCCGACAGGCAGCATCCCGATACGCGGCAGCATGCCCTGCACCGTATCAGACAGCAACAGCGAAACAAACTTTGCCGCCGCTGCATACCGTTCAGGATTCGCCGTGCAGACTGCAATGTACTGCCACAGGTCGCAAAACGCTGTAAGCGGCTTTGCCGTAACTTCCGCGCCCCTTGCCTGAAAACGATATACATCTCTCTGGGTCCCGAGCAGATATTTGTATTTTCCCTGCAGAAAATTTACGTATGCGCGCACGGATTCTTCCGTTCGGAACGCGCCGCGCAGTCCTTCCGCCCACGCCGCAACGGAAGGAAGCGCCCCGCGCCCTTGGGAAAGCACGGTATTGTCTGCTCCCACATCCGAAAAATCCCCCTCCGCCGAAAACAAAAAATATTGTCCGCGGCACCACGGAACGGCATACGTTTCCCCGCCGATGCTTCCGCCCGACGATGAAGCGTTTTGCAGCGGACGAGCCGCGTCCGCCGCAAAATCCGTTCCTGTGCCGAATGAAAGCAGATCTGGATAATCCCCTTCAGCTGCCGCGTTTGCCGCGCTGGCGGGCGTATGCGCGGTCACAAGCAGCAGCACACCCTCATTTTCGCGCTCGTAGATGCGCGCCGCGCTGTTTAAAAAAGCCGTACGCGAGCCGGTCCCACCCTCAAAACTGTCGATCTGCCAAACGCGAAGTACGCCTTCATAACCGTGCATTGCCGCGTCCGGGCGGGGCGCCAGCGCGGGATACGCCGCCACCGCGCAAAGCAGCAGAACGGCGGCAAGCAAGACGCTCAGGATCGGTGTGCGGGCACGCCGCAAAAACTTTTTCATACTCTCTATTATATTTTCTTGCTGCAGGTCATAGTATCAAAGGCAGAAAAAAGCGCCCGCAATGCGGACGCTTTTCTTTTTTTGTGTCGTTTATTGTTTGGATCATCTGCCGATCGTGCGCATGATGAGTTCTTGCGCCGCATCATACCCCATGCTCTTGAGCCTGAAGTTACGGGCGGCAACTTCAATGATGATGGAAAGATTGCGCCCTGGCTTTACGGGGATGACGTGCTTCATCACCTTTACATCAAGGATCGTTTCATACAGCGTTCCTTCCCCGAGTCGGTCGTAAACTTTCCCTTCCTCCCAGTTTTCAAGCTCCATAACGAGATCGATCTTCTTTTCATCCAAAATGGAACCGGAGCCGTACATATTCTTGATGTTGATGATCCCGATGCCGCGCAGCTCCATAAAATAGCGGATGGTCTCGGGCGAAGAACCGTACAACTCGTCCGATACACGCTTTATAACAACGCTGTCGTCCGCAACAAGGCGATGCCCGCGTTTGATCAGTTCCATCGCCGTTTCGCTTTTGCCGACGCCGCTGTGCCCCGTGAGAAGGATCCCCACACCCGAAACGTCGACCAACACGCCGTGCATGGTCATTATGGGGGCAAGGTGCTTGTTCAGATAAAAGAACAGGTCGTTCAGAATGACCGTCGTCATTTTGTCCGTGCGCAGGATCGGGCAGCCCGTCAACCGCGCTTCTTCAACCAGTTCCTGTAAAACAGGAAGATCGCGCGCCAATATGATGCACGGGATGTCGCTGTACGAAAGAAGTGTTTTTATGCGTTCGCGGCGCACGTCCTGCGGAAGATCGCGCAAAAACTCATACTCGGAATTTCCGAGAACGAGGATACGCGAGGAATCGAAGTATTTGAAAAATCCTGCAAATTGCAACCCGGGGCGCGTAACGCTGTAAGAGGAAAGCGTTACCCTTCCGCGCCCGGCAAAGACGATCTCCAGCCCGAGATCGCTGCAAAAGTTTTCAAGCAGTATGGTTTCCGGTTCGTTCATTCCTCTTCCCCCAATGCAAATTTTTTGATCGCGTAAGCCACGCCGTCTTCGTCGCAGCTTTTTGTAACATACCCCGCGGCATCCTTCAGTTCCTGTACGCCGTTGCCGATCGCGATCCCCAGCCCCGCCTTTCGGATCAGAGGAATGTCGTTATAATTGTCCCCGAACCCGATCGTTTCCGCCAGCGGGATGCCGTAATAGGACGCCATAAATTCCAACGCCGTCCCCTTGTCAACGCCTTTCGGCGCGATCTCCACCATCTGCTCCATACTCGACGTGATATAATAGCGATCTCCGAATCCTGCACGGCACCGGGAAAGCAGCTCTGCCTGTTTCTCCGCTTCGCACATTGCAACGATCTTGTTGGCAGACACGTGCTCCGCCCTGACCGTACGGGAAACCGCCCGCGGCGTAAGAATGCCGTGCACGCGGCAGATCCGCTCATACATGGCAAGAAAGCCGTCGTTTTCATTGACAAAGAATCGGTCGCCGTCGTAGACGTGGAGATGATTGTCTTGCTCCAAAAAACGGCAGATCTCCACCGTATCGGAACACGGGATACGTTCGTCGCGCAAAATTTTTCCGCTTGCTGTATCCACGATAACGCCGCCCTGATAGGCGACCGCCAATCCGTTCAGCCCCATTTCGCGGGCGCGCGGCAGGATCGACGCCGTCATGCGCCCCGTACAGAGCGCAAAAATACCGCCCCGCGACGTGAATTCCCGCACCGTTTCCTTTGTTTCTTCTGAAACCTCTCCGTCCGTATGCCGCAGTGTCCCGTCAAAATCAGAAGCGATCAGTTTGTAACGCAGCATCAAAGTTCTTCCTCGAAATATTTTTTTATGACCCCGGCAAGGCTGTCCCCTATCCCGTTTACGGAGGCGATCTCACTCTTTTCCGCGCGCATCAGCCTGTCGATCGTACCGAACCGCTCCAACAGCGCCTTCCTTTTTATCTTACCCACGCCCGGGATCTCCGTCAGTACGGAAGTAAGCGAACGTTTACTGTGTATATTGCGGAAATACGTGATCGCAAAGCGGTGCGCCTCGTCACGCAGACGCTGCAGCATGCGCAGGCAATAGTCGCGCTTATCCAAAAGCACGCTGTCTTTCGCATGCAAGGTGAATATTTCTTCCTCTCTTTTCGCCAGAGAAATAAGATCGATGTCCGTAACGCCCGCTTTGCGGAACACTTCATCCACCGCAGAAAGCTGCCCTTTGCCGCCATCGATAACGACGAGATCGGGCTTTTCAAAGCGCTCTTCCTCTTCCGTTCCCAACTTTGCAAGACGGCGTGTGAGCACCTCCTGCAAGCTGGCAAAGTCATCCGCCCCCTCCACAGTACGGATACGGAAACGGCGATAACTGTTTCTGTCCGGTTCTCCGTCGATAAAAACGACCATAGACCCGACTTTATCCACGCCGCTGATATTGGAAATATCGTAACACTCCATGCGCCGCGGATAACGCGCAAGCCCCAAAACGTCCTGCAGCCTTTTGCATGCGTTGACCGTCATATCCTCGCGGTGCCGTATCTTATCGATGACCTTATCGAGATATTCGGCAGCGTTCTTTTCCGCCATCTCCAACAGCTGTCGGCGCACGCCCTGTTTCGGCGCAAGCACGGTGACGGTTTTGCCGTACTGTTCGCGGAAAAAGCCCTCGATCAGTTCAGCCTCGCAGAATTCCTGCACGACGATCTCGTCGGGGACCTGCTGTTTCGCGTAATATTGCGCCAAAAAGGAAGCGACCGCTTCGCCGTCCTGCGAGGCATTTTCCACCGCATAGGTGCGCGCACCCTGCATGATACCGCCGCGGATGATGAGGATACCGACCGCCGCATACAGCTTGTTGCTTGTGTACGCCACAACGTCCGTATCGAGGTCGCGTTTGAGCGACGTGATCCTGCGCAGCGCGATTTTGGAAAGCATTTCCAACTTATTGCGGCAGTCAAGCGCCAGCTCAAACTCTTCGTTCTCGGCGTAGCGGCTCATCTTATCGCGCAGCCGCTCCTCCACGTCCCCCTCATCGCCGCTCAGAAAACGCATTGCCGCCTGCACGCGTTTCCCATACTCTTCTTCAGAAATGAGATGCGCGCAAGGCGCGGCACAGCGGTGTATGTGATAATTCAGACAAGGTTTTTTCGGCTTTTCGCCGATCGCCGTCGAACAGATACGCACACCGAACGCCATGTTGACGATCTCCAGCACATCTTTCACGCGTACGCCGCCCATATACGGACCGAAATATTTGCTCCCCTTTTGCAGCTTACGCGAAAGCGAAAAGGCGGGATACTTTTCCGAAACAGTGACTTTGACGTAGGGATAGGTCTTATCGTCTTTAAGAAGGATGTTGTATTTCGGCTTGTATTTTTTTATGAGGTTATTTTCGAGCGCGAGCGCGTCGATCTCGGACTTGGTAATGATATAGTAAAAGTCCGCGATGCACGCGACCATTGCGGCGACCTTCTCCGTCTTGACGGAGGAATGGAAGTACTGCCTCACGCGGTTTTTGAGCACGCGCGCCTTGCCGACATAGATCACATTGCCGTCTTTGTCCAGCATGACGTATACGCCCGGATTCTCCGGCAAAAGTTTTAACTTTTCTCTGATCTCGTTCATATACTGTATCGTAAACGGCTCCGCTCTTAATATTATACAATACGGCGGCCGAATTTGCAATAAAAAAGAGCAACTTCTTTTCGTTGCCCTTTTTCGCCGCGGAACATATAGCGCGCGTTCCCTCAATACCCGAGGAATTCTACGCCTTTCAGCAATACATCGTTCACGATCTCGTTTTTAAGGCTGTAAAAGATGACCTTCCCGAGACGATTGCAGGTGACGATGCCCAGATTTTTCAGATAGCGCAGCTGATGCGAAACAGTGGTCTGGTTGATGTCCAGCACTCTTGAAATATCGGTGACGCACAGCTCCGTGATCGCCAAAGCGGACAGGATACGGACCCTCGTACTGTCCGCAAAGACGGAGAAAAAGCAGACCAATCCGTCCAGGACTTCTCCGCATGGAACATAATTTTCCACGAGAGACTGTGTTCTTTTGTCCAGCAAAAGCGTATCGGTGACCATTTTCTTTTCCGCTCCTGTGCGAAAATTCTTTATGTCACCATTGTACCCCACATTTGCCGATATGTCAATCTGCGCATATTGCGACGTTTGCCGCAAATGCTGTAGTTTTGCCGAATTTTATCAAATCGGAGGTAGTTCTTTTGCAAAGCGATTTTATTCTTTGGCTGGCACTTTTATATCTGCTGAAACGCTCGAATTGTTTTTCCGCCGCAGAGCTTCTTTGCTTTTTCGGCATGCTCTTCTGCAAAAATTTATCCTGCGGAGAACCATGTGAAAACAGTGCCGACCGTGGGACCTGCTGTCAGTGCTGACGTGAAAAAGCGATCGGCTCCGTTACCCTGCCGATCGCTTTTTTGATTTTTTACTTTGCGTATTCCACACTGCGGAACTCGCGGATCACGTTCACTTTGATCTGCCCGGGATACTCCAGTTCCTGCTCGATCTTTTTGGCAATATCCTTTGCCAGGAACATCGCCTGAGAATCGTCTATCTGTTCCGGTTTTACGATCACGCGCACTTCTCTGCCTGCCTGAATGGCATAGCTCTTATCCACTCCTTTAAAGGAGGAGGCAATGCCTTCAAGCTGCTCCAGCCGCTTGACGTAATTTGTACTGGTCTCCCTGCGTGCGCCGGGCCGTGCGCCGGAAATGGCGTCTGCCGCCTGCACAAGGACCGCTTCGACCGTCTTCGGCTCCACATCCCCGTGATGCGCCATGATCGCATTGACTACGTTCGCATTCTCTTTGTACTTTTTGGCAAGATCCGCACCGATCTGAATGTGCGTACCTTCCTGTTCGTGATCGACCGCTTTGCCGATGTCGTGCAAAAGCCCCGCACGCTTGGCTAGGTTCACGTCCAGCCCGAGTTCGGATGCCATCAACCCCGCAAGCTGTGCGACCTCGATGGAGTGCTTGTACACGTTCTGCCCGTAGCTCGTCCTGTAACGCAGTCTGCCGAGCAGCTTGATGATCTCGGGATGCAGCCCGAACACACCCACTTCAAAAGCGGCGGCTTCGCCGTTCTCCTTGATCTGTACATCCAGTTCTTTACGGACTTTTTCGACCGTCTCTTCGATCCTTGCAGGATGGATGCGGCCGTCGCCGATCAGCTTTTCAAGCGAAATACGCGCCACCTCTCTGCGGACAGGATCGAACCCGGATACGATGACGACCTCCGGCGTGTCATCTATAATGAGCTCTACGCCCGTCGCGTTTTCCAACGCACGGATATTTCTCCCTTCGCGCCCGATGATGCGCGCCTTCATGTCGTCGTTGGGCAACGGCACGACCGAAACGGTAAGTTCGGACGCCTGATCGCTCGCGCAGCGCTGAATGGCAAGGCTGATGATCTTTTTCGCCTCGGCATCCGCCTCGTCCTTTGCTTCCTGCTCAATGTTGCGCACCTGCACGGCCGCGTCGTGACGGGCATCTTCGAGAATGTTGTCGATAAGGATCTTTTTCGCTTCTTCCTTCGTGAGCTGTGCTACTTTTTCAAGTTCCTGAACCATCAGTTCGTGCTGATGGTTCACTTTTTCCTGCATTTTCTTGATCTCGTTCTCGCGATTGACGAGATTCTTTTGCTGCTGTTCAAGCTGATCGGAGCGCTTCTGCAAAGCGTCTTCCTTCTTATCGAGGTTGTCTTCCTTCTGAAGGAGCCGCTGTTCGCTCTTCGCTAATTCAGCCTTTTTCTCCCTCGATTCGCGTTCAAATTCGTTTCTGAGTTTTAGATCCTGTTCCTTTGCCTCTAATATAGCTTCCTTTTTTAATGCTTTACACTCGTTTTCCGCTTCGTCAAGCATTATCTGAATTCTTTGGCTGACTTCGCCGACTTTCTTTTCCGTGCGTTTTTTATTCAAAAAATAGCCGATCAAGAAAGCGCCTGCGCCAACAACTACAATAGCGCCGATAAGCACGCCGATAAATACGCCCGTACTTATTAGAAACAGGGAGCTAATGTTCGTGTCCATAAATTACCTCCCTATACAATTTAGAATCCGGCCGCGGGAAAAGGGTAGTTTTTCTGTAAACCGCCTTTTTCATGCATACCTATTTTATTATACATGATTCCGCCACAAAAGTCAACGTTCTCATAAAAAATAAAGTTGCCGCGGCATAAAAATATGCAGCCCCTTTTCGTCAGGCTGCATATTGCTCTTTTTTATAAACGGCCAAGCTCCTCTTCCCAAAGGGCAGCCGACGCATCGGACGGCATACGCCAATCACCGCGCGGCGAAAGCGAAACGGAGCCGACTTTCACCCCGTCCGGAACACAGTTCCGTTTGAATTGCTGCGCAAAAAAGCGTCGGTAAAAATTGGAAAGCCACTTTTTCAGCGTATCCCTGTCGTATTTGCCGGAGAACGCCTTCTCCGCCAAAAAAAGCACCTTTTCCGGCGCATCTCCGCGCCTTACAAAATGATACAGATAAAAATCGTGCAGTTCGTACGGACCGATGATATCCTCCGTTTTTTGCGCGATACGCCCTTCCGCATCGGGAGGAAGAAGTTCGGGTGAAATTTCCGTCGCCAGGATATCCTGCAAGATCTTCTCCGTCCTTCCGCCGAGACGGCGCGCCTCTGCCTTCACAAGATGCCTGACAAGCGTTTTCGGGACCGAACAGTTTACGGCATACATGCTCATATGATCCCCGTTAAACGTGCACCATCCCAATGCCAGTTCGGAAAGATCGCCCGTACCGATGACCAGCCCGCCCGTTTCATTGGCGACGTCCATAAGGATCATGGTACGATAGCGCGCCTGCGCATTTTCATAGGCGGAATTGAAGTCGTTCGGATCGTGCCCGATGTCCCTGAAATGTTTTAAGACGGTATCCGAAATGCGGACCGTACGGGACGTGACCCCCGTCGCCTTCATCAGCGCGAGCGAATTTCCCTTTGTCCTGCCCGTCGTGCCGAACCCCGGCATCGTATAGGCCAGGATCCCGGAGCGGTCTTTTTGCAGCAGATCAAACGCACGTATCGTGACAAGCAGCGCCAGCGTGGAATCAAGCCCGCCCGAAATACCGATGACCGCCGTCTTTGCCTTTGTATGCGAAAGACGATTGGCTAGCGCATGCGCCTGCATATTCAGGATCAGTTCGGCGCGTTCGCTGCGTTCGCTTTCCTCCTCGGGAACAAACGGAAACGGTGAAAAAACGCGCAAGGCGGGCTCCGCATCCCCCATAAACGGACAAGCCACGGACAAATAATTCGCCGAGTCTTCCGAAAGCACGGTATTCATGCGCTTCCTTTCATGCAGAAGAAACGCCACATCGATCTCCGCGACCGCTTCTCCGCCCGAAAACGGCGCAGCCTCCGCAAGAAGCAAACCGTTCTCATAAATCAGATTGTTCCCCGCGAACACCAGATCGGAGGAAGATTCCCCCGTCCCCGCATCGCTGTATACGTAAGCGCAGACATTTTTTCCGGACTGTGCCGCCACGAGCGTTTTCCGATACTCTCTTTTGCCGATCACTTCGTTGCTTGCCGACAGATTTGCGATCACAGCGGCGCCTGCGCGCGCATGGCGTACGGAAGGCGCACCGCTTACCCAAAGATCCTCGCAGATCTCGCACGCGACACTGACTTCCGGATGCACGGCGTCGCAAAAGAGCAGTTCGCGGGAAAAAGGAACGCTGACGCCTTCCGCCAACGTTACAGAACGGATCCCTTCCGGCGCAGACGAAAAATGGCGCTGTTCATAGAACTCGGCATAATTGGGGAGATGCGTTTTCGGAACGATCCCTTTGACTTCGCCATCGCAAAGCGCCGCCGCACAATTGAACAATTTTCCGCCGAAAAGAAGCGGGAGCCCGACAAACACGAGCATCCTTTTCCCGACCGTTGCAGACGCCACGTCAAAAAGTGCTTTCAGGCACCCGTCTGTAAGCACTTTTTGCAAAAACAGATCGCAGCAGGTATATCCGCTGAGAGACAGCTCAGGAAAGACCAACAGCTCCGTTCCCTTTTCCGCCTGCCGCCCGATGACTTCGATCATGCGCGCAGCGTTGTAAGCCGGATCGGCGACGCGCAGCTGCGGGCTCACCGCCGCCGTCCGCAAAAAACCGTATTTCATGCTTTCTTCCCGCCCGATCAGTCGTTTTCGTCGGACTTCTCTTCTTTCGCGCTCTTATAAGCGGCGCGGATCTTCCCCTCGATCTCGTCTTCGAGTTCGGGGTTATGTTTCAGCCAGTCGCGCATGCGTTCCCTGCCCTGTGCGACTTTTTCGCCGTTGTACGAGAACCAGGAGCCGCTCTTTTCGATGACGCCGTAGCTGCAACCGAGGTCGATGATGCACCCTTCCTGTGAAATGCCCTCGCCGTACAGTATGTCAAACTCTGCCGTTTTGAAGGGAGGCGCAAGTTTGTTTTTGACGATCTTGGCACGCGTCTTATTGCCCATGATGCCGTCGCTGTCTTTGAGCGCGTCCGCTTTGCGGACGTCGATGCGCACAGATGCATAGAATTTAAGCGCCTTGCCGCCAGGCGTCGTTTCGGGATTGCCGAACATCACACCGACCTTTTCACGCAGTTGGTTGATGAAAATGACGCACGCATGCGATTTGTTGATGATACCCGTAAGTTTGCGCAGCGCCTGCGACATCAGGCGCGCCTGCAGCCCCACATGCGCATCGCCCATATCCCCTTCGATCTCTGCCTTCGGCGTGAGCGCAGCAACGGAGTCGACGACGATGAGATCGACCGCGCCGCTGCGCACGAGCGCGTCGACGATGTCCAGCGCCTGCTCGCCTGTATCCGGCTGCGAAACATACAGGTTATCGAGGTCTACCCCGAGTTTTTTTGCATAGACGGGATCGAGCGCATGCTCCGCGTCCACGAACGCCGCTATGCCTCCGCTCTTCTGGATCTGCGCGATCGCATGCAGGGCGACCGTCGTCTTGCCTGATGATTCCGGTCCGTAGATCTCAACGATCCTGCCGCGCGGCAGCCCGCCGATGCCGAGTGCGAGGTCGAGCGAAAGGCAGCCCGTCGGGATGACTTCGATGTCTACATTCCCCGCGGCGTCGCCGAGCTTCATGATCGCGCCCTTGCCGTAATGCTTTTCGATCTGCGCCAGCACCTGATCGAGTGCCTTCATCTTTTCGTTGTCCATTCTGTACTCCTTAAGATTGTTTTGCCCCGCCGCATGGCGGGATGAACGGTCCTTTATCGGATTTTTTTATACAGCAGAAAAAGCGTTTGATTGATCGCCCGCTCGGTGACCTCTTCTCTGCTGCCTTCAAAAATGTATTTATAAACGTAGACGGATTCCGCCGTGCCGACGGCGAGATAACAAAGCCCGACCGGTTTATTCGTATTGTCGGAGGCGGGTCCTGCAATGCCGGTGGTCGCGACGGATACCGTGCAACAGCCGGAGGCGATAAGCCCTGCCGCCATCTCATACGCCGTTTCATCCGAAACGGCGCCCTGCGTTCTCAGCGTTTCGCCCCGCACGCCCAGCCTGCGCATTTTCGCCTCGTTCGCATAGGCAACGACCCCTTCATACAAAATCTCGCTCGCACCGGGTACGTCTACGATGCGCTTCGTTACGCCTCCGCCCGTAAACGACTCCGCTGCGCACAGTTTTTTTCCGCGCAGCTTCAAAAGCTCAACGACCTGCATATGCAGCGGCGTATCGTCAAGCGCATACAAATACTCTTTCAGCCCTTCCACAAACAGCCGCAGTACGGCATCCGCCGTATCGGAAGGCGTTTGCGCGTCGTACCCGATCTCAAGCCTGCCGTCGCCGTATTTTTCCGAATAAAAAAACTCAAAAGCGCCTTCTCTGCCCTGTTTTGCTTCGGCGATCAACGAATCGACACGCTCACGCGGCGCGCCGACAAAACGCAGAACGGAGCACGCCCGCCGCCGTGAATACTTCTTTTCAAAATACGGCAGCACTTCCGCCAAAACAGCGCGCCTGCCTTCTTCGCCGTACGGTATCACAAAAAAGCTCTTCTGCCCGGATTCCATGACCTGCATCGGCTCACACTTCAGCAACCCGGCTGCCTGCGCCGTATAAGCCGTGACCCTTTGCGGAGGGACGACCAGAAATACATTTTCAAAAAAATTTTTGCATTCAATGACCGTCTGCGCGAATTCCCGCTCGTCCGCATCGTCAAGCAAAAATATCTTATCCGCAGTATAACCGCCCGCCGTCAGAGCCGTAACGACGGTGCCGACCGCCGAGCCGTCATACGAGGCGCTGATGTTCCGGACAGAAATGCAGGCATTTTTCATGACTGACTCTCTTTCCCCGCACCTTTTTCCTGCAAAACAGCACGGTTACGGACGATATACGAAATGCCAGACCAGATCGTAAGGATCGTAGCGACCGCGAGAGCCGCCAAGCCGATCCCGTTGAGCACGTCACCCGCCGTCGTCGAGCCGAAAGACACCGCGCCGACGAGCAGGAACAGGATCGCAATATCCTGAAATACCGTTTTGAATTTCCCTATCTTATCGGCAGCAAGCACGAGCCCTGCCGACGCCGCGACCATGCGGAACCCGCTGACGATAAGCTCGCGGGCAAGGATGACAGCCACACAGCATCCCGCCGCGATCAGCACCCAATCCTGCACCCAAAGGACCTGAAAGATCTCCGCCCCGCGCACAAGCATGAGGATAAGAGCCGTGGAAACGAGAACTTTATCCGCTATCGGGTCGAGAAATTTGCCGAGGTTCGTGACCAGCCCGCGCTTGCGTGCGATATGCCCGTCCAAAAAATCGGTGAAGGAGGCAACGGCAAAAACCGCCGCAGCCGCAATATAGTTATACCCATGCGGGATCACATCAAGAAAAAAGACTACGATAAAT
Organism: Clostridia bacterium; assembly: GCA_017886545.1. GTDB lineage: Bacteria > Bacillota > Clostridia > Christensenellales > Borkfalkiaceae > Borkfalkia. The sequence goes on from JAGHJS010000082.1 coordinate 24,127, forward strand.
ACAGGAATGAGAAAAATACGCGAAAGGGTTATTCTGTTTGGAAGATTCATGACTCCGTTTCCTCCGCTTCACCGAAAAGATTATACTCATCGGCATCCGTGATCTTTACTCTGTACATTTCGCCCTGCACCCCGTGCGAAGCGGTAAAATACACTTTCCCGTCCACTTCCGGAGCCTGCCAATATGCACGGCCCTCAAAACAGGAGCCGTCATCGCATACCCCGTCGCACAACACGTCGATCGTCGTCCCGAATTTTTCCTGCGATTGCGCCGCCGCGATCTCTCGCTGCACCCTGTAGAGCATCTTCACGCGCTTCTGTTTTTCCCGCGCGGGGATCTGCCCTTTCAGCTTATATGCAGGCGTATCAGGCTCACGGGAATAGGCAAAAAAGCCGCAGTTCTCCAATTTCTGTTCGCGGAGGAAATCAGCCAGAGCGTGTACTTCCTCCTCCGTTTCGGTCGGGAACCCCGCTATGAAGGTGGAGCGAACAGCAATGCCCGGCACACGCGCCCGCAGCTTCTGCAAAAGCGCCGCGTACTCCTCCCTTGATCCTTTACGGTTCATGAGCTTCAGCACTCTGTTTTCACTGTGCTGGAGCGGGATATCAAGATATTTTACAAGTTTCGGGTTGGTCGCCAGCTCCTCGATCAGATCGTCGCCGATCGCGTCGGGATAACAATACAGCAGCCGCACCGAGCCGATGTTGTCGAGCGCGGTCAGAGCGCGGATGAGCGTTACAAGACTGCGCTTTCCGTACAGATCTTCGCCGTAGCGCGTCGTGTCCTGTGCGACAAGGATAAGTTCGGAAAGATCGCCCAGCCCTTCCGCTTCCGCCGCGAGCTGCTCTACGGGATAGGAACGGTACCTGCCGCGGATCTTCGGGATCAGACAGTATGTACAGTGATTGTTGCAGCCGTCCGCGATCTTCAGATACGCATAGTGCAGCGGCGTGGTAAGGACGCGCCGCGTCTGCACTTCGTGCCCCTGTCCGACGGCATTGACGCGCCCCTCTTTATAAGAGCGCTCCAGTGCGTCAAAGAGCACATCCGCGTCGTTGCATCCGAGAAACACGTCCCCTTCCGTCAGCGCAGGAAACAGCTCTCCGATGAACTTCTGCGGCAGGCAGCCGCTGACGACGATCTTTTCCAGCTTTCCGCCGCGGCAGGCGTTGCAGTCCAAAACCGTTTCGATCGCTTCCTTTCGCGCCGCCTCCAAAAAGGAGCACGTATTCACGATGAGTATGTTCGCCTCAGCGGCGTCCGACGTGATCGCATAGCCGCGTTCGCGGATCAACCCCAAAAGGCGTTCCGCGTCCACGCGGTTCTTGTCGCAGCCGAGCGAGATCATACCGAAAACTTTTTTTTCAAGCATACCGTTTAATCACCGTAATCGCCGTACTTGCTCTCAAACTCTTCTTTTGTGAGCAGTACATCGCGGGCACGCGCACCGTTAAAGGCTGAGATGTAGCCCATATTCTCCATCCACTCGATGATCTTTCCCGCCTTCGGATAGCCGACGGAGCACTTGCGCTGGATCATGGAGATAGACGCCTGCCCGGTACCCACGACATAGCGCAAAGCATCGATATAGACGGCTTCGACGCTGTCGTCATCCTCGCCGCCGAATTCGCCTCCGCCGCCGCTCCTGTCGTTGTTGATATAGTCTGCAACGCTGTCGTCAAAGTATGCTTCATTGTTTTCTTTGACGTATTCGACAACGCGCTGCACTTCGTCGGAATGCAGGAAAGCGCCTTGCAGCCTCTGCGGGAAAGGCATGACATCGGTACGGTACAGCATATCCCCTTTTCCGAGCAATTTTTCCGCGCCGTTTTCGTCCAGGATCGTCTGCGAATCAACGCCCGAAGTAACTTTGAACGCGATACGCGTAGGCAGGTTCGTTTTGATGACGCCTGTAATGACATTGACAGACGGGCGCTGCGTTGCCAGCACCAGATGGATCCCCGCCGCCCTCGATTTCTGCGTAAGGCGCTGGATCCTGTCCTCGATCTCTTTTTTCGCTGCCTGCATCAGATCGGCAAGCTCGTCGATGATGAGCACGATCTTCGGAAGGCGCTCTTCATCGGGCAGGAGATGCGCATTGTATTCATCGATATCGCGTACAAGCGCAACGCTCTTTGTCTTTTGTTTGAACAGGGAATAGCGGCGCTCCATCTCATTGATGCACCAGTTCAGGACGTTGATGACTTTCGCCGGTTCGTATATGATCTCATTGATCATCAGATGCGGCAATCGGTCGTAAATATTGAATTCGACCTGCTTGGGGTCAACCAGAATGATGCGCAGCTCTTCCGGGCTGTATTTGTACAGCAAACTGATGATGAGCGCATTCAGGCAGACGCTTTTACCGGAACCCGTGGAACCTGCAACGAGCAGGTGCTTCATATCAACGATGTCACCGAGGATCGCGCGGCCTTCGATGTCCTTGCCTATCCCGAAGAGAAGTTTACCCGGCTTTGAGGCGGAGAACTGTTCCGTATTGATGATGTCCTTCAATCCGACGGTCGCCCGCTGCTTGTTCGGCACTTCGATGCTGATCGTCCCGTTTTCATAGTTCGGCTGAACATTGACGCCGGAAGCCGCGCGCAGGCGCATCGCGAGCTCCTTATCGCAGCCGAGCACACGGCCGGTCGGAATGTTCCCCGGGATCTCAATGTCATACCGCGTGACGGCAGGTCCCTGCGTCACTTTCACGACCTCACAGGGGATTCGCAGATCCGAAAGCGTTTCGACGATGGTATTCTTGTTGTGCTCCATCTCCTCCGGGTCGACGGCCGCCCCGCCCGCATATGTTTGCAGCAAATCGAGCGAAGGCGCTTTGTAGCGCGCGTAAATATGTTTCTTTTTTACAGGTTCTTCAGCCTGTTTCTGTTCCTGACGGGAGGGCAAACGGGACGTCTGCCCGTCTTCCCCTCTGCGCCGTGAAACGGACTCCATCGCATCGGGAACGGCAGACGAAGAAGGCTCTTCCTCCTCGTCGTCGAACAGATTCACTGCCGATTCAAAGTCTTCCGGTATCCGCTGCAAGGCGGAGCGGTCCTCCTCCCCGCTTTCTGTTTCGGGCAAGGAAGACGTTCTTTCCATGTCCGCCCCTCGGCGCGGCGGCAGATCCCTTTCATTCTGCACGGAAGGATGTTCCGCTGCCCTTCCGCCTATATCCTCGGCATCGCCCCTGCGCGCGAAAGGCACATCGTCTTCGGCCGCGGCAGAAGTTCTCCTCTCCGCAAAGCCGTCCGACTCTTCAAACATATTTCTGCGCACAGGCGTTTCCGCCGATTCCTCGGTCATTCCCCTGCGCGGAGGAAACGGCTCCTCCACAGGCGGAGGCAGCGGCGCGGAAGAAGGAGCGGAAGGATGCTCTGCACGGACAGGCTCCGCATAGCTTTCCCTCCCGACCGAATACGTACGCGGCTGCGCCGATTCGCGCCCGATCTCGGCGGCAGGATCTGTTTCCTGCGGCTGCTCTGCGCGCGGCGTCTGCGAAGGCTGCGGAACCGTTGTATCCGTCACGATCTTTTTGGGGACGGCGGAATACGAAACATTCTCTTCCAGCCCGTCTTTATAGAGTTCGGAATACGTAGGCGCGCTCGGCGCAGGCTGCGAAGCGGCGCTCGCCTGCGGAGCCGAAGTTTCTGCAGGAGATGTGCCCGGCACGCTCCTTTCCGGTCTTTCGGACGAGGGAGAGCGGAAATTGTCCGCATACTGCGCCCCGGAAATGGCACCTCTGCGTTTGTTGAAATACGAATCGGAATCGAAGATCCCGTTCGAAGTATACGAGGAATACGCAGGAGACGATGACGCCGACGACCTTCCGGACGACGCCCCGGACGAAGAAGACGCCCCGGAATACGAAGAGAACGGGTACTGCGGCGGCGTATCAGGATACAGGATCTGCCTGCTCTGCTGATACGCGGAAAGGGGCTGCTGCTCGGGAGGGCGATCGTCATACTGCTGCGCCGCCATGCGCCGCTCTTCCTCCTCCCTGCGCGACTCCTGACGGAGTTCCCGCTTTGTTTTCAGATCGAACTCGTCGCCGATCGAATACAGCCGCCGCGAACGCTCTGCGTTATTCGGCGTCCGGATATTTTGGTTCGAAGAGACCTCTCTGACGATCGCATCGGGATAGCCGTCCCCGGAGGGCTCCTCGTTCCCTGCATAATTCAGGTCATACAAGGCAGACGTGTCCGATGCGGCGCGATCGACCATCGTACGCTCTTTCTGCTCACGGCGCGCCTTAGCACGCCGTTTTTCGGCGCCGTTCCCTTTTACCGAACGGTAGACGAGATACCCCATTCCGAGCATCAGAAGCGAAAAGATGATATACCCACCGACGGAAGTTGTAAGTTTTGCGATCGGATAAACGATCAATCCGATGATCACCCCGCCGCCCGTCGCGCCGAAATAGCCGTTCGCCCCGGCGGCATAGCAATCGCCCAGATAAGCGCCGTACCCGCCGTACGGGATATTCCCAACATCCGCCGTGATCGTATGCACAAGGCAGACCAAAAAGAGGAAACACAAAACGCATAAAGCGACCGTTTTCCGCGAAGCCGTCAGTTTTTTTCCCGTGATCAATACCGCCCCGCCGTAGATCCATGCCGCAAGCACCGCATATGCGCCGAACCCGAACACTCCGAGCAGGAACGAACGGATCGCATGCCCGACGCCCCCGAAAATAAGGTTGTCCGTCACAACGATCACGAGCGTAAGAGCCGCAAACAGCTCCAGAACGATGCCGACCGTTTCCCGCGACAAAAGTTTATTCTTATCTTTCTTTTCGTTTTCTTTTCCTCTGCCGAGATTGTTCAAACCATTCTCCCTCCGTGCTGCCGCACGGTTTGTTTATATCGTAAAGTCACTTATGATTATAGCATTTTTCTGAACAATTTTCAATAGAAAGAGAGGTGTTTTTTGCGATTTTATAAAATCGCGCGCACGCGCGTATATAAAAAGCACCCGCGCCTATGCGCGGGTGCCTGTCCGTATCGGAAATTTATTACATATCTTCCTTTTCGCCGCTCCAGGAATACATTTTACGCAGTTCCTTGCCGACTTCTTCAAGCTGATGCGAAGCTTCAAGCGCGCGCTTTGCGTTGAAATGCGCCCTGCCGTTGTTGTTTTCGGCGATCCACTTGCTGGCGAACGTGCCGTCCTGGATCTCTTCGAGGATCTTCTTCATCTCCTTCTTGGTCTCGTCGGTGATGATGCGCTTGCCCGTCTCATAGTCGCCGAATTCGGCGGTATCGGAGATGGAATAGCGCATGAGCGAGAAACCGCCCTTATAGATGAGGTCGACGATGAGCTTCATCTCATGGATGCACTCGAAATACGCGTTGCGCGGATCGTATCCCGCTTCGACCAACGTTTCAAACCCCGCCTTCATCAGAGCGGTAACACCGCCGCAGAGGACTGCCTGTTCGCCGAACAGATCCGTCTCCGTTTCGGTCTTGAACGTTGTTTCGAGCACGCCGGCACGCGCGCCGCCGATGCCCGCAGCATACGCGAGCGCGATGTCCAGCGCCTTGCCCGTCGCATTCTGATGGATCGCGACCAGGCAGGGCGTTCCCTTGCCAGCCACATATTCGCTGCGGACGGTGTGACCGGGCGCCTTCGGCGCGATCATGAACACGTCTACGTTTGCGGGAGGAACGATCTGTTTGAAATGGATGTTGAACCCGTGCGCAAAAGCGAGCGCCTTCCCTTCCGTCAAAGCGGGAAGGATGCTTTCTTTATAGATCTTTGCCTGCTTTTCGTCCGGCGTGAGGATCATGATGATGTCGGCAGCTTTCGCAGCTTCCTCGGCGGTCATGACTTTGAGCCCCGCCTTTTCCGCCTTTTCCCAGGACTTGCTTCCCTTATACAAGCCGACGATGACTTTGACGCCGCTCTCTTTCAGGTTAAGCGCATGCGCGTGCCCCTGGCTGCCGTAGCCGATGATGGCGACCGTTTTGTTCTTCAGAACATTGATGTCACAATCGGACTGATAGTAGATTTTTGCCTGTGCCATTTTCGTACTTCCTCCGAAAAAGAAATCTTTTTTATCGGCATTATTATAGTACCGCAAACTTTTACAGTCAAGCGAATGAGCGTGATTTTCCCGCTTTTTTACCTGTTTATGCAGGAAGATACCGCACGGAAAAGTTTGCTTTTTACGAAAAAAAAAGCTATAATAGGCAAAACTACCGACATCGGAGAAATTACATATGTCACGCACACGGACAGAAGAACTCATCCTGTTGAAAGACGTCTGCGCGGACGAAGCCGTCGCGGCGTTCACGGAAGCCGCCGAACGCGGCAGCGCCGCCGCATATGCACGCGCCTATGCGCTCCTGCTGGCGGAAGACGCGGAAAATTCGTTCGCGGCATACCTTGCGCGGAAAGTGCTTTTCGACGACAATCTTTTTGCCAGACGCGCCTTTTCCGGCACGCTTACCCCGCACCTCATACAGGCTTACCGCCGGGATCTCGGCATCCTGCAATCACTTGCTTCCTTTGCGGACAGACCGCCGGAAGAACTTGCCCCCACCGAAAAAGACCCGCTGCCCGCTATGCGAAGCGGAACGGACGACGCGCTGTTCGGTTCGGACTGGGCATCCGAAGAAACGGCGGAGCGGCTGGAAGCGTTCTATCGGAAAAACGGCTTCGGCATGTTCATCGCGAATAAGGCGTTCACCCTTGCGGACGGTGCGCTGCGCCCCGTGCGGAACACTTCCGCGATCACCCTCTCCGACCTCAAAGACTACGAAGACGAAAAGCGCGCCGTCGAAAACAACGTGATCAACTTCGTGAAGGGGCTGCCCTATTCGGATATGCTCCTGTACGGCGATAAAGGAACGGGGAAGTCTTCAACGGTGCACGCCGTACTCAACAAGTACGCGGAGCAGGGTCTGCGCGCCGTTGAACTGCAAAAAGATCAGCTTGCGGAGATCAACGCCGTAAAAGAACTCCTTTCCGCCCTCCCCTTCCATTTCCTGCTGTTCATCGACGATCTTTCTCTTGAAGAAAAAGATGAAAAAGTCACTTCCTTAAAAGCAAGCCTGGAAGGAAGCATGAACGAAAAAAGCGCCAACGTAATGATCGTGGCGACCTCGAACCGCAGGCACATCCTCAAAGAAAATTTTTCGGACCGCGACAACAGCGTACACGCAAGCGACACGATGGAAGAACAGCTCTCCCTTTCCGACCGCTTCGGTCTGACGGTGCGTTTCTCCTCGACGGGAAAGCGCGAATACCTTTCCATCGTCACGCAGCTCGCGCATGACATGAAACTGAAGATCGGGGACGAGGAACTGTGCGCCCTCGCAGAGCGCTGGGCGATCGTAAAAGGCGGCAGGTCGCCCCGCCGCGCCAGGCAGTTCGCCGACTTTGTATATGCCAGCCTTGCCGAAAACAGAGAGATCGATTTTTAAAACAGCCGCTTGTGCAGCAAAAAGGCGCCCGTCGGGCGCCTTTTGTTTTTTGCGTTCCTGTCAGTTATGTACGATCTGCTTTGCTGCGTAATAAATGTCGCCCGCCCCCAGGATCAGCGCCATGTCCCCCGCCTGCAAAGAACAGCGCAGGTAAATATCCAGCTCGCGGACGCGCTCGACATATAAGGAATTCGGCAGCGCCTGCGACAGAGTGAGCGCGCTGCCGTCCGCATCGAAATACTCCCTTGCAGGATACGTCTTGTAGATCACCAGGTTTTCCGCTTTCTGCAAGACAGACACAAACGCGTCAAACAGCAACTTCGTTCTTGAATACGTATGCGGCTGAAAAACAACAAACAATTTTCCCGAGCAGATCTCTCCCGCCGCCGTAAGAGCGGCAGCGATCTCGCGCGGATGATGCGCGTAATCGGCAATGACGGCAGCGCCGTTTATTTTACCCAATTTCTCAAAACGACGTGCGATCCCGCGGAATTTTTTCAGCCCTGCGACCGCAAGCGCCGGCGGATACCCGAAATATTCCGCAACGGAGACTGCCGCAAGCGCATTGTATACGTTATGCCTGCCGTATACGTTCAATTCCGCACGTACGGGCGCTTCATTCCGTACACGCAGCGAAAAAGAATACTTTCCTTTCACAGATCTCAGGTTTTCGGCGCCGACATCGCACCTTTCCCCGAGCCCGAACGTAAGCGCCGCAGGAATTTTTGCGGCGATCCTGTCCTCCGCGCAGACGATCGCGGCGGAAGCCGAAGCCGCAAACCGCTCATAGGCCGCCAACAGGCGGCTTTCGTTCCCGTAGCTCTCCAGATGATCGGCATCTGTATTCAGGATCACCGCGACTTCCGGATGCAGAGCCAAAAAATTCGCTTTGTATTCGCACGCTTCCGACACAAAATATTTTTTCCCGCCGTCACGGAAATTGCCGTAATCCAGATCCAGCCCGCCGATGTGCGCCGAACAATTCCCCGCACACTCGTCGAGCACATGCGCACACATCGCCGTTGCGGTCGTTTTGCCGTGGCAACCCGCAACCGCTACCGAATGTTCATACTCGTTCATCAGCAAAGCAAGCAATTCGGCCCTGCCGAACACGCGCAGCCCGCGCTCGCGCGCCGCAAGTTCCGGATTATCCGCTCTTATCGCGGACGATATGATGACCGTATCCGCGTCTCTGAGGTTTTCTGCCGCGTGCCCGTAGAAAACGGGGATGCCCGCTCTCTCCAGTCTGACGGTGCATTCATTCGGAACCAGATCGCTCCCCGAAACATAATTCCCGCGCCCTTTCAGGCACAACGCCAGCCCGCTCATGCTGACACCGCCGATGCCGATAAAATGGATTTTTCGCCCGATTACGTCTTTCACGTCTCATTTATATGCCTGAAATCGGATTTTTTTGTCAAAAAACGTAAAAAAATTCATTTTTTTAAAAATTTTTTTAAAAACACTCTTGAAAATTGCCAAAACATATAGTAGAATAGAATTGCGAATGAGCGTAATACAAATAAGGAGGTCAAGCGATTTGAAAATTTCAGACGTGCGAATCAGGTTCGTTAAAAAAGATGACAGCAAGTTGAAAGCGGTTGCATCTGTCACGCTTGACGATTGTTTCGTCGTGCATGACATTAAAGTGATCGAAGGCGCCGACGGCCCTTTTATCGCAATGCCCAGCCGCAAGACAAACAACGGCGAATTCAAAGACATTGCCCACCCTCTGAACACGGAGACACGCGAAGAACTGCGCGCCGCGATCCTTGCGGCATACGACGAGGAATCGGCAAAAGCTGATTGACTTTCTTTAGTTGCGACATCCTTGTTTCACGCTTCTTTTTGTTTTCCCGCTGAAAGCTTTCCTTTACTATCGGATCATTCGTAATTTCTCTATGGAGAATGAAAAAGAGAGAATCGGTTTCGATCCTCTCTTTTTCATTTATCGGCCGTCCGGATACCGTAAAAATACATTTCTCCGCCGGAAAAAGCGGAGCAGCGCCGCCCGCTTTCCGCCGCACGGAATTATTTTGCCATCAGACCGACAGAAAAAATGCAGGCTCCCTCAGCGGAAACCTGCATTTTTCTTCATTGATCTGCTATTTTATTTACGTTTGAAGAGCCTCTGTACAAAGGTGGGCAGCTCTTTATCCGCTGCATCGCTCTCCTGCACCGGAGGACGGCGCATCTCGCTCTGCTGCTGCGCGGGGCGCGCATACTGCGGTCTTTCATATTGATCTTCCGCATACTGCGGCTGCGCAGGGCGCTGCTGCTCGTACTGCCTGCGGTCAAATTGCTGCTGGGACGGCTGCGCATACTGTTGCTGCTGAGGCTGCGGCTGTGCATACTGCTGCGCCTGCCTGCGCTCGAATTGCTGCTGCTGATAAGGCTGCGTATACACGGGAGGCTGCTGCCCGCCCATCGTATTGTTCATCGGCATGCGGACATAAGAAGGCGCCGCCTGTTGCTGACGAGGCTGCTGCGCCGCCTCGGGCGCGGACTCAGGCAGACCGCGGTTCACGAAAAAGTTGCGGCTCGCCACATTGCGCTCGTCCTTCTGATTGTACATATTTTCGACCATCGGGAACCCCGTCGCAATAACGGTGACCTCCACCTCGTCGTTGATGTTGCTGTCGATGCAGGCGCCGAAGATAATGTTCGCAGAATAATCTACCACGCTCTGTACGAGCGTCGCCGCCGTCTGTACTTCGTCCATCGTCAGGTCGTTGCCGCCGACGATGTTGAGGATGACGCCCTTTGCCCCTTCGATGGTCGTCGTGAGCAGCGGGCAGTTGACCGCCAGGCGCACCGCCTCGACGATCCTGTTTTCGCCCTTGGCTACGCCGACGCCCATGTGCGCAAGACCCTGATCTTTGAGGATGGTGCGTACGTCCGCAAAGTCAAGGTTGATAAGCGCGGGGTTGACGATAAGGTCGGCAATGCCGCGGATACCCTGTTTCAGGATCTCGTCCGCAACGCGCAGCGCCTCGACGATCGGCGTATTTTTGGGAACGACGCAGTTGATCTTATCGTTCGGGATAATGATGAGCGTATCGACGTATTTGCGCAGGTTTTCAAGCCCTTTCGCCGTATTGTCCATACGCTTTTTGCCTTCAAAGTTGAACGGCTCGGTCACGACGGCGATCGTGAGGATCTTCAGATCGCGCGCGATCTTTGCGATAACGGGCGCGGCGCCCGTGCCCGTGCCGCCGCCCATACCTGCCGTAATAAACAGAAGGTCGGTATCTTTGACCGCTTCGGTAAGCGCGTCTTTGCTCTCTTCGGCGGCCGCCCTGCCGATCTCGGGTTCGGCGCCCGCACCGAGCCCCTTCGTCAGCGCCGTACCGATCTGGATCTTGCTCTCCGCTTTGGAAAGGAGCAGGATCTGCTTATCCGTATTGACGGCGACATAGCTCGCGCTCTGGATACCCGCCTCGATCATGCGGTTGACCGCATTGCAGCCCGCGCCGCCGACGCCGATCACCTTGATGCGCGCTACCCCGGACAGATTGTCCAATGTATTGTTGTACATAATAAATGCTATCCTCCGATCGTTTTGAAAAATTTGTGGAAAAAGCTGCTCTCGCGCTTGACGCGGAGCGCCATATCCAGCAGGCTCAGAAGCGAGCTCTGCGCAGCTTTATTGTAATACGGCAGGTTCGGCGCAACGATCTCAACCACCTTGTTCAACCTGCCCGAAAGATGCTCCCTCGCACCGCGGATCCCCGTGATGCCTCCCCCCGTAAGCAGAATTGGTTTGTAATCGATGCTCCTGTCCTTGCACAGCTCAAGGCACTTGTTGATGACCTCACAGATAAGGTCGAGCCCGTCTTTGATGCGCGCCTTCAGTTCCTGTACAGGAAAGGAATAGGTATTCTCTCTGTCTATGTATTCAATGACCGAATCCCCCGCGTCTTTGCTGGAAAGATTGATCTTTGCCATCATCGCTTCAAGCACATGGAAAGGCACGCCGTCCTCCCCTTCGCCGTAAACATACGCGGCGACGTGCCCGCCCCCCGCAGAACAGGCGCTCTGGTAAACGATCCCGTTCCCGCAGACGACGGAAAAGGTCATGGACATATAGCCTATATCCAAAAGGATCGCGCTCTCGTCCCTCTTTTCCGAAGGGATCAGATAGAGCGCCTCCGCCAGCGACGTCGGCAAAAAGGTGACTTTCCGCACGCCGTATTCCGCGAGCATATTGCGGAATATTTCGAGAAACTCGCCTTCATTGGCAAGGAAATAACTCAGATACCCCTCCAGGGAATCGCTGATCATCCCGACAGGGTCGATCGTGCGGCGGTTGTCCGAAGTGACATAGTACACGGCCGCCTGCCGTATGAGCGAGTAACCCTTCGGCACATCCGTAAGCCCTTGTTCGTAGAGAGCGTTCAGATCGTACGGCGCAACTTTGCGCTTGTTCTGAAAACTGATGCTGTAACGCCTGGTAACGACCTTGCAGAATTCCCCCGGAACGCCCACATACAGTTCTTTGATCGTATCGCTGCAGCTGCGCTCCGCTTCGGAAAGGGCGGTCGTCACGGCGCGCTGCACATCCTTCACATCAAAAAAATGCGCATCGGCAAAGCCGTCGTATTTTTCGGTATGAACGCCTTTGAATACGAACGTATTATTGACTCCGCGTTCCCCGATCAGGACCGTCACGGCAGACGATCCGACATCGAGCACGGCTACGCTTTTGCGGTTCATTGCAGCTACCCCGATCTCTTCCTTTGAACAAACACTTTCGCATCGAAACGATACTAACACTATTATAAAACATACGCTTTGTTTTGTCAATAAAAAACGTTCCCCGAAAGCAAACTTTCGGGGAAATAAACGCATGGAAAATTATGGAAAATTTTTACTGTTCCGCCACGGAAAAAGGAGGTTCTTCCGCGCGATAGTCCGCCTCGCCGTCTGCACTTGCGACCGTGATGTATCCGTATGTGCGCTGCGCGTCGCCGAGCCCGAGGTAGGCGTTCATGGCAGACTTCATTTTGTCTCTGAAACCTTCCAGCGGGTCGATGATCCAGACGCACACGCCTTCCCGCATTTCGATATACAGGTCGGCGCCGCCATATTCCAAGCCGACAAGATCTTTACTGTACCGCATTGAAACAATGTTGTCGCGCGTCCTTTCCAGTATTATATCTATTTCATCTTTCTCTTCCTCATCTTTTTTGATAAATATCCCCATGAAGGCTTCAAACGCCTCCGCGTCCTCCGCCGCAACGGTCAGCTGTTCCCCGACCTGCGCGGGATTATCCGCGTCGCGTGGTGAAATGCCGTACAGGGCGGGATTATTCCCGCTCACATTATTGACAGCCGTACCGTTGATCGCAAGGATGGTGTTTTCCTCATCGATCGCGTAGTACTTATCTCCGAGCTTTACCGAAAGCACTTCGAGTTTTTCCCTTACTTGCGCATGAATGACATTGGGGAAGGTTTTGGAAAAACTTTCCACGGTCAGATAGCCGCCGCCCTCTTCGAGCACGATGGTCTCCACGTCCTCCTGCCCGAAAAAGAGATAGCTCTTCCCGCCGTACTCCTCCTCGAGGCGCGCCTGGACGCGCTGCGCCTCTTCCGTCATGCTGCTCACTTCAAACTTTACGTCAAAGCGCGCAATGGCGCACACACAGTTGAATGTGACGGCAAACACGACCAGGAACAGGACAACCGCATAGAGAATGATCAGTTTTTTAGCTCGCATGAATGCTCCTCTTTTGCAACATAAGCGCCCTACACGCGGACGCGGCGGATGCGCGCGCCGAGCGCGCGCAGTTTGTATTCGAAGGAGGAATATCCCCTGTCGATATAACTCAGATCGGTCACCGAAGACAATCCCTCCGCCGAGATCGCCGCCAGCGTGAGCGCCGCCCCGCCGCGGAGGTCGGAGGCAAACACATCCGCCCCGTGCAGCCGCGGAACGCCGCGCACGAGCGCGCTCCTGCCGCGCACCGTGATGTCCGCCCCCATGCGGATGAGTTCGGGCACATGCTTGAATCGCGTTTCGAACAGGTTTTCGACGATGACCGTCGCCCCTTCGCAGACACAGGCAAGCGCCGTCATCTGCGCCTGTAAGTCAGTCGGAAACCCCGGGTACGGCGACGTTTCCACGATCTTGGGGGAAAGCCGCCTTTTGCTCTCTATGTATATTTTATCATTTTTCGACCAAATTTTGCAACTGATTTCACGCAATTTATGAAGAAGCGAAGCAATATTCACGGGATCCGCATGTTTCAGCGCGATCTCTCCCCCGCACATGGCGCAGGCAATGAGGAACGTCCCCGCCTCGATGCGGTCCGCAATGGGCGTATACGCCGCCCCGTGCAGCTTTTTCACCCCCTCCACCACAATGACGGCAGTGCCCGCGCCGCTGATCTTCCCGCCCATGCGGTTGATAAAGTTTTGCAGGTCGACGATCTCCGGCTCCTTCGCCGCGTTGCGGATGACCGTCGTCCCCTCCGCCTTGGCGGAGGCGAGGATGATATTTTCCGTCGCCCCGACGCTGGGGAAGTCCAGCAGCACTTCCGCGCCGCGCAGCCGCCCGCACGAACAGTCTATGTACCCGCCGTCCTCCGCGACGTCGACGCCCAGCCGCCGCAGCCCGCCCAGATGCAGGTCGATGGGCCGCAGCCCGATGTCGCACCCGCCGGGGTACGCGATGCGCGCCCTGCCGAAGCGCGAAACGACCGATCCCAGCATAAAGACGGAGGAGCGCAGCTCCTTTGCCAGCGCCGCGGGGATCTCGTGGTTGGCGGCGTCGGCACTGTCAATGCACATCGTATCCCCTTCAAAATGTGTTTTGCAGCCGAGCTCGCCGAGGATGCCGACCATGTTCATCACGTCGGCAATGCGCGGGCACTTATGGATCTCGACCCGCTCGTCTGTTAGAACGGAGGCGGCAAGCAGAGGCAGCACGGCGTTTTTCGCGGATTGGATCTCCGTTTCGCCGCTGAGCCGCCCGCCGCCTTCTATGACAAATTTATCCATGTTTTACTCCTTTCGCAACGGCAAGGCGGGCACGCCCGCTTTCCAGACGGCCGCGCCCTGCCCGCTCTTTTTTCCGCATATGTTTCGCCCCTACAACCATAATACGGCGGGCATAAAAAAAAGGTGACGGAAACTCCGCCACCGCAGGCGCCGCAGACCGACGCCGCTTTTTTCAGTTTTGCACGGCACTCTGTTTTTTGCGCCGCGGCAGCCCCGCGCCGCCGCGCGATACATTGAACAACACCCCCATCGAAGCCATGGTAAAAATGAGCGACGTGTTTCCCGCGCTCACGAGCGGGAGCGGGAGCCCCGTCGGCGGGATACAACCGCTGACGACGAGCGCGTTCAGCACGACCTGGATCGCATACACCGCCGTGATGCCCGAGGCGAGCAGAAAGCCGAACAGGTCTTTGCTGCGCGACGCGGTGCGCACCCCGAACCAGATGAGCAGCCCGAACAGGCAGAACAGCACGACGATGCCGACGAACCCGAACTCCTCCCCGATGACGGCGAGGATAAAATCGGACTCGGCGAAGGGAAGGTAGCGATACTTCTGCACCGAATGGAACAGCCCCGTACCGAACCACCCGCCGTTCCCCAACGCGTACAGCGACTGGATAAGCTGATACCCTTCCCCCTGCGGCGACTGCCACGGGTCGAGAAAGGCGTACAGCCGCTGCAGGCGGTACGGCTCTATGGCGATCAGCACGGGCACCGCCAGGGCGATCGGGATGAGGATAACGAGAAAATGACGTATTTTTACCCCGCTCAGAAAGAGCATGACGAGCATCAACAGCCCCACGCACATGGTGATGGACATGTTCGGCTCAAGGATGATGAGCACGCAAATCGCCCCGCCCGCGCCGAGCACGGGGAGCATGCCCGTAAACTTTTTCATGCGTTCGGGCTTTTCGGACGCATACGCCGCCGCGAACAGAACGAACCCGTACTTTGCGATCTCGGAGGGCTGGAGCGTAACAGGACCGATCCCGATCCAACGCGTCGCCCCGTAATTCTCCACCCCCAGCCCGGGGATGAACACGAGCGCGAGCAGGACGACGGAAACGGCGAGCGCGGGCCATTTCAAACGGAAGAGTTTTTTGTACGGAAAAAAGGACGCCGCCGCCATCGCCGCCGCGCCAAGGATAAAGCCGACGAGCTGTTTGCGCATAAAAAAGAACGCGTCGCCGTACTGCGTTTCCGCAACGTAAAAACTTGCGGAGTACACCATCAGCACGCCGAACGCGGCGATGAGCAAAACGAGCACGGGCAGCGCGATCAGCCCCGTATTGCGGCGCGGGACGGGGCGCGCCCGCTCAACCGCCGCGACCGAACGAACCGCTCTGTTCACCGCACGCCTCCCGCATCCCCGCTACAAGTTTTTCAAACCGTTCGCCCCGCTCTTCGTACCCCGAAAAGGCGTCGAAACTGCTGCTCGCGGGGCTGAGCAGCACGCACTGCCCGGGCTTAGCCGTCATCGAACCGATGTGCACGGCGAGGTCGAAGTCTGCACAAAGCGTGATGCGCGACTCGTTCTGCCGCACCGCGCTGTTGAGGAGTTTGAACCTGTTTTCGCCGTACAGCACATACTGCACCACGCGGCTGTCCTTCAGGTCCGCGAACAGCTTGTCGTAGTCGTACCCCTTGTCTTTGCCGCCGAGCAGGAGCACGGTGTCCGCCTCCATGCACGAAACGGCGCTGAGCGTCGCATCCACGTTCGTACCCTTCGAATCGTCTATATACGCGACCCCGTTCACCTCGCCGACCCACTCGATGCGGTGGCGCACGCCGCGCATCGTCGCGAGCGCCTGCGCGATCACGCCGCTCCCCACCCCCATCAGCTTTACGGCGCAGATCGCGGCAAGGGCGTTTTTCACATTGTGCTCCCCTTTCAAGGAGAGCGAAGAAACGTCCGCGATCTTTTCGTTCTCGAAATACAGCCCGCCGTCGTACAGGTACGCCCCCTCCACGCGCTCCCGCACCGAAAAATACCGCACCGCGCAGCGCGCGTCCTTTGCAAAGGAACGCACCGTCGGGTCGTCGTAATTGAGGACGGCGAACTCGCTCTCGCGCATGTTGCGCAGCAGCTTGGATTTGAGGAATATGTAATTCTCCATCGAATAGTGGCGGTCCAGATGGTCCTCCGCAATGTTGGTCACCACCGCAACGTGCGGACGGATGCTCGAAAGCGTTTCCAGCTGGAAACTCGAAACTTCCATGCCCGCGATGTCGTCGTACCCGAGCTTATCCGCGCACGAAACGACGGGCACGCCGATATTCCCGCAAGCGAAGCTGTGTTCCCCCGCCGCGCGGAAAATTTCGTCGATCATGGTGACGGTGGTCGTCTTTCCGTTCGTTCCCGTCACCGCAACGACGGGCGCGCGCAGATATAAGCACCCCAGCTCCGCTTCGCCGAGAATGCGCTTCCCTTTTTTGCGGAAGGCGACGGGCAGCTCGTGATCGATGGGAATACCCGGGCTGAGCACGAGCACGTCGCACTCCTCCGCCGCCGCGGAGAGTTCCTCCGCCCGCACGATGCGCGCACCGCGCGAGGCAAGCTCCGTCATCGCCTTTTTTACGCCGTCCGCCGCAAGGTCGTCGTACAGCAGAACCTGCGCGCCGCGGTCAAGGAGGAACGCGCCGCTCGCCGCGCCGCTCTTCGAGATCCCCGCCACCAGAAATTTCTGATTTTTGAAATACATATCCGCCCCTTGCCTTTTTATTGGACGAACAGCAGGCATAAAAGCCCCGCCGCCGCCGTGATGAGAGAATACGCATAGGCGATCTTCGCCTCGCCGTACCCCTTCTGCTGAAAATGGTGGTGCAGCGGCGCCATGAGAAAGAGCCGCTTCCCGCCCGTCCGCTTATAGTATATTACCTGCAAAACGACAGATATGCCCGAAACGACGAACATTATGCCGAGGATCGCCACATACAGGGCGTTCCCGCTGAACACGGCGATCGCCGCCGCGAACCCGCCCAACCCCAGCGATCCGGTATCCCCCATGAACACGGAGGCGCGGTGCGTATTGAACAGAAGGTACCCCGCGAGCGCGCCGCAGAGAACGAGCCCCAGCCGCGAAAGCGCCGCGCCGCTTGTCCCCGACAGGAAAAAGATGAGCGCCGCAAGCGCGGCAAAGTACCAGAAACTGACCGAAGCCGCCAGCCCGTCCAGCCCGTCCGTCAGGTTGACGCAGTTTGTTGCCGCGACGAACACGAACGCCGCCAGCGGGATCATCCACGCGCCGATGTCCACCGAGATGCGCGTGAACGGAATGTTCAGCACGGTCAGCCCGTCGTGCCAGCAGTAAAACCCCGCCAAAAGAGCGATCGCCGCCTGAAAGAGGATCTTCTGATAGGCGCGCAGCCCGAGATTGCGTTTGAAACGGAATTTGATGAAATCGTCCAGAAACCCGACCGCCGCGCACGCTGCGCCGAACGCCACGGCGACCGCCGCACGCTTGTCCGCAAACAGCCCGAAAGCGGGGGCGCAGACCGCCGCCGCGAGGATGAAGGCGATCCCGCCCATCGTCGGCGTGCCGCCCTTGTACGAATGCTCGTGTACATAGCCGAGAATGGTCTGCCCCGCCTTCGCCTTGCGGAGAATGGGGATAAGCAAGGCGCACAGACAGGCGGAAAGCCCGCCCGAAAGGAGCAGGATGAGGATCTCAACCGCCATGTTCCCCGCCCGTGCCCGCCGCAAGCCCTTCCAGGATCCCGCGGATCGCGGCGACGTCGCTGTAAATGTGTTTCACGCCCATGATCTCCTGATAATTTTCTCCGCCCTTGCCCGCAACGAGCAGTACGTCCCCTTCGCGCAGCATATCCACCGCGTATTCGATCGCGCTCTCGCGGTCGACGACGATCACATAATTGTCCGATACGGGCCGCACGCCCTTTTCGATCTCTAGAATGATGTCGAAAGGGTCCTCGTAGCGCGGATTGTCCGAGGTGAGCACGGTAAAATCCGCCCGCCGCGCCGCTACCTCGCCCATGATGGGGCGTTTGAGCGCATCACGGTTCCCGCCGCAGCCGAATACGCAGATCAGCCGCCCCGTACAGTGCCGCCGCAGAGCGGTGAGCGATTTTTCCAATCCGTCGGGAGTATGCGCGAAATCCACGAAAATATCCGCCCCGCCGCAGCGCGCAACATGTTCCAGCCTGCCGCGCACACGCGGCAGCGCGCGCAGCCCCGCCGCGACCGCGGGCGTAGATACGCCCAGAAGTTTCGCACAGGCGGCGGCAGCCATCGAATTGTACACATTGTGCAGCCCCGTCAGGCGCAGGCGGATGTCGTACAGTTCGTCGAACAGGTTGATGACGTACGAACAACCGTCCAGTTCGTCACAAATATCCACGGCGAACACGTCCGCGGGATTTTCCAGCGCGTAGCTGAACGCGTTGTCCGCCGCGCGGCCGAGCTTCCGCCCCTCTTCGTCGTCGTAATTGAGGACGGCGAAACGGCAGCGCCCCGGCGCAAACAGCTTTTCTTTTGCGGCGGCATAGTTCTCCATCGTGCCGAAAAAGTCAAGGTGATCTTCGGTCAGGTTGGTGAAGATGCCCGCCTCGAAGGGGATGCCGTCCACCTTTCCGAAATGAAGGGCGTGCGCGGAGACTTCCATCACTGCGTACTCCACCCCGCACGCGACCATGTCCGCAAAAATTTTGTACAAAAAACAGGGATCGGGCGTGGTGAGTTCGGGCGCGACTTCTCTGTTCGCATAGCGGATGCCGAGGGTACCGATATTGCCGCAGATCTTCCCCGCTGCCGCAAAGATGGAGGCGAGCATATGCGCCGTGGTCGTTTTCCCGTTTGTGCCCGTGACCCCTATGATCTTCAACCGCTTTTCCGGATGCCCGTAAAAGGCGGCGGAGAACGCCGCCGACGCCGCCCGCCCGTCCTCTACGATGACCTGCGGAACGGGAAAGGGAAGTTCGCGCTCCGCAACGAGCGCCGACGCCCCCGCGGCAAGCGCCTCTCCCGCAAACTCATGCCCGTCATGTTCGCCGCCCGCAAAACAGACGAACAGGTCGCCCTGCAAAACGTGTTTGCTGTCAATGCTCACACCCGTAACTTCTACGTCTTTGAAGTGCACGGTCTTCAGGTGCGCCGTTTCGCGCAACAAACTGCTCAGTAACAAATTTCCGCTCCTTTATTCATACGGCTCGATGCCTTTAACTTCGATGATGCCTTCAAAAATCTCCTTTGCCGCGGGCGCGGCGACCACGCTGCCGTAGTACGCGCCGACGGGTTCGTCCACGATGACGAGCGCAAGGTACTGCGGGTCGTCCGACGGAAAAAATCCCAAAAACGAGGAGACATATTTCCCCTGCGCGATGGAACCGTTCTCGAACTTCTGCGCCGTGCCCGTCTTGCCCGCCACTTTATACCCCTCGATGAAGGCGCGCGAACCGCTACCCTTTGCGACCACGCCTTCGAGCATCTGCGCCAGAAGGCGGGAGGTCCGTTCGCTCACCGTGCGGTTGACGAGCACGGGGGCGATCTCCTCTTCGATCTTCCCGTCCGCCGACGCGATCGAACGCACGAGCCGCGGGCGGTAATAATACCCGCCGTTCACCGCAGACGCCGCCGCGCAGGCGAGCTGGATCGCCGTGACCGCGACCGACTGCCCGAACCCGATGCGCGCCAGATCGCACAGGCGCACCGCGCTCTCCGTAACGAGCATGCCCTGCGCCTCGCCCGAAAAATCGATCCCCGTCACCTTGCCGAACCCGAACAGTTCGAGATAGTCGTAGAACGTTTCGGTGCCGAGCGCCAGGGCAATATCCGTAAAACAGGGATTGCAGCTGTTGTTCAGAGCCTCGGCAAGCGTCTGGTTGGAATGCTTACCGTTCGCGTGGTCGCTCCAGCAGCGGATGGTCGTGCCGTCTACCGTGCGGGTGCGGCTGCTGCTGAATACATGCTGCGGCGAAAATGCATTCGCGTTCCCTTTGAAATACTCCTCCAGGTTCGCCGCCGCCGTGACGATCTTGAACGTCGACCCCGGTTCGTAGATGTCCGAAACGAGATTGTTGCGCGAGAGAGCGTTCAACAGCTCAGGCTCATCGCGCGGCACATCGTTCAGATCATACGAGGGCGCCTCCGCCATGGCGAGGATATCGAATGTGTCGGGATCGAGCACGACGCACTGCGCGGTCACCGGCGAATACTGTTCGTACAGCGCCAGCATCGCCGCCTCCGCCACCGCCTGGATCTCATAGTCGATCGTCAGCTCCAGACCGAGCCCGTCCGTTGCGGGAAGGTAAGTCGTTCCCCCGTCCACCTCCGCCCCGACAAGGTCGGTAAAGGACGCGATCTCGCCGTCCGTCCCCGCAAGGTAGCGGTCGTAATATTTTTCCAACCCCGTCAGCCCCGTGTTGTCCACCGAAGTAAACCCGAGCACGCGCGAAAGAAGTTCACCGTAGGGGTAAACGCGCACATTGTCCTGCGCGTAATACACCCCGGGGAGATCGTGCGCTTCCAGCTGTTCCGCGGCGGCGCGCTCAATGTGTTTTGCGACCGTCAGTTCGGAAACGCGCGAAGATGTGATACGCTCGTACAGCGCACTTTCCTCCGCACCGAGCAGAGAAGCGAGCGTTTCCGCCGTAAGGCGGGCGTCCTCCACCGCATTCGGGCGGACAAACACCGAATAGGCGGTACGGTTGTCCGCCAGCACGACGCCGTTGCGGTCGGTGATCCGTCCGCGCGCCGCGACCACGGGGATCTCGCGGGTCCACTGGTCAAGCGCAAGATAGCGCAGGTGCTCCCCGTCCACCACCTGCAGATAAAAGAAACGCGCGAAAATGAGCAAAAAAAGAAAGGCTACTGCCAGAACAACGGCAAATAACCTCTTTCGTAAAACAGTCGACGCATATTTTTTTGTTTGCCTGCCGATCTCGCTCGCCCTCCCGCTCTCATAAAAAAACCGATCCGACGCACTGCCCTTACGGGATCGTGCATCGGATCTTCTTTCGTAAATCGTTTTATGCATCCGGCAGCCTTACGGCTGCGTCGGCTCCATCGTCCTTTTTCAGTCAGGCATATACATCCCGAGTTCGTTCTCCGCACGGTCGATGATCGTAGCGGAATCGGTGTAATAGTCGATCTCGTCCTCAATGCTCTGCTGCACGTCCATCGCATTCCGCAGCTCTGCCTCGCGCATGGCGACTTCGCCGTCCAGCGTATTGAGCACGCTCGTGTTCACGATGATGAGCGCAAGGATCACGACCACGACGATCGAATAGATCATGATCATCAGTTTGCTGCGCGCGCTGAGCGCGGTGCGCGGCTTCTTCTCTTCGACCGCCGTCACGCGCTGCTCTTCGCGATAAAGATTGTCGCGGTACTGCGTCGTCGTTTCGGTGGGCATGAGATCCGCGTTCATCGCGTCTTCTGCATACCCCTGCTGTTCCTCGTAGTACGGGACTTCCTGCTCATATTCGCGAACGGGAGCCGCCTGTTCAAAGTTCACCGTCCTCGTATTGATGGGAGAATCGGCGCGGAAAACATCGGCGACGCGGCGCTGTTCATAAGCGGGCGCCTCCTGACGGACCGGCTCCGCAAAGACGGGCGCCTGCGCGACAGGCGCTTCGTACGAACGTGCCGCAGGCGCTTCGTATACGGGCGCGGCGATCTCTTCCGCCTTATTCAGATCGGGATTGATCAGCCTCTGATAGTTTTCGGAAATACGCGCATTGAACGCAAGAGCCTTCTGCTCTTCCGTCATATCCTTCTGTTCAACGCCGCCCTGGATCCTGCCGTAAGCCTTCAGGGAGCTTTCCTCTCTTGTTCTGTTCAAAACCGCGGGTGCCGTTGCCATTGTACGTTCTCCTTAACTATATTCTCCGATCCGTTCTGCTATGCGCAGTTTTGCGCTTTTTGAGCGCGGGTTTTCTCTCAGTTCTTCTTCCCCCGCCGTAACGGGCTTTTTGGTCAATATTTCTATTTCCTTTTTCTTGCCGCACACACATACAGGCAAGCTTTTGTCACAGGTGCAGCCTTCCGCCAGCTCGCGGAACACGTTTTTCACGATCCTGTCTTCCAGCGAATGGAACGTCAGAACGCAGATCCTTCCGCCCTTGTTCAGCCGCAGCGCAAGCCCCTTCACCGCTTCCGCAAGCCCTTCCAGCTCGCCGTTCACTTCGATGCGGATCGCCTGGAAGGTTTTGCGGGCGCACGGCCCGTTCTGCCTGAATTTTGCAGGGATGCTGTTCTCAACGATCTGTGCAAGTTCCCCCGTCCGTTCGATGCGGCCTTTCCGTCTCCGCTCTGCGATCGCCCCGGCAATGCGTTTAGCGAAACGTTCTTCTCCGTATTCCCGCAACAGCTTTTCCAGCCGCTCTGCACTGTATCCGTTCACAACGTCCGCCGCCGTAAGACCGTTTCGCGCATCCATGCGCATGTCCAGCGGCGCGTCCTTCAGATAGCTGAACCCGCGCGAAGCCTCGTCCAGCTGAAAGCTCGAAACACCGAAGTCCAGCATCACGCCGTCAAGGCCGCCGACGCCGGCTTCTTCCAGCACGTCTTCAAACTGTTTGAAGTTGCTTTTAAAAATGCGGAACCTTCCCGCAAACTCCGACAGCCTGTCCGACGCCGCCGCGATCGCACAATCGTCTAAATCCGTCGCGATCAGCTGCCCGTCGGGAGCGCTTCGTTTCAATATTTCATAGGAGTGCCCGCCGCCGCCGACCGTTCCGTCAAAGTAAACGCCGCCGCGTTCGGGCGCAAGCCCCTGCATGCACTCTTCGAGGAGAACGGGGCGATGTGAAAACCGGATCATTCGCCCTTCCCGATCGCATTGAGCCTTGCAAAGACATCCGCCATATTCACGCCTTTGGTGCGTTCCGCAAACCTTTCCGCCGCTTCGATGCGGAGATACGCTGCGGCGCCCGTGATCACGATATCCTTATCGATCTGCGCGTATTCTTTCAGCTCCGACGGGATCACGATCCTGCCCTGGTTGTCCTCTGTAACGTCATACACCATACCGGTGAAAGCCGCGATCGCCTCCTGCTTTTCCGCGTCGAAGAAAGACGCTTCACCGAACCCGTCAAGGATCTTGCGGTATTCGTTCTGCGGAAGCACGTAAATGCAGTTTCCCGGCGCAAAAGCGAGCTTGTAATCCGCCCCGAGTTCTGCTTTGAACTTCGCGGGGATGCGTATTCTGTTTTTGTCGTCCAACCGGTTGTTGAACCTTCCGTTGAAAGAATACATTGCTCCTCTTCCGCCCCTTTTGTGCTTCTTATTATATCACCACTTTTGACCACTGTCAACCACCTACGGCAAATTTTTGGGTTTATTTTTAATATTTTTGCTCCTTTTTTGCTGATTTTTAAAAATATAAACATTTGTTTGTTTTATTTTTGCGCAAAATAAAACGTTTTATTGGCATTTTTTGCCTTTCCGATGAAAAAAACACAATTTTTTGTCTCTTTTTTCGATTTTTCCGAACGTATGTTCAGTATTTCGGAAAGGTGGTCAGCCGTCCCTGAATTTCCGTCAAAAACAGGGCAGCCCAGCGCCTTTGCGATGCGCTCCTTCACAAAAACATAATGGGTGCATCCGAGCACCGCCGCCGCGTATTTCCCTCGCGGGACGGTCCGCAGAAACCCCTCCACGTCAACCGCCGAAAGTTCCGCCATATGGCGCTCTATCTCACCCGCAAGCGTCGGCAGGCAAAGCGGCGTAATATTCCCGCCCGTTTTTTCCGACAGACTTTTTACCCGCGCGCTTTCAAGCGTGGCGCGCGTTGCGAGCAAAAGCACCTCGCCCCCGCCCGCGGCGGCAACCGCGGGCCGCACGGCCGGCTCCATCCCGACGATCGGGAACGGAAAAGCCTCCCGCAGCTTTTCGACGCACACCGCCGTCACCGTGTTGCATGCCACGACGGCCGCTTTCAGCGGGTAGCGGGCAAGGAAGGAAAATGCCGAAAAAGCGAGCCTCTCGATCTCCTCCGGCGCGCGGTTCCCGTATGGCGCGTTGGCATTGTCCCCGAAATATCCGAAGCGCTCCCCCGGGCAGCGCCGCACGCAGGCACGCAGCACCGTCAGCCCTCCGACGCCGCTGTCAAAAATCGCAGTGAATGGCTTCAACACGCCTCCCTCCCGATCCTTTTTCTCACAAATATATGGAACGAAGGCGCAACAAATTCCTTTTTTTGCATAAAAAACAGTTTACAAGCAAAATTTTTTATGCTAAAATAGCGAAGTATCAAATTTACGTAACCCGTAAGGAGAAATAAGGTGCCTAACATCAAATCAGCGAAAAAGCGTGTTGCAGTGACCGAAAAGAAGAATACGCAGAACAAAATGATCAAATCCGCCGTCAAGACGGCGATCCGCAAATTTAATGCGGCAGTAGAAGCCGGCGATTTCGCGACGGCGGAAAAACTTTTGCCCGAAACCGCTTCCGTGATCGATTCCGCAGCGGCAAAAGGGATCCTTCACAAAAACAATGCGGCAAATAAAAAGTCTGCTCTGGCAAAGCGCCTGAACGCGGCGAAGGCGGCGCAGCCCGCCGTTTCCGCTCCCGCGAAAGCTGTTGCGGAAGCCCCCGCCGCAGCCGAGGAAGCCCCTGCCGAAAAGCCCAAAAAGTCTCGTAAAAAGAAGGACGAAGCCGCAGAGTAATCCGCAGCCCCTTCCCCTTTCCTTATTGTAATAAAACAGAAGCGGTTCATTTTACCGCATGCAAAAAGCGTCGGGTCATCCCCGACGCTTTTTTGCGTTCCCGAAAACTGCTTGTGCAGAACTGACGGTCACCCCTCTTTCCGGTCACAAAAGGCTTCCGTTCCTTTTCCGGTACAGCCTTTTTATGAAGGTCGTCAAAAGCATATATCCCGCCAGGACGGCAAAGAGCGCCGCATAATACAGCAGCGGCAGCGGGCAAAGCCCTATCGCCGCCCCGATCGGCGTATACGGCATTGCGGCAAGCGCCGCAATGCCCCCGACCGAAAACGCGATCAGCAGCGCAGAAGGTCTGTCCCCGCAAAAAGGCAACCGTTCGCCGCGCAGCATATGCACGACGAGCATTTGCGTGACTGCCGACTCTACGAACCAACCCGCCTGAAAGAGAGCGACAAAACGGTTCTGCACGGAAGGGTCCGCGATCGCATGGAACGGCGCGCCGCATACGGACGGACAGATCCAAAAGTACAGCATCAGATATGTGGCTATGTCAAACAACGAGCTGATCGGCCCGAAACACAGCATAAATTTTGTGATCGACCGCGCATCCCAGACCGCCGGTTTTGCCAACAGTTTTTTGTCAACGCTGTCCCACGGCATTGCCGTACAGGAAATATCATAGACGAGATTCAGCAAAATGAGCTGTACGGAAAGCATGGGGAGAAACGGAAGGAACGCGCTCGCCGCCAAAACCGAAAGCATATTGCCGAAATTGGAAGACGCCGTGATCTTGATATATTTTATCATGTTCACATACGTCTTTCTGCCCTCCGCCACGCCGTCTGCAACGACTGTCAGATCCTTTTTCAGCAATATGACCCCGGCAGATTCCTTGGCAATATCCACCGCCGTATCCACAGAGATCCCGACATCTGCCGCCCGCATGGCGGGAGCGTCGTTGATGCCGTCCCCCATAAATCCGACCGTATGCCCTTTCGCACGCAGAACGCGCACGACGCGCTCCTTTTGCGTCGGCGAAAGTTTGGCAAAAACAGTCGCCCTCTCCGCCGCTTCCGCGAGCGTTTCGTCGTTCATCTCCTCCAAATCGGCGCCGAGCAGGATACTGCCGCCGTCCAGCCCGACTTTCCCGCAGACGCAGGCCGTGACTTTTTCATTATCGCCCGTCAGCACCTTGACGGCGACCCCGCTCTCCTTCAGACGTTTCAGCGCTTCCGCCGCCGAGGCTTTGGGCGGATCCAGAAACGCCAGGTACCCGATGAGCACCATCTCCGCTTCATCCGCCGCCGAACATTCTTCCAAAGGGGCGTTTTTCTGCGCCACGCAGAGCACGCGCATACCGCTCCTGTTCAGAGAATCCGAGCGGTCGCGCACTTGCTTTTTAAGCGCCTCCGAAAGCGGCAGAACGCTCCCGTGAAGCTCCGCATGCGTACAGACGGCGAGCATCTCCTCAACAGCCCCCTTTGTGATCAGCTGCTTTTTTCCGCCGGCGTCCTCAACGACAACGCTCATCCTGCGCCGCTCGAAATCAAACGGGATCTCGTCCGTTTTACGGTAGGAAGACAGCACCGCCGCATCGATCTCTCCCGTTTTCACAAGCTCGTCCGTGCGCTCGATCACGGCGATGTCCATCAGATTTTTCAGTCCCGTCTGATAATTGCTGTTCAGGAAAGCATGACGGAGAACTCTCGCATCCGGCTCTCCCGCAACATTCAGATGATATTCAAGGACCACTTTATCCTGCGTCAGCGTGCCCGTCTTATCCGTGCAAAGGATATCCATCGCGCCGAGATTCTGGATCGCATTCAGGTCTTTGACAATGACGTTTCTGCGCGAAAGCGCCACGGCGCCTTTTGCAAGGCAAGCCGTAACGATCATCGGCAGCATTTCGGGCGTCAGCCCGACCGCCACGCTGACGGCAAACAGCGCCGCGCTCAGCCAGTCTCCTTTCGTAAACCCGTTCAGCAGCAGCACCAACGGAACCATAACGAGCATAAAACGGATCAGCAGATGCGATACGGAAGTTACACCCTTTTCAAACGCCGTCTTTTCCGGACGGACGTTCAGCGCCTTCGCCGTCTGCCCGAGAAAGGTATCTGCGCCCACGGCAACGACGATGCCTGTTCCGCTTCCGCTGACAACGTTTGTCCCCAAAAAGGCAAGACAAGCCGCCGCCAAAGGCGCCGTCTCCCCGCTCACCCGTTCCGCCGTCTTTTCGACCGGCGCACTTTCTCCCGTGAGCGCGGACTGCGCTACAAACAGATCTTTCGCGGCGAGGATACGCAGATCGGCGGGGATCATATCGCCGGCAGACAGATACACGATATCCCCCGCAACGAGCTCCGACACGGGGATCTCCCCGCGCCCGACGCCTGCGCGGCAGACGCAGGCCGTCGTTGTGATCAGCGAAGAAAGTTTTTCCGCCGCGTTGCCGCTGCGCGTTTCCTGCACAAAGCGCAGGATCCCCGACACGGCGACCATGACGGCGATGACGGCGACCGTCACATAATTCCGCTCTCCCGCCGCCGCAAAGACGATGTCCGTAAAAACGGACACAAGAGCCAGCGCAAAGAGGATCGCCGTGAACGGATTGACGAACGCACCCGCCAACCGCCGCAGGACGCCTTTCCTTTTGGCGGAAGGGAGCACGTTGCTTCCGAACCGTTCGCGATTTGCCGCCGCCGCGGCATCGCTCAGCCCCTCTTTACCCGTTCCGTAAAACGCGCGCAGCTCCGCTTCCGTATGCGTGAGAGCATAGCGGAGCCTTTCCTTTGCGCTTTCAGCGCGCAGCACCGAATCCGAGAGCCTGACAAGCTCCCGCCGTTTCAAATTTTTAGCCATGATACTACCTCCTTCGATCCGGGACCGGAGGGGTAGCCGAAGTAACTCTACAGGAAGCACGAAACGGACAAAGCGAGCCGAATCGCGCGATTTATGTCATGCATAGTACTTCGACTGCCGCCTATATCCATCTCAAATTACCTCCGTATTTATTTCGTTCAACCAGAACGAGGGACAAAAGAACCCCGTGCGCCCAACGGCGCACGGTGTTCGTATTTCTGCCGCAATACAAACTTCCACTGCCTGTGACACCGTTTGAGCTTTGACTTTGCAGGGCGATGAAGCTGCATTATGCCGCGCCTTGGTTTCGACGCGGCCTGTTCAAACCAGCGCGCGATGTCTCCATCGCTTTGCGGCAACAGCCCGTATCCCTGTAGTAGCCTTACTTACCGGATATTCTTTTACCTCTTTCAGTATACACAAAAAAACGAATTTGTCAACCCCTGTCACCGAAATTTTTGGCAGTAAAATAAAAAACCGCCTTGTTACAGGCGGTTTTTGAAATCTTCATACCCGAACGAGCGCAGCAACTGCAATTCTCCGCTCTCCTTCCGAAGCACGATGGACGGCAGCGGCATACCGTTGAAGGTGTTGGTTTTGACCATCGTATACAGCGCCATATCGCCGAACACGAGTTCGTCCCCCTCTTTAAGCGGCGCGTCAAAGGAATAATCCCCGATCACATCCCCCGCCAGGCAGGTGCCGCCCGCAAGGCGGTAGGTATACTTTTTTTCGCCCGCTTCGCCCGAACCGAACAGCGGCGGGCGGTACGGCATTTCCAGCACGTCGGGCATATGACACGCCGCCGAACAGTCCAACACGGCGATATCGATGCCGTTGTGCACGATGTCGACCACGGACGTGACGAACGTTCCCGCATTCAGAACGACCGCCTCACCCGGTTCGAGGATCACCTCCGCGCCATATTTTTCGGCAAGCGAACGCACCGTGCGGATCAGCAGTTCCCTGTCGTAATCTTCCCTCGTAATGTGGTGCCCGCCGCCCAGATTCAGCCACTTCATTCCGCCGAGAATATCGCCGAACTTTTCTTCCAGCGCATTCACCGTAACTGCGAGCGCGTCCGCGTTCTGCTCGCACAGCGTGTGCATGTGGATGCCGTCCAGAAGAGGCAGGACGGAGAGATCGAACTGTCCGCGCGTCACTCCCAATCGCGAGCCGGGCGCGCAGGGATCATAGATGGCGTGCCCCTCCTGCGTGGAACATTCGGGATTGACGCGAAGCCCCACGCTCTTGCCCGCCTCCTTTGCACGCGGTCCGAATTTTTTCAGCTGCGCGCAGGAGTTGAACACAATATGGTCGGCATAGCGCAGGATCTCTTCTAATTCGTCTTCGCGGTAGGCAGGCGAAAAAACGTGCGTCTCCCCGCCCATCTCCTCGTACCCGAGCCGCGCCTCGTACAGCCCGCTCGCCGTAGAGCCGTCCAGACAGCTGCGGATGAGCGGATAGGTCGCATAAGCGGAATACGCCTTCTGCGCAAGCAGGATCTTGCACCCCGCCCGCGCCTTCACGTCCGCAAGGATACGCAGGTTCTCATGCAGTTTTTTTTCGTCGATGCAAAAATACGGCGTGCGCATTCAGTCTACCAATTCGGGGGATTCCACGACCTTCCAGGGCAGCCCGTTCCTGTTCAATTCCTCCATGAACGGATCGGGGTCAAACTCTTCGGGCGTATACACGCCCTTTTTGTTCCACTTGCCCGTGACGAGCATCATCGCGCCGATCATGGCGGGTACGCCCGTCGTGTAGGAGATCGCCTGCGACTCCACTTCGCGGTAGCACTCCTGGTGGTCGCAGACATTATAAATGTACGCCGTCTTGCGCTTTCCGTCCTTCATGCCTGTAAAGATGCAGCCGATGTTCGTTTTGCCGACAGTGCGCGGACCGAGCGACGCGGGATCGGGCAGGAGCGCCTTCAAAAACTGAATGGGCACGATCTCTTTCCCTTCAAACTCGACGGGCGTCGTGGAGAGCATACCGACGTTTTCAAGGCACTTCATGTGCGTGAGATAACTCTGCCCGAAGGTCATGAAAAAGCGGATACGTTTCACGCCCTTGATGTTCTTTGCAAGCGACTCGATCTCCTCGTGGTGCAGCAGGTACATATCCTTCTCCCCCACGCCGTCAAAGTTGTAAGTGCGGTGGATGCTCATGGCGGGCACTTCCACCCACTTGCCGTTCTCCCAATAGGAGCCGGGCGCCGAGACCTCGCGCAGATTGATCTCGGGATTGAAGTTTGTCGCAAACGGATAGCCGTGGTCACCGCCGTTGCAGTCGAGGATGTCGATCGTTTCAATGGTATCGAACAGGTGTTTTTGCGCATAGGCGCAGAACACCTGCGTCACGCCGGGGTCGAACCCCGAACCGAGCAGCGCCGTAAGCCCCGCCTTTTTGTACTTATCGCCGTACGCCCACTGCCATGTGTAATCAAAGTACGCGGAAAAGCCCTCTTCCTTGCAGCGCCTTTCGTATTTCTCGCGCCAGACGGGGTCGTCCGTGTTTTCCGGCTCGTAGTTCGCCGTGTCAAGGTAATTCACCCCGCAGGCGAGGCAGGCGTCCATGATCGCAAGATCCTGGTACGGCAACGCAATGTTCATAACGAGATCGGGCTGCACTTTTTTGATGAGCGCGATGACCTCGTCGGGCTTGTCCGCGTCGACCTGCGCGGTCGTGATCTTCGTCTTTGTCTTGCCTTCAAGCTTTGCTTTGAGCGCGTCGCACTTGGAAAGCGTACGGCTGGCTATGCACAGTTCGGTAAACACGTCGTCGCGCATGCAACATTTACGGATCGCGACGGACGCGACGCCGCCGCAGCCGATGACCAATACTTTTGCCATGATCTTTCTCCCGTTGATGATTTTGGTTTGCACCCGCACGCGGCGGGCAGATCTGCACTGCGCCCTCTGCGGCGCAAAAGCGAAAAAACTATCCTTTCAGCGCGAGCAGCATTTCGCGCACGATCTTGCAGGCGACGGCAGTCGACGCGCCGCTTTGATCGTACGGCGGGCTGAGTTCGTTGACGTCCAGCGCCACGACGTCCGCACGCGAACAGACGAGCGTCGCCGCGCGGCGGAGCTGCTCAAAGCTCACCCCGCCCGGTTCGGGCGTACCCGTACCGGGGAATACGGACGGGTCGAGCACATCCAGATCGAGCGTAAAATACACGGGCCTGCCCGCAAAGGCTTCGAGCACCTCTTCCAAACCGTCAAAGCCGAAGGGATGCAGGAGCGTATGTTCCCTGCCCCACGCAAATTCTTCCCGCAACCCCGAACGGATGCCGAACTGCGCGATGCGCTTATCCCCCGTCAGCTCGTGGCAACGGCGCAGCACGCATGCGTGCGAGAGCTTTACCCCGAGGTAATCCTCGCGAAGGTCTGTATGCGCGTCAAAATGCACGATGCAGAGGTCGGGATATTTTCTGACCGCAGCGCGCACCGCTCCCAATGTTACGAGATGCTCGCCGCCCAAAAGGAACGGGCGTTTGCCGTCCCGCAGGATATGCGCCGCACGCTCTTCTATCATGCAAAGCGCCTTCTCCGTATCGCCGAAGGGCAATTCGAGGTCGCCCGCATCCATGACGGCGCAGTCTTCCAGATCCCTGTCCTGATACGGGCTGTACGTTTCGATTCCGTACGATTCGCGGCGGATGGCGGCGCTTCCGAACCGCGTACCGGGGCGGTATGAAGTCGTGCCGTCAAACGGCGCGCCGAAAAGGACGGTCTTCGCCTCCGCATAGGGTTTGTCACAGGCGAGGAAAGCGTCAGTCTGTGTGTTCAACATCGCTTAAAAGTTCCTCCACATAGGCGGGAATGTAGAACGCGCCCTTGTGCAGGGTCGTCGTATAGTAGCGGCATTTGATGCCGCGCGCGTTCCAGCGCGCCTCGTTCAGATCGCGCAGCGGGTGGTATTTTTTGGACGCAAACCCGAACAGCCAGTGCCCCGAAGGATAGGTCGGGATATGCGCCTGATAGACGCGGCTGATCGGAAAGGATTCGACGATACGCTTGTGCGCGCGCTGGCAGGCGAGCGCGTCTTCGGCATAAAACGGGCTCTCATGCTGGTTGACCATGATCCCGTCCTCTTTGAGCGCCTTATAGCAGTTCCCGTAAAATTCGCGGGTGAACAACCCCTCGCCGGGACCGAACGGGTCGGTCGAATCGACGATGATGAGGTCGTACTCGTTCTTGCAGGAACGCACGAACCGCAGCCCGTCCCTGTAATGAATGGAGACGCGCGGATCGCCCAGCCCGCAGGTGAGCGAAGGGAAATATTCGCGGCAGACTTCGACGACCTGCCTGTCGATCTCTACGAGGTCGATACTCTCAATGTCGTCGTATTGCACGAGCTCGCGCACGACGCCGCCGTCGCCGCCGCCGATGACCAGTACGTTTTTCACGTTCGGATGCACCGCCATGGGCACATGCGCGATCATTTCATGGTAGATAAATTCATCCTTCTGCGTGAGCATCATGTACCCGTCCAGCACGAGGAACCTGCCGAATTCGGGGCTGTCGAACACGTCGATGCGCTGCAGATCGCTCGTCCCGCTGTACAGCTGCCTGTCCACGCGGATGGATAATTTTACGTTCTTTGTATGCCGTTCGGAAAACCAGAATTCCATAGTAACTACTCCCCGCGCCTGTGCGCAAAGAACCCTCCGCCAAAACCGCCGCTCTGCCCGATCTGAAGCGTTGCCCCGCTCAGATCACGTTCAGCCGCTCGATCTTCGCGTCTTCGGGCCCCGTCATCTGGCAGCCCTTCGCCTTGGCGTATTCGATGTAATCGAGGATGCGCCGCGTGATGCGCTCGCCCGGCGCCAAAATCGGGATACCCGGCGGATAGCACATGACGAATTCGCTGCAAACGCGCCCCTCCGTCTGCCGCAGCGGCAGCGACGTCTTTTCCGCATAGAACGCGTCCTGCGGCGACATGGCGACGATGGGCTCGATGTACTCCTGTTTCATCAGCCCCGCCTTGCTCTTTTTGTACAACCTGCGGATCTCGGAAAGAGCGCTCACAAGCCGCTCGATGTCGCGTTCCCTGTCGCCTATCGAGAGATAGGCGAGAATGTTGCCGAGGTCGCCGAACTCGATCTGAATGTCGTACTCGTCGCGGAGCAAATCGTACACCTCGATGCCCGCAAGCCCCACGTCCAGCGTATTGACGGAGAGCTTCGTCTCGTCGAAGGCAAAAATACTGTCGCCGTTGATGAGCTCCTTCCCGAAAGCGTAATAGTCGCCGATCTCGTTTATCTCGCTGCGCGCATAGCGTGCCATCTCCACCACGCCCGCAAACGCCTCCTTCCCGCGGAGCGCGAGGTTGCGGCGGGAGATATCCAGCGAGGACAGGAGCAGGTACGACGCGCTCGTGGTCTGCGTCAGGTTGATGATCTGCCGCACATACCCCTCCTGCATGGAGGGACCGATGAGCAGGAGCGAGCTCTGCGTGAGGCTCCCGCCCGATTTATGCATGGAGACCGCCGCCATATCCGCGCCCGCCTTCATGGCGGAGACGGGCATCCCCTCCCCGAAATAGAAGTGCGTGCCGTGCGCCTCGTCCGCGATGCACAGCATCCCCGCCTGGTGCGCAATGCGCACGATCTCGGCGAGGTCGGAGCAGATGCCGTAATAGGTCGGGTTGTTGACGAGGATCGCCTTCGCGTCCGGGTTTTCGGCGACGGCGCGGCGCACCGCGTCCGTACGCATCCCGAGGGAGATGCCGAGGTCGTCGTCGCACTCGGGGTCGACGTAGACGGGCACCGCACCGTTCAGGACCATCGCCGTCATGACACTGCGGTGCACGTTGCGGGGCAGGATGATCTTTTCGCCGCGCTTGGCGACGCACAGGATCATGCTCTGCACGGCGGACGTCGTGCCGCCGACCATGAGGAACGCCCACGCCGCGCCGAACGCCTCCGCCGCGAGCTGTTCCGCGTCGCGGATGACCGAAACGGGGTGGCAGAGGTTATCGAGGCACTTCATGGAATTGACGTCCAGCCCCACGCACTTTTCGCCGAGCAGCGAGGTAAGTTCCGGGTTCCCCCGCCCGCGCTTGTGCCCGGGCACATCGAAGGGAACGAGGCGCATCCGCTGCATCTCCTGCAACGCCTCGTATATGGGGGCTCGTTTTTGGGAAAGTTCCTTCATCGCTTCTCTCGTATGTCCGTCAGAAAATATTTTTGTTGCTGAAAATTTCGATCATTTCGCGGCGCAGGTTGCCCGTCATCTCCAGCCGAAGTTTGGGCGGCAGCTCGTAGGCGTCCGTCTTGAACAGGTAGTTCTGCAGGTCGATCTCCTTGACCATCATGCGGGTGTGGAACAGGTTCGCCGCATACACGTTGATATCCATCGCGTCGTAGCGCAGCAGTGTTTCGGGATCGATGAAATCCTGGATCGAACGGATCTCGTGGTCGAGGAAGAGCTTATGCCCGTTCACGTCGCGCGTAAAGCCGCGCACTTTATAGTCGAGCGTGATGATATCCGAATCGAAAGAGCCGATCAGATAGTCCAGCGTGGAGAGCGGCGTGATCTCGCCGCAGGTGGCGACGTCGATGTCCACGCGGAAGGTCGCAAGGCACGTTTCGGGATGATATTCGGGATAGGTATGCACCGTAACATGGCTCTTGTCGAGATGCGCCAGCTGCGTCGTGCCCGCGGGGATCATCGACCCCTCCGCTATAAGGATGGTGACGGAGGCGCCCTGCGGCTCGTAGTCCTGTTTGGCGATATTGAGCACCTTCGCCCCGATCATGTCCGTCAGCGTCGTAAGGATCTTGGTCAGGCGTTCGCTGTTGTACTGCCCGTCGATATAGGCGATATAGTCGCGCTGTTCGCGCGGGCTGCGGGCGTAGCAGACGTCATAGATATTGAAGCTCAGCGACTTCGTAAGATTGTTGAACCCGTACAGATTGAGCTTTTCTCCCATTGTAAGACCCTCCGACATAAACAAAAAAAGCGGTATGCACTTGCACACCGCTTTGGAACAATCGCAGAAACTCCCCCTGACGCGCATAGGATGAGCTTTGAAACCAGAGTCTATATAGCAAATACCTTACTTTTACTACTCTTATTG
This sequence comes from Clostridia bacterium, assembly GCA_017886545.1. GTDB lineage: Bacteria > Bacillota > Clostridia > Christensenellales > Borkfalkiaceae > Borkfalkia. Next base: position 59,127 of record JAGHJS010000082.1, read on the forward strand.
ATCGTTTTACAAGCGTGCCGCAAGGCACTTCGGTTATCAAGTAACCAACTTATAAGCTCGGGATTTTGTGCCCGATCACAATAAGGCAGCGCACGCGCTGCGCCGACAGCCGCACAGACGACCGCGGATAAAATATTTGCATGGATACTCTGTTTCGCGCATCACATGGTAATCTTATTGTAACCGAAATCGCGCGCAATGTCAACGGTTTTGCACGCGGAAAACGCACGGCAACGGCAGCGCGGGGAATTTTTTACATTTTTAAGACAAATTCCGCCGATACAAAGCGGCATCTTGCCTCCCCGCATTTGACTGCCGCGCCGATTTGCTGTATAATTCCAAAAAAGGAGCATGCAGACATGAAGGAACTTCTCATCATCGGCAGCGGCCCCGCGGGGATCTCGGCGGCGCTGTACGCGGTGCGCGGCGGCGCGCCCGTAACGATCGTCGCAAAAGACGGCGGCGCCCTCGCCAAAGCCGACCTTATCCAGAACTATTACGGGTTCGAATACGGCGTTTCCGCCAAAGATCTCTTTGAAACGGGCGTGAAGCAGGCGGAACACCTCGGCGCAAAGATCGTGCGCACGGAAATTTTCGGCATCGAATTTACCGAAGAGGGCTTCCGCGCCAAGACTGCGGACGGAGCCATCGACGCGGGCGCCGTCATCATCGCCTGCGGCACGGCGCGCAACGTACCCCCTGTCCGCAACATTGAAAAATTCGAAGGGGCGGGCGTGAGCTACTGCGCCATCTGCGACGCCTTCTTTTACCGCGGCAAAAAGATCGCCGTCGTCGGCGACGGCGCCTATGCAAGGAGCGAATTTGCGGAGCTGAAAAACGTCGTCTCGGACGTGACGATCCTCACCAACGGCGGCCGTGCATTGGAAGGGCTGCCCTGCAACACAAAAAAGATCGCCTCCTTTGAAGGAGACGAAACGCTCAAAGAGGTCGTCTATACGGACGGAACGCGCGAAACGTTCGACGGCGTTTTCATCGCCTGCGGTTCGGCGGGCGCCTTCGAGCTTGCCAAAAAAGTCGGATTGGAGAGCGCGAACGGCAAGCTGACCGTAAATGAAAAACGTGCGACGAACGTCCCCGGCATCTTCGCCGCGGGGGACTGCATCCCCGGGCTGCAGCAGATCGCCAAGGCCGTGTACGACGGCATGATCGCAGGCACAGAGGCTTTGAAATACCTGAAAGCGCAAAAATGAAAGAGGCTTAAAATCCGCAAACTTTTAACGGGGAAGCGAAGCGCTTCCCCGTCTTTTTTACCAGTTTATGTCTGACATAGTACTATGAATTTTGTCTGAAAGCATCGTTTACGACCGTGTACGCGCGCTCGATATCCTCTTCTTCCGCCTCGCGAACGGCGGCATACGGGAACGGCACACCGAGCTCCTTGTACTTATCCTCGCACAATTTTCGGAAGGGAAGGAACTTGATTTTTCCCTGCGGGAAATATTCTTTTACGAGCCGCGCAAGCGCGCGCAGTTTTTCCGCCGAATCGTTTTTACCCGGAACGAGCACGTTCGTCACCTGCGGCACCTTCCCCTGCCGCACGCATGCGGCAAAGAATTTTGCATAGGCGGAGAGGTCGTCCGTCTCCTGGTTTTTGACGTCGCAGACGATCTCGCCCGCCGCGATCAGCTCCTCGTCGCAGATGTGCCCGTTCGTTTCAAACAGCACATGGATGCCGCGCTCCGTCAGTTTGCGCGCAAGTGCAAGCGCAAATTCCTTTTGCAGGAAAGGCTCCCCGCCCGAAAACGTGACGCCGCCGCGCTTGAAATAGGGTTTATACCGCTCCAACCGCGCGACAAGCGCATCTGCCTCGACCGCCTCCCCCTGTCTGAAGAGCGTTTCGGGGTTATGGCAGAACGGGCAGCGAAGATTGCACCCAGCAAAAAAGACGACGCAGCGCAGCCCCTTTCCGTCCACGCCCGAACCGCAGTAAACCGAATCGATATACCCGATATGCGGGGCGGAATCTTCCGCCCCGCGCTTATTTATGTTACACATAGTACCTTCTTTCTGAAAGAAAATCGGCGTTTTGCTTACATTCTGCCGTGGTATGTACGTTTGATGACTTCCAACTGATGCGCTTTGGAGAGCTTGTGGAAGTTCACGGCATACCCCGAAACACGGATGGTCACGCTCGGGTACAGCTCGGGGTGTTCCATCGCCGCGATCAGCTTCGCACGGTCGAACACGTTTACATTGAGGTGATGCGCGCCCTGCGCAAAATAGCCGTCCAGCATGTCCGCAAGGTTTTCCGCCCTGTCCTCCGCATCCTCGCCGAGCGCGGACGGCACGATCGAAAAGGTATTGGAAATACCGTCGCGGCAGCAGTCGTAGGAGAGTTTTGCGACCGAATTGAGCGAAGCCAAAGCGCCGCTCCTGTCGCGCTCGTGCATCGGGTTCGCTCCGGGCGCGAACGGCTCCCCCGCCGCTCTTCCGTCGGGCGTGGCGCCTGTCTTTTTGCCGTACGCCACGTTCGACGTGATGGTCAGAACGGACAGCGTGTGTTTCGCTCCGCGGTAGGCAGGCGTCTTTTTCAGCTCTTCGGAAAATTCTTTGACGAGCTCCGCGGCAATGCTGTCCACGCGGTCGTCGTCGTTGCCGTATTTGGGGAAGTCGCCGACGGTATCGAACCCGCTGATCAGCCCGTTTTCGCCGTAGACGGGCGTGACCCTGGCATATTTGATCGCAGACAGCGAATCCGCCACCACCGAAAGCCCCGCCACGCCGCAGGCGAGGAAGCGCTCGACGTCCGTATCGTGCAGTGCCATCTGGATCTTTTCATAGGCGTATTTGTCGTGCATGTAATGGATGACGTTCAGCGTGCTAACATACAGGCGGCACAGCCACTGCATCGACTTGCTGTACGCCTTGCGCACCTTTTCATAGTCGAGCACGCCCTCAAACCGTTCGCCTTCGGGCGCCAGCTGCACGCCGCTCTTTTCGTCCCTGCCGCCGTTGAGGGTGAGCAGCAGCAGCTTGGCAAGGTTGCAGCGCGCGCCGAAAAACTGCATCTGTTTGCCGATCTTCATAGCGGAGACGCAGCAGGCGATGCCGTAGTCGTCGCCATAGATCGGGCGCATCAGATCGTCGTTCTCGTACTGAATGGAGTCGGTATCGACGGAGACTTTCGCGCAGAATTTTTTGAAGGATTCGGGCAGCCGCTCCGACCAGAGCACCGTAAGGTTCGGCTCGGGCGCAGCGCCGAGGTTATACAGCGTATGCAGGATGCGGTACGAAGTTTTTGTGACGAGCGTCCTGCCGTCCAGCCCCATGCCGCCGATGCTCTCCGTCGTCCACGTCGGGTCGCCGCCGAACATTTCGTTGTACTCGGGCGTGCGCAGCTGGCGCGTGATGCGGCATTTGATGACAAAGTCGTCCACCAGCTCCTGCGCCTCGCTCTCGGTCAGCACGCCGTTCGCTATATCGCGCTCAATATAAATATCGAAGAAGGTCGACACCCTCCCGAGGCTCATCGCCGCGCCGTTCTGCTCTTTGATCGCCGCAAGGTATGCAAAGTACGTCCACTGGATCGCCTCTTTCGCGTTCTGCGCGGGCGCGGAGATGTCCACGCCGTACAGCAGCGCCATGTCCTTGAGCTTTTTCAGAAAGTCGATCTGCTTGTACAGCTCTTCGAGCGTGCGGATATTCTGCTCATCCATGGGGCGCATGCCGCGCTCGCGCTTATCCTTCTGCTTTTCCTCGATGAGCCTGTCCACGCCGTAGAGCGCGACGCGGCGGTAGTCGCCGATGATCCTGCCCCTGCCGTACGCATCGGGCAGCCCCGTCAGAAGCCCCGCATGGCGCACCGCCTTCATCTCGTCGGTATAGACATGGAACACTGCGTCGTTGTGCGTGGTCTTGTAACTGAACTCCGTCTCCACAACATCCGACAGCTTATACCCGTACGCCTCGCACGCCTGCCGCGCCATGCGGATACCGCCGAACGGGTTCACGCCGCGCTTGAGCGGCGCATCCGTCTGCAAGCCGACGATGATCTCGTTCTCCTTATCGATGTACCCCGCGGGATAGGTCAGCAGCGAACTGACGCGCTCGGTATCCACGTCCAGCACGCCGCCCTTGTCCGTCTCCGCCTTTAACAGCGCGTTCACCTTTTCCATGAGCTTTTTCGTGCGCTCCGTCGGCCCGCACAAAAACGCCGCATCGCCTTCGTACGGCGTATAATTGGTCTGAATGAAATCGCGCACGTCGATCGCGTCGCAATACGCTCCCTTGGCAAATTCTTTTTGCATGGCTCCGTCCTCCTCAGCCGAGAAAATAAAAAACCTGCGCAGCCGCAATGTTGCTTGCAGTTGCCCAGGTGGTCGGCGATGCCGCTCTTCGCTCCCCCGCAGTTGCCTGCCTATCCACCAGTTGCGAAAAGCCGTCTGCCTAAGCACAATATCTTGTGCCCGAACAGGTTTTTGAAACTGTATTTAGTATATCGTATGGAACACGGAAAGTCAAGGGAATTGACGCAAAAATATTGCTGTTTTCCCGAAAAAAGCGAGCCGAAAACGGCGGGGTCTGCAAGCCCTTTTAGCAAAAGCCCCGCGGCTTATGCCGCGGGGCGGATATTGTCTGTAAGATCAAAGGAGCGTTTTGCGAAGTTCCGCCTCGCCGAGGGGCGAAAGATACTTCGGCGCAATGTCGAACACCGTAACGGCGCCCGTCTTCCCTTCGCCGTGCAGGCGGTACACCGCCCGCGCGTAAGCGACCAGCACGCCCGACGTAAATTCGGGATTGGAATCGAGTTTGAGCGAAAATTCCATGAGGAATTTATTCCCCGCCGCCGACTTGCCCGAACGCAGCACGAACCCGCCGTGCGGGATGCCGCCGTGTTTTTCCTTCAGCTCCTCTTCGGAGATGAAATGCACCGTCGTGTCGTAATCGGCAAAATAGTTGGGCATCTCCTTGATCTCGCGTTCGATGCGCGCAAGGTCCGCCCCCTCTTCCGCGACCACATAGCATTCGCGCGTATGTTTTTCGCGGGTGGTGAGCTGCGGGTTCTCGCCGCTGCGCACACGTTCGAGGGCGCTTTCAACGGGCACGGTGTATTGCCGCGCGTCTTTTACGCCGGCCACACGGCGGATCGCGTCGCTGTGCCCCTGGCTAACGCCCTTGCCCCAGAAGGTATACGCCTCGCCGCAGCCGGGAACAGCCGTAAAATAGGCGCGCGCAAGAGAGAACAGACCGGGATCCCAGCCCACGCTCATCACGCCGAGATGCCCCGCCGCCTTGCCCGCCTTATCCAGCGCGTCGAAGTACGCGGGGATCTTCGCGTGCGTGTCGAAGCTGTCTACCGTATTGAAAAGGCGGATCGCCTCCACCGACTGCACGGGCAGATCGGTCGCACTGCCGCCGCAGAGGATGAGCACGTCGATCTTATCCGCGTACGCGGCAAGCGCGTCCGTATGTTCCACCTTTACGGGCAGTACTGTTTTGACGGATGCGGGGTTCCTGCGCGTAAATACGGCGACGACCTCCATATCCCCGCACTGCGAAGCGGCGTACTGCACGCCCCTGCCCAGATTGCCGTAGCCCAAAATACCAAGCCTGATCTTCATTGTCTGTACCTCTCTTTCTATAAATATAGGAATACGCCGCCGCGCCTGTTTTCGCAGCGGCAAAACCGTGCCCGACGATGCGGGCACGGCAGATCGTTAAAGCGTTTCCTCGGCAAGGACTGCCCCGCCAAGTTCTTTCAGTGTTACGGTCCCGTTCTCCAGAAGAAGATACCCGCGCGCCGTATCCTGCTTGGGCAGAGACACCGACCCGGGGTTTGCCACGAGCACATCCCCCATCCGTTTGATAAAACTCGTGTGGTAATGCCCGTAGAAGAAGCCGCTCCCGCAATTTTTGGGAAGACGCTCGATGCTGAACCGATCGCCATGCTGTAAGAACACGCGCTTCCCGCCGTCGGAGAGCACCGCCTCGCTCACAAACTCAAAGTCGGAGATAAGCGTATCCACATCGCTGTCGCAGTTGCCCTTGACAACGAGCAGGCGATCCGCCAGCCCGTTCAGCACCTCCGCCACTTTCAGCGGCGCATACTCTTCGGGCAGCGGATTGCGCGGGCCGTGGTTGTAAATATCGCCGAGCAGCACGAGCATATCCGCCTTTTCCGCCGCAAAGATCTCTGCGAGCCTGCGCGCATAGAACGCCGATCCGTGCAGATCGGACGCGATCATATATTTCATCGCTTACCTCACGCTGAACTTATACGCCGTCGTGAAGTGATACAGTTTGTTCCGCTCATAGATCGGGTCGCCCAGCTCCGCATACGCAGGCACATTCACCCCGTTCGGAATAAACTGCGTTTCAAGGCAGAAACCGTAGCAGCGGTTGTAGTACCCGCCCTTGCCCTGCTGCGCAAGACCGTTGCCCGTGTACAGCTGAACGGCTGGCTTGTCGGTAAACACTTCCATGACGACCCCGCTGCGCTCGCTCTCCGCTTCGGCAACCTTTTCATAGCTGCCCTGCTTTTTATCGAACACATAATTCACGTCATACCCGCCCTGATAGGCGATATCCTGATCGTCCGTATCGTTGATACGCTCGCCGATACGGCGCGCGCGGCGGAAATCAAAAGGCGTTCCCTCCACATCCTTGAATTCGCCGTGCGGGATAAGCGTTTCGTCGGTCGGCGTGTAGCGGCTCGCCGCGATGCGCAAAAAGGTATCGAGCACATTGCCCGAACCCGCGCCGTCCAAATTGAAATAGGCATGATTCGTCAGGTTGATCGCCGTCTTTTTGTCGGACATGGCGGCATAATCGATCTTCAGTTCGCCGTTCACCAGCGTATACCGCACTTCCACGCGCAGCATACCGGGATAATTTTCGTCGCCGTCCGGGCTGACCAGCGAAAGAGCGAGCGTATTCCCGTCCCCGCCTTCAAAAACGTAACTCCAGATCTTGCGGTTGAACCCTTCCCCGCCGCCGTGCAGATGATTCCCGCGGTCGTTGCAATAGAGTTTATATTCCGTTCCGTCGATCGAAAGATGCCCCTTTTCGATACGGTTGCCGAACCGCCCGATCAACGCGCCGAGATAACCGCCGTTGTTTTCGTACCCCGCCACATCGTCATACCCGAGCACGACGTCGCGCTGCACGCCTTCGCCGTCCGCGATCTTCAGCGACTGGATGATCCCGCCGTAGTTGAGGATCGTCGCTTCGTTCCTGCCGTCCGAAAGCCTGAACGCGAGAACTTCACGCCCGTCCGCCGTTTTGCCGAAAACGCTTGTCCGAATCATGTTACTTCCCTCCGTTGACTTGCGAAGATGCGCCCGCCGCTTTCCGAAAAAAGAGGAAAGGCGCTCTCACCTTTCCTCTATTATATCATTAAATAGATTTGTTGTAAACGGTTTTGCGGTTCATTTGTTCTGCGGAATGGCAGGAATGCTCGCAAACCCTTTGGCAAGCGCCGCGTCGTCGGGGATAACGTCCGACATCGTGCCGTCGTTGTACTGCTTGTATGCCGCCATATCGAAATAGCCCGTGCCCGTCAGACCGAAGAGGATCTTTTTCTTCTGCCCCGTCTTTTTGCACGCAAGCGCTTCATCGATCGCCGCAAGAATGGCATGGCTGGATTCGGGCGCCGGCAGGATCCCCTCGGTGCGGGCAAAGTATTCCGCCGCCTCGAACACCTTGGTCTGCCCCACCGAGACCGCACGGATGTACCCGTCGTGGTACAGCTTGGAAACGATCGGGCTCATGCCGTGATAGCGCAGCCCGCCCGCATGGTTGGCGGAGGGCATGAACTCGCAGCCGAGCGTGTACATACGCGCAAGCGGCGTTGTTTTGGCGCTGTCGCAGAAGTCGTAGGCGTACTTGCCGCGGGTGAGCGAAGGGCAGCTGGCAGGTTCGACGCCGATAAATTCGATGTCGTTTTTGCCCGCGATCTTATCGCCCATGAAGGGCGCGATCAAACCGCCGAAGTTGGAACCGCCGCCCACGCAGCCGATGACCGTATCGATCTTGACGCCGTACTTGTCCAGCGCCGTCTTTGCCTCCAGCCCGATGACGGACTGATGCAGGATGACGTGATCGAGCACGCTGCCCAGCACATAGCGGCAGGAATCGGAAGTCACGGCGCGCTCCACCGCCTCCGAAATGGCGCAGCCGAGCGACCCGCCCGTTCCGGGGAACTCCTCCAGGATCTTTCTGCCCGCGTTGGTCGTATCCGACGGCGAAGGAATGACCTGCGCGCCGTAGGTACGCATGACCTCTTTGCGGTACGGCTTCTGCTCGCTGGACACTTTTACCATATACACGATGAGGTCCAGCCCGTAGTATGCCGACGCCATGGAAAGAGCCGTGCCCCACTGCCCCGCGCCCGTTTCGGTCGTAATGGACTTCAACCCCTGCTTTTTCGCATAATATGCCTGCGCGGCGGCAGAGTTGAGCTTGTGCGAACCGGAAGTATTGTTCCCTTCGAACTTATAATAGATCTCCGCGGGGGTGCCGAGCGCCTTTTCCAGGCAGTACGCGCGCACCAGCGGCGCGGGACGGTACATCTTGTAGAAGTCGCGGATCCCCTCCGGAATATCGATGTACAGATCGGTAAAGTTCAGCTCCTGATCGATGCATTCGTCGCAGAAGACGGGCCGCAGATCGTCCTTTGTGCAGGGTTTCCCCGTTGCGGGATTCAGAAACGGATCGTGCTTCTCCTTCATCGCGGCATTCAGGTTATACCACTGCCTGGGGATCTCGTTTTCAGACAGATAGATCTTGTACGGGACGTTTTGTGCAGACATGTTTGTTTCCTCCAAAAAATAATTTTTATGACAAAAAAACACGGTCATTCCGCTTTGGGACGAAATGACCGTGTTGCCACCCAAATTCACAGCGCAAAGGCGCCGCCTCGTTGCAGGTACTGACATACCCTCTCCCTGTAACGCGAGAGACGCGTCGGGCACTACTCGGAACTTCCTTTTGCACCCGCCCTCGGTAATCCATTCGCCTGCGCCCCAACGCCTCCATTCCACCGCCGGAAGCTCTCTTTGGAAGAGGTGATGCAGGTTACTCCTTTACTTCATCGGTTTGACACATAATAGCACAGAAATGATACAGTGTCAAGTATTTTTCCGAAACTTTTTTTGAAAAATTTTTCCGCCGAAAACCAAAAGCAGCGAAAAATGCGCTCCCTTATTATATGCGCACACGCGAAAAAATTTTTAAAAAACTGACTTAAAGTCATTGACTTTTAGTCATTGATATAGTATAATGCAAATACTGAAACACAGGGAGCAGGCGCATGACAAAACGGCAGCAGGCAGCGGCACGGACAAGGGAAAAGCTCGTCGAGACCGCGAAAGAGCTGATCTGCAGAAAGGGACTTTCCGAAACCTCTGTAGACGAGATCACCGAAAAATGCGGCGTTGCGAAAGGCACGTTCTATACTTATTTCAAGCGCAAAGAGGACATTGTTTTTGAATTGAGCGGACGTATGTTCGGCGAGATCCTTGAAAAAGCTAAAAACCGCGCGGGAAGTTTCCTTGAAAAGCTCGAATACTATCTGTGCAGTTTTTCCGGCTACATTGAAAAAAGCAGTTTGAAACTGTGCCAGGAGTGGGTAAAAAATGTTGCACTCCCCGCCCCCGAGACGGACTGCGGCAGAGAAAAACTGCAAAACGATCTCGCCGCCCTACGCGAACTTTTCCGTTTCGGCGTAGCGCACGGCGCGCTGAAAGCAGGCACGCCCGTCGGGGAACTTGCGGACATGCTCAACGATCTTCTATACGGAGAAATGCTCTGTTGGTGCATTGCCGACGGCGCATACAGCTTTGAAGAGCGGACAAAGGAGTTCTGCGCACGGTTTCTGCGCGGAATACTGTCCGACCATCTGAATTAAAACATATCAGAAACAGGAGGTCCTTTAAAACGGAAAAAATTCTGCTCAACGACGGGAACAGCATGGCGTTCTGCGCGCGATCGGCATGGCAAACTGCTATCCGCACGTTCTCGCCGACCTCTGCGAAACGTTCGCGGTCCCGCCGATGGTCAACCAGGTCGAAATGCACCCCTTCTTCCAGCAGCCGCTGAACCTCTCCGTGATGCAGAACTACGGCGTTGTGCCTGAGGCATGGGCGCCGTTCAACGAAGGCAGGCGAAACTTTTTCGCCGACCCGACCCTCTCCGCGATCGGGAAAAAGTACAACAAGACGGCGGCACAGGTCGCCCTCCGCTGGAACATACAGCGCGGCGCCGTCGTGATCCCGAAATCGGTACATGAAGAGCGGATACGGCAAAACATCGACGTCTTTGACTTTTCCCTTTCCGAAAGCGATATGGAGCAGATCAAAGCAATGGATATCGGGCACAGCGAGATCGTAGACCATTTCGACCCGCATTGGATCAGATTCCTTCACTCGCTCAAAGTATGAACGCGCAAAAAAACAGGCGGCCGGTTGAAACGGACGCCTGTTTTTTTGCGCGGCGGAATGGAAAGCGTATATCCGCACACACTGCATATACCATGAAATTTCTTTGCGCTATTCTGCTTTCTTTCCTGTTTGCCGCATGCCCTGCCGCCTGCAGCACGCAACCGGAACAGCCGCAAAACGCCGATTATTCACACACGGAAACGCAACCGCATGAAGAGCGGGAGATCTTTCTTACCTTTGACGACGGGCCCACCGATTCGGTGACGCCGCTCGTATTGGACGTCTTGCAGAAAGAGAGTGTAAAAGCGACCTTTTTCCTCATCGGGCGGCAAATCGAGGGGCGCGAACAGATCGTGCGGCGCATTGCCGCCGAAGGACACGCGATCGGCATCCACTCCTATTCGCACGAGTACGGCAAGATCTACGCAACCCCGGGCACACTCCTTCGCGACATCGAAGACTGCCGTACCGCCATCCGCAAGGCACTCCCACAATACGAACCGACCCTCTACCGATTCCCGGGCGGCTCCTTCGGGCTCAGCGAAACTCTTAAACAGACGGTAAAAGAGCACGGCCTGCATGCATATGACTGGAACGCCGCCACGGGCGACGCCAATCTTCCGCTGCCCGACGCCAAGCAGCAATACCGGAACGCCGTGCAGAGCGCCGCCGACAGACAGAAGATCATTCTTTTGCAACATGACTGCGTGGGGCAAAAGAACACCGTACTGTGCCTGCCATCCATCATTGCACACTTCCGCGAACTTGGCTACACCTTTAAGACCCTGCCAAACTAAAAAGCACCGAATCCGGCGCTTTTTGTGTCACATAGTACTTCACATCAACCGTTTAAACGCAGCGTACCGCGCAATTCTTCGATATTTGGTACGCCATGCCTATCCAGCCAATCATTCAATCCCGCGATGATACGCGGCATGGCGAGGGTGTCCGTAAAGTTTGCCGTACCGACCTGTACGGCGCTCGCGCCTGCAATGATGAATTCCAGTGCGTCCTCCGCACAGGTGATCCCGCCCATTCCGATGACGGGAACGGAAACAGCCTGACACACCTCATATACCATGCGCACGGCGATCGGGCGGATCCCCGCCCCCGACACACCGCCCGTGTTGTTGGCAATGAGCGGACGTCTGCGCTCGATGTCGATGACCATACCCGTCAGCGTATTGATGAGCGAAAGGCAATCCGCCCCGCCCTCCTGCGCCGCCAACGCGTTCGCCGCGATGCTTTCCACATTCGGAGATAGTTTGACGATGAGCGGCGTTTTTTTCAGCGCGCTCTTCGCTGCGCGCGTCACTTCCTTCACACTCTCGGGACGGATGCCGAACGCCATTCCGCCGCACTTTACGTTCGGGCAGGAGATGTTCAGCTCAATCATATCGACCAGCCCGTCAAGGCGGGCGCAGATCCCTGCATAGTCGTCGATGGTGCGCCCCGCGACGTTCGCGATGACGACCGCATCTTTGCCGCGCAAAAACGGAAGATCTTCGCGGACGAACTCCTCCACCCCCGGATTTTGCAACCCGACCGCATTGAGGATGACGCCGTACCCCTCCGCGATGCGCGGCATCGGATTGCCGAGGCGCGGCTCTAAGGTCAGCCCCTTGGTACTGATCCCGCCCAACACGCTTATATCGTAAATTTCATTGAATTCCTTGCCGAACCCGAATGTCCCGCTCGCCGCGATGACGGGATTTTTAAAGGGCACGCCGCAGACATTGACGCGAAGATCCGCCATTACAGGGTCACCTCCCCGATCTCGAACACTGGCCCGTCCTTGCACACGCGCGCCCGCGCGCCGTTTGCAAGATCGCACACACAGACAAGGCATGCCCCCACGCCGCAGCCCATCCGCTCTTCCAGCGAAACATAGCACGGAACTTTTACGCCGCGCTCCGCAAGTCCCGCTTTCAGCGCGCGCAGCATGGGCGCGGGACCGCAGGACAAAATGACATCGGGTTTCGCTTTATCAAAGTCCGCAAAAAAGGCGGCGACCGCATTCGTCTTTTCCCCGAAAGAGCCGTCGTCCGTGACCAGACTGACGCGTTCGCTCTCCGCACGGAACGCCTTTTCGCCGCAGACCGATGCAGCATTACGGAACCCTATGTAGGAGCAGAACGCCCGGCCCGTTCCCGCGTACTCTTTTAAAACGGAGATCATCGGGAAGACCCCGACCCCGCCGACGACGAGGGCGACGCGGCGTTCTTCTTCTCTCAGCACGAACCCGTTGCCGAGCGGAAGGACGCACGTCAGCTCATCCCCCGCTTTTTTTTGTGAAAGCAACTTCGTGCCGGCGCCTTTGATCTGGTAGCAGATCGTGACCGTCGCATCCGTATATTCGCAGATCGCGATCGGGCGGCGCAGCAGGTGCGCCCCGTCACCGACCGAAAGATTGACGAAACGCCCGCAGCGCAGCCCCTCCACCCGTTCGGGAAGAGAAAAGGTCATTTGATTGACCCCTGCGGCAATGGGCGCATTCGACAGAACCGTAACGCGCAAATCTTTCATGATTACCCCGTTTTGTTCAATTTTATGTGACGCATAGTACTATGCGCACGCTTGTTTTTTTAAAAATCAGCCCTTGATAACCGCGTTCAGATCGGATTTCATGTCCAGGCACGCCTGCCGCGCCGCCGCATCGAAGGGCATCCCCTTATACCTGTCCTGCCGATAAGCGCAGAGGATCCCGCGCGAAGAATTGACGATCCCGCCCGTGCCGTCCGCCTTGAAGCAGACTTTCAGGTCGTTCGCCGTACCGCCCTGCGCACCGTAACCGGGGATCAGGAAGAAGGTATGCGGCATTTCGCGGCGCAGGATCTCCGCCTGCGCGGGATGCGTCGCACCGACGACCGCACCGACGCAGGAATACCCGCATTCACCGACAAGTGTACTGCCCCACTCTTCGACGAGGGCGCCCATATATTCATAGACCGTCTTTCCGTTTTCCAGTTTCATATCCTGCAATTCGCCGCTGGATCTGTTCGACGTTTTGACGAGCACGAAGATCCCCTTTTCCCCGTTCGGCGCTTTGCTAAGGAAAGGTTTGATACTGTCCGAACCGAGGTAGCCGTTCACCGTAAGAAAATCCGAATCGAAGGCGCGCAGGCTGCTCCCGCCGACGGGCGTTTCCCCGAGGAACGCTTTCGCATAGCACTCTGCCGTCGCACCGATGTCGTTTCGCTTCGCGTCGGTAATGACGATAAGCCCCTGCGCCTTCGCATACTGCAATGTCTGCGCAAAGGCGCGCAGCCCTTCGACCCCGTACATCTCATAATACGCGATCTGCACTTTCACGGCAGGAACGACATCCGCTACCGCATCGATCAGTTTTTTATTGAACGCAAAGATCGCTTCCGCCGCGCCCTTGCTGTCCGCGACGCCCGCCCGCATCTCTTCGGGCAGGTAGTCGAAACTCGTATCCAACCCGACGACGGTCGGGTTATCTTTCTCCTGAATGCCTTTGATGAGCGTATCGATGATCATTTCTGAACCTCCGCCGCGCCATACCGCGCAAGATATTCACGGATCGCGGGAACATGCTCTTTCCCCTCGACCACACCTTCTTCCAACGCCGCAACGATGTCGAGCACGTTGACGATGGAATACACCTTTACCCCTTCCTCCTCGTACGCCTGCTGCACAGCCGACTTTTCACTGCCGAGCGCCTTTTCCATGCGGTCAACGGTAATGACCATGCCCGCGATCGTAAGATTTGCCGCGCCGCGCAGTTTCGGAAGCACCTCTTTGAGCGCCTTGCCGCTGGTCATCACATCCTCGATGATGACGACCCTGTCACCGTCCGCAAGCGGTTTGCCGACGAACATGCCGCCCTCGCCGTGGTCTTTGACCTCCTTCCTGTCGAAGCAGTAACCGACGTCCTGCCCGTACTTTTCATACAGCGCGATGGACGCGCTGACCGAGAGCGGGATCCCCTTGTAGGCGGGGCCGAACAGCGTATCCGCTTCCAGCCCGTTCTCGCGGATGCAGTCCGCATAGAAGCCGCCCAGTTTTTTAAGCTGTGCACCCGTCTTATATTCGCCCGCATTCAGAAAATAGGGAGCGACCCTGCCGCTCTTCAGCGTGAACGTGCCGAATTTCAGCACGCCGCATTCCGCAAGAAACCTGATAAACTCCTGTTTGTAGGTCATGTTCTCCTCCGTAAGACGCTATTATGCGCCGCATAGTACTTTAAAAACGCAGTAAAAACGCTATTTATTTGCCAAATTTTACATCGCCGTCCACGATCGTGTACTTTACACGGCCGTAAACTTCTTTGCCGCCGAACGGTGTATTTTTTCCTTTCGACACGAAATCCGCAGGATCGATGATGTATTTTTCATTCAGATCGGCAAGCATCAGATCGGCGACGGCGCCCTCTTTCAGCGCGCCGCCCTCCAACCCGAGGATGCGCGCGGGCGACGCGCTCATCTTTTCGGCAAGCTGCTCTATCGTGAGCAACCCGCCGCACACCAGCGCCGTATAGGAGAGCGAGAAGGACGTTTCAATGCCGCTGATCCCGAACGCCGCAAGATTGTATTCCACGTTCTTTTCATCGGCATGGTGCGGCGCATGGTCGGTGACGATGCAGTCGAGCGTGCCGTCCGCAAGCCCCTGCCTGATCGCGTCTACGTCTGCCTGCTCGCGCAGCGGCGGGTTGACTTTCGTGTTCGCGTCGAACGTCGTCACCGCGTCGTCGGTAAGAGTGAAGTAATGCGGGCAGGTCTCCGCCGTAACGCGCACGCCGCGTTTTTTCGCCTCGCGCAGGAGTTGTACGCCGCCGCGGGTGGAAACATGGCACACATGCGCACGCAGCCCGAGCGTCTCCGCCAGAATGATGACGCGCGCGATGTCGATCTCCTCCGCCGCGCGCGGGCTGCCCTTCAGCCCCGCCAGCGTGCTGTTATATCCTTCGTTGACGACGCCGCCGTCGACGAGCGCCTTGTCTTCGCAATGCGACAGCGTGAGCATGCCGAAGCCCGACGCGTATTCCATGGCGAGCCGCAGGATACGCGAATCGGAGACGGGTCTGCCGTCGTCGCTGAACGCGACCGCGCCCGCGTCCTTCATCTTGCCCATTTCGGCGAGCTGTTCGCCCTTTTCCCCTACCGTCATCGCGCCGATGGGATGCACCTTGCACAACCCGACCTCTCTGCCGCGCTGTGCAATGTAGGAGACGATCGCCGCATTGTCGCACACGGGATTGGTGTTCGGCATGCAGCACACCTGCGTAAACCCGCCGCGCACCGCAGCCGCCGAACCGCTCGCGATATCTTCCTTGTATTCATACCCCGGCTCGCGCAGATGCACATGCATATCGATGAGCCCGGGAAAGATATGCAGCCCCGAAGCGTCCAGCACCTTCGCGCCCGCAGAGGACAGCCCCGTACCGATGCGCGCGATCCTGCCGTTTTCGAGCAGGATGTCGCAGGGAGCGCACCCTTCCGGCAGAACGGCCGTCCCGCCTTTTATCAACAACTTTTTCATGCTTTTTCACCTCCCTGCCGATTCTTGCAGAGCAAAAACAGGAGCGCCATACGCACGGCAACGCCGTTGAGCACCTGTTCCTCGATGCGGCTGTTCTCACCGTCGATCACGGCGGATGTAAATTCCACGCCGCGGTTCACGGGACCCGGATGCATGACGATGCAATCCTTCTCTGCTCCTTTCAGATCGCCTTCGCCGACCCCGTAGTACTTGTTGTATTCGGAAAGGGACGGGAACAGACCGCCCTGCATGCGCTCGAGCTGGATGCGCAGCCCCATCACGACGTTTGCACCCGCGATCGCCTCTTCCCGCGAAGAAGCGACCTTCGCGCCCAGCCGTTCGATGCCCTGCGGCATCATGGTGGCGGGAGCGAACATCGTCACCTCCGCCCCAAGTTTGGTCAGCCCGAACAAATTGCTCTTCGCCACGCGGGAATGCAGGATATCGCCGAGGATGGCAACTTTCAGCCCCTTGAACGAGCCGAACTTCTCGCGCATGGTATAAAAGTCGAGCAGCGCCTGCGTGGGGTGCTCGTTCATGCCGTCGCCGCCGTTGATGACGGACGCCTTTACGTTGCGCGCCAAAAGGTGCGGCGCGCCGCCCATGGGATGGCGGATGACGATGACGTCGTTTTTCATCGCGTCCAGCGTCCGCCCCGTGTCGATCAGGGTCTCTCCCTTCTGCACAGAAGAAGAGGACGCGGACACGTTCACCGTTCCCGCACCGAGATATTTTGCCGCCAGCTCGAAGGAGCAGCGCGTGCGCGTGCTGTTTTCATAGAAGAGCGTCGTGACCGTTCGCCCCTGCAGATGCGGCAGCTTTTTCAGGTTCTGCGTGAGCAGCTTTTTCATGCCGACCGCGGTATCGAGGATGGCGACGATGTCCTCCGCGGACGCGTCGTACAGCCCCAAAAGATCCTTTCCCAACATGTGGCTTCTCCTTTCCGCACAGGCGTGCGGGCATTCGTGCAGGCGGGCGCCCGCTCTGTCGGCGGGAGCCCGGCTCGATCGTGCAGGCGGAAAACCGCCCTTTATTCGGCGGCGGTGACGGAGAGGCTGTCCTCCCCCTCCAACTCCTTCAGGCGCAGATCGATGTACTCGCGGCGCGAAGTCGGGATGTTCTTCCCCACAAAATCCGCACCGACAGGCATCTCCCTGCCGCCGCGGTCGCACAGGACGAGCAGCCGCACGGACGCGGGCCTGCCGAGGTCGAAAATCGCCTCGATCGCGGCGCGCACCGTCCTGCCCGTGTGCAGCACATCGTCGCACAGCACGACGTGCCGCCCGTTCAGATCGAACCCCACGTCGTTGCGGCGCGCGTCGGGCACGAAGTACCCGCTGACCAGATCGTCGCGGTACATCCCGATGTCGATGCCCGCGCAGGGCACGTCCGCCCCGTAAAATTTTTTGATGAGCGCACGAACGCGCTCCGCCACGATCTCGCCGCGGCGTTTTACGCCAAGAAGACACAGCCCGTCCGTTCCCTTGTTCTTTTCAACGACCTCGTGCGAGAGGCGGACGAGCGCGCGCGCGATCGCCGCTTCGTCCATCAGAAGGTTGCTCATTGCCTGACCTCACAAAAAAAGCGCCTGCGCGGAAATGCGCGGGCGCGTTCATACACGAAAATAGAAAGAAGTCTTTGGTCTGAGATCTTCGTATATTCGGATAAGGACTTCGCGGCATCTCCGTACCGTATGTTAAAGTCTTCCGTTTTATTGTAGCACATTCGCGCCGCGATGTAAAGCGTTCGCCCGCGAAAAAAATTACAGATCCAAAAGATGCGCCAGGCGGAACCCGAGCAAGTCGCAGGAAGTCAGCCTGTATTCCGCCCCGCCGCGCTCACAGCAGAAGGGATATGCCCATGCGTTCCCGTGCAGATGCCCGTATACGACGAGATCGGCGCCCGCTTCTTCAAAGAGAGCTGTGAACAGCGAATCCTCCCTCTTTGCATTGAAGGGCGGGTAATGGATCATGCACACGAGCTTGTCCCCCTCCTGCCGCAGTTTCTGCGCGCAGGCAAGGGCAAGGCGGAAGCGCTCCGCCTCCCGCTTGTAAATTTTTTCGTCCTCGGCTTTGTATTCGCTGCACCCGGGGCAGACCCAGCCGCGCGAACCGCATACGACCAGCCCGTCAAAGCGCACCGCGTCGTTCTGCAAAAAATAGAAGCTGCCGTCCGGCGCGCTTTTGCGCAGCGCCGTGATGCCCGACCACCAGTAGTCGTGGTTGCCCTTGATGAACACCTTTTTCCCGGGGAGTCCGCGCAGGCGCATGAGGTCTGTGAGCGCGTCGGGAAGCTGCATCGCCCAGCTGATGTCTCCCGCGATCAGCACGACGTCCTCCTCCCCGACTTTTTCTTCCCAATCGGCTTTTATCTTTTCAAAATGCCCCGCCCAGTTCCCGCCGAACACGTCCATCGGCTTATCCTGGTTCCCCGGCAGGTGCAGGTCGCTCACCGCAAAAACTTTCATGCGCGCAACATCCCGTCGTCTTTTTCGGATATTTTACCATAAAATCCGCATTTTTAAAAGCGTTTGACGGCGCGGCAGCGTAATTTCCCGCCGCACGGCGCATGATATAATTTTCCATGTCGCACAGCGCGAAACTTTCGCGGCAGCATTCGCACAGCGCACCCTCCTCCGCCGCCCCGCCGCACACGGCGCAGCGCCTTTCCCGTACCGACTTTTGCATAACCTCCCCTCCGCGCTCCCGCGCATATAAAACAAAAAAGCCGATAAAAATTACCGGCTTTTTGTGAAACAGACCAAGCCTTCGTTACTTGTTGCAGCAACCGCCGCAGCTGTTCCCCTGCGGGTACAGCGGCAGCTCGAAAAATCCCGCACAGATCTCCTGCGTATATTCCTGCGCAGGCGGGATAGCGCAGTAGCCGTACGTCGGAACGAGCAGATCGACGCTGATGACGATCTTCAGCACAACGGTGATGCACATATCCGCGGTAAACGTGTTGTTTTCCGCGTTGAATACGCCTTCCGGCGCGACCGCACTCACGACGCACTGCACTTCGTACGGCACGATCGAGGGCTGCGGCACGAACAGGATGACGTCTTCGCTGACCGTGACGGAAGAAGACGCCTTCCCCTCCACGCCGTTCGCATCCGTATAGATGACCTCGACGGGAATATCGATCGTCGCCTGCACGCGCGCGCAGTTCGCCTTATCGGGAAGGCGGTCCACCTGAAACGCCGTCACCGTTCCCGTTGACGTAACGCTGCGCGCACTGATAAACGTGAGAGGATATGTAGGGTTTGCGGGCGTCGGATCGGTGATCGTGAGCACCATGCCGTCGCTCTGCCCCTGCTTTATGCACGCATCAAACACCCGCTGTGCCTGCAGGCAGACTTTTTCGTTGAGTCCGCTGACAGGATTGCCGCTGATAGGGCCGGGGCATTTATCTGTCTGAAAATTGGAAAAAAACGACATTCTTGACCTCCGTTCGTTAAAACTTCGAGAGAGCGCATTCCCGCTCCCTATAATCCAATATATGAAGCGCGGCTCCCGCTTTGTGACAGCGTTAACCCTCCCCCACGAGAACGAGCTGCGTCGGATAGACGTACGAGCAGGCGTTCATCCTGCAGAACGACTCTTCCGTCAGCCCGAATTTTTCGCAGACGGCGGCAAGCGTTTCTCCCGCGCAGACAGTATACGTCTTCCCGCGTACATCGGGCAGGAGCAGCAGCGCTCCCGCCGGAGGAAAGGCGCGCAGCCCGTTCCGCGCCGCGACGAGCGCGGGCGGCAGCGCGAACCGCGCGCACACCGATTGCAGCGTATCCCCTTCCTGCACGCGGTACAGCCCCAGCGGATTTTTTTCGCAATCTTTCAGCTGACACATAGGCGCCTCCGTAACTGCTTTATTGTATGCGCCGGACCCGCAAATATGCCTCCCGCCGCAGCGCCGCGGGAGGCATATTCAAAAAAGACGCAGGATATATATAATAAGACAAGTTCCGCGCTTTTCCGCACGGAAAAACAGCATGCCGCGCACAGCGCGCGGACAGAAGCGAGGTGCTTTTGAGCCAGTCAAACCTCTACAAAACGGCGGCCTATGTCACGGCGTTTTCCGTCGCCGAAAAATTTTTCGGGTTCGCGTACCGCATCATCCTGTCGCGCACCCTCGGCTCGGAGGGCATGGGGCTGTACCAGACGGCGCTGTCCGTCTTTGCCATGCTCGCGACCGCCGCCGCTTCGGGCATCCCGCTCACCGTTTCGCGCCTCATCACAAAGTACCGCGCCAAAAACAACAAAAACGCACAGCACTCCGTCATTACGGCGGCGCTCCTGTGCGCGGTCTGTTTTTCGGTACCTGTATTCTGCCTCCTGTTCTTCGGGCACGACCTGTTCGACTTTCTGTTCACGGACAGCCGCTGCATGAGCATCCTGCTCGTGCTCCTGCCTTCGCTGACCTTCAATTCCGTCTACTCCGTTCTGCGCGGCGCAATGTGGGGCAATAAGAAATTTTTGCCATACTGCATCATCGACCTCGCCGAAGAGCTGTGCATGATGGGCGCGGGCGTCCTGCTCGTGACGCAGATGACGAGCGTCTTCGACGGGGCGCGGCGGGTCGCGCTGGCGGTCGTGCTCTCCTATCTCCTCTCCTTTGCGCTCGCCGCCGCCTATTTCTTTCTGAAAGGCGGCAAACTGAAAAATCCGCGCGGGCAGTTCCGCCCCCTTCTCTCCTCCGCCCTGCCCTTGACGGGCATGCGCACGTCGAATGCGGTCGTCAGCACGATCATCTCCCTGCTTTTGCCCGCGCGCCTGATCGCTGCGGGCATGAGCTCCGCCGAGGCGATGAGCGAGATCGGCACGGCGATGGGCATGAGCATGCCCGTCCTATCCATTCCCGCCACACTTATCGGATCGCTGGCGCTCGTGATGGTGCCCGAGCTTGCCGAAAATTACTACCGCGGGCAACATACACGCCTGCGGGACAACATCGAAAAGGCGCTGAAACTCACCGTGCTCATCACCTGTCTGCTCATCCCGCCCCTCTTCGCGCTCGGCACTGATGTGGGATTGATCCTGTTCGGCAGCGAAAAAAGCGGCGAGATCATCCGAAACTGCTGCATTATCCTTCTCCCGACGGGACTGTCCATGATCACGACGAGCATCTTAAATTCGCTCGGCTATGAAAGAAAGACCTTTCTCATCTTCTTTGCGGGGGCGGCGGTGACGCTGCTGTGCGTATGGTTCCTGCCGCAGGTCTGCGGCGTGTACGCGGTCGTTATCGGCATGGGCGGAAGCGCGTGCGTGACTACCGTGCTCAACCTGCGGCTGATCGCCAAGGCGAGCAAAGAAAAGGTTCGCTACATAAAATACACCCTGCTTGCAACGGCGAGCATGTTCCCTGCCGCGCTCTTTGCCGTCCTGCTGCGCGGCACGCTTGCCGCCGTGCTCCCCGCGATCCCTGCCGCCATCCTCTGCGGCACGATCGTGCTTGCGGCGGAAGTTCTGTTCGTACTCGCGCTCGGGCTGGCGCGGACGGGCTGGCTGAAAGTGCTTGCAAGAAGATCGTAACGCGCAAAGCCGACGAACGTACGCCGCAACAAAAAAACGCGCCTCCGAAGAGGCGCGCCGCCGAATAAAGCGTCAGGTATTTTTTACAACGGGAACTTCGTCCTGTTTTTTGACGGGCCGCGCCGCCAGTTCCTGTTTGAAAAACCCGAACAGGCGCGTTGCCACAAGCACCGAAAGAACGACCGCGCACAGCCCGACATTGACGGCATAGATGACCGTCTGAAAGGCGAGCCTGCCGCCCAGCCACACCCAGAACACCGTTTTGACCGTACCGTTCCAGATAAACAGATAGAGATACCAGTAATTGACGAGCGAATTGACAAAACAGGTGATAAGGACGTACGAAAGCACGAAAAAGACGAGCGCTTTCAGGAACACGCCCTTCCGCCCGTACAGCGGCAGCTTGCGCACCAGCCCTGCCAAAAGCCCCGTCAGCCCGAGCGTCAGCCCGAACAGCCAGTATACGTCCTGCGGAACGAGCAAAAAGCCGATCGCGTCCCCTAAAAAACCTACCAGGAATCCGGGCAGCGGCCCGAGCAGGAAGCCGGACATAAAGCAGATGAAGTAGGTAAACGTGATCTTGTTCGACGGTGTAACGTTGATCTCGATCAGGGAATTCGTCACCACGCTCAGCGCGATAAAGACAGCGATGTACGCGATCTTTTTCGCGGAAGAGAGGGACAGGAAGTACTTGGTGAACAACCAACCCGAAACTTTAGAGAGCATAGAAAAAAACCTCCGGAAAAATTCCTGCGAGGTCCGTGGAAAAGGGGCGCTGCATGCCTGCGCTCATCTTGCAACGGACGCTCCTCGGCACCGCAGGGCAAAGCCCTTTCGTTTGCGAACAACGTCCCGTTTCGCAACACTTAACGCGCCTCGGATACTCTGCATTTATGCTGTTATTATACGTCCTTCCCGCGAAAAAAGCAAGCGTTTCACATGCCCCGCCGCAATTTATTTTTCGCCGCGCTTGCCCCGTCCGCAGGTGCGGCAGCCGCGCGCAGAACGGGAAGCCTTTCCCCGCATAAATCGCCCTTTCCGCCGCATACTTTTCGTATGGGGCTTATCTTTTTGCGCACGGCGATCGTGTTCTTTGCACTGCTCATCGTCATGCGTCTGATGGGAAAACGGCAGATCGGCGAAATGCAGCCGTTCGAGTTGGTCATAACCCTGCTCATTGCGGAACTTGCGTGCATTCCCATGGCGGACACGTCCATTCCGCTCCTGTACGGCATCGTGTCCATGCTGACCATCTTTCTGCTGCACCAGATCATCCTGATCCTGGACCTGAAAGTCAAACCGCTCAAGCGGATCATCGGCGGCAAACCGTCTTTGGTCATCAACAAAAACGGGATCGACGTTTCCGAACTGGAGCGCAACGACCTGGACGTGACCGACCTCATCGAGTCGATGCGCTCAATGGGATATTTTTCGCTGGACGAGGTGGATTACGCGCTGTACGAGGCGAACGGGCAGTTCACCGCCATGCCGCGCGAAAACAGCCCGAAGGAGAATAAAGTTTCCCTGCCCGTTCTCATCGTGGACGACGGGAAATACGACAGGCACAACCTCGCGCTCACGGGCACGAGCGAAGCGTTCTTTGAAAAGATCCTGCGCGAACAGGGCGTGAAAAAGCTGAAAAAGGTGTTCGTGCTCACACTGGACGGAACGGGTAAGATCTATTTGCAGGTGCGCGGCGAAAAGTACCGCTCCTTCCGCGTAACGCTCCCGGAGGGAAGCGCATGGTAAAAACGATCGCCTCCATCCTCATCAGTCTTGCCCTGCTGATCGGCGCGACCGTCTTTGAAACGGTCTTTATCAACACGCAGTTCGCGGAGGTGCGCGCGGCGCTCGAAGTGCTCGAAGAAAAGGTGCGGGAAGGATCTGCCGTACCCGATGACACGCGTGCCGTACAAAAACTTTGGGAGAACAAAAAGGAAAAGCTGCACGCCGTCATCCCGCATAACGACATCTCTTACATCGACTACTGGCTGGGCGAAGCGGACGGCTGCATCGAAGCGAAGCTCTACCCCGACGCGCTCTCCAAAATCGAAGTCCTGCTCGTCATCTGCGAACAGATCCCGCAGACATATGCCCTGACCTTCGAGAATATTTTTTAAAAAACGCGCGTTTATGCGCCGCATAGTACTCTGAAAAAAGAAAAAACGCGCCGTTTCGGCGCGTTTCTTGCTCGTTTATGTCTTGAAATGCAATGAAGCATCCGCCGTACAGGAGCGGCGCGGCGTTCCCTCTTGCGGCGCATTTCCCATCTTTCAGCGTTCGCCGCCCAGGATCTTTTTCAGGAACTGCCCCGTAAAGCTCGCCTCGCACTGTGCGACCTGTTCGGGCGATCCTTCCGTTACGATCATGCCGCCGCCGTCCCCTCCTTCGGGGCCGAGGTCGATGATATGATCGGCGACCTTGATCACGTCGAGATTGTGTTCAATGACGATGACGGTGTTCCCCGCCCCGCGCAGCCGCTGCAAAATTTTGACCAGCTTGTCTACGTCGTAGCTGTGCAGCCCCGTCGTCGGCTCGTCGAGGATATAGCAGGTCTTGCCCGTGGAGCGTTTGGAGAGCTCCGTCGCGAGTTTTACGCGCTGCGCCTCGCCGCCCGAAAGAGTCGTGGCGCTCTGCCCGAGCTTGATATACCCGAGCCCGACGTCGTTGATGGTCTTCAATTTATTGTACACAGAGGGCACGGGCTGAAAGAAGTCGCACGCCTCTTCGATCGTCATATCCAGCACCTCGGCAATGTTCTTGCCCTTGTAGCGCACTTCCAGCGTTTCGCGGTTGTAGCGCTTGCCGCCGCACACCTCGCAGGGAACGAAGATGTCCGGCAAAAAGTGCATCTCGATCTTGATGATGCCGTCGCCGTAGCAGTGCTCGCACCGCCCGCCCGACACGTTGAAAGAGAACCTGCCCGCCTTGTACCCGCGCTCGCGCGCGTCGGGCGTGGCGGCAAACAATTCGCGGATCATGGTAAACACGCCCGTATACGTCGCGGGGTTGCTGCGCGGCGTTCTGCCGATGGGCGACTGGTCGATGGCGATGACTTTATCGAAGTATTCCAGCCCGTCGCACCCCTCGCACTTGCCGAGCGGCATGTGCGCGCCGTTGAGCGCGTTCGCAAGATAGGGATAGACGACCTCGTTGACGAGCGAACTCTTACCCGACCCCGACACGCCCGTAACGGCGGTGATCAGCCCGACGGGAAAGCGCACGTCGATGTTTTTAAGGTTGTTCTGCCTGCACCCGCGCACGGTCAGCCAACGCCCGTCCGGCTGCTGGCGCACGGGCGGAATCTCGATCTTCCGCCGCCCCGCGAGAAAGTCGCCCGTGATGGAGCGCGGTTCCGCCATGATCTCCTCTGCCGTACCGCAGGCGACAACTTCGCCGCCGTGCACGCCCGCCTTCGGTCCGATGTCTACGATATAATCGGCGGCGCGCATGGTATCCTCGTCATGCTCCACCACGATGAGCGTATTGCCGAGGTCACGCAGGTTTTTTAACGTGTTCAGAAGTTTTTCGTTATCGCGCTGGTGCAGCCCGATGCTCGGCTCATCGAGGATATACAGCACCCCCGTCAGTCCGCTGCCGATCTGAGTGGCGAGGCGGATGCGCTGCGCCTCCCCGCCCGACAGCGTGCCCGCACTGCGCGCAAGGTTCAGATACGCCAGCCCCACGTTCTTCAAAAAGTTCAGCCGCGCGCGTATCTCCTTCAAAATGACGTCCGCGATGCGGTGCTCCGTTTCCGTAAGCTCCAGCCCGTCCAGAAACGCAAGCAGATCGGCGACAGACAAGTCGCACAGCTCCGCAATGTTCTTTCCGCCGACATAGACGGAGAGCGCCTCCTTTTTCAGGCGCTTGCCGCCGCAGCTCGGGCAGGGAAGCTGCGTGATATACTTTTCGATCTCCCCTTTCACGCCGTCGCTCTCCGTATTCTGGTAGCGGCGGGTAAGCGAATTCACGAACCCCTCCCAGCTGATCTGATAGGTGCCGTGGAAGTTGTACGCGTCGTACTGCATGGGGATCTTTTCCCCGCCCGAACCGTACATGAGGATGTCATACTGCTCTTTGGGCAGGTCCTTGACGGGCGTATCGAGGTCTATGCCGTAATGCTTCGCCACCGCCTGCACATACATATTGTTGGTCTGCTTGCTCTCCAAAAACCAGCCGCCGACGTCGATCGCGCCCTCGCGCAGCGTCTTGCTTTTATCGGGGCAGATGAGCGCCTCGTCCACGACCTGTTTGAACCCCAGCCCCGAGCATTCGGGGCAGGCGCCGTAGGGCGTGTTGAAGGAGAACAGCCGCGGCTCGATCTCTTCGATGCTGATGCCGCAGTCGGGGCAGGCGTATTTGACGGAGAAGAGCTGCTCCTCCCCGTTGCAGTCGATGACGACCAGCCCGTCCGCAAGGCGGAGCGCCGCCTCCAGACTGTCCGTCAGGCGTTTCTGAATGCCGTCTTTGACGACCAGCCTGTCCACCACCACGGAAATGTTGTGCTTTATGTTTTTATCGAGCTTTATATCTTCCTGCAGGTCGTAAACGATGCCGTCGATCTTGACCCTGCCGTACCCGCTCTTGCGGTACGATTCGAGGTTTTTGGTATACTCCCCTTTCCGCCCGCGCACGACGGGCGCATTGACGAGGATCTTGCTCCCCTCGGGCATCGCCAGCACTTTGTCCGCGATCTCGTCCACCGTCTGGCGGCGGATCTCACGCCCGCACTTCGGGCAGTGCGGGATCCCGACGCGTGCAAACAGAAGGCGAAAGTAGTCGTAAATTTCCGTGACCGTCCCCACCGTCGAGCGCGGGTTGTGCGAGGTCGTTTTCTGATCGATGGAGATGGCGGGCGAAAGACCTTCGATGAACTCCACGTCCGGCTTTTCCATCTGCCCCAGAAACTGACGGGCGTACGAAGAGAGGCTTTCGACGTACCGCCGCTGCCCCTCCGCGAAGATGGTATCGAAGGCGAGCGTGGATTTGCCGCTGCCCGAAACCCCTGTAAAGACGACGAGCTTATCCCGCGGGATATGCACGTCGATGTTTTTCAGATTGTTTTCCTTTGCGCCTTTTACAAATATTTCCTGTTTCATGCCCTGTTGCCCGTTTCCTTTTGTCCGTCTTTTCAGTTCTTGCGCAGCCTGCGCCGCAGCAGATTGATCGTATCGCGTATTTCGATCGCCTTTTCAAAGTCGAGCTGGTTGGAAGCGACTTTCATCAGCGCTTTCAGCTTTTCAATCTCGTCGGGGATGTCCTCGGCGCGGATCTTGTCCGCGGGGACCGTCTGCTTTTTCTGTGTGATGCCGATGGTGCTCTTTATTTCCTTGACGATGGTCTTCGGCACGATGCCGTGTTCCCTGTTATACGCCTGCTGCGCGGCGCGGCGGCGGTTGGTCTCGTCGATGGCGCGCCGCATGCTGCCCGTTATGGTGTCCGCATACATGATGACGCGCCCCTCCGCGTTTCGCGCCGCGCGCCCGATGGTCTGAATGAGCGAGGTGTCGCTGCGCAGGAAGCCCTCTTTGTCCGCATCGAGAATGGCGACCAGCTTCACTTCGGGCATATCCAGCCCTTCGCGCAGCAGGTTGATGCCGCACAGCACGTCGAATTCGCCGCTCCTGAGCCCGTTCACGATGTCGATGCGCTCCAGCGTATCGATGTCGCTGTGCATGTAACGCACTTTGACATTATTCTCTTTCAGGTAGTCGGTGAGGTTCTCCGCCATGCGCTTGGTGAGCGTGGTCACGAGCGTTCTGCCGCCGCTCTCCGTCACCTTCTTTATCTCGGCGAGCAGGTCGTCGATCTGCCCTTTTACGGGGCGGACCTCCACCTCGGGGTCCAACAGCCCCGTCGGGCGGATGATCTGTTCGACCACCTGCCCCGCCTCTTTGAGCTCATACTCGGCGGGCGTGGCGGACACGCAGATCATCTGCGGCACGCGCGCGTCGAACTCCTCAAAAGTGAGCGGGCGGTTGTCGTAGGCGGAGCGCATGCGGAACCCGTAGTTGACGAGGTTGGTCTTGCGCGAAAGGTCGCCGTGGTACATCGCGCGGATCTGCGGGATGGTCATGTGGCTCTCGTCGATGAACACGAGGAAGTTGTCGGGAAAATAGTCAAGCAGCGTAAAGGACGGCTCGCCCGGCTTTCTGCCGTCGAAGTAGCGCGAATAATTTTCCACGCCGCTGCAATACCCGATCTCGCGCATCATTTCAAGGTCGTAATGCGTACGCTGTTCGAGGCGCTGCGCTTCTAAAAGCTTGCCGTCGTCGCGGAACGCCTTCACCTCGTCTTCGAGGTCGCGCTCGATCGCTGCGAGCGCGCTGACCATCTTCGCGCTGCCCACCGCATAGTGGCTTGCGGGGAAAATGCAGATATGTTTCAGCTCCGCCGTCACTTTGCCCGTGACAGCCTCCACCTCGCACAGCCTGTCCACCTCGTCGCCGAAAAATTCGACGCGGATGGCGATCTCCGAACTGCCCGCGGGGAACACCTCCACCGCGTCGCCGCGCACGCGGAAGGAGGAACGCGTAAAATCCATGTCTTTGCGCTCATACTGCAATTCGATGAGGCGGCGGATAAAATCGTCGCGCTCCATCGTATCGCCGGGGCGGAGAGAGATCGCCAAGTCGAAGTACTCTTCCGGCGCGCCCAGGCCGTAGATGCAGGAGACGGACGCCACGACAAGCACGTCGCTGCGCTCGCCCAAAGACGCCGTTGCGGAGTTGCGCAGCTTGTCGATCTCGTCGTTCATGGACATATCCTTTTCGATGTAGGTGTCCGTGCTCGGGATATAGCTCTCCGGCTGATAATAGTCGTAGTAACTGACGAAGTATTCGACGCGGTTGTGCGGGAAAAACTCGCGGAATTCGTTGCACAGCTGTGCCGCAAGCGTCTTGTTGTGCGCAATGACGAGGGTCGGGCGGTTTATGTTTTTGATGACGTTCGCCATCGTGAACGTTTTTCCGCTGCCCGTGACCCCCACGAGCACCTGCGTGCGGATGCCGTCCTCCACCCCTTCGGTGAGTTTTTCGATCGCCTGCGGCTGGTCGCCCGTCGGCTGATACGGCGATACAAGTTCGAATTTTTCCATGACAAATGCGCGGAACGACTGTTCCGCCCCTTTTACAAACAAACGTTTACTTTCTTGCCTATGTATTATAGCGCAAAACGCTGCGGATGTCAACGAATACGGAGGGCATAAAAAACGCCGCCGCGCCGCCGCCCGAGCCCGGCCGTCAGGCGAACACGGCGCGCAGAAAAAGGCCGACGAGAAAAGCGACGACGGCGCCCGCCGCCGAAAGCGCGATCCTGAACGCGACGCCGCGCCGCACCTGCTGTCTGTCTCGGCGGTATTCCGCGCCGCTGCGGTGCAGAGTGATCACGTACATCCGCTCGCCTTTGCGTTCGGAGAGCACAAGATCGAAATAGTCGTCGCATTCCAACGCGCGCAGGATCTCTTCCACCGCCTCCGCCGTATACCCGCGCCGCTGCGGCAGCATACTCAGAATATCATATACGCTGACCAAACAATTTTCCCGCTCGCCGCACAGCCCGTAAACGGCGCGCATGATCTCGCTTTCACGCCTGTTCAGCATTTTCCCTCCTCAAAAGAACAGCGCAAACAGGAGCGCAGCCAACAGCGCCCCCGCAAACGCACCGGCAAACGGCAGCCAGAAGGCGCCAAGCCGCAAGCGTGAACGCGCACGGGACCGGGCGTCTTCCTTCGCGGCCTCCTTCCCTTTAGGCAAAGGGGCAACACAGTATGTGCCCGCCTCCGAATATTTCACGCTGATATACCCTTCCGCCGCAAGCCTTCGCAGAGCAGCGTCTACCGACTGCCCGTCCGCCCTGAGCCCGGCGGGAAGCCCTCCTGCCAGTTCGCCGACATCTACCACGCGGTATCCTTCCCCCTCTGCCGTGACCGTCCGCAGTACGGCAGCCGTTCGTTTATCAAGCATGCGCTCCCCTCCGTATGATCCCCCTAAAACATATCTTTGCGTTTTTATAAAAATTCATGCAAAAATTTTTCGGGAATTCCGGAAAAGCGCTTTATTATTCGCTCATCTTATGGTAAAATATTAAGAGATTTTAATTAAGCCCGTATACGGACAAAGGTATTTTCACGTATGAATTTGCTGGATCGCTATACCAACACCCTCTCTTTCAGGGATTACGACGACTTTTACAGGCACTTCAGGCTGCACGTTCCGAAAAACTTCAACTTCGCCTACAACATCGTAGACGAGTACGCGCGGCTTGACCCGCAGAAGCGTGCCATGGTATGGTGCGACGATCTCGGCGGCGAAGAATTTTTCACGTTCGGCGACATCAAACGCATATCGGATAAAACGGCAAATTACTTCCTTTCCCTCGGCATCGGAAAAGGCGACAGGGTGCTCGTCATCCTGCAGCGCCGCCATGAATACTGGACGACGCTGATGGCGCTCTCCAAGATCGGCGCGATCGGGATCCCCGCCACGCACATGCTGATGGAAAAAGACCTCGTTTACCGTATGGAAAAGGCGGGCGTCAAAATGGTCGTTGCGGTCAATGAACCCGAACTCTGCAACAACATCCGCAGCGCAGCCGAGAAAGTTGCTTGCGTGAAGCACCTCGCCTCTGTCGGCAAATACGAGGGGTTCCGCGATTTCGACGCGGACGTCGAAGCACAGCCGGACACATTGGAAAACCTTGCTTACAAAGCGGAACGGAAAGCCGACGATATTCTGCTCCTCTACTTTACCTCCGGCACGACGGGCATGCCGAAAATGGTCTGCCTGAGCCAGCGCTATACCCTCGGGCATATCATAACGGCACGGTTCTGGCACAAATGTGAAGACGGCGGCCTGCATTTCACCCTCGCCGAAACGGGCTGGGCAAAAGCGAGCTGGGGCAAGCTGTTCGGGCAATGGGCGTGCGGCTCGGCGCTGTTCGTGTACGACTTCCACGGCAAGTTCGAACCGGACGACCTAATGAACCACATTGCGAAATACAAGATCACGACTTTCTGCGCGCCGCCGACGGTATATCGCTTCATGATCAAGACCGATCTTTCGAAGTATGACCTTTCAAGCATCCGCTATATGATGACCGCGGGCGAGGCGCTGAATCCTGAAATTTACAAACAGATCGTGCAGAAGACGGGGCACAAGATCTACGAAGGGTTCGGACAGACGGAGACGACCGTTGTCTGCGCGACTTTCCCCGGGCTTGTGGACATCCGCCCCGGCTCGATGGGCAAGCCCTCTCCCCTGTACGACGTACAGCTGCTCGACGACAACGGCGCGCCCGTCGAAATGGGCGCGGGCGAGATCTGCATCCGTTTGCGCGAAGAACAGCAGGGTTTGTTCAGCGGCTACTACAACGACCCCGCACTGACCGAAACGGTGATCTACGACGGGTATTACCACCTCGGCGACCTTGCCTACCGCGATACGGACGGGTATTATTGGTTCGTCGGAAGAAAGGACGACATCATCAAAAGCTCGGGTTACCGCATCGGGCCCTTTGAGGTGGAGAGCGCGCTCATGGAACACCCTGCGGTGCTTGAATGCGCAATCACGGGCGTACCCGACACCGAAGGCGTGCGCGGTCAGCTCGTCAAAGCGACCATTGTGCTCGCCAAGGGCTACGAGCCGAGCGACGCGCTCGTCAAGGAACTTCAAAACCATGTCAAAAAGACGACGGCACCCTACAAATACCCGCGCGTCGTGGAATTTGTGAAGGAGCTCCCCAAAACGATCAGCGGCAAGATCCGCCGCGTCGAGATCCGCGAAACGGATTCTGAAAAATTTTAAATCAGTTCTTATCTGACCACAACAGAAAGCGGCGGAGCGCGATCGCGCTCCGCCGCCTGTTTTCCGCCGCCTTGTTTTTGATTTTGTGCAAATTATGCGGGGAAGGTGACGGTCGTAGACCCGTAATTGCTGAACGTATACGTCAGATCGAGGAGATTCCCTCCCACCTCGGCGACCGCTTCCGCCGTGGTGAAGCGCCCGCCTTGCAACTGAACGCGGAACGAATTGAGCGTAAAGCCCTCGTTATAATTGGCAAGCGCCTCCTCGCTCATGACGAGCCAATCGCCGTCCGCCGAAAAGTCACCGAATTCCAACGACTGGAACAGAACGACATAGCCGTTATATTCCGCCCTCACTTGTTCAATACTTGTATACGACGTATTTTGCCAGCTGCTGCTGCCGGGGCTCAGAAGCCTGAGGCCGCCTTCCGTCTCTTCTGCATAGTAGACGCCGCTTACCAACGTCGTTTCAAAAGAGCCCTTCGTGCCGGCTACCCGCAGCGTGCTGGTATAGTCTCCGCTTGCACCGCCGTCTTCCCATTTAAATTCGACGACGACCGTATAATTGTCCAATGCGTCCTGCGCCGCCGTGAAGTCCTCCTCCGTCGGCGCCGCCGCACATCCTGCAAAGGCAAAAAAGGCAAAGCCGAGGCATACCGCGAACATTGCGGCAAAAAGTTTTTTCATAGAGATTCCTCCTTTAAAATGTAAATATTGAAATTTATTGTTTTCCCAGCGTTTCCGCTTTGAGTTTGTCAAACTCCTCCTGCGTGAGGATACCGCTGTCCAAAAGCTGCTTGTACTGCGTGAGGAGCTTCACTTTTTCCTCCATGCTGTCCGCGGCGGAGGGCTGCGGCGCGGGTTGGGGCGCTGCCTGCTGCGGCGGCACGGGAGCCCCGTAATACGGCTGCTGCACGGGCTGCCCCGCCGTCTGCTGCGGCTGTACGGGAGCCCCGTAATACGGCTGCTGCACGGGCTGCCCTGCTGCATACTGCCCCTGCTGTGCCACGGGTCCGCCATAAGACGGCTGCTCTACAGACCGGCTGCTTCCGCTGTAATCATTCTGCATGTTCCATATCCCGGTCTGCTCCGCTTCTTGTGCTGCGCCTCCCTTAGAAAAGAGATATTTTCCCTCCGGTATTCTCTTGTTTTTGCATAGCACTAAAAAGGCGATAAACAATAAAAGCCCGAAAATGAAAGGTATGTATGCAAGGGTCGTAACCATCAGATCATCATGATTAATCCCATACCGTACACTTGCTATAATTGACAGCGCCATATAAATAAACTGCAAAGACAGGCATACGATCATAAAAGCTACGCCAAGCCTTCTGTTTTTCTTTTCATTTTTTCTGAAAAGCATGGTGACCGCAATAATGACCGTTACCAATGCCATTATCAACTGTAAAATAACAAAGGCACCAGTGCTGATCAGCAGTCCACCATCCCTTATAATATATTCTCTCCATAGAACACCGGAACCAAACCGTAAAACGTCAAATCCATTCCCCACATAACACATCCATGCAGGCATTGCTCCGGCAGGCGCTATCCTTACCACATCCGCTGCCACGCCTACAATAGACAGAACGCCCATCGCAAAAACAATACAAATCAGCAAAAAACGCTTCACCGTCAGATTTTTCATTCTGTATCTCCTTCTTTCCGTTCATCACGCAAGGGAATATGTGGCTTCTAATCCGACATTGGGATGGTAAGACCATACGACCGTGATTCCGTTTTCCGTTCTGCTCTGAATCCCGTCTGCATATGTTGTTGTTACCATTTCATCCCATATATCCATAATATCCAAATATTCATGGAAATCTTCAATTGCATCAATAACATTAGAACTGTAAAGATCGCCTACATTTTGCGGATCCGTATCAAACCGGATCGTTCCGTCGTTTTCCACGGTAAAGCACCGCATAACATTTTCGTCGTAACCATAATGATCGGCTACCGCTAAAATGTACGCCTCCGCAAGCCGATTGTTGGACGCACAGCCGATAAACAAAACCAGCAGCATTGCAACCGCCATGACCGCAAGCAGGACACGTTTCAAAACACATTTCTTTTTCATCCTTTGCTCCTTTTATCAAAATACTTTATGCGCTCTTTTTTTCGGGCGCGCACTGCCCTTTTCCGATAACGGCACCAGTATACCAAATGGGTGTATCAGGTTTTGCGAATGCGGAAAAAATTTTTGAAACTCTTTTAAAAATTTTTTCGCTGAGACGAAATCCCCGCCGCCGACACGCACGGCATAAGCCGCCCGACCGAAGCGCGCGGGACATACCGCCCCGACCGCATACCGCTTTACCCTGTTACCCCCGCCAACCGATAGGAAAGGGTCTCCGCATCGTAGACGATCTCCTGCCCGTAGATCTCGTTGAAGTACCCGCGCAAAAACGCGATGTAGCGGCGGAAGGTGGCGACGGAAAACCCAAACCGCCCGCAGCATTCCGCAATGCGGATGCCCTTGCCCGCCCGCAACTCATCGTACAGCAACAGCAAAATGTAGCTTTTGTTTTTCATGTCTGTTCATAGAGCGCTCCTTCCTCCTCTGTTTTTAAGGGCAATGCCCTCCTGTTGCAACCACCGATAGTGTAGCACATTTTGCGAGCTTTTTGTTCAGCGTCGTTTGCCAATCCGCTGGCAAATTTCGCTGAATTTCTGGCAAAAAACGCTGAATTTTCTATTTTGCCCCTCACCGTGTGCCGTTTTTCTGCCGAAAAACGCAAAAAATTAGGGGCGCTCCCGCATGATGCGGGAGCGCCCCTAATTTTGTATGCCGCCGCCTGCGGCGGAAAAGATCGGCTCACAGATATATACGTTCTCTTTGAAGCGTGCGTACAGCGTATGCAGGCGCAGGATGTTGCTCTCGTCGATCTGCGTGACCTCGTTCCCGCCTGTTTCGGCGTCGAACCAGCCGCAGAAGGGATGCCCCGCTTTGGCGACGGGTGCAAGTTTTACCTCTTCCGCACAGGCGATCCCGCTCGGATTTGCCTTCCCGTCACCGCAGATACCGCCGCCAAGCGCGCAGCCGGCACATCCGTTTCGGGCGTATAGACGGCGTACAGTACGAGGTCGCTGCGGATCCCGTACAGTTCGGTATACCATGTTCCGGTGCCGTCCGCCTTGCTGTTCCACCCCACAAAGTCGTACCCCGTTTTGGTTGCTTCAAAAAGGATGGAAACCCATTCCCCCGCGCCGACAGAGTTCGGGTTTTGCCCGTCGGTCACGCCGCCGTCCGTTTCGTACAGGATGGTAAACAGGTCGCCGCACTCCTGCCAGTGCGCGTAGAGGGTGAGGTTTTTCGCGTTCGCACCGCCCACCGTTTCATAACGTTCGCCGCCCGCGGGAGCGTCGTACCAACCGAGAAAATTGGAACCTGCGCGCAGCGGCTCGCTGAGCGCGATCTCCTCTTCCGCCGTAACGGTCTCCGGGTTCGGCTTATACATCACGCCGCCATCCGCCAGGTCATAGCGGATGGTATACACGGTATCGCTCCACCTGGCGTACAGACTGACGTCCGCAGCGGCGCAGGTGACGCTCGTTACGGGCTCTCCCGAATAATCGGGTGTAAGGAACCAGCCTTCAAACGCCGCCCCGCTCTTCTGCGGCAGGGGCAGCTGCACGGAGCCGCTCTCCACCGTGATGGTATACGGCGCGCCCTGCGGGAGCGCCCCGCCGTTCAGCCAATAGTCGAGCGTATATTCGGCAGGTCTGTACACTGAACAAAATTCCGTCCCGTCCGGTACCTGCTCCATCGGTACGGAAAGAGCGTTTCCTTCCGCGTCTACCCAGCCGACAAATTCATACCCCTCGCGCTCCTCGTGGTGCGGTCCGAACCATATGTCACTGTCGACCGTCATCTCCACCCCGTCAACGGTGACGGTGATCAGGTCTTCTTCCTCCGCAGGAAAGACCTGCGGCAGAAATACGGAAAAGACGATGAGCGCAACGCAGAAGAGCGCGCCCAGCCCCGCCCAGAGCAGCGTATACCGCTTGCGCAGCACCGCCTGCGCGGGCGTTTCGGTACGTGCCTTTTCGCCGATGCCGTAATACAGGCGCGATACGGGCTGCCCCGCATGCTCCGCCAGAAGGAGCAGCTGCGCCCTGTCCGGGCAGACGATGCCGCGCTCCCACTTCGATACCGCGCTCGCCGTTGCCGAAAGCAGTTCGGCGAGCTGTTCCTGGCTCTCCCCTTTGTCCTTGCGCAGCTTTGCAAGGTTCTTCCCGAACGCGGCAGCGTCAAACGTGCCCGAAAACACGGTTTCGCCCTCCTCCGCGCCGACCAGCTTTTCCAGCGAAACGCCGAGGATGTCAGCCAGTTCGCCGAACAGCGAAAAATCGGGCTCGGACAGCCCGCGCTCCCATTTGGAGACGGTCTGCAGGTGTACGTTCAGTTTTTCCGCCAGCTCCGTCTGCGTGATGCCCGCTTCCTTGCGCAATGTGCGCAGGCGGCTTCCGAAATCGTCCATGCTCCGCTTGTCACCTTTCCGTGATTTTTACCATTATACCACAAAACGCGGTCTTTTGCAAGAGCGTGCCGGGTCGCAAAATCTGCAACGGGGCAAACAAAAAAGCGGAGGTGCCCCTCCGCCCGTTTCCGAACCGACCGTTCAATATTCGATGCGCACGGCTTCGAGCACTTCCTCGTCGCCGATCGTGCGTCCGCCGCCGAGCACGACCGCCATCTGCGGTTCGTCCGCAAGCGTTACGTCCACTTGCAGCGCATGCGAAAAATAGTCGTCCATGCCGATGATGCGCGCCGTGCCGCCCGAAAGGCTGATGCCGTTGTGCCAGATGACTGCGGACACTCTGCAGGGAGCTTGGCGATCACCATGCCCGTATATTGAATGACTTTATCCGCGAACAATTTGACGCAGCCGTATATATCTCCCGAAGTGACGGCGATCGACCGCGGGCGGCCGCTCTGGATGTCCCTTCCGTTGACGATCATGCTCTCGTTGTCGCTCTCGTACAGGCTGCCGATGGTCATTTTCAGTTTTTCACTCGTCTGCAAGCCGATCTTCAGCCCGAAATCCTGCGCGATACAGTCGATGATCTGGCTGTCGATGTTGCCGCCGCCGATGTTCAGCCCGATGCCCGCAATGACGCCGTCCAGCGAAAACGCGGCGATATTCGTGCTTCCGCCGCCCATGTCCACGATAAAGACGGGCTCTGTCTCGCTCAGCGGCATGTTCTGCCCGAGCGCGGAGAGGAACGGGACCTCCACAAAGCACACCGACCCGATGCCGCATGCCGCAGCGAGCCGCCTGTATTTTTCAAGCAGTTCGTCCTGCGCGCCGCAGGGTACCGAAAAGAGCGCTTCCGCCTTGCGCGCGCGGGAGCGCGTGACGCCGATCTTGCTCAAAAAATAGGTGAGCATGACCGCCGCCATCTCCTCGTTCACGATGTCAGCCTCAAACACGGGGAACACGATCGTAGTGAATTCCGCCGTCTTTCCGATGAGCAGCTTCGCCTCTTCGCCGATCGCCTTGACCGTGCCCGACGACGTGGAAACGGCGATGCAGGTCGGCTCGGCAAGCACGACGCCGCTGCCGATCTTAAAAATTTTGGTGACGGATGAACCCAGATCAATCGCTAATTTTATCATGAAAGTATCCCGATGTCTTTAAATGCCTGTGCGACTTCTTCCTGCGGAAGCCCGATCACATTCGTAAAACTGCCCGAACAGCGCGCCACGGGCGAAGGGTCGTCCTGAATGCCGTAGCTGCCCGCCTTATCCATCGGCGAACCGCCCGCCACATACGCCGCGATGAACGCTTCGCTCAGCTCTTTGAACTGCACTTCCGACCTGCACACGCCGCTGCGTACGCCGCGCGGCGATAAGAGGCACCAACCCGTGTACACGGCGTGCCGCCTGCCCGAAAGCATGCGCAGCGTCGCCGCTGCCTCCGCTTTACTCTTCGGCTTGCCGAGCGCCCTGCCGCCGAACCATACGACGGTATCCGCCGCAAGCACGGCGGCGGACGGAAAGCGCGCAAACACTTCTTCCGCCTTTCCCCGCGAAAGGGCGGCGACCAGCGCCGACGGTCCGCGCTCCCGCACCGTGTGTTCGTCGAATCCCGATGGCTCGACGGAAAACGAAGGCAGGATGCGCGCGAGGATCTCTTTCCTGCGCGGAGAGGCGCTTGCAAGGATCACCTGCATATCTTCTTCTCCGAAAGATAGCCGCAAAAACTTTTGCGGCTATCCGTGTTACAGGATCTCAAGATTTTTGCGGAAGAACTTACGGAATTCCGTATTGGCGGTCATGGCGTCGCGGATCTCAAGCGTGGCGTCGCCCTCCACTTCCGTTTTCATAATGACCGAATCGCCGAGCACGTCACAGTTGATGCCCTTGATCGTGCCCGCGCCGCCGCGGTCAAGACTTTCCGCAATGCGGAGCATGACGCCGAGCTTTTTCACGGCTTCCAGATCCTCTTCCAGCACGATGTCCTTGTACTTGACCCAATCGGCAAGGGAAATATCCTCCTTCTTGTGGCAGCCCGCCACGAACGCCGCAAGCACGATCTCACGGTGCGTGATGCCGTACAGCGTGGAATTGAGGATCATATAACAGCTGTGCTTCTGATGATTGTAGAATTTGATACGGGTCCCGCAGTCATGCAGCGTCGCCGCGACTTTCAAAATTTTCAGGTACTGCCGCGGGAATTTGTGCAGGACGCGCAGCTGCTTGAACAGCTGCACCGAAAGGTTCACGACATGCTCCACATGCTTTTCGTCGCATTCATAGTAGCGGACCAACCCGTTCAGGCTGTACCCGAGGATGTCCGAAATGGGCTTTTCAAGGGTGATGGGCATCGCCTGGTTGAACATGATCCCCTCACGCAGCCCCATGCCGCCGATGGTGAAACTTTCAAACCGCATATACCGCGTGAACGCTTTGACGACGGCGAGCGCGGCGGGCAGAATATCCGCACGCGCGGAGGAAATGCCCTTGATCTTCTTTTTGCGGTCAAGGTCGAGCACCTTGATCATGTCATAAATGGAGTCGAAATCCTCTACGGGCAGGTTGTAGTTATGCACGGTATCGAGCGGATATTTGCGCACCATCTTGCTGATCTTGAAGATGTTACGGAAGGAACCGCCCACGCCGATCATCTGCGCGTCCGGGTCGACGTCTTTAAGCCACTCGATGGAAGAGAGCTGTTCGGTGAAGAACTCTTCGATCTTCTCCGCCTGCGCTTCGGGCGAAAGCCCGTCGTTTTTGAACAGATCCGTGAGCGTGACCGCACCAAACGGAAGCGTCACGCTGCCGAGCATGTTCCTGCGGTTATAATAAATGATTTTCGTGCTGCCGCCGCCGATCTCGAGGATAACGCCCTTGGGGATATCCATCGAATTGATGACGCCGCGGTAGACGAGCGTCGCCTCTTCCTCTTCGCTGAGCACTTTGACCTTAATCCCGCACGTTGCCTGGATCTCGTCAAGAAAACTGCGCTGATTTTTGGCGCGGCGAACCGCCGCCGTCGCAACGGCGATGATCCGGTCTACCCTGCTCGCATCGCAGAGTTTTTTGAACATTTTCAGCGTTTTTATCGTTTCCGCTACGCGCTGGGGCTTCAAAAAGCCGTCCCGCTCCATATCCTGCCCGAGCCGTACGCTTTCCTTCAGTTCGTCCACGACCATAAAATGCCCTTCGCCGAACAGTTCGACGATCACGAGCCGTGCCGAATTCGAGCCTAAATCAATGATGCCGATTTTTTCCACTGTGCCACCTCAGTTGTCCGTATAAAAATAAGTGTGTGTTACCCTTTTGGTCTCTCCGTTTTACCCGATTTTCCACCGAAAAACTACTATGACCCAAATTAACCACGTTTATTATACCATTGATTTTTCGGTTTGTATAGAGCTTTTTTAAAAATTTGTGCAAAAATTTTTTCGGTTTTTTGTGAAAAGCGCCGTTTTGTCTTTATACAACATTTGTTTTGTAAGTTATTGACCTTTTATATATTTTTATGCACAAAAACTGCCCGCATTTTGCAAAAAACGGGGTGTACAAAATGCACAACCCCGCCCGGAATTTTCCATTTCCGCTCCTTCGCCGCTACATTTCCCTGATGCACTTGCGCGGGCAGACCGCGGCGCATTTCCCGCACCCGATGCACTTGGAATAATCGATAACAGGCAGCGCGTTTTCCATCGCGATCGCCCCGAC
Organism: Clostridia bacterium; assembly: GCA_017886545.1. Classification (GTDB taxonomy): domain Bacteria; phylum Bacillota; class Clostridia; order Christensenellales; family Borkfalkiaceae; genus Borkfalkia. The sequence goes on from JAGHJS010000082.1 coordinate 98,553, forward strand.
GGGACAATTTTTCGCGCACAGTCCGCAGCCGATGCAGCCGCGGCTGCAAAGCTCCATGACGTCCTTTCCCTTGCCGTGGTTGGAGCAGGCAATGTATACCTTTGCGCTCTTGGGAACGCGGCCGATGATCTTTTTCGGGCAATTTGTGATACACGCCCCGCAGGAAACGCATTTATTTTTGTCAACGACGGCATATCCGCCGTCGCCGACGTCGATCGCGCCGTACGCGCACATGTCGACGCACGTCTTTTTGCCGATACAGCCGACGGGGCACGCCTTGACCCCGCCCGCAAGCATTTCGCAGGCGGCGCAGTTCCCGTAGCCCTGGTAATCGTATTTGTTATAGCAGCCGTTCCCGCCGTTGCAGTGCACGACAGCGACCGTCTCCTCCCCGACTTCCCCGCCGCCGAGAAGGTCGGCGATCTGCTGCTTGTTTGCGGCAGGCGTCGCCTTGCAGTCGGCGAGGGACGCCTCCCCTTTCAGAAGCGCGGCGGCAAACTGCGCGCAGCCTGCGTGCCCGCAACCGCCGCAGTTGGAACCGGCGAGCAGCTTCTCCACTTTTTCGGCACGCTCGTCTTTTTTGACGGCAAGCGCGTTGGACACAACGACGAGCAGGACGCCGAATATGAGCGCGAGCGCGAGCATGATGCCGCCCGCGAGCAAAACCGATGCGACTGTACTCATACGCTCACCCCGCCAGAATGCCCGCGAACCCCGCGAACGCCATTGCCATGATCGCCGCCGTGATCAGCGTGATCGGGAACCCTTTGAAACATTTCGGAATGTCCGCCTTGTCCGTTTTGAGCCGTACGCCCGCCAAAAGCACGATCGCCAATAAAAAGCCGACGCCCGTCGCCACGGAAAACCCGAAGGTGTACAGAAAGTCGTAGCTTTGATACACGATCGCGCTGTTCGCCGCGCCGAGGATGGCGCAGTTTGTCGTGATCAGCGGCAGATAAATGCCCAGCGCGCTGTACAGCGTGGGAGAGAAACGTTTGAGCACGATCTCAAGCATTTGCACAAGGCTGGCGATCACAAGGATGAACGCCATCGTGTACAGGTAATCCAATTCCAGCGGAAGCAGAACATAATTGTACACCAGCCAGCAGAACACGGAGGAGATCGCCATGACAAAAATAACGGCAAACCCCATGCCGACCGCACTCGACATCTTTTTGGATACGCCCAGGAAGGGACAGATGCCCTGGTACTGCGAAAGCACGATGTTGTTGGAGATGACGGCGGAAAACATGACCGCCACGATGGAGACCGCCGCGCCCGCGGCGCCGATATCAACTAACATTTCGTGACCTCCGCAGGCGACTCTTCTCTCGCAAGAGGGAGCGTTTTTTCCGCACGCTTCGCGCGCGCGTTCCATTTTTGCACAAGGAAATTGAACAGCGCCATCATGCACCCGAACACGATAAACCCGAACATATTCGATGCGGCTGCGTCCATCGCGGGGAATCCGGGGATCGCCATGCCCGCAAACGAACCTGCGGCAAGGAATTCGCGCACGATCCCGATCATGCACAGCGCGCAGGTGAAGCCCAGCCCCATCGAAACGCCGTCCAGCATGCTGTACAGCGGCTTGTTGCAGGAGGCGTAGCTCTCCGCCCGCGCCAGAATGATGCAGTTGACGACGATGAGGTCGATAAAGGTGCCGATCGCGGAATACAGGTCGGGGATAAAACGGTTCATGACCCGCTGCACGATGATGACGAACGTCGAAATGATGACGATATAGCACGGGATGCGCACCCTGTCCGGAATGACGCGCCGCAGCAGGCTGATGAACAGGTTGGAAAAAATGAGCACGAACATCGTCGCCACGCCCATCGCAAAGGAATTGAACAGGCTCGTGGTCGTCGCAATGGTCGGGCAGGTGCCGAGCACCAGAACAAAGGTCGGGTTGTTGCGCAAAAGCCCGCCGAGCATCGTCTCTTTGAGTTTCGCCTTATCCATTTGCCGCCTCCGTCAGATACAGGTCGTAATACTTTGCCGCCGCGCCGATCGCCGCGGTCACGGCTGTCGAGCTCCTCGTCGCACCCGAAACGTAGTCGGTGCCCGACCCGTCCAGAAGTTCCGCAACGGGCACGTTCAGGAACTGCGCGTAAAATGTTTCGCTGCTTTCCAGGTTGCCCATGAACGTTTCGGAATTTTCTCCCGCGACGATCTTGTAGATCATGCCGTCCCTGATATATACGTACATCTGCACGTTGCCGCCGTAACCGCCCGAGCCGGCCGTACAGAAAGCGTGCACGGTGCCGTCGTCGGAAAGACCGTAATACTGCACTTCCGCCGTGACCGTTCGCGTGCCGCCGACCGTCGATACGGTAACGGTGTACTCCGTTTCCCTGCCCGCGCCGCTGTCGCCCTCGGGAACGGTGAACGCAAGCCCCGTATCCGCGGCGAACTTTGCATACGCCTCGGTGCGCGGATCCACCTCCGTGAGCAGATACACCGCGCCGAGCAGCAGCCCGCACACGAGCGCGATGGCGGCGAGCACGCCGATGCTCTGCAATACCGCTTTCGTCTTTGCCCTATCCATTCGCCGCCTCCGCGCGTTCCGCTACATAAAAGCATTCCAGCACCATCGCACGCAGCTGCGTGTTCGTGTACGTCGCCGAAGTGTCCGCGTCGGTGGAAAGATCGGTCAGCCCCAGCACCTGCGCGTGCGTTTTGCCTACAAAGAAGGCAAGTTCCGCTTCAAACCCCATCGTGCTCTGCGTGACCGGCACGATCTCGCTCACCCTGCCGTCCGCCATATCGATGCGCACCGTATATGCGAGCGGCTGCGTGTAGTCATAGTCGGGAAGATACGCCGCGCCCTCCACCGAAAAGGTGTAGACCGTGCCCTCCTTTTCCTGCGACTTCACATAGGCGGGGCTGTACTCGTACGGATCCTCGTCCATGGCGAGCATCTCGAAACATTCGAGGATCATGTTCCGCAGCGCCGTGTTCGTGATCGTCGCCGACGTGTCCGCATCAGTGGAAAGGTCGCCGATCCTGCGGATCTCGCGCTCGGTCTTGCCGATAAAGAACGAAAGTTCCGCCTCATACCCCATCGTGCTCTGCACCACGACGTCTATATCCGTCACCCTTTCCTTCTTCCCGTCGATGGTGACCGTATAGGCGACGGGCTGTTTGTACCCGCCGATATCCGCCACGCCCGCAACGTCGAACACATACCCTTCCCCGGTCAGGCTAAAACCCTGCACATATTCGGGCGTATATTCGTAGCGGTACGGGTTCTGCGCCGCCAGGACGGGCGCGGCGATGACGACCGACGCCGCCATCGCAAGGCAGAGCGCGCGCATCGTCCACTTCATCGCCTGCGGCTTCGGTTTGCCGTGCTTTGTGCGCTGCCCGAAGCGCACGGGCAGGATGTACTTGTCCATCAGCGGCACGAGCAGGTTCATGATGAGGATCGCGAGCGACGTGCCCTCCGGATAGGTACCGAACGCGCGGATGAGCATGGTGATGATCCCCAGCCCCACGCCGTACAGGATGCGGTTGTACCGCCACTTCGGCGAAGTGGCATAGTCCGTCGCCATGAACACGGCGCCGAACAGCATGCCGCCCGATAAAAGCTGCAATAAAATTTCGTAGGCGTCGCCGTAGCAGATGAGCGTCATCACCGCCGCGGTGAGCAGGTACGAGAGCGGGATGCGCCAGTCGATGACCCGCCGCACGGTGAGGTAAATGAACCCGAGCAGGATGGCGAGCGAGCACGTTTCGCCGATGCTGCCGCCCGTATAGCCCAAAAACAGCTGCAGCACCCACGCCCAATAGCCGCGCACGCCGAGGAAGCTGTCCGCAAGCGCCGCCGTGCCGCCGCCGAGATAGGTCGCCGACGTAGCCACGTCGCCCGCGAGGATATTCCCCGAAACGTCCGCGCCGATCCAGCTCGTCATCACGCCGCTGTACGCGAGCAGCAAGAACACGCGCGCCGTCGCGGCAGGGTTGGCAAAGTTTTTGCCCAGCCCGCCGAAGAGCATCTTCACGAGCACGATCGCGAACACGCCGCCGATGATCGGGATATACCACGGCGCGCGCGGGGGCAGGTTCAGCCCGAGGATCAGCCCCGTGACGAGCGCGGACAGATCGAAGGTGAACGGCTTTTTGCGCACGAGGTTGAACAGCTGTTCGGACGCAAAGCAGGTCACCATGCAGACGGCGACCAGAAGCAGCGACCACAGCCCGTAGAACACCACGCCCGCGACGAGGCAGGGCAGGAGCGCGATGAGCACGTCGAGCATCATACGGCGGGTCGTGTCATTCCCCGTTTTATGCGGAGAGGCGGATACTTTGTATGCGGTGATCTCAGCCATTTAAATCCCTCTCTCCGAAATGATCTTTTTTGCGAGCTTCACGCCCTGCGCAAGATAGCGCTTTGCGGGGCAGACATACGAACAGCACCCGCACCCGATACAGGCGGGCGCACCGTAGCGCTTTGCCTCCGCATAGTTTTTGGCGAGCAGCGCCTCTTCGATAAAGGTGGGCGAAAGCCCCATCGGGCACGCCTGCACGCACTTGCCGCAGCCGATGCACACCGAACTTTTATTCGTCTCCGCCTCCTCTTTGGAGAGGAACAGCAGCGCAGACGTCGTCTTTTTGGCGCAGATCTTCAGCGAAAAGACCGCGTCGCCCATCATCGGCCCGCCGGAAACGATGCGACCGCACTCCTCGTGCGCGCCGCAGTGATCCGCTATTTCGCGCAGCGGCGTTCCGTTTTTCACCCAAAGGTTCGCAGGGCGCTCGACCGCGCCGCCCGAAACGGTCATGACGCGCTCGTAACAGGGTTCGCCCTTTTCACATGCCGCCCAAACCGCGTAAGCGGTGTGCGCGTTGATAACGACCACGCCCGCGTCGGCGGGAAGTTCCCCCTCCCCGACCGTGCGCCCCGTACAGGAACGGATAAACTGTTTTTCCGCGCCCTGCGGGTAGCGGGTGCGCAGTTTTTGCAGGGCGATATTCCCCTTGCAGAAGGGAGTGAGCGCGGCGATCGCTTCGGGCTTGTTTTTTTCGACGCCGATGATCACGCGCTGCGCGCCGCAGGCGAGGCGGCATAGCTCCGCGCCCGCCGTCACCTCCGCCGCATATTCGCGCATGAGCCTGTCGTCACAGGTGATGTACGGCTCGCACTCCGCGCCGTTTATGAGGAGCGTATCTACCCTGCCGCGCACGTTCAGCTTTACCGCCGTCGGGAACCCCGCGCCGCCCATGCCGACGATGCCCGCCTCCGCGATGCGCGCGAGCACGCTTTCGGGCGTCCGTTCCGCAAGCGGGGCAAGCGCCGTATGCTCGTCCGAAAAATCGTTTTCGATGAGAACGTGCTCTGCCTTCTTCCCCGCAAAGGTGATATGCGTGACGATGCCCTTCACCGTCCCCGCGACGGGCGAAAACACGTTCGCCGAAAGCCCTTCCGCCGCCCTGCCGATCAGCTGCCCGCGCAAAACGCGCTCCCCCGCCTGTACGGCGGGCACGGCGGGCGCGCCGATATGCTGGGAGAGCGGCACCCAGACCTCTTTCGGGTCGGGCAGCCGCCCGATCTCCTTTTCCCTGCTGTATTGTTTGCACCCCGCGGGGTGCACTCCTCCGCCGAACCGAGCCAAAAGAACCTCCGCTATACACCCGCGCCGCATGCAGCGCAGACATTCCGTTCTGAGAATATTGTACCATATTTTGCGCGCCCTGTAAAGAATTGGAAGGGAATGTTTTGCTCTTTCCGCCATAAGCACGGCTTATGCCCGCCGCCCGCAGGCGGAACGGCGCGCGCGGGCGAAGCCGCCGCGCACGCACGCCCCTTATCATGCCGCCCGCGTATGTTTTTACCGCGGCGCCGCGCATGTGCGCGCCTGCGGCGTATTGCGCCGCCCGCGCGCACTTTTTTACACCTCAGCGCGCGTATTTTTACTGCGCTGCCGCGCGCGCACGCAAAAAACTTTTCAGTCCGACGGAGAGCTGGTACAGCGACAAAAGGCACAGGAACACGCCGAACCCGACGCGCAGCGCGCCGCCGGGGATCCCCTGCACGAACAGCCCGCCCAGCACGGAGAGCAGCGTTGCGGGTACGATCGTCCAGAGCACGCCGCGCGTATCCAAAAGCCCGTTCTTTGCGTGCACCCGCAGAGAGACCGCCGCCATAGGGAGAAAGGTCAGCAGGTTCACCGACTGCGCCATATGCTGCGGCACGCCGCACAGCACCGTCAGGATAGGGATGAGCACGCACCCGCCGCCCATACCCATGCCGCCGAGCACGCCGCCCGCAAGCCCCGCCAGAAGATAGACAAGAAACCGCATCCGCTCCTCCTCATACGATCATCCGCACGCCCGCCGCGAACATCACGGCGGCAAACACGAGCGTCGCCGCCGCGGGCGTGATCGCGCCGAGCAGGTTCGCGCCCAGCGCACCGCCCGCCAGCACGCCGATGCCGACCGCAAGGAACAGTTCGGCATCGAACCAGCCGCCCGCAAGGTATACGATCGCGCTCGCCAGGCAGACGGGCAGGATAATGAGGATCGCCGTGGCATGCGCTACAAGCGGCTGCCTGCCTCCCGCCTGCAAGAGGGGCACGACGACCATGCCGCCGCCCCCGCCGAACGCGCCGTTGACGGCGCCCGTTACGATCCCCGCGGCAGCCATCTTCGCCGCATATTTCAAATCAGTCACTCTTTCCCCTCCTTCCGCGCGGGGAGCGCGCCGCGCTCCCCGCAGATATAGTCTGCCACCGCACGGAAAAATCATGAATGCGGGTCACGGGCAAAAACATTCCCGCCCGCACGGCGGCGGAATTCCGATTTTCCCGCACCGATAAAGAAATCCTGAATTTTTCATCGTTTTTTTACCGTTATTGCTTGCTTTTACGCGCCTTTTATATTAAAATAGGATAGTACGATTTGAAAAGATTGTAATTTCTATTTCATTCATGCAAAAGGTGTTTTCTATGGCAAAAAGTAAAAGAATCGGAAAACTGCGGATCGTTACACTGCTCCTGGCTTTCCTCATGCTCCTTTCGTTCGGCGTGTTTGCGTTGAGCGCATGCTCCACAAGCGAAGAAGAAGACGACAGCTCGAGCGAGACCCGCACGGATACGCAGACGTTTTCCAACGCGGACTTCGAGTATTTTTCGGACAGTGACGGCAGCTACGTGATCGGCAGCGCCGACAACTGGACGAGCTCTGCCGTTTCCAACGACAGCGGCACGAGCGCAAGCTCCTCTTCCGCAAAGTCGGGCATCGTGGACACGGCAGAACGCGAAAGCGCCTTCGACGAAACGTCGTACGCGGCGTACATCGAAGACCCCGAGAACAGCACGTTCGACTGGAGCGGCTTCTACTATGCCTACAAAAACTATATTTATTATGACGGGCTGGACGAGGAGGACGACGCGGACGAATTGGAGGACGCGAAGTACTTCACGGACATCGACAACTACTACGATATCCCAGGCTGGGATCTGTTCGCGGCGTGGATCGAGTCGGACGAAGGGCAGAAATTTCTGACCGACAACAACATCGATCCCGACGATTTCAGCACGACGAACAGCGACGACCTGCTCCTTGACGCGGTGCGCGATGAATTCATCGGATACCTGCGTGGGCTCAACCCCGGCACGCATTGGACGGGCAGCGACGACGAGGCGACCCTGAACGAAGAGAAAGGCACGCACGTTCTGATGCTGCACAACTACCGCACGAACGGCTACGGCACGGCGATGCAGTATGCATCTACTTCCATCACCCTTTCGGCGGGCACGGCGGCGTCCGTCTCCGTCTGGGTCAAGACGTCCGACCTCACCTACAACGACGGCACGAGCGTTGCCGCCGGCAACCGCGGCGCGTTCATCGAGATCAGCAACTCCGTCGGCGGTACCTCGCAGGATTCGCTGGTGGTGCGCAACATCAACACGGAGATCCTGAATCCCGCAGCGGACGAAAATACCCCTGCCGAAAACAACGGCTGGGTGGAATACACCTTCTACATCCGCGCCTCCTCGTACGCGACGACGACCTTTACGGTCAACCTCGGGCTGGGCAGGCAGGCGGCGGGCAACACCGCGAACTACTACGACTATGTGCAGGGCTACGCCTTCTTCGACGACCTGACCTACACGGTCTTCGAGGCGAAGGACTGGGATACGACGCTGACCGAAGCGGGCGTTCTCGAAGGCAACACCGTCACCCTCGACACCTCTTCCCTCAGCGATAAAGGCACCTTCAACGCGCAGGGCGTTACAAGCAACCTGTTTGCGCTCGATCTGGACGAGCTGACGGCAACGAATGCCCTGCGCAGTCTGACCCTCAGCACGGACGCGACGTCCGGCAACACGACGATCGGCAACACGACGGACGACCGCGGGAACACCGTAGAAAGTTACTTCTATCCCGATAGGTCACTCATCGCCGAAAGCGACCTGACAAACAGCGACATCCTGGCGGCATCCGCGATCACAGGCGGCAGCTACGCGCAGGCGCTGAAAGACGCTTTGGAAAACTACTCTGCCCTGCCGTTTGCAGACAGCGATATTCTGCTCCTGTACAGCAGCCAGGGCGCCCCCTATACCGCGACCGTGGACGACGACCTGTTCACCGTTACCAAGGGGCAGACGCTGATGATCTCGTTCTGGGTCAAGACGTCTGACCTGCAGGGCGGCACGGGCGCGACGGTCACGCTTGTAGACGGCGACACGGAGACGGCGATCGGCGCGGTCGACACGACCACCCTTACCACCGTCGACATCAAGGACGATACGAGCAAGACCGAAGACATCTTCGACGGCTGGCAGTACTGCGCCTTCTATGTGACGACGGAGGAAGAGGAACTTTCCTTCACCTTGGAATTCTCCTTCGGCGCGACCACGATCGCAGGCACCACCCTTTCGAGCTATGTGCCCGGCTTTGCGATGTTCGCAGGCTTCGAAACCTGCAGCCTTACCGAAGAACAGGCGGCGCTCGCCTCCACGAGCGACTATGCCAAGACCGTTACGCTGACGGGCGACAAGTATGCGGATGCTCCCGCGTTCGACACCCCTGCCACGAACGACAAGTCCATTGAAACGGGTATTGCGGACCCGTCCAACTACACGGGCGTGTACGGCGGCAGCTACCATGTGGGCGTCAACGATCCGGAAGCAAACAATGCAAAGAACGATCTCGCCACGGCAGGGCTCATCAGCAAGGAATATGCCGGAAGCTATCTGACGACGGACGACTGGTTTGGGATCCTGACACATTACAACGGCAGTTATTCCGATGTGTTGACCGCATGGAACGAGATCCTCGGCAGCAGCTGCACGCAGCCGCTGATCATCGCGAAGACCGTTGCGGACTCCTACGGCTTCATCGCAAATTCGACTTCCAGCGTTTCTGCCGATTCCTATACGCAGATCACGGTGCGTGTGAAACTTTCGCCGCATACGCGTGCATACGTATATCTCATCGACACGACCGAACCGGACATCACCGACCCTGCCGATGAAGGAAAGCTGATGTATTCGGATACTCTCAAACACGAAACGGGCGTTTCCTATCGCTACGATGAGGACGGGAACCTGATAAACCTCGACCCTGACGACGAAAACTACGACAGGCGCGATAACACCCTCCTCTACTACCAGGACAACGGGCTGTGGGCGAAAGAACGCAACTACACGGGAACTGAATTCTACGCCAACCTTTCCAACTACGATACGGACGAGGACGGCAACCTGACGGACGCAAGCGGCAACATCGTCTACTATCTGCACGACGGCGCTTTCTACCGCTACTACGACGAAGACAGCGACACCTATGAAGTGCAGGTCAAAGACTTCACCGAAGCGGGGATCGACCTGACGGGCGCGAAACTGCAGGATACGACCGAACAGGATCTGTTCCAGATGGTCGAAAACGACACGGATGAGGTCTCCGACTGGATCTATATCCGCTTCTTCATCGCGAACGGCAGCGACAGCAAGACGTACCGCCTCGAATACTGGTCGGGCGACCGCAACGGCACGGAAGGTTCCGTGATCGATGCGGCTACCAACACGGACGCTGCGGACAACAACTTCGTCATCTTTGACGTGGTGCAGTACAGCGACCTTGCGGAAGAGTCCTTCAACAACCTCGTCGACGCGCAGATGGAAAGCCTTGCCAAGGATCTCGGCTATGCGGATACGGACGCGCTGGAAGAGGCGTACCTCGCCGATCCCTCGAAGTTCACGAGCAGGATCGAGACGGACGCAGACGGAAGCACGATCGAGAACGCGGGCACGCTGGTCTATTACCACTACTCTCTGTTCGACGACAGCGATTACGCGCCTTTCGACGCGGACCGCACGGACGGCGACGATCCTTATTCGGGATATGACCCGACCACCTATTCCAACACGGTCGCCTATCTCAAATATTCCTTTGCCGATTCCGGCGTCACCTACTACGACACCTATATCAACTTCGCTGCAAGCGAAGAGACGGTATCCTCCTCTTCGAGCGACGATAGCACGAGCGACGATACGACGACGCCGGATTCCAACGTGAACGTCTGGCTGCTCATCTCCTCTATCCTGCTTGCAGCCGTGCTGGTCATCACCCTGCTCGCGCTTCTGCTGCGCAAACTGCTTGCGGGCATGAAGCGCAAGGGCGCGGATAAGGCATCTCCGATGTACAGCAACAAGCGCGACATCTACATCCGCAAACTCAAGAAAGCGGAAGCGGAAGAGCGTGAAGAAGAGGCTGAGGAAGAAGAAGATCTCTTCACCGATGCGGAACTGTACAACGAGACCGAGGAAACGGATGCGGATGCAGACGCGGATACGGATAACGAGGACGCTCCTGCGGACGACAACACGGACAGCTCCGATGAAGGCAAAACCGAATAATACGGCTCAGCCCTAAAAGCAAACACCAAAGCCGCGTATCCGAACGGATACGCGGCTTTGCCTTGTCCTCTCTGTCCATTCTGTTTTTCCGCTGCGTTTTATCGCTTTTTCCCCACGGTTCCCCTTCTGAGCTGTCCTCTCGTATTGCAATTATGGCCGCCGTCGGAGGACAGGCGCTCACGCCAAACAATATAAACGCGCGCCCGACGGAAAGAGTCCGTCGGGCGCGCTGCCCCTTGTATCCCGCTGTTTTTCTGCTTTGCGTACCGCCTTCTGCCGCTCCGTGCGGCACAGGCAGTCATCAGTAGTATCCATTCATGCGCGCGGGCGGCGCAGCCCTTTCGGCAGATGGTTTTTCAGCACCCCGCCCGCGCCCTTACAAAGCCCGAGCGCATACCCGCCGAACGTTGCGGCGCACCAGCCGCGCGGAGCAGCGCAGTCGAGCTGCTCGCCCGCAAAGTATCGCGCCGCCTCTTCTTCGTTCAGAGGAACGGTCTGCCGCAGGGGGCAACCCGCCGCCATCGCCAGTGCGTGCGACGGTTCAAAGCGGTCGCCTTTCGCCTCACCGAGCAAAAGCCCCGCCCGCAGTACGCGCAGCCCGTTCAGGTCAAACAGCTCTTCCGGCACAAGGCTGAGCGCACCACCGAACTGCCGCAGCTCGCCCTGCATAGTTCCGCGCAAAAACTCTTTTTCAAAGGCGCGGAACGCCGCAAGCGTCTTTCTGTCAACGGCAGAGGGTTTTGCACGTCTGAAACGCGTACATTCGCCATCGCCGCAGGCAAACACTGCCGCGTAGTGTCCTTCCCCGCATATACGGTGCGGGAACAGCTTTTTCTCTTCGAGCAGCGTAAATTGCGGAAACGTGCGCACGAACCAGCGCGCATTTTCCTCGTCCTCTTCCGCGGCAAAGGTGCAGGTCGAGTAGACGAGCCGTCCGCCCGGGGCAAGCATTTCGGCGGCGGAAGAAAGAATTTTCTTTTGGCGCGCGGCGCACATGCGCACCGTTTCCTCGCTCCACTGTCCGGCGGCGGCAGGCTCCTTGCGCAGCATCCCCTCGCCCGAACACGGCGCGTCGACTAGGATCTTATCAAAAAAGCCGCCCAGGCGCTTTGCAAGCTCCGCCGGATCGGCGCTGGTCACCACCGCGTTGGTCACGCCCAGCCGTTCGACGTTCTGCAGCAGCACAGCGGCGCGGTCGGGCAGTTTTTCGTTGAGCACCAACAGCCCCTTCCCACGCATCGCCTGCGCCAGCTGCGTGCCCTTCCCGCCCGGGGCGCTGCACAGGTCGAGCACCCGCTCGCCCGGCTGCGCCTCCAAAAGCGGCGCGGCGCACATCGCGCTCGGCTCCTGCACATAGTACAGCCCCGCGTCGTGGTAAAAGCTTTTCCCCGCCTTCTCCCCGTCAACAGAAAAGCCGTTCGGCTCCCACGGCACCTGCCTGAGCGCAAACGGCGAAAGGGCGCGGAACGCGTCCGCTTCGATTTTTAAAGTGTTCACGCGGATGCCGCGTACGGGCGGCTCTGCAAGGCACGCTTCGTATGCGGGATAGTCCGCCCCCAGCATGGCACGCATGCGGGCAAGGTACCGTTCGTTCACGTCTGCTCCGCTCCCAACATCTGCTGCAGCTGCGCAAGCGTGTAGATCTCGCCGATCTGCCCCTGTTCTTTGAGCTTCCTGGCGCTTGCGGCGCGCGGGCTGTCATCCTCTTCGCCTTCGACGAACACGTTGCACCCCGAAAGTTTGAGCGAGTATTTTCCGCCGCGTTTCACGATCTCTTTCACGAGCCCTTTCGCGAGCGGCACTTCCTCTTCGATACAGCGCGAAAAGCTGAACCGCTTCCCCTTCAGCTCGCTGCTCTGCGGCCGCACGCGGTACCCGTATACGAAATCGTTGAATTTGGAACGCCGTTCGCCGCGTTCGCGTTTCAGGCGGCGTTTTTCGGCAATGTAATCGCTGCGCCGCTGCGATACGCAGGGCGAATACTGCCCGTTCATGATCTTCCCGAGCCGAACCCCGTATTTTTTCAGCAGTTCGGGCACGGTACAGCTTTCGTGCGCGCACATTTCGCGCGCAACGCACATCGTGGCATAGGCGTCGTCCGCCGCGCAATGCGGCGTATAGTCGATCTCGAAAATTTTCGTGAGCGCCTCCAGCCCCGTCTGGCGGTCAAACGTTTCGGTCATCGCCATGTACAGCACCTGCGTATCCGCAAACTGAAAGCGGAAGGACGGCAATTTGTAGCGGCGCGTTTCGAGATTGAGGTATTTCACATCGTTCATCGCGGCATGCCCGAACACGAGCTTGTCCTCGCCCTCCAATATCTCTCTGATGCGCGGATAAAACTTTTTGAAATCGGGCAGCTTGGCAAAACTGTCGTAATCATACGGCAAAACGATCCCGCCGCCGCCGTGGTCGGTAAGGTGGAATTTTCCGTTCGGATTGATGAGGATATCTTCCTTTTCAAGGATGTTGAACTCCTCGTCCGCCACGCAATAGCCGAAGACGCAGATCTTCGCCACATTTTTATATACGCATGCGCATTCGATGTCAAAAAAAACGTACTTCATACTTTTTCGCCGTTGTTTCACAACTTCATGACTTTATTATACCATAAAGGCGGCTCCGTTGTAAAGCCCTTTTTTCGCTTGACTTCCGAATGAACGATATGGTATGATCGCGCCATGAACAACTTGTTTACGGCAGAAAGCAGACGATTGGTTTTGCGCCCGTTCTGTGAGCGCGACCTACCCGCCCTGCGCCGCATTCTTACCGACGAAAAAACGAACGTCTTCCTCCCCTGGTTCCCGCCGTGCTCCGAGCGGGAACTGCGCGCGCTTGCCGAAAAACGGTTCCTGCCCGCGCAAGATGCCGTACGGCTCGCCGTCTGTCTGAAAGAGGACGGCACTCCCTTCGGCTATGTGACCGTCGAAGGGGCGGCGCACGTCCTCGGGTACGGCTTTTTACCCGAAATGTGGGGCCGCGGCTATGCGACGGAGGCATGCGCCGCGCTGATCGGCAAGCTGCGCGCCGAGCGGGCGCCCCTTCCCTTTCTGACGGCGACGCACGATAAAAACAACCCCGCAAGCGGCGCCGTGATGCGCAAGCTCGGCATGCGCTATTGCTATTCGTACCGCGAACAATGGATGCCGAAAAATATTTCCGTTTTGTTCCGCATGTATCAGCTCGACCTGTATGCCCCGCAGCCCGTGTACGTCGGCTACCTTGTAGACGGGCGGGAATACGTTACCGAACCCATAGATTAAAAGGGAACAGGCATGACCTGTTCCCTTTTTGTTTTCTTCTACTGTATTTCCCCTTTTCAGGCGCCCTTGATGCGCGCCACGTCCGCATTGACCTCTTCGCGCCCGCTCAATTCGCGGATCGGGTGCGCCTTTTCCTCAAAGCGGTAGTCTTTGCCGAATTTTTTGATGGTCTTTTCGATGACGGTATGGCTCGCGAGGCTACGCACGTTGCCCTGCACCGCCTTGTTGTACCCGAAAAACCGATAGCTGTCGGGCAGCTCGTTCACGTCCGCAAAACTTTCGGAATGCCCCGTCAGGCGCACGCTTTTGAGCACTTCGCGGATATAGCTCTTCTGCGGCGCAAATTTGATCGGCTCGGGGAAGGCGCCGCCCTCGGGAAAGATCTGCTGCCACACTTTCCCCTCATACTTTTCCATCATGTCCGTCGCAAATTTCAGGTGCGACAGCTCCTCTTCAAAGTGCATCTGCCAGATACCGCGGATGCGCTCGTCCGTTTCGTCCTGCATGCACGACCAGTACAGATAACACTCCGTGTACTCGTGCATGACCATGCAGGTGAACATATCGACGGTCGGGTCGGAGAGGCAGCCGTAGCCCGTGACGTGCTGCTCCTCGATCATGGCGATCTCCGAATACAGCTTTCTGCCCAGCTCCGTATCGTACAGGTTCGCGACGTTGAGGTAGTAGTTCATCGTCTGCTGTTCTGCCGCCGTGATGATGCCGATGTTGAGGCGGGTGACGGGGTCGTTCAGGAAATTGTTGATATAAAAGCGCACGTCGTCCCCGGGGTGCCGCGCTTCGGCGACCGTCGGGCGGCCGGGCATGATCTCGGTATAGCTGCCGACCAGCTTTTCCGCATGCACGCCGCGCTCGAAGTCCAGAAGGTCCGCATAGCGGTACAGATGGTCGAAATCCTCCAAAAGCGCAAAATCGAGCTGATGTTTGACATAGCTGTTCTTCTCGCGCTGCGCAAGGATCGCCGTAAGGTCGACGGCGAGCTGTTCGTAGCCGATGGTGTGTTCGAGAATGGTCTCGTTGCGCGGTTTCAAGCATGCAATGCGTTTTTGCTGCTGCTGTTCGCCGCGGCGGATGAGCGCCATACCCCGCCGCACCTCGTTGTTCGCGCAGTGGCGCGACCAGCGCGCCGTGTTCCAGATCGCCTCGAACTCGGTGCCGTTCATCAGGATCATGCGCACCCGCGTATACGGGTCGACCGTCTCCTTATCGTACGGCTTTACGTTGATGCTCTTCCAGTTCTTGTACGTTTTGTTGATGTCTTTTGCTTTTTCCTCGAAAGGATTCATGGCTGTACCTCCTGCGGTTGTTGAAATTATTATTCGCTTTCCGCCCTTTTCCTATTCAAAATATTGCAAAAACACCGCATTTTTGGTACAATACATAGATGAAAATCCTTTCGGAGGTGTACCGTGCTCGCCGTTATCGCCGCCATGCGCAATGAAGCGGAAACGCTCCTTTCGCAGGCGCATCCTCTGCGTGAATCTACCCTCTGCGGTAAGCCCGTCTTTGAAGGGAGCGCCTTCGGGACCCCGTTTGCGCTCATCCTTGCGGGCATCGGCAAAGCGAATGCCGCGGCGGCGGCGATGCTCGCCGTTTCCGCGCTCAAAGCCGACGCGCTTTTAAACTTCGGGCTGGCGGGCGCCCTCTCTCCGCAGACGGAGATCGCAAGCATCTTCCGCATCACGCGCGCCGTACAGTACGACTTTGACCTGAGCGAAGTAAACGGCACGCCCGTCGGCACGCTCGACGAATACGATACGCCCTATGTGCCGCTTGCAGACGGCGAAAGCGCCTTCCCGAAAGGCACGCTCGCAACGGGCGATCGGTTCAGCGACTCCCTTGCAGACCTGCCTCTGCTGCACGCGCTCGGCGCGGACGTGCGCGACATGGAGGGCGCGGCGGTCGCGCATGTGGCTTCGTTTTCAGGAGTACCGCTGTACGCGTACAAAGCCGTTTCCGACAGGGTGGGTACGGGGAGCGTACATGAATACGAACAGCGGCGGGATCAGGCGCTGCATGCGCTCGCCGCACAAATGCACATCTTTTTTGAGGAAGCAAGCAATGGAAAACGGGTTTAAGATCGCATCGTTTCAGAAAGATCATGACAGGCTGCAGCCGGGGTTCTATTTTTCGACGCTGCAAAAGGGCGTCGCCACGTTCGATCTGCGTTTCAAAAAGCCGAACGCGGGCGACTTTCTGGCGCAGGCGGCACTGCACAGCATCGAGCACATGCTCGCCACGGCGCTGCGCGCAGGCCCCTTCGCTGCGCATATCCTCTATTTCGGGCCGATGGGCTGCCGTACGGGGTTCTACCTGCTGACCGAGGGCATGACCTGCCGCGAGGCGCTTGCCGCCGTGAACGGGGCGATCGCCGACGCGATGCAAATGAAGCGCGTGCCGGGCGCGGAGAAGCGCGAATGCGGCAACTACCTGGAACACGACCTTGCGGGCGCAAAGGCGGAACTTGCCGCCTATTCCGCCCTGCTCGCCGCCTTGCCCGACGAGGCGGTCGCGCACGAGGAAGAGCGGCTTTCCGCAGAGGTGAACAAATGATAAACCTCGGCGGAGGCTGGGACGAGGCGCTCGCGCCGCTGTTCGCCAGCGAAAAGTACAAAGCAATCCGCGAATTCCTGAAAAAGGAGTACGCCTACCACACGGTATACCCCGACATGTACGATATCTACAACTGCTTCCGCTATACGCCGCTGAGCGAGGTGAAAGTCGTCCTGCTCGGGCAGGACCCCTACCACAACGTCGGGCAGGCGCACGGGCTGTGCTTTTCGGTGCGGGAAGGCATCCCGCAGCCGCCCAGCCTTATCAACATCTTCAAGGAGCTGCACGACGACCTCGGCTGCCCCGTGCCGCGATCGGGAGACCTGACCAAATGGGCAAAGCAGGGCGTACTGCTGATGAACACGGCGCTGACCGTGCGCGCACACATGGCGAACTCGCACAAAGACTGCGGCTGGACGTGGTTCACCGACAGCGTCATCTCCCTTCTGAGCGAGCAAAAGGAGCACCTCGTGTTCCTCCTCTGGGGCGGGAACGCGCGGTCGAAAAAGCCGCTCATCGACGGATCGAAACACCTCATCCTCGAATGCGCGCACCCTTCGCCCCTCTCGGCATACAACGGGTTTTTCGGGTGCAGGCATTTTTCCAAAACGAACGACTATCTGGTACAGCACGGGCTCACCCCCATCGATTGGGATCTGAGCAAAGACTGAGCGAAGGAGACATACGGCTATGAAATACATCATCGTACTCGGCGACGGTATGGCGGACTACAAACTGCCCGCCCTCGGGGATAAAACGCCCCTGCAATGCGCGGACAAGCCCGCCATCGACGCACTCGCGAAAAAGGCGGAGATCGGGCTGTGCCGCACGGTGCCGCAGGGCTTCAAACCGGGCAGCGACGTTGCAAACCTCTCCGTGATGGGCTATGACCCGCACGACTGCTATACGGGCAGGTCGCCGCTGGAGGCCGTCTCCATCGGCATCGCACTCAAAGACACGGACGTGACCCTGCGCTGCAACCTCGTCACCCTCTCGGACGAAGAGGCGTATGAGGAAAAGACCATGCTCGATTACAGCGCGGGAGAGATCTCCACCGCCGAAGCGCGTGAGCTGGTCGCCGCCCTCAAACAAGAGTTCGACAACGCCGATTTCACCCTGTACGCGGGCGTGAGCTACCGCCACTGCCTTGTGGCGGCGAACGGGAAAACGGGGCACGACCTGACGCCCCCGCACGATATTTCGGGCAAGCCCGTCCGCGAACACCTGCCCAAAGGTCCCTGCGCGGCGCAGTACCTTGCCATGATGAAACGCTCGGCGGAAATCCTCAAAGACCACCCCGTCAACCGCGCGCGCGTGGCAGCGGGCAAGAACCCCGCAAACTCCGTCTGGTTCTGGGGCGAAGGCACGAAGCCGCAGCTTGAAAACTTTGAAAAAAAATTCGGCGTAAAGGGCGGCGTCATCTCCGCGGTCGATCTCGTCAAAGGCATCGGCATCCTTGCCGGAATGCGCATCATCGACGTTGCGGGCGCGACGGGCAACTATGATACGAACTTTGCGGGCAAGGCACAGGCGGCGCTCGACGCGCTCAACAGCGGACTGGACCTCGTGTACATCCACATGGAGGCGCCCGACGAATGCGGGCACCAGGGCGACGCGGCGCACAAGATCTATTCCATCGAACAGATCAGCGAAAAGGTCGTGCGCCCCATCTGCGAAACGCTGCGCGCGGCGGGCGAGCCTTTCCGCATGCTCGTCTGCCCCGACCACCCCACGCCCATTGCCATCCGTACGCACACCGCCGACCCCATCCCCTATCTTTTGTATGACAGCACGAGCGAACGGGGCAGCGGCGCCGAAGCGTACGACGAGGACGAGGCGGCGAAGACGGGTATCTTCCTTGATGCAGGCACGCAGCTCATGCAGAAGCTGCTCGCAAAATAATCAGGTTTCCGCAAGGTGCGGCGCTGTGCAAAGCGGAGCGCCGCACTCGCAAAAATCTGCCGCAAAAACGACAAAAACGCTTGCTTTTTCGGCGCGGCTGTTGTATAATAATATGGCAACTTGTGATTGCGGGAGTCGCCTAATGGTATGGCGTCAGCTTCCCAAGCTGATTCCCGCGGGTTCGATTCCCGTCTCCCGCTCCAAAAAAACAGTGCGGAAACCATTTTTTCGCACTGTTTTTGCTTATTTTTCCCATGTTTTTAAACAGCAAAAAGACTGTACCCCCAATTACCCCCAAAAATTATTATACCAAAAGCCTACTTTCTCTTCCCGCCAATTTGGCGGGTTTTTCTTCTTTTATCAATATTCTTGACTTTTTACTCTTTCTATCCTACCAGGAGGAAAAGAGTATAGGATTCCATTGCAACACTTTCCTACTGCTTCGACTATTGAAAATTTTCCAAGAAACGGTTGACATGACGGAAGGCAAGTGGTAAAATAAAAGAGCAACAGAGGGATGCACCGTTCAGCGGTCAGCCCCGGTTTCAGTTAAAATAACCGCCACCACAAGCTACCAACTAAATGGGCGGTTATTTTTTTATGATTATGTAGATTTTGTCCTTTGTTACTCTAAAAGAGATGACAACACCTTGCTCCACCATTTGGAGAAGAAGGCGCAGGATCATGAAATCCATACAATCACCCCCTTATAAGGAAATACTCATCATATTCCCCCCAAGGGGCTAACCGCCTATCGGGCATCCATGTTGCTCCGTGCCGTATTATACCATTTACCCGCCGTTCCGTCAACCGCTTTTTGCACGGAAAAGCAGATGGCTGATAGGCGGCATCCTGTTCTACTCCTCATATTGAAATAAGCAGGGATCACCCTGCTTTTTCTTTTACCCGATTTTCCATTCGAGTGGAAAATAGCAAACCATTCCATTGCCGCCCCATGTCGGCCGCTTCGGCGGTCCGGCTCTCGCAGCCAAGCTGAAGGGCCAGCTCACTTACCAGCCGTTCTATTGTTCCCGACCTTACCTTTGCCCGAGCCGCGCTACGACTGATGGATTGACGCTGCGCGTTGGCATGATC
>JAGHJS010000083.1 GCA_017886545.1 Clostridia bacterium
ACCGCATCATGAAGCAGATCCGGACGTATGTACCGATCGTGATCGGGTGCGGAGGCGAGGAGCTGGAAGCGCTGGACGACATTCTGGCGAAGAAAGTGATGCGCAAACTGGGGATGCAGAACCCGGTATACATACGGAACCAGGCGGACCGGTTCTGCAGCTATATGGATGAACTGTTCGGGGAAGACGGGATGCCGCAGTGCAAGGCGGTCGTCCAGCGCCTCAAACTCAACGCGTAAAGGCAGGGAGCCTGCGTCGGAGGTAGGAAAATGGCAAAGGGAAAAACGTCGAAGGCAAGGATCGTTTTATACATCGTCGGCCCCGCCGTCATCGGGGTGGCGGTGCTGCTCGTCGTGCTGTTCGTGCTCATCGCGGGCGGCGCGGTAGACGCCACGCAGACCAAGCTCGTCTTTTCGTCCGCTTCCAACGAATTTATCTATGACGGCACGGCGCACACCGACGACACATGGACGCTCGTCGACGGGCAGCTGCGGGAAGGGCACGAGGCGGTGGTCGTCGTTTCGGGCAGCCGCACGGACGTCGGCACGGTCGAAAACTCCTTCTCCGTGACCATCAAGGACGGCAACGGCGCGGACGTTACGGATTATTATGAAATAGAATACCAGCCCGGCACGCTCACCGTCGAAGCGGCGGATCTGTTCATCGCTTCCGCAGGCGCGGAAAAGGTATACGACGGCACGCCGCTCACCAGCGAAGAGTATTCGGTGACGAGCGGCACGCTCGCGCTCGGACACAGGATCGAAGCCACGTTCGGTTCTTCCATAACGGACGCGGGCACGGCGCTCAACGAATTCGCCGTGAAGGTGCTGGACGAAAACGGCGAAGACAAGACGTACAATTACGACCTGATCCTCACGTCCGGCGTACTGACCGTCACGCGGCGGCCGATCACTCTCCTTTCGGCGAGCGCGAACAAGGAATACGACGGCAAGGCGCTGACGGCGGACGGGTACGAGCTGAAGGAGGGGAGCCTGCTTGAAGGGCATTCGCTTTCGGTCAGCGTCACGGGCAGCCGCACCGACGCGGGCGAGAGCGGGAACACGTTTACCGCCTCCGTGCTCGGCGAGGACGGCGCGGACATCGGCTCGAATTACAGCGTGACGCTGCAGGAAGGCACGCTCACGGTGACGCCGCGCCGCGTGTCGCTACGTTCGCTTTCGCTGGAAGAAGTATACGACGGTACGCCGCTCTCCTGCGCGGAATGGGTGATCGACTCGCAGACAGGGCTGGTCGAGGGGCATATCGTGGGCTTCATCGCGATGCCCGCGCAGATCACGAACGTCGGTTCGTGCGAAAACACGGTGACGGACATCGTCGTCGTTGACGAGGCGAGCGGCGCGGACGTCACGGCAAACTATCTCTTCACCTATACCTTCGGCACGCTCACGGTGACGCCGCGCCCGCTGACGGTCGAGTCGGCGAGCGATGTAAAGATATACGACGGCACGGCGCTGACGGCGGGCGGGTACGAGCTGACGGCGGGGAGCCTGCTTGAAGAACATTCGCTTTCGGTCAACGTCACGGGCAGCCGCACGGAAGCGGGCAGGAGCGACAACGTGTTCACCGTGTCCATCCTTGCCGGGGACGGGACGGACATGACTTTCAACTATGACGTCGTGCGCGAATACGGCACGCTCACCGTCCAACAGCGCGTTCTCACGCTGCGCTCGGACGACGCGGAGAGGGAGTATAACGCGGAGCCCCTGACGGCGGACGGGTATACGATCGCGAAAGGTTCGCTTGCGGACGGACAGACGGCGGAAGTGACGGTCACGGGCAGCCGCACCGATGCGGGAGAAGAGCAGAACGTGTTCACGGCGGTCATCCGCGGCGCGGACGGCAGCGACGTTACGTCCAATTACGCCGTCGTATTGGAATACGGCACGCTTACGGTGACGCCGCGTTACCTTGCGCTCGGCACATACAGCGCCGAAAAATATTATGACGGCGATCCGCTCTTCAACAACGGCGAATGGTTTTTCGCTTCCGAAACGAGCCTTCTGGAAGGGCACAGCGTGCAGACCGTCGTAATGCCCGCACAAATCACCAATGCGGGGCAGTGCGAAAATGCGGTTACGGAGTTCGTTATTATCGACGAGAGCAACAGGAACGTTACAAAAAATTATGAGATCGGCGAATTCTGGGGCACGCTGACGGTCTTCCCGCGCCCGATCACCATCCGCTCCGAAAGCGACAGCAAATACTATGACGGTACGCCCCTGACAAACGGGAGCTGGGATATTACCTCGTTCCGCCTGCCGCTCGGTACGCATACGGTGGAGGTGATGATCACGGGTTCCCGCACCGAAGTCGGCGAAAGCCCGAATACCATCGCGGACGTGATGATCACCGTCACGGAAACGGGCGAAGACGTCACTTTCAACTATGATATTACCCTGGACGAAGGGACGCTGATCATTAAAGGAGATGGGACCGGGAGCGGTTCTGGCGGCGACGGCGGCGACGGCGGTTCGGGCGGCGACCTGGACGGCAGCGGCGACATAAGCGGCGGAGGCGGAAGCGACGAGGCTTCCCTCGCCCTGCGCCTGTACGCGGAGCAGGATCAGAAAGTTTACCTGCGCCTCAAAAGTTTCGGCGGCTATACGGGGCAGATCTGGGAGGCGGCGCAGGAATACGGCGCGGTATTGGACGGAACATACAGCCTCAACTATACGACCGGCGCCGCGCTCGCGTCCGCGGGCTATGAGAGCGTGTTCGTTTCGCTGGAAGTGCTCGGCGCGGATTACTATATCCCGTACTATCCCGCCATGGGCGCGGACGACGGGTACCGCGTGCAGACGAGCGACGTGCTGTATTCGAGCGGCACGGGCATCCGCGGCAACCTCTATTCGCTGTACAGCTATTTTTACGACGCCGTGTCGGACGGGGCGTTTACCGCCGATCTCGGCGCGTATGCCGACGACGAAGAGGCGTACCGTTCGTTCGTCTACGGGGCGTATCTTGACCTGAACGGCATGAGTGCCGACCTGCAGAGGCATTTCACGGAACAGATCGCCGCGAACGGGCTGGATACGGGCAATATCTGGCAGACCATCGCCAAAGCGGCGAAGTACATACAGGGCGCCGCAAAGTACAATCTGGATTACGATACAGCGCTGGATCAGGAAGCGGACATCGTCTACGCCTTCCTCACCAAATACGGGGAAGGGGTCTGCCAGCACTATGCGAGCGCGGCGACGCTGCTGTTCCGCATGCTCGGCATCCCCGCACGCTATACCATCGGATATGTCGGGAACGCGTCTGCGGGCGAGTGGGTGGAGGTGACGACCGATAACGCGCACGCCTGGGTCGAAGTGTATGTCGACGGCATCGGCTGGGTGAACGTGGAAGTGACGGGCGGCGGTCCCGGCTTCGGCGGCGGTGGCGAAGAAGGCGGCGGAGGCGGCGAAGGCGGCGAAGAAGGCGGCGGAGGCGGCGAAGGCGGCGGTGGCGGCGAAGGGGAACCTTCAGATGCGGATTATACGGTAAAGCCGATCAACGAGTACATGGAATATGCGCCCGGGCGTTCGCTCACGCCCTCCGGGCGGCTGCAGGGGCTGAGCGATCTGCTTGCGCGCGGGTATACCTATGAGGCGACGGTCACGGGAGAGCAGAGCCTCCCCGGGATCGGGAAGAGCACGATCGAATCCTTTACGCTGTACGACGCCGACAAAAACGATGTGACCGCACAGTTCGACATTGCATTCGAACAGGGCAACCTGCAGGTGTATCTGGAGGAGATCACCGTCCGTACGGGCAGCATGTCGCGCGCCTATGACGGCACGCCGCTCACGGACGGGAACTGTTCGTACAGCGGTACCCTGCTTGCGGGGCATGCGGTCACGACGCTGCAGACGACGGGGTCGATCACAAACGTCGGGAACACCGTCAACACCTATGATATCGTCATAACCGACGAAGAGACGGGCGAAGACGTCACCTACATGTATTGGGTGCATTCTTCTTACGGCACGCTCAGCGTGACTCCGTGCGAGATCGTGATCACGGCAGACAGCGCCGAGGCCGTCTATACGGGCGAACCGCTGACGGCGGACGGGTATTCCGTATCGGGCGACCTGAACGGGCATACTCCGGAAATCGTGGTGGAAGGGTCGCAGACCAACGTCGGGTACAGCGACAACATCGTTACGAGCGTCGTCATACGCGATGAAAACGGGTTCAACGTTACGGGCAACTACAGCATCACGCTGGTAAGCGGCACGCTGCGCGTGCTGCCGCCCGTGCAGTAAGGAATAAGCAAGGCGCGCACCGCCGCCCGCCTGCAGGCGGGCGGCGGACGCGGAGGAAAGGAGCGCTATGCTTTACGAAAATTATCGTAAAAAAATCATAAAGGTCGCGGATATCCTGAAAACGGTCCGCAAATTCCGCGTCCTGATCATAACCTTTCTCATCGCGCTGCTGTGCGTCATGGCGGTGCTGCTCGGCATACAGGGCGTTGTATTCGACATGAGCACGCCCCCTGCGGTCATCGTGTACGGGCAGCCGTTTGAATACGAGGCGGGCGCCGTGATGGGCAGCGTGCGTTACGAGTACGCCGAAGAGGGATCGGACGAGTGGACGGCGGCGCAGCCCGTCCGCGCCGGCTCGTACAAGGTGCGCGCGGTCGCGAAGGGCGCGTTCGGCGGCGACCGCTACGGTGCGGAGCACAGCTTTACCATCGAACCGAAGCCCATTGACGTCACCCTTGCGGAAAGTTCCGCCGTTTACGGCGAACAGCCGCTTCTCACCGCCGACCTCGCGTACAGCGATGTGATCCGCTGCGTCGCCTTTTCCTACGACTATTCACAGGCGGAGGCGGATATTTCGGAGGGGACGGAGATCCGCGTCTTTGACGAAAACGGAGAGGACGTAACGTCGTCCTACACGTTCCGCTCGGTGGAGGGGACGCTTCTCATCGAACAGCGCGCCGTTGCGATCACAACGGACAGCGCCGAAAAGGTGTACAACGGCAAGCCGCTCAAGGCGGAGGGATTCACGGTATCTGCCGATACGCCGCTTGCGGAAAACGACAGCGTGTACATCGATGACGAGGCGGATCTGACGGTGCAGGCAACGATCACGGCGGCGGGGTCTGTCGAAAATTCGCTTGCTTTTTTCTTTAAAAAATCGATTACGGTCGACGGAGAGGAACTGTTCGTCGACGTCACGTCCAACTACGCCCAGGAGATCACATACGGCACCCTTACGGTGAAAAAACGCCCCGTTACCTTTGAAACCGCCAGCCAAAGCTGGGTGTACGACGGAGAGGCGCACAGCAACGGCGGGCACGTCATTGCCGAAGGAGAGGGCGAATACGGGCTTTTGAACGGCCACATGATGGCGGTGGACGAGAGTACCCTGCCGCAGGCGACGGATGCGGGCGAAGTGCAGAACGCGTTCACCATCCGCATCGAAAGCGCGGGCGAGGACATGACGGACAACTATGACGTCACGTACAGCTACGGCACGCTCACGATCAAGCCCCGCCCCGTGATCTTTGTGACGGAAGGGCATGAATGGGTGTACGACGGCGAAGCGCACAGCTGGGGCGGGTATTCCGTCGCGGAAAGCGCGGAGGAAGAATACGGGCTTGTGGAAGGGCATACGTCCGCCGCGGTCGGCTTCACCTATGTGAAGAACGTAGCGGACAGCGGCGCGGCAAACGCGCTCACGGTCGCCGTGTACGACGGCGATCGGGACGTGACGGGCAACTACGCAATCTCCTACGATGAAGAAAACGCAGGGAAGCTTACGATCAAGCCGCGCTCCGTGACCTTTGTGACGGAAGGGCACGAATGGGTGTACGACGGCGAAGCGCACAGCTGGGGCGGGCATTCCGTCGCGCAGGGCAGCGAAAACGGACTTGCCGAAGGGCATACGTCCGAAGCGGTCGCCTTTACCTACGTGACGGACGTCGCGAACAGCGGCACGGTCAACAAACTGACGGTCGCCGTATACGATGGCGCGGAGGCCGTCACTGCGAATTATGAGATCGCCTACGACGCGGACGGAGCGGGGATCCTGACCGTCACGCCGCGCGCCGTCGTCATCGCGACGGCGACGGACGAAAAGGTGTACGACGGCACGCCGCTCGAAAACGGCGGCTGCTTCGACTCCGGGAAGGGTACATACGAGCTGGTCGAAGGGCACAGACCCGTCTGGGACGGGAATGGGACGCTTCCGTCCGTCACGGACGTGCTGTATGATGAAGCGCAGCATGTCATCGGGCTGGAAAATATCTTTGCGGTACGCATCCTCGATGCGGACGATACAGACAGGACGGACAATTACGCGATCGGATACGACTACGGCACGCTCACGGTCACGCCGCGCGCCGTCGTCATCGCGACGGCGACGGACGAAAAGGTGTACGACGGCACGCCGCTCGAAAACGGCGGCTGCTTCGATTCCGGGAAGGGTACATACGAGCTGGTCGAAGGGCACAGCCCCGTCTGGGACGGGAATGGAACGCTTCCGTCCGTCACGGACGTATTGTACGAGGACGGAAAGGTCGTCGGCATGGAAAACGCCTTTGCGGTGCGCATCCTCGATGCGGACGGCACAGACAGGACGGACAATTACGCGGTCGGATACGACTACGGTACGCTCACGGTCACGCCGCGCCCGATCACGGTGCTCTCGGACAGTGCGGAAAAGGTATACGACGCGGCGCTCCTGACGGCGCACGGATGCGAGATCACGGAAGGCACGCTTGCGGCGGAGCAGACGCTTACGGCAGACTATACGGGCAGCGTCACGAATGTATGGGAGAGCGCGGAAGAGAACAACCTGTTCACCGTCACCATACGCGACGCGGCGGAAAACAATGTGACGGCAAACTACGCCGTTACCTACGAATACGGTACGCTTACGATCACGCCGCGCCCGATCGTTGTGACGGCGGCGAGCGGGGAAAAGGTGTACGACGGCGAGCCGTTCGGCACGGACGACTTTGTTGGCGGCGAATACTATCTTGTCGCGTCGGATGCGGACCCCGCATTGGATCCGCCCGTGGTCGCGGGGCAGACATTGGATGTGGAAACGCAGCTGCCCGAAAGCGCGGACGTGTATGAAAGAGGCGAGCATACGCTTACTCCCGAAGATGTCACGGTGTGGGCGGGCGGTACGGACGTCACGGCAAACTATGCGATCCGCACAGAGAATGGCACGGTATCGATCAAACCGCGTACCGTGACCTTTGTGACGGAGAGCCGAAGCTGGGTATACGACGGCGAAGCGCACAGCTGGGACAGACATGCGGTCGCGCCGACCAGCGAATACGGGCTTGTCGAAGGGCACACTTCAAGGGCGACGGAGCTCGTCTATATCACAGACGTACTGTACGGGGAGGACGGAGACGTTTCCGGCATACCCAACGCGCTTGTGATCGAAGTATATGACGCGGACGGCGCGCCCGTTGCCGCGGGGAATTACAGCATCCTTTACGAATACGGCACGCTTATAATCACGCCGCGTCCGATCGTCGTGACGGCGGCGAGCGGGGAAAAGGTGTACGACGGCATGCCGTTCGGCACGGACGACTTTGCAGGCGGCGAATACTATCTCGTCGCGTCGGGGGCGGACCCCGCTCTGGACCCGCCCGTCGCCGCGGGGCAGACGTTGGAAGTCGGAACGCAGCTGCCCGAAAGCGCGGACGTGTATGAAAGCGGCGCGCATACCGTCGTTTCCGTCAAGGTGTGGGCGGACGGAACGGAGGTCACGGCAAATTATTCGATCGAAACGGCAGACGGCACGGTTACGATCACGCCGCGCCCGATCGTCGTGACGGCGGGCAGCGGCGAAAAGATGTACGACGATACGCCGTTCGGCCATGACGATTTTACGGACGGCATGTATTACCTTGTGGCGTCGGGGGCGGATCCCGCTCTGGCGCCGCCCGTGGTCGCGGGGCAGACGTTGGAAGTCAGAACGCAGCTGCCAGAAAGCGCGGACGTATATGAAAGCGGCGCGCATACCGTCGTTTCCGTCAAGGTGTGGGCGAACGGGACGGAGGTCACGGCAAACTATTCGATTCGCACGGAGGACGGCACGGTTACGATCGCGCCGCGCCCGATCACGGTCACCGCGGGCAGCGCCGATAAAGTATACGACGGCACGCCGCTCACCTGCGAAAGATACGACGTGACGTCCGATATACAGCTTGTGGAAGGGCACACGCTCACCGCAAAGACGGTCGGCAGCCGGACGGATGTGGGCAGCAGCCCGAACGAGATCGATGAGGAAAGCGTGACCATCTTTTCCGCAGACGGCAGGGACGTGCGGAAAAACTATGACGTCACCTGCGAAGCGGGAACGCTGGTCGTAACCCCGCGCGCGATCACGATCGTGACGGGCAGCAAAACCTGGGTATACGACGGGAACGCGCACAGCTGGTATGAAGACGAGGAGGGGAACCCGACCTACTACCTTGCGGAAGGCAGCACGCTTGCGGACGGGCAGTCCATGCGCGTGGAAGATTTCACCGAGATCACAGATGCCGGCAGCGTCGAAAACGCGCTCACGATCGGCATTTACGACGAGGAGGGGGTCTCCCGCACCTCGAACTACACGATCGGGTATGACAAAGGCACGCTGACGGTGACAAAGCGCTCCGTGACCATTGTG
The DNA here is from genome assembly GCA_017886545.1 of Clostridia bacterium. Taxonomy (GTDB): domain Bacteria; phylum Bacillota; class Clostridia; order Christensenellales; family Borkfalkiaceae; genus Borkfalkia. The sequence continues at coordinate 8,647 of JAGHJS010000083.1, forward strand.
ACGGAAGGGCACGAATGGGTGTACGACGGCGAAACGCACAGCTGGGACGGGCATTCCGTTTCCGAAGGTTCGGCGTATCCGCTCGTGAGCGGGCACAGAACGGAGGTCGTTTCCGTCACGGAGATCACCAACGTATGGGAGAGCCCCGTCGAAAACGTGCTCGGCATCCGCATCGTGGACGAAGACGGGAACAACGTGACCCAAAACTATGAAACAGACTACGAATACGGCACGCTTATAATCACGCCGCGCCCGATCGTCGTGACGGCGGCGAGCGGGGAAAAAGTGTACGACGGCATGCCGTTCGGCTCGGACGACTTTGCAGGCGGCGAATACTATCTCGTCGCGTCGGGGGCGGACCCCGCATTGGAGCCGCCCGTAGCCGCGGGACAGACGTTGGCTGTGGAAACGCAGCTGCCCGAAAGCGCGGACGTGTATGAAGGCGGCGCGCATACCGTCGTTTCCGTCACGGTGTGGGCGGACGGAACGGAGGTCACGGCAAACTATTCGATCCGCACGGAGGACGGCACGGTTACGATCGCGCCGCGCCCGATCACGGTCACGGCGGACAGCGATTCGAAGGTGTACGACGGCGAGCCGCTCATCGTCGATACCTTTACGGTGTCGTCCGAATACGAACCGCCGCTCGTACTCGACCATTATGCCGATGTGCAGGTAGAGGGCGCCTCCGCTACGGACGTATGCGAAAACGTGCCGAACAGGGTCGTGTCCGTGCATATTTATGCGGGCGACGGGACGGACGTCACGGGTAATTATGCGGTCACGACCAAAGACGGCACGCTTACGATCACGCCGCGCCCGATCACGGTCACCGCGGGCAGCGATACGAAGGTGTACGACGGCACGCCGCTCACCTGCGGCGAAGCAACGGTGAGCTCGGCGCTTTCCCCCGCGCTTGTCCTCGATCATGAAAGACGGTTCGCCGTTTCGGGTTCACAGACGGAGATCGGCGAGAGCGAAAATACGCTGACCTATGCGGCTGTGTTTACGGCGGACGGCACGGACGTGAGCCGCAACTATCAGATCACGAAGGAGAACGGCACGCTCACCGTGCTTGTCCCCGGCACGCTCGTCGTGCGGACGGGCGGCGCGGAAAAGATCTTTGACGGCACCGCGCTTACGAACGCGGAATATACGATCGAAAGCACGCTCGGCGAAAACTTTGGTATGCAGTTCACCGTCGAAGTCACCTGCACGGGCAGCCAACTGCACGCGGGCGAGACCGAAAACACGGCGGATGTCCGCGTGGCGGACGCGTCGGGCAAAGATGTTACGGAATACACGCAGATCGAATATGAACTTGGGCTGCTGAGCATAGCGCCCCGCCCCGCCAAAGTGGTCACGGGGAGCGCGGAATGGGAGTACGACGGGGAGCCGCACAGCTGTTCCGACAAAACGCGGATCGAAGCGGTCGAACACGACGGCGTGACTTACGGGCTGATAGAGGGGCATGTAGCCGCGTTCACGGATCATGCGGTGATCGTCATGCCGGGAACGCTGCCGAATACCGTGACGGTCACGGTGACCGACGGGGGCACGATCGACTTTACCGACGATTACGAATTTGAATACGAGCTCGGCACGCTGGAGATCATTGACAGTTCGGGCGGTGACGGCGGTGGCGGCGGAGCAGGCGACCTCGATACGAGCGGTGAGCTCGGCGGAGGAGCGCTTGGCGGCGAAGGCAACGCGACCGTGCTGCGCGTACGGGCGGATGTCAGCGAACACGTCTATTTCCGTCTGCTCAGTTTCGGCAATTACAACGGCGGCGGTTGGGTCTATGCTCCCGAATGCGGGCAGCTGCTGGACGGCGCGTACGGCATGAACTACTTGACGGGCATCGCGCTCGCCGAAGCGGGGTATACCTCCTCGCAGATCGCCGTCGAAATGTATACGCACGACTATCTGCTGCCCGATTACATGGCGATGGGTGCGGGCAATTACGCGGTGCAGACGAGCGACGTATGGTATAAGGGCGATACGTCCGCAGCGTATTCGCTCCCGTTCTACGCGTACGATTATGTGAGGGACGGCGCGCTTACGGCGGGGCTGGGCGGCTATGCCGCCGCAGAAGAGGCGTACAGGGCGTTCGTGTACGAAAATTACCTTACCGTGCGCGAAAGCGCGCGCGCCTGTATGCAGGCGACCATCGCCGAGCAGGGGTTCCGCGCGGACGATCCCGCGATCGTCGCAAAGGTCGCGGCGTATATTCAGAATGCGGCGGCGTACAACCTCGAATACGACAGGGCGATGGACGACGAGGCGGACGTCGTGGTGGCGTTCCTCACCAAATATAAGGAGGGCATCTGCCAGCACTACGCGAGCGCCGCAACGCTCCTGTTCCGGGAACTCGGCATCCCCGCCCGCTATACGGTCGGGTATGTGGGGGAAACGGTCGCGGGCGAATGGGCAGAGATCGGCGCCGCTAACGCGCACGCCTGGGTCGAAGTGTACCTCGACGGCGTGGGCTGGGTGCATGTGGAAGTCACGGGCGGCGGACCCGGCGGCGGAGGAGGCGGCAGCGGACAGCAGGAAGAGCTTACGATCAAGCCCGTCAACAAGACGAAAAAGTACGACGGCACGCCGCTGACGGCGGACGAGGTGCAGGGCGCGGACGAGAAGAGCGCGATGCTGCTGAACGAGCTGCTGACGGCGGGGTATACTTATAAGGCGGAGTTTGCGGGCAGCATCACGGAACCCGGCACGACGGAGAGCACGATCGAAAACTTTGTGCTGTACGACCCGCAGGGCGCGGAGGCGGAAAACGTCACCTTTACGTTCGAACCGGGTACGCTGACCGTCGTCAGCAACATCCTCATTACCATTCACCCGTATGTGTTGCAAAAGTACTACGACGGCACGCAGCTTGCGTACAAAGCGGACGATTACTGGGTGTCGGGGCTGCAGTCCGGGTGGCGGATCGAAGGGTTCAGCATGGAAGGCATCGGGCTGACCGATGTCGGCGCGATCACAGCCGATTCAGACGAGATCCTCGAACGGCTCGTCGGCGTGCGGGTGTATGACGAAAGCGGCATCCTGCGCACGGAAGGGGTCGATTATACGCTCGTGATCGACGGTTCGACCCTTCTCACCGTCGACCGCCGCGCGATCACCGTATCCAGCTATTCGGATACCAAGCAGTACGACGGCACGCCGCTCACAAACGATAAATGCTGGATCTCGAGCGGCAGCCTCGCAAACGGGCATATCTTCGAAGCGACGGTCACGGGGTCGATCACCGATGTCGGCACAAAGCAGAATACGATCGGGGCGGTCATCATCCGCGACGGGGACGGGAACGAAGTGACTAAAAATTACAACATAGTATTTTCTCCCGGATGGCTGACCGTTCTGGACGGCTGAGCAGAGGGGAAAGGCTTCGGCGCCCCGCCGTTTTCGGCGGGGCGCTCCTCTTTTAAAGGGAGCGCGGTACGAAAAGGCTGCGCCGCATCCGCCCGTTCGTCATAAGTTTGCAAGATCCGACATAAAATGTATCATCGCCGGAAGGGGGATGATGCAAGTGTGGGAGTATATGGAGCGCCGTGCGCGGAGCGCGGCGGAGTACATTCTGGAGACGAACGCAACGGTGCGCGCCTGCGCCGAACACTTCGGTACGAGCAAATCGACCGTGCATAAAGACGTGACCGAACGGCTCGCCGAGGTCGATCCGCAGCTGTACGCCGCCGTGCGCGCGGTGCTGGATAAAAACCTGCACGAGCGGCATCTGCGCGGCGGCGAATCGACGAAACGGAAATTCGCGCAAAAGCGCGCCGCGGCCGCGCGGCAGGTCCCGTAAAGAAGGGAGCGCCTTGTTCCGCAAAGGGCGCTTTGTTCGCACGGCAGAGGGCGGCGGCAAAGCGGCGCGGGCTTTTGCCCGCGCCGCAAATTTGTAAATGCGCAAAACAACAGATGGCGGCAGCGTACGGGCGGCATGTGCGGCGGTCTTCTGCTTTTCCCGTTCCGTAAAGTCTGTTTACAAAAAAACGCCGTTCGGTAAAAAACAGGAAAAAATGCGCCGTTCCCGCCGTATTTTACCGCGTATACATTCTTGAATTTTCCCCGTATTTGTGCTATAATACCTGCAACGGCGCGCAGGCGCCGCGGCGCTCCGCAGGGGCGGCGCGCACGGTACGGGTGAAAAATATGGCATTGCATATGGGGATCGACGTCGGTTCGACCACCGTCAAGGTGTGCGTACTGACGGAAGATCAGAGCGAAATTGTATACACGAGCTACGAGCGGCACTTCGCGCGCGTCAAGGAGTGCGTGCTCGCGCAGCTTGCCGCGGTCGGGGAAAAATTCGGCGGCGGCGATTTTACGGTGAGCGTTACCGGCTCGGCGGGGCTGGGGCTTGCCGAGCGCAGCGGCGTGCCCTTCGTGCAGGAAGTGCAGGCGGCATTCAAAGCCATCCGCAGGTACTACCCCGACGCCGACGCGGCGGTGGAACTCGGCGGCGAGGACGCGAAGATCATCTTCATCACGGGCGGCACCGAACAGCGCATGAACGGCAGCTGCGCGGGCGGCACGGGCGCGTTCATCGACCAGATGGCGACCCTTCTGAACATCTCCGTCTCCGAGATGGACGAGCTTTCGCTCAAAGCGGAAAAGGTGTACCCGATCGCTTCCCGCTGCGGCGTGTTCGCCAAATCTGACATCCAGCCGCTGCTCAACCAGGGCGCGCGCAAAGAGGACATTGCGGCGAGCATCTTTCAGGCGGTCGTCGACCAGACCGTTTCGGGCCTGGCGCAGGGCAGGCGCATCAAGGGCAAGGTGCTCTTTCTGGGCGGACCGCTGCACTTTATCAAGGGACTGGGGAAAGCGTTCAAAGAGACGCTGCACCTCGACGACGAACACGCCGTGTTCCCCGAAAACGCGCCCTGCTTCATGGGCATCGGCGCGGCGCTCGCGTCCTGCGCGGAAAAGCCGATGCCGCTTGCAGAACTTGTTTCGCGCATCACGGCGGCAAAGGGCAGCGACGACATCGTGACGGGCGACCCGCTGTTCAAAGACAGGGAGGAATACGAGCAGTTTGTGGCGCGGCACAGCCGCAGCGACCTGCCGTTCGAGGACATCACCGCCTATACGGGCGACGCCTACCTCGGCATCGACAGCGGTTCCACGACCACGAAGCTCGTGCTCATCACCCCCGAAGGGCATCTTTTGTACCAGCACTACCAGTCCAACAACGGGCAGCCGCTGGACATCGTTTTAGAACGCCTGCGCGAGATCTATGCGCTTGCGGGCGGGCGCGTCCGCATCTGCGGCGCGGCGGTCACGGGCTACGGCGAAGATATGATGAAGGCGGCGATCAGGGCGGATTTCGGCATCGTCGAAACGGTCGCGCACTTCAAAGCCGCGCTGTATTTCGACCCGAAGGCCGATTTCATCATCGACATCGGCGGGCAGGACATCAAGTGTTTCAAGATCAAGAACGGCGCGATCGACTCGATCATGCTCAACGAGGCGTGCTCCTCGGGCTGCGGTTCCTTCATCCAGACCTTCGCCAGGGCGATGGGCATGGAGATCGACGAATTTTCCAAACTCGGGCTGTTCGCGAAACATCCCGTTGAGCTGGGCAGCCGCTGCACGGTGTTCATGAACAGCTCCGTCAAACAGGCGCAGAAGGAGGGCGCGTCCGTGGAGGACATCTCCGCGGGGCTCTCCGCCTCCATCGTGAAAAACGCGATCTACAAGGTCATCCGCGCCAAAACGCCGGACGAGCTGGGCGAGCACATCCTCGTGCAGGGCGGCACCTTCCTGAACGACGCGGTGCTGCGCTCCTTCGAGCTGGAAACGGGCAAACAGGTCGTGCGCCCGGGCATCGCGGGGCTGATGGGCGCGTTCGGCGCCGCGCTGTACGCCAAGGAGAACGTGCAGGGCGGGAGCACCGTCATCAGCGAGGCGGAGCTGAAATATTTCACCTATCATTCGGCGGGCAGGGTATGCCGCGGCTGTACCTCCAACTGCAACGTGAACGTGCTCACTTTTTCGGACGGGCGCAAGTTCATTTCGGGCAACAAATGCGAGCGCGGCGCGGGGCGCAAGCCCGCCTCCGACGAGCTGGACATCTACGCCTACAAATACAGGCGCCTGCTGGCGTCCGCGCAGGCGGCGCCCGCCGCAAAGGGCAAAAAAGCGCCGCGCGGCAAGGTCGGGCTGCCGCTCGCGCTCGGGTTCTACGAACAGCTCCCGCTGTGGGCGGGGTTCTTCGAGGAATGCGGCTTCGACGTCGTACTGAGCGAAGAGTCGTCGCGGCAGCTCTATTTCAAAGGGCAGCACACCGTCGCGAGCGATACCGTCTGCTACCCCGCAAAACTCACGCACGGGCACATCGAAAGCCTGCTCGACAAGGGCGTCGATTTTATCTTCTTCCCCTGCGAAAGCTACAACCTCGACGAAGGCAATTCGGATAACCATTACAACTGCCCCGTCGTGGCGTACTACCCCGAACTTCTGCGCGCGAACAACGAGCGGCTGAATGAACGCAACTTCATCGCGCCGTACATAGACCCGAACAACGAGCATACGACGGTGCGCGCGCTGAAAAAGGCGCTGAAAAAGTACAGGCTCTCCGCACGGGTGATCCGCCGCGGTCTGCGCGCGGGCTTTGCGCGGCTGGAGAGGTACCGCGAGGACGTCCGCGCGGAAGGGGACAAGATCCTGCACGCCGCGCGCAAGGAAGGAAAACCCATCGTCGTGCTGGCGGGGCGGCCGTACCACATCGACCCCGAGATCAACCACGGCATCGGCAAGCTGCTCACCTCGCTGGGGGTTGCGGTGCTGTCGGAGGACGCGGTGTATTTCCGCGGCGAACGGGTGCGCGTCAACGTGCTCAACCAGTGGACGTACCACGCGCGGCTGTACCGTGCCGCCGAGTATGCGACGCGCCATGCGGACGTGAATATCGTGCAGCTCGTGTCCTTCGGGTGCGGCATCGACGCGATCACGACGGACGAGGTGCGCAGCATCCTCGAAAAGCGCGGAAAACTGTATACCCAGATCAAGATCGACGAGATCAACAACCTCGGCGTGGTAAAAATCCGCCTGCGCAGCATGCTCGCCGCGATCGAGGAACAGAAGAGGCATTCCGATGAACAACAAGCGCAGAAAGGCTGAAACGCCCGTCGCGGACTTCCGCGACGAATACCCGCGTTTCACGCCCGAAATGAAACATACGCACAAACTGCTCGTGCCCGACATGCTGCCCGTGCACTTCGGCATCATTCTCGACATCCTGCGCCGCGACGGGTGGGACGTGGAGCTTCTGACCAACGACGCGCGCACGGTCATCGACGAGGGGCTCAAGCATGTGCACAACGATACCTGTTTCCCCGCGCTGTGCGTGACGGGGCAGTTCGTGGACGCGCTCAAAAGCGGGAAGTACGACCCGGACCATACGGCGCTGCTCATCACGCAGTCGGGCGGCGGGTGCCGCGCGTCCAACTATATCCCGCTCATCCGCAAGGCGATCAAGGCGGAGTTCCCGAACGTGCCCGTCGTGTCTTTGAACTTCGCGGGGCTGGAAAAGGACAGCGGCTTCCCCATGGACTTGAAGACCATTTTGAAGCTCGCCTATGCGGTGTTTTACGGCGACGAGCTCATGTCGCTGTACAACCAGTGCAAACCGTATGAAGAGACGGCGGGCGCCGCCGACGCCGTGCGCGACGGCTGCGTAAAGCTGATCGGGGATGCGTTCGCGGCGGGAACGTACCGCAGATACAAGCGCATCGTGCGCGAGATGATTGCCCGTTTTTCCGTGATGCCGCGCACGGGCGGCGAAAAGATCAGGGTCGGCATCGTCGGCGAGATCTACGTGAAGTATTCGCCGCTCGGCAATTCGCGGCTGGAGGAATTTCTGCTCGCCGAAGGGTGCGAGCCAGTCGTGCCGGGGCTGATGGATTACGTCATGTACTGCGCCGTGAACAACGTGAACGACGCAAAGTTTTACGGCATGAAGCGCGGCAGCGCGTTCGTGTTCGGGCTGGCGTATAAATATCTGCTGCGCATGCAGCGGAAGATCAACGCGATCACAAAAAAGAGCGGGTTTGCACCGCTGCACGACTTCGAACATCTGCGCAAGTGTGCAGACAAGGTGCTCAACCAGGGCGTGAAGATGGGCGAAGGGTGGCTCATCCCCGCCGAGATGGCGGCGCTCGCCGAAACGGGCACGGAGAACATCGTGTGCGCCCAGCCCTTCGGCTGCCTGCCCAACCACATCGCGGGCAAGGGCACCATCCGCACCTTAAAACACATGTACGAGCACGAAAACATCGTCGCGGTGGACTACGACCCGTCCGCGACCAAGGTCAACCAGGAAAACCGCATCAAACTCATGCTCGCCACCGCGCGGGAAAATTACGGACAAAGAAAAAAGCAGGGAACATGACGGTCGGCGCCCTCTGATCCGATCCGGGCGATCCATGAGGTCCGGCAAATTTTCTGTGCTGCATCTGCGGCAGGCATTGCGCCTGCCGCAGTTTTTTTCGGATAAGCGGACAGGTTATACAGGTTTTTTTTGAAAAATTTTGCAAAACGTATTGACGGGCAGCGGGATTGTGGTATAGTGAGTATGTGAGGCGCGCCGCGCGGCAGGGCGCGGAGTGCGCTGTCTGTTTTGGAGCGTGCGCGGAAGGCGCCGTCTGTTTTGGAGCGTGCGCGGAAGGCGCCGTCTGTTTTGGGGCGGCAGGGCGCGGAGGACAGGAGAATGACGCGGTTTATATTTGTACGGCACGGCGAAAGCAAGTCGAATGAGAACGGGACCTTTACGGGGCAGACGGACGTTGCCCTGTCCGCGTTGGGGAAAAGGCAGGCACAGGCGCTCAAAGAGCACCTTTTGCGCAATTATACGATCGACCGCATCTATGCGAGCGATCTGAAGCGCGCGTACGATACGGTCCTGCCGTTTGCGGAGGCGGCGGGGCTGCCCGTACAAAAAGAGCCGCTCCTGCGCGAAATAAACGGCGGAAAGTGGGAGGAAAAGCCGATCCCGTTCATAGCCGAAACCTACCCGGAGGACTATGCGCGCTGGTGCGAAAACGTCGGGCTTGCCCGCTGTACGGGCGGGGAGTCCATGGCGGAGGTGCAGGCGCGGGGGAGCGCCGTCCTGAACAAGCTTGCAAAAGAGAACGACGGAAAGACCGTTCTGATCGGCACGCATGCGGGCTTTTTGCGCGCCATGCAGTGCCTGTGGCAGGGGCTTCCGTTGGAGCGCATGAAGGATATCCCGTGGGTGCCGAACGCATCCGTGACCGAAGTGCGCTACGGAAGCGGTGCGCCCTTGCTCGTGCGGCTGGCGGACGTTTCGTTTTTGCGGGGTGCGGTCACCGAACTTACAAAAGGCATCTGAGCGGGAGGAGCGCCATGATCCCTTTCGTTTATGAAAAGGAAGCCGATACGGCGAACTATATCTATTTCAAAAAATATCGGGTCACCGACGAGTGGACGCCGGACATCTTTCCGCATTACCATGACAGCATCGAGTTCGTGTTCATGGTCGGCGGCGAAAACCGCATCCACATCAACACGCAGGAGGAGACGGTCAGGGCGGGCGGGATCACGTTCGTGCGCTGTTTCGAGCCGCACTATTACATGCCGCGGGCGGGCGCCGAATATTTTGTCGTGCTCATCAGTTCGCAGTATCTGGGCGGGTACAACGATTTTTCCGAGGTGACGTTCCCTTCTTTTTTAAAGGGCGGGGAGCCTTTCGGAAAAATTTTGGAGTTTTTGAACTGCATGTATTCCGTGTGGGACGCGGAAAGCGAGGCGATAAAGTGTGGCTTTGCCGATCTGCTGTTGGGGCTGATGCGGAAGTTCTATCCGCTGGAAGGGGTAAAAAACGCAAAGGCGACGCAGGCGTTCGTCGAAGTGCTGAAATACATAAACGAACATTTCAGGGAGGAGATCACGCTCGGATCTCTGGCGGATCGGTTCGGGTACGCGAAAAATTATCTTTCCGGTCTGTTCAACAAATTTACGGGCATGAACCTGCGCGAGTATATCAACCGCCGCAGGGTGAACGCGTTTTACAGGCTGAAAGGGCAGCAGCCGCAGGCACCCGTCTGCCGCCTTGCGGAGCAGTGCGGGTTCAGCAGCCTGAATACCTTTTATCGGGTGCTGCACCGCTATCCGCAACGCGGAAACTGAATCCGCCAAAAGAGCGCGGGCGCTTCGTCCCGCACCCTTTTTACAGAAGGAGAAACAGAGATGAAAGACATTCGGAAAGAACTATTGCGCTATCCCGAGCCGCAGTTTGCGCGGGAAGAGTTTTCCCTGCTGGACGGGGAGTGGGAAGTATCTTTGGGCGGCAAGCCGTATCGGAAGATCCGCGTGCCGTATTGCGTCGAATCCGAGCTTTCGGGAATAGGCGAAAAGGGATTCGTGTACGACCTGCGGTACAGGAAAACGTTCCGCGTCCCGAACGGTTGGCGGGGCGGGTGCGTCGTTCTGCATTTCGGTGCGGTCGACCGTACCGCCGCGGTCTTTGTCAACGGCGCCGCGGTCGGGGGCCATGCGGGCGGGTATACGCCCTTTTCGTTCGATATTACCGACGCCCTGCGGGAAGGGGACAACCTGCTCGAAGTGGCCGTCCACGACGACGTGCATGAAATGTTCCCGAGCGGCAAACAGTCGGACAAAGAACAGTCGTACGGCTGTTTCTATACGCGGACGACGGGGATCTGGCAGAGCGTATGGCTGGAGCGGGCGCCGCGCGAGCGGCTGCTCGGCGTGCGGTTTTTCCCTGATGCGGAACGGGGAACGGTCGCAATGGAAGTCACCGCGCAGACCGAAGGGGAGTTCCGCGCGGAGATCTTCTATGAGGGGAGATCCGTCGGCACATGCGGCGGGCACCTGACCTATCGCGGCACCTTTTCCGCCGCCCTTTCGGAAAAACATCTTTGGGAGCTCGGAGAAGGGCGCCTGTACCGCGTGCGGCTGCAATTCGGCGAGGATACGGTGTACAGCTACTTCGGGCTGCGGGACGCGCGCTACGAAGGCAGAACATTTTTGCTGAACGGCAAACCCGTGTTCCAGCGGCTCGTCCTCGACCAGGGCTACTATCCGGAGGGCGTATACACGCCGCGCTCGGTTGCCGATTTTTGCCGCGACATAGAGCTCGCGCAGGGGCTGGGGTTCAACGGCGCGCGCCTGCACCAGAAGGTGTTCGACCCGAAATTCCTCTGTCTGTGCGACCTGTACGGCTACATGGTCTGGGGCGAATACCCGAGCTGGGGAACGCGCATGCGGGACCTTGCCGCGCTCGGCGCCTTTCTCGGCGAATGGCGCGAGGCGGTCGAACGCGACTTCAACCATCCCTGCATCGTCACGTGGTGCCCGCTCAACGAAATGTGGAACGACTTTCAGGACGCGCGCTGGCTGCGCGACGTGCGGTTTGTCGACGCCGTGTACGCGTTCACAAAGGCGCTCGATCCCTCCCGCCCGTGCGTGGACACGAGCGGCGGGCTCCACGGGCATAAGACAGATATAGCGGACTTTCACTGCTATGACGGGTTTGCAAAACTCAGACAGCGTATGGACGCCGCCGCCGCGGGCGCGCCGGACTTTGAAAAGATGTACCTTCCCGGCGAGGGGATCGGGTACGGCGGCGAGCCCATGAACCTGAGCGAGTTCGGCGGCATCCGTTTCGGCGACGCGGACGGCTGGGGCTATGAGAGCGAAAAAGGGGAAGAGGCGTTCGTCGCCCGCTATGAAAAGACCGTTGCGCTCCTGCTCGGGTATGAACCGCTTTCGGGTTTTTGCTACACGCAGCTGTACGACGTCGAACAGGAGCAGAACGGGCTGTTCCGTTACGACCGCAGCCCCAAACTGTCGGAGGAGGGGATGCGGCGCATACGTGCGGCGAACCTGGCGGCGGCCGCCTGCGAAAACCGTCGGGAAGGGGAAAATATCTGAATTTTTGACAATATCAAAGGAAGCGGCGGCATTGCGGACGGCCTTTTCGGGTGCTATAATGAAACAAAAAACCGATGAGGTGAAAGCATGAAGATCGGCGTTGTTCTGGAAAGTTTCCGCAAGCCCTTTGCGGAGGCTGTAAAGGAGGCGAAGCGCATCGGGCTGGACGGCATACAGGCGTACGCGGGGCAGGCGTTCCCCTTCGACGCGACGTCCGCGCAGCTTGCCGAAGTCAAAAAGTACGTAAACGGGGAGGGACTCTGCTTTTCGGCTGTCTGCGGCGATTTCGGCTGCGCAATGTATTACGAGCGCGACCGCGCCATGATCGACCGCGAAAAGCGCATCCTCGAAATGGCGAAGGAGCTCGGCACGGACATTGTGACGACGCATATCGGCGTCGTGCCCGAAACGAAGAACTGCGTGCAGTACGAGAGCATGCACGAGGTCTGCAAGGAGCTTGCGGATTTCGCCAAGAGCATAGACGGGCATTTCGCCGTCGAAACGGGTCCCGAAAAGGCGGAGGTGCTCAAAGACTTCCTGGACGATTTGGGCAGCGACGGCGTGGCGGTCAATCTCGACCCCGCCAACCTCGTCATGTGCGCGGACGACGACCCCGTGCGCGCCGTGTACACCCTGCGCGGCTATATCGTGCATACGCACGCAAAGGACGGGATCAGGCTGAAAGAGTTCGATACGAAGGCGCTGTACGCGCCCCGCTATTACGGGTTGAAGTCCTGCGGGTGGGACGTGTTCAGCGAAGTGCCGCTCGGCAAGGGCGGCGTGGATTGGGCGAACTATCTCAAAGCGCTGCGCGAGATCGGGTACGACGGCTACCTGACCATCGAGCGCGAGTGCGGCGAAGAGCCCGCGAAAGACATCGGCGCGGCGGTGACCTTTCTGGACGCGCTCGGCGTACGGAAATAAAGGAGGGGAAAGAGATGAAAAAGATCAGGATCGCCGTGATCGGCACGGGAAGCATTTCGCATTCGCACATTCAGGCGTATCTGAAAAACCGGAACGCGGAAGTGTACGCCTTTTGCGATATCAACGAAAAAGTTTTGAAGGCGGTTGGTGAAAAGTACGGCGTCACGCGGCTGTATACGGACGAGGCGGAGATGCTGAAAGCCCTGCCCGAGATCGATGCGGTGAGCGTATGCACATGGAACAGCGCGCACGCGCCCTGCACGATCATGGCGCTCAAAGCGGGCAAAGACGTGCTCTGCGAAAAGCCGATGGCGCTCAACGCGCAGGAGGCGCAGCAGATGCTCGATACCGCCAGAAAGTGCGGCAGAAAGCTGATGATCGGGTTCGTCCGCCGTTTCGGGAACGATACGGAGATCATGCAGGACTTCCTGAACGCGGGGACGCTGGGCGACATTTATTTCGCGAAGGCGACCTATCTGCGCAGGAACGGCAATCCGGGCGGCTGGTTCGGCGACAAGAGCCGTTCGGGTGGCGGACCGCTGATCGACCTCGGCGTGCACGTCATCGACCTCACGCGCTACCTAATGGGGAACCCGAAGCCCGTATCCGTGTACGGTGCGACGTTCAGGAAGATCGGCAACCGGAGCGGGCTGAAAGAGAAGGTGCAGTACGTTTCCGTGTCTAAATCCGAACAGGATATCTGCGACGTGGAGGACTTCGCGACCGCGCTGGTGCGCTACGACAACGGCGCCGTGCTGAGCGTGGAGGCGAGTTTCTGCCTGAATCTCAAACAGGACGTAGGTAAAGTCGAGCTCTTCGGCACAAAGGGCGGGCTGAGCCTGGATCCCGCGCTGGAGATCTACACGGATACCTGCGGGTATCTGACCAACATCACGCTGAACAAGCCGACGGCGCTCAGCTTCAACGGGCTGTTCGAGCGCGAGATCGATTTCTTTGTGGATGCGGTGCTGAACGATAAAGATGTGTCGTCCGTTGCGGAGGACGGCGTTACGGTCATGAAGATGCTTGACGCCATCTATAAATCGGCGGAAACGGGTGCCGAAGTCAGGCTGTAAAGGGCAGAACGGAGAAAAAAAGAGGGGGCGCGGAAAAACAATACAGGTAAAGGCAGTAAGGCAGCGCCTTCCGCGCCGTATACAGTTGAAAGGATGCACCGCGCGCGGCTGTACCGCAGGAGAAGGCGCGGAGGAGTGCAGACGGGCAGCCTGCCTTTGCCGAAAGGATGCAAATAAAAAAGAAACGCCGCCGCAGGGAAACCCTGCGGCGGCGAACATTTGGTTGTCTTTTAAATCACGGAAATTTCTTTCATCTCTTTTGAAAGAAATTTCGTGACCCCTCATTACTCTCTAGCAAAAGCAAAAACCACGTTTTTTGCTTTTGCCCCTTACTCTTTATGGAAAGCGAGGCGGAAGAGGGTGAATTTTTGCCCGTTCTATAATACGAAGCCCCAAAAAAAGGCAAAAAGAGGGGGAAACCAACATCCCGCGAGGGTGTCGGTTTCACCCTAAAATCACGGCAAACCGCAGCGCCTTTGCGCGAGGTTTGCGTGAACTTACTTGCTCATTCCTTCCTGCACCGCAACGGCAACGGTACAATAAATTGACCATGTTGCCGTTGCGTAAAATTGTAAAAAATTTTTGCGCGTCCGAAAACCGCGCTTTTCGGAAAGCGCCCACAATTTGCCGAAAACCTTCGGCTTTTTGAGGAAAGGTGAATGCGCGGCATTTATAAATATGTGTGCCAAAACAGATGCCGCGCAGAGGAAAACCCCGCCATCTCGTGAGAGTGGCGGGGTTTTCTTCAAATCACGGAAATTCGCAGGCGACAGCTCGCCGAGAATTTCGTGAGCGTTTTACTTGCTCATGCCCTGCTGCACCGCAACGGCAACGGTACAAATAAATTGACCATGTTGCCGTTGCGGAAAGAGCATACTTATTTACTCATTCCTTCCTGCACCGCAACGGCAACGGTACAATAAAATTGACCATGTTGCCGTTGCGGAAAGAGCAAACTTATTTGCTCATTCCTTCCTGCACCGCAACGGCAACGGCGACGCTTGCGCCGACCATCGGGTTGTTGCCCATGCCGATCAGACCCATCATCTCGACGTGCGCGGG
>JAGHJS010000084.1 GCA_017886545.1 Clostridia bacterium
AGATGGTCGACCTCGGCAACATGTGGGGCATCGAAGTCGTGCTCATCGACGAGAACACGAAGATCGAGCAGTTCAAAAAAGACCTCATGTGGGCGGACGTCGTCTGGAAGAACAAACGCTGACAAAACAGCAAGCGAGGGGGCGGCATTGTTTCGGCAATGCCGCCCCGTTTCGGAATGAGGAATGGTATGCTTTACAAAAAATACACCTTCGGCGATACGGACGTATACTATGTGCTGACGGAAGGGCTCGGCGTGGGGCTGTTGCTGTACCCCGCGGGGTATGACGCAGGCGACGTCGACGCGCTCTCGCCCGATTCCATGGTGCAGGTCGCCCTTCGCGGCTCGTACAACCTGATCGACTACACGCAGGGCGTGACCATGCGCAACCGCTCGTCCGTGCTGCTGACGATCGTCTCGCAGGAGGCGGACGAAACGGGCGTCATCACCCGCCTTACGGACGGGCAGGGGAACGGCTACACGCACACCCTTTGCCTTGACGCGGCGACGAATGTATGCGCCGTGAACGTGGAATACGAAAACGGCACGGGGAAGGAACAGACCTTAGAGAGCCTGCAGAGCTTTTCGGTGAGCGGCATCCGCAACCCCGCCTTTGCGCGGGTGACGGACGAGGGGCTGCGCCTCGTGCGCATGACGAGCGCGTGGAGCCGCGAATGCAGGCTGAAAGAGGACGAGCTGTGCGAGCTCGGCATGGATATGAGCTGGGCGCGCTACGGCGTGAAGTGCGAGCGGTTCGGGCAGGTCGGCAGCATGCCCAACCGCGGCTGGTTCCCCTTTGCCGCTCTTACAGACGGCGCGGGCGGCTTCACCCTCGCAGCGATGCCCGAAGCGCCGTACAGCTGGCAGATCGAGCTGTATAAAGAGAAGGAGACCTGCGCGCTTTCGGGCGGGCTTGCCGACTATGAGTTCGGGCACTGGTGCAAAACGATCCCCGCGGGCGGCAGGTTCAAAACACATAACGCCTACTTGCGCGTGCGCAGGGGAACGGTGCAGGATGCGTGCAACGACTTTGTGCGGTTCCAAAGTGACCGCCTCGCCGTGCCCGCAAGCGAGGACGGGCTGCCCGTGCTGTTCAACGAGTACTGCACCACCTGGGGCGTGCCGAGCGAGGAGAACATCCGCGCCATTTTAAAGGCGGCGGAAGGGCTGCCCTTCGGCTACTTTGTGGTGGACTGCGGCTGGTACAAGCCGGACGACTGCGGCTGGTGCAACGCCACGGGCGACTGGGTGCCGAGCAAAACGCTCTTCCCCCGCGGCGTGAAGGCGGTCGCCGATCTCATCCGAGCGCAAGGCATGGTGCCCGGCATCTGGTTCGAATTCGAAGTCGCGGGCAGGGACAGCCGCGCCTTTCAGAAGGAGGAGCTGCTGCTCACGCGCGACGGCGTTCCGCTCACCACCAAAAACCGCCGCTTTTTCGATCTGCGCAAAGAGAAAGTGCAGGCGTATATCCAACAGAAAATGTGCGATTTCCTGCGCGAAAACGGGTTCGGGTACCTGAAAATCGACTACAACGACAACTACGGCATGGGCTGTGACGGCGCGGAGAGCCTCGGCGAGGCGGGGCGGCAGGTCGCCGAAGAGAGCCTCGCGTGGTTGGGAAGGCTCAAAGAGGCGGTGCCCGGTATCGTCATCGAAAACTGCTCTTCGGGCGGCGGCCGCATCGAGCCGCTGCGCATGCAAAAGGTATCCATGTGCAGCTTTTCGGACGCGCACGAGTGCGACGAGATCCCGCTCGTCGCGGCGAACGTGTCGCGCGTCATCCCCGCGCGGCAGAGCCAGATCTGGGCGGTTTTGCGCGAACAGGACAGCGTTTCGCGCATCGTGTGGTCGCTGACGGCGGCGATGTTCGGGCGCATCTGCATTTCGGGCGATATCCTGCGCCTTACCAAAGAGCAGCGGCAGGCGCTCGCCGAAGGGCTCGCTTTTTACGAAGAGATAAAGCAGATCGTTGCGGAGGGCGACACGCAGGAGATCGACTGCACCGTGCGCTACTACCGCGACCCGCAGGGGCGGCAGATCGTCCGCAAGCTCTCCCGCGACGGAAAGCGCATGCTTGTTCTGGCGCACGTTTTCCGCGCGCCGTTTGAACGCTGCGAATGCGCCGCCGAAGGGTTCGCCGTCAAAAAGGCGTATACCACGCTCGGCTGGGAGATGAAGGAAGGGAAGCTCGTCTTTTCCCCCGCGCCCATGCAGGCGGGCGCGTTCCTGCTCGAAAAAGCGTAACAGAAAATCGGTATAAAAATCGGCGCGCCGCGGAATGCTCCGCGGCGCGCAAAATTTGTATCGAAAAAATTTGGACAAAGGCGGCTTGTCAGCATTCCCGCCCGATAATGAAATCTACGGAGCAGCCGAACTGTGCGGCAAGCTTTACAAGGTTGGGAACGCTCGGGCAAGTTGCACCCGTTTTCCAGGAATGCAGCAGGGAACGCGAAATTTCCGCGTTCTTGTGCAGGGAGTATTCGCTTACGCCGAAGTGTTGCAGCAGAAAATAGATCTGTTCGCGGAAGGGCGGCGGTTCTTTGAACGCGATCGCGACGTATTCGTCGGTCAGCCCGAGCAGATAGTCGCCGCTGCACTGAAACGCATCCGCCATTTTCACAAATTCCGCGAAGGGCGGGATGTGTTTTCCTTCCAGATAGCGGTACACGCTCGTCGGCGTGATGCCGATGCGCGCGGCAAATTCCGTCGGGGAAAGGGAACTTTCGGAAAAGCGCTCCGTAAAACGCTCTTTGAAATTTGTAAGTAGATCCATAGCTGTTCCGTCCTTTTTTAAAATTATGCTCTTATTTTGTAAAAATTACTTGACTTTTACAAAATAAGAGCATATACTTGAAAGAAAAAGAAAAGGAGGAAAGGTATGACTGCGGAAGAATTGACGGAAGTGTTGTTGGTCTGCTTGCGCGATGAACTGATTGCAAAGGTCAGCCGCGAAGGGAAAGCGCTGAAAATCGTCTTTCCGGACGGAAGCGAGCGTACCGTATCGGTTGTATAAAAAAATCGGCGCGCCGCGGAGCATTCCGCGGCGCGCCGATCTGTAAGGGGCGGTGTTTTTAAGGACTGTATTTTCAGAGGCTGTATTTTTTCGGACGGTCCGTCTTTTGCGGTCAGGTGTGCGTCTGCATCGCTTTGCCGATGACGGCGAGGATCGCCTCGTTGCCGCACAGCGGCGGGGCGGCGGCGAGGGCGGCGCGCAGGCGGGTATCCGCCGCAAGGGCGGCAAGCTGCGCGGGCAGGGCATCGGCGCAAAGCTCCCGTTCGGGCAGCACACGCACGAGGTGCTTTTCCGCAAAAAGGGCGGCGTTTTTTGCCTGGTCGCCGCGCGAACGCTTATTTTCGAGCGGCACCACGAGGGCGGGCTTTTGCAGGGCGCAGGCTTCAAACAAGGTGTTCGCCCCCGCGCGGGCGAGCACGAAGTCCGCCGCGGCGTAGGCGGCCGCCATGTCCTTTTCAAAGGGCAGGGGAACATACCCCCTCTGCCGTGGGTACTGCGCCGTTTTGCCGCAGATGTGCAGCACGTCATAGGCGCGGGTGAGCGCGTCGAGCGCGCCGCGCACGGCGGCGTTGAGCGCCGCACTGCCGCTGCCGCCGCCGAATACGAGCAGCACGGGCTTCTCTCCTCCGAAGCCGTATTTTTGCAGCGCCGCGCCCCTGTCCGCGCCGAACAGCTCCCGCCGCAGCGGCGCGCCCGTATGCACGCCGTGTTTCAGTTTTTTTGCCGCGGCGGAAAAGCTCGCCGTCATGGCGGCGGCGCGGCGGGCGATGAGCCTGTTCGCCAGCCCCGCCGTGCTGTCCGATTCGTGCGAAACGACGGGCAGCCCCAGCCTGCCCGCGGCGACCGCCACGGGCAGCGAAACATACCCGCCCGCGCAGAACACGCCGTCCGCGTGCGCGTCCCGCAGGGCGCGCTTCGCCTGCCGCACCGCCGCGGCGAAGCGGAAGGGCAGGTTCACGTTTTTCAGCAGCGCGCCGCGCACGAGCTTGGGGCAGGCGATCGTATAATAGGGCACGCCCGCGCCCGCCAGCATGCCGCGTTCGATGCCGTCCGTGCCGATGTACGCGAGCGCATACTTTCGTTTCAGTTCGGGCAGCAGGGCAAGGTTGGGCGAAACATGCCCCGCGCTGCCGCCTCCCGTCAGAACAAGCGTCTTCATATTCTTAGTATATGGCTTTCGCGCGCGGAATTTGCAAAAAATTTCGCGGAGTATTCGTTAAACGCTTTACAAAAAGATGTTTTTACGGTATACTGATAACGGGAGGCGAAATATGATCTTCACTTCTTTTGACAAAAAGCAGATCTTTGTATACGAATGGACGGACGTTCCCGCGCCGCGCGGGGTGGTGCAGATCGCGCACGGCATGGAAGAGCATGCGGGGCGGTACGAAACGTTTGCGCGGGAGCTGAACGCGCTCGGCTACGCCGTCGTGGCGGACGACCACCGCGGGCACGGCGACACCGACCCCGAAACGCTCGGCTATGCGGCGGGGGATATGTTCGCGGACACGGTGGAGGACATGGCGGGCATCGCGCAGCACTTCCGCCAAAAGTTCGCGGGGCTGCCGTATGTGCTGTTCGGGTTTTCGTACGGCTCCTTTTTAACGCAGGCGTTCATCGAGCGGCACGCGGGGCTTCTGGACGGCGCGGTCATCGCGGGCAGTTCCAAGCAGTAGGGCGGCATGGTGCGCATGGGCGGCATGGTCGCCACGCTCGGCTGCGCCTTTAAGGGAGAGAGCGCGCCCGCAAAGCTCATTGACCGCCTTGTGTTCGGCGGGTACGATAAAAAGTTCGCCGACGGGGAATTTCTGAGCACGGACAAGGAGAACAACGAGCGCTACTACGCCGACCCGTATTGCGGGTTCAAGTGCAGCTACAATTTTTACCGCTCCTTTTTTAAGGGGCTGAAGGGGCTGTACACAAAGGAGAACGCCGCGGGGCTGGACAGGGCGCTGCCGCTTTTGCTCATCGCGGGCGCGGAGGACGCCGTCGGCGGCAGGGAAGGCGTCGGGCGGCTGTACGATTTTTACAAAAAACAGGGTATAAAGCGGGTAGAATTGGAGCTTATCGAAGGGTCGCGCCACGAATTTTTGAACGAGCGCGAAAACCACGACCGCGCCGTATCGCGCATAGCGGAATTTCTGGCAAGCTGCCCCGCCCGCGGGGAAGGGGAGCAGGGGGAATAACACGAAACAAAACCAAAGCGCGCCGCGCGGGTTCCCCGCGCGGCGTTTTGTATGCGGAAAAAAGGCGGCAATTTGCTTTGCGCGCGGGGAACCCGCGCAAAGCGTTTTCGCGTCCGGCGCGGGCGCTCCGTGCGCGGCGGCAGGGCGTTTTCCGCGGGGAGCGCCCCAAACTTTCCTGCGGGCAAAATAGGATTTCGTTCACCGATTCCCTTGAAAAAAAGCGCAAAATATGGTATAATGCCACAAAAGGGTACGCAATTTGTGCGAAACAGAGGTATTTATGGCGGATAAGCAGAATCACTATAATGCCGAGGACATAAAGATCCTCGAAGGGCTGGACGCGGTGCGTCTGCGCCCCGGCATGTACATCGGTGCGACGGGCGTAAAAGGGCTGCACCACATTCTGTGGGAGATCGTGGACAACGCCATCGACGAGGCGGCGAGCGGCTTTGCGACGCGCATCGAGGTGCGCCTGTACAGGGACGGCAGCGCCTCCGTCGAGGACAACGGCCGCGGCATCCCGACGGACATCCACCCCAAAACGGGCGTTTCGGGCGTGGAAGTCGTGTTTACCCAACTGCATGCGGGCGGCAAGTTCGACGAGCACAACTACTCCTTTTCGGGCGGGCTGCACGGCGTGGGCGCGTCGGTCACGAACGCGCTCTCCGAATGGCTGCGCGTAGAGGTGTACCGCGGCACCGTCTTCAAAATGTCTTTCCGTTCGTACGAGGACCCCAAAACGGGCAAAGTGCTTTCGGGCATCCCCGACGGGCACCTTGAAAACACCAAGCAAAAGACGGACAAGCGCGGCACGTTCGTGCATTTCAAGCCCGATGCGCGCGTGTTCGACAACGTGACGTTCAACTTCGAAGCGGTCTCCAAGCGGCTCAAAGAGCTCGCCTTCCTCAACAAGGGGCTGGAGATCGCGCTCTTCGACGAGCGCGTGCCCGAGGGGAAGAGCGCCGTCGCCGTCAACTATAAATTCGACGGCGGGCTGCACGACTTTGCCGAATACCTCAACGAGGGCAAAACGCCGCTGTACCAGGACCCCGTCGGGTACAAGACGGAGCGGGACGGCATCCTCATCGAATTTGCCATCCAGCACACGACGGAGTTCACCGAAAGCCTGTTCTCCTTCGTGAACAACATCCCGACCCCCGAGGGCGGGTACCATGAAACGGGGTTCCGCACGGGGCTTACCAAGAGCCTGAACGACGTGGCGCGCTCGCTCGGCGCGCTCAAAGACAAGGACCCGAACCTTTTGGGCGAGGACTTCCGCGAAGGGCTGACGGCGATCCTCTCCGTCAAGATGAAGAACGTGCAGTTCGAAGGGCAGACCAAAACCAAACTTGGCAACCCCGAGGCGCGCGTGCCCGTGGAGAGCGCGACCGTCGAGGGCATCAATACACTGTTCCAGGACAAGAACCTGCGCCCCGTCTTCGAAGAGATCATCAAAAAGGCGCAGGGCGCGGCGAAGGTGCGCATCGCGGCGCGGCAGGCGAAGGAAGTCGCGCGCGCGAAAAACAGCATCGACAACCTGACGCTTGTCGGCAAGCTCGCCTCCTGCACGGGCAAAAAACCCGAGCTGAACGAGCTGTTCATCGTCGAAGGCGATTCGGCGGGCGGCACCGCAAAGCAGGCGCGCGTGCGGCAGACGCAGGCGATCCTGCCCCTGCGCGGCAAGCCGCTGAACGTCGAAAAAAAGCGCATCGACCAGGTGCTCGCCAACGAGGAGATCCGCACCATCATCTCCGCGCTCGGCGCGGGCTACGGCAGCGACTTCAACATGGACGA
>JAGHJS010000011.1 GCA_017886545.1 Clostridia bacterium
CCCGATTGCTGCGCCGCCCGCCCGATTGCTGCGCCGCCCGCCCGCTTGCTGCGCCGCCCGCCCGATTGCTGCGCCGCCCGCCCGATTGCTGCGCCGCCCGCCCGCAGCGGTCAATTTTTTTACAAAGGAATAAAAAATATCCCAAACGCACTTGTCGGAACGGGCTGAGACAGAGAGGGAGAGGTGAAAAATTGTAATGATACAGAGAAAAAGTCGCGGACTGCATGGTCTCGCGGCGTTTTTAATATAAAACAGGAACATCTTCTGTAAAAATAATATCTGAATCTGAAGAAACAGTGCGGTCCGTACCGCGCGTAAGATCCTGCGTCGTTCCTGAAAAAGACAGGAAATGGTGCATAAACGGATCGCCGATCTGAAAACAGTTTGAAAGAAGAACGTTGTGATTTGTGATCGTGACGAAAAAAGAAAAAGAAGGATTCTGTGATGAGCCGGTCATAAAGCAAAGAAGCTATACGAAGTAAAAAAATACATAAAATTTTCCATGGGTTTTCTGACAGGGTTGAAAACGATTTACTGGTTTGCGGCACATGCAATGATTGTGAAAGGAAGAAGATCGGCTTAATTTCCGCTTATAGTTGCTATTAAAAGAAAAAGGGGAGGCGCAAAGGGCTTTTGCTTGACTTGCGTGGCGTTTTCGGGGTATAATTTGCAGGTAAATACGGCGCACAGGCGCGTCTTTCACATACGGGAAAGCGCCCTCCTGCGGGCGCATTCTTCATTGTATCGGGAGAGTTGGTATGATTCGTGAAGGCATTTTCAGAGACCCTTCGGGCTGTGCCGTTTCGGGCGTCATCGACCGCAGCGGCAGGCGGATGAGCGGCGAGTGCATGATCCGCTCCATTTCGACCATGCACGACCGTTCCAACGGTCTCGGCGGCGGGTTTGCTGGGTACGGCATCTATCCGCACTATAAAGATTTTTACGCCTTTCATCTCTTTTATGACAGCAAGACGGCGAAAGGGGCGACGGAGGCGTTCCTCGGCAGGCATTTTGAGATCGCCTACAACGCCGAGATCCCGACGCACAAGATCCCGTCCGTCACCGACGAGCCGATCATCTGGCGCTATTTCGTCGCCCCGCTGCCGCGCAAACTTGCGGACAGCCACCTCGACGAGCGCGAGTACGTCGTGCGCTGCGTCAACCGCATAAACGTGGAGATCAAGGGCGCGTACGTCTTTTCCAGCGGCAAGGACATGGGCATCTTCAAGGGAGTCGGCTTTCCCGAGGACATCGGCAGGTTCTACCGCCTGGACGAATACGAGGGCTACGCCTGGACCTGCCACGGCCGCTACCCGACCAACACGCCCGGCTGGTGGGGCGGCGCGCACCCCTTCGGGCTGCTCGATTTTTCGGTCGTGCATAACGGCGAAATTTCCTCCTACGACGCGAACAGGCGCTACATAGAGATGTTCGGCTACAAATGCACGCTGCAGACGGATACCGAAGTCATCACATACATCGTCGACTACCTCGTGCGCAAGTGCGGGCTGACCCTTAAAGAGGTCTCGCACGTCATCGCCGCGTCCTTCTGGTCGACGATCGCGGACAAACCCGAAGAGGACAGGGAGCAGGAGACGCTGCTGCGCCGCATGTTCCCGTCGCTTTTGGTCACCGGTCCGTTCTCCATCATCCTCGGCTACACGGGCGGGCTGATGGCGCTCAACGACCGCCTCAAACTGCGCTCTATGGTGTGCGCGGAGAAGGGCGACAAGGCGTACATTGCCAGCGAGGAGTGCGCCATCCGCGTCATCGAGCCCGAGCTGGACAGCATTTTTGCGCCCGCCGGCGGCGAGGCGGTCGTGTACGAACTTTACGGCAAGGAGGGGCGCGCATAATGGACATCTATATGCACGGCGACTATGAAGTCGTCCGCGACCCCGATCTCTGCATCGCCTGCCGCGTCTGTGAGCGGCAGTGCGCCAACGAAGTGCACTGGTACGACGAAGCTGCGGGCAAGATGAAGGCATACAGCGACAAGTGCGTCAACTGCCACCGCTGCGTCTGCCTCTGCCCCACGCACGCATTGAAGATCGTCAGGTCGGACGACACCTACAAGATCAACGCCAACTGGGACAATACGACCATCAACGAAGTATACAAACAGGCGAACACGGGCGGGGTGCTGCTCTCTTCGATGGGCAACCCCAAGCCGTATCCCGTATTCTGGGATAAGATGCTCGTCAACGCTTCGCAGGTGACCAACCCGCCCATCGATCCGCTGCGCGAACCGATGGAAACGAAAGTTTGGCTGGGTAAGCGCACCGTAAAGATCGAGCGCGACGAAAAGGGGAAACTCAAAAACACCCTCGCGCCGCAGCTCGAGCTGAGCGTGCCCGTCATGTTCTCCGCGATGAGCTACGGCTCCATCAGCTACAACGCGCACGAATCGCTCGCGCGCGCGGCGGAAGAGCTGGGCATTTACTACAACACGGGCGAGGGCGGGCTGCACAAGGACTTTTACAAATACGGCAAAAACACCATCGTGCAGGTCGCTTCGGGCAGGTTCGGCGTGTTCCGTGACTACCTTGAAACTGCCGCCGCCATCGAGATCAAGATGGGGCAGGGCGCAAAGCCGGGCATCGGCGGGCACCTGCCGGGGGCAAAGATCAGCGAGGACGTGTCGCAGACGCGCATGATCCCGCGCGGCGTAGACGCGATCTCGCCCGCGCCGCACCACGACATCTATTCCATCGAGGACCTGCGCCAGCTCGTCTATTCGCTCAAAGAGGCGACCGCGTACAAAAAGCCGATCATCGTCAAGGTGGCGGCGGTGCACAACGTCGCGGCGATCGCGAGCGGCATTGCGCGCAGCGGCGCCGACATCATCGCCATCGACGGCTACCGCGGCGGCACGGGCGCGGCGCCCACCCGCATCCGCGACAACGTGGGCATCCCCATCGAGCTCGCGCTCGCCGAAGTGGATACGCGCCTTCGCGAAGAGGGCATCCGCGACGAGGTTTCGCTGGTCGTGGGCGGCTCTGTCCGTTCGAGCGGCGACCTGCTGAAAGCGATCGCATTGGGCGCGGACGCCTGCTACATCGGCACGGCGGCGCTGCTTTCGCTCGGCTGCCACCTCTGCCGCACCTGCCAGGAGGGCAAGTGCAATTGGGGCATCGCGACGCAGCGGCCCGATCTCGTGAAAAGGCTCAACCCCGATATCGGTTATAAACGGCTGGTCAATCTCGTAACTTCGTGGAAGCACGAGCTTGAAGAGATGATGGGCGGCATGGGCATCAACTCGGTGGAGGCGCTGCGCGGCAACAGGCTGATGCTGCGCGGCATCGGGCTGACGGATACCGAGCTGCGCATCCTCGGGCTGAAGTACGCGGGAGAGAGCATGTAAAGGCGTACCGCCCGAATTCTTTCACAAAAGCATCCGCCCGCAGGGCGGTGAAAATAAAAATTTGTCTATGAGGGAAAAGCAATGTTAACATCGATCGTCGGCATCAACTGGGGCGACGAAGGCAAGGGGCGCATGGTCGACCTGCTTTCAAAGGATTATGACGTCGTCTGCCGCTACCAGGGCGGCAACAATGCGGGGCATACCGTCATCAACGAGCGCGGCAAGTTCGTTCTGAACCTGCTGCCTTCGGGCATTCTGCGCGAAGGCGTGGTCTGCGTGATGGGCCCCGGCATGGTCATCGACATCAAGCATCTTGCGGGGGAGATGGCGCGCCTGCGCGAGCAGGGCATCGTCATCACGCCCGAAAACCTGAAGATTTCGGACCGCGCGGTCATCACCATGCCGTACCATGTGCAGCAGGACTGCCTCGAAGAGGCGCGCCTCGCCGATAAAAAATTCGGCTCGACCAGGCGCGGCATCGCGTTCGTGTACGCGGACAAGTACATGAAAAAGGCGTTCCGCATGGGCGAGCTTCTGAATCTCGACCGCCTTGCAAAGCGCGTGCCCGACATCGTGGAATGGAAAAACCTCACCATCGCGAACGCGTACGGCGCGGAGCCCGTCAAAACGGAGGACATGCTCGCGTATTTCAAAGAGTACGGCGAGCCGCTCCGCGACTACATCTGCGACACGGGGCTGTACCTGAACGCGGCGCAGAAGGCGGGCAAAAAGATCATGCTCGAAGCCCAGCTCGGCGCCCTGCGCGACCTGGATTACGGCATCTACCCGTACACGAGCTCGTCCAACAACATCGCCGCGTACGGTCCCATCGGCGCGGGCGTGCCCAACCTGAAACTGGATAAGACCATCGGCATCATGAAGGCGTATTCCACCTGCGTCGGTGAAGGCCCGTTCACGGCGGAGTACTTCGGCGAAAAGGCGGAAAAACTGCGCAAAGCGGGCGGCGAATACGGCGCGGCGACGGGCAGGCCGAGGCGCGTCGGCCCCTTCGACGCAGTGGCGTCCCGCTACGGCATCCGCGTGCAGGGCGCGGACGAGATCGCGCTCACAAAGCTGGACATCCTTTCGGGGCACGAAGAGCTGGAGATCTGCACCGCCTACGAGCTGGACGGCAAAAAGCTGACCGAGTTCCCGTTCACGGACGTGCTGGACGACTGCAAGCCCGTGTTTGAAACGGTGAAGGGCTGGAACTGCGATATTTCCGCCTGCCGCAAAAAAGAGGATCTGCCCAAAGAGGCGCTGGACTACATCCGCCTGCTCGAAACGCTGTGCGAATGCAAGATAAAGTACGTTTCCGTCGGTGCGGAGCGGGATGCGTATATTGAGATGTAGGTGCCTCGCGGATTTCTCGCCGAGCTGAAGGTGCACGA
>JAGHJS010000085.1 GCA_017886545.1 Clostridia bacterium
AGAAGCGGCACACCTTGACCTTTTTGGAGAAGGCATAGCCCGCCGCGACGCGGCACCAGTCGGCGATCTCTTTGAGCGCCGCCTCGTCCTTGTAGTAGCCGACGACGACTTTGTTGTCCATGCGCAGGCGCGCCACGATGTACCCGAACTCACGGTCGCCGTGCGCCGCCTGGTTCTCGTTCATGAAGTCCATGTCGATGGTGTCATACGGCAGCTTTTCGTTGTACTGCGTCGCGAAGTGGCACATGGGCTTTTGCAGTTTTTTGAAGCCGCGGATCCACATTTTCGCGGGCGAGAAGGTGTGGCACCAGGTGATGATGCCGATGCAGTCGTCGTCCGCATTGACTTTGGCGACGGCGGCTTCGATCTCGTCGCTGCTCTTGCAGGTGGTGAGATACTTGACGGTGACGGGCATGTATTTGTTGACGTACTCCGCCATTTCCTCGGAGTGCTGTGCAACGTGTTCGAGCACGTCGGCGCCGTAGAGCGGCTGCGAGCCCGTGATCCAGTAGACGACCTTCTTCTTCATGTCTTCCATTTTTTGATACCTCGAAAAAAATTTTTATTTTGTTTTATGCCTTAGTATGCCCCGCCCTGTGCGGGGATACGCTCTTGCAAAAGGTACACTTTATAAAATAATTTTCTGCGCGTTTCAAAATCACATTTTGAATAAGCGCACCCAATTTGCCGCAAACCTGCGGCTTTTAGGAAAAGGGGTGAACGCACGCGATTTCTATACTCTTTCGCAAAAGCAAAAACCGAGCTTTTTGCTTTTGCCATTTGATAATCCCGCTGCGCGCGCAAAAATCACACTTTTTGCAAGCGCCCCCAATTTGCCGTAAACTTACGGCTTTTAAGAAAAGGGGTGAACGCACGCGATTTCTATAATACGTAGCCCTAAATCATCGCGTGCGGAGGGGAAAACGCTGTCCCGACCAGCGGGAGGGCAGCGGTTGCCCCTCAGATCACGGCAAATCGCAGCGCCTTTGCGCGAGATTTGCGTGAACCTACTTTTTCTGCCCGTAATACGCGTTCTTCCCGTGCTTGCGCAGATAGTGCTTATCCATCATGAACTTGTCCGCGCGCTCGACGGTCGGGTTGACCTGCTCGGTGATGAACGCCATTTTGGCGACCTCCTCGATGACGGTCGCGTTGTACACGGACGCGTCGGCGTCCTTGCCGAAGGCGAACACGCCGTGGCTTTTGATGAGCACGCCGGGAACTTCGAGCGGCTTTAAATTGTCCTTTTTGAAGCGCTCGATGATGACCAGCCCCGTGTTCTTTTCGTACTCCCCTTCGATCTCCTCCTGCGTGAGCGAACGCGCGCATGGAATGTCGCCGTAGAAGTAATCGGCATGGGTGGTGCCGTAGAACGGGATATCCCGCCCCGCCTGCGCCCAGCTCGTGGCAAAGGTGGAGTGCGTGTGCGTGACCCCGCCCACGTCGGGGAACGCCTTGTAGAACTCGATGTGCGTGGGCGTATCGCTGGACGGGCGCAAATTGCCGTCCACGACCTTGCCGTCGAGGTCGACGACCACCATGTCGTCCGCGGTCATGTCGTCATAGGATACGCCGCTCGGCTTGATGACGACAAGCCCGCTTTCGCGGTCGATCTGGCTCACGTTGCCCCAGGTAAACAGCACGAGATGGTGCTTCACGAGGTCAAGATTCGCCTGCAAAACCTTCTCTTTCAGCTTCTTCAACATATATTCTTTCTCCTTCTCCGATAAAATATCCGAACAGCGCCGTCAGCGCATGCAGTCTACGGCCTTGCGCACGATGGGCAGCCCCTTCACATACCGTTCGGCAAACGCCTCGAACCCCGCCACGTCCTCGGGATCGGGCGCGAGGGTCACGCCCTCCTGCCCCTTGAACACCTTTTCGTCGAGGTATTCGGCGAGCCCCTGCCCCGCCGTGCGGGTGACGACGTAGTTTGCAAGGATCGCGATGCCCCACGCGCCGCCTTCGCCCGCCGTCTTCATGACGGTGACGGGCGCGTTGATCGCCGCGGCGAGGTAGCTCTGCCCGACGTGCGCCGTTTTGAACAGCCCGCCGTGCCCCGTGATGGCGTCAAGACGGACGCCCTCCTCTTTGAGCATGATGTCGCACCCCACTTTGAGCGCGCCGAGCGCCGCAAACAGGTGCGAACGCATGAAGTTGGCAAGGTTCATTTTGCTTTCGGAGGTGCGCACGAACAGCGGGCGCCCCTCTTCGACTTCGGTGATGTGCTCGTTGGAAACATAGTTGTACGCGAGCAGCCCGCCGCAGTCCTTGTCCCCCTTTTCGGAGTTCATGTACAGCAGGTCGTACAGCTTCCACTTGGGGATGTCCAGCCCCGCCAGCTGCGCGAATTCGCCGAAGAGATCCACCCACGCGTTGAGGTCGGAGGTGCAGTTGTTGCAGTGCACCATGCCCACGAGGTCGCCCACGGGCGTGGTCACGAGGTCGATCGCGTCATACGCCTTGGAAAGCTCCTTTTCGAGCACGATCATCGCGAACACCGAAGTGCCCGCCGACACGTTGCCCGTGCGCACCTTCACCGAATTGGTGGCGACCATGCCCGTGCCCGCGTCGCCCTCGGGCGGGCAGAACGGGATGCCCGCTTTGAGCTTTCCCGAAGGGTCCAGAAGGCGCGCGCCCTCTTCGGTCAGCCTGCCCGCCTCGTCGCCCGCGACGAGGATCTTCGGCAGGATGTCTTTCAGCTTGAAGGGCAGCTTTTTGTCGGCGACGAGCGCGTCGAACTTTGCGAGCATCTCTTCGTTGTACTGCTTCGTTTTTATGTCGATGGGGAACATGCCCGACGCTTCGCCGATGCCGATGACCTTTTCGCCCGTCAGCTTCCAGTGCACATACCCTTCGAGGGTGGTCTGGAAGGCGATGTTTTTCACATGCTCCTCGCCGTTTAAGATCGCCTGGTACAGGTGCGCGACCGACCAGCGCGCGGGGATGTGGTAGCCGAACAGCTCCGTGAGCTTTTCCGCCGCGGGCGCGGCGTTGTTGTTGCGCCAGGTGCGGAAGGGAACGAGCAGCTCGCCCGCCTTGTCGAACACCATGTACCCGTGCATCATCGCCGAAAAACCGATCGCGCCGATGGTCGTGAGCGCAACGCCGTATTTGTTGCGCACGTCCACCGCCATCTCCTGGTAGCAGTGCCGCACGCCCGTCCAGATGTCATCCAGCGTGTAGGTCCATATCCCGTTTTCGTAACGGTTCTCCCAATCGTGCGAACCGGACGCGATGGGCACGTTGTCCTCATCCACCAGGATCGCTTTGATGCGCGTGGAACCGAACTCGATGCCGAGCGCCGTCCTCCCCTCACGGATGAGCTGTTTTACGTCTTTTGCCATGACAGACCCCCAAAACAGAGTTTTTATATACAATCATTATAAGGAATTCGGGCAGAAAAATCAATAGCTGTGCAAAAATTTATCGGAACTTTTTTACCAAAAAATGAGCGAAACGTTCACTTCCCGCAGGGCGCGGCGCTCGCGCGCCGCGCCTTCCGCCGTATCCGTGCGCCATACCGCCCCGCCGCTGCTCCGCTGCAATCGTTCCGCCCCGCCGCCATGTACGCCGCTATGCCCTGCTACGCCCCGCCGCACCTGCCTGGCGCGCCCCGCCGCCATGCCCTGCTACGCCCCGCCGCACCTGCCTAGCGCGCCCCGCCGCCTGCGGATCCCGCCCGCCATGCCTCGCCGCACCTGTCTATCCGCACCGCCCGCCACGCCCCCTTTCGGGCGGGTACGCCCGCCGCACAAAAACATACGGCGCGGAAGGAAACTCCTTCCGCGCCGCGGCCGTTTTGGTTTTTTCGGCGTTATGCCGTTTTGGTTTTTTCGGCGTTATGCCTGTTTGTGAAGCGCCCTGCGCAGCGCCGCCCTGTGCTTCTGCCGCACGACGATCCTGCCGACGAGCTTATAGACCTCCACCGCCAGCAGCGGGAAGAGGGAGAGCGCGATGCTGACGAGCCACTCCTGCCAGGTGAGGTTCGTAAGATTGAAGAATCCCTGCAGCGGCGGCACGAACACAACGAGCGCCACGATCACAAGGGACACGCCGATCGCGCCCCACAGGTACGGGTTATGCCCCTGCCCGTGTTTGAAGACGGAATCGGTGTTCGAACGCTGGTTGAGCGCATGCGCGAGCTGCGAAACGGAGAGGACGATAAACGTCATCGTCATCGCCTGCACATGATCGTGCGCGAAGCAATACGTTCCGATGAGGTACGCCGCCCACGCCGCAGCGGAGATGAACAGACCGTGTACGATGATGCGCACGACCATGCCCTTTTCGAACAGCGTGCCGCTCTTGACGGGCGGATGCTTCATGATGTTCTTGCTGGCGGGGTCGACGCCCAGCGCGACCGCAGGCAGCGAGTCTGTAGCGAGGTTGATGAGCAGGATGTGCACCGCCTCGATGGGCATTTCGGGCAGCCCGATGCACACGGCGATGAACAGGATGAGGATCTCGGCGATGTTGCCCGCGACGAGGAACTGGATGACCTTCTGGATATTGCGGTACACCCTGCGCCCCTCGCGGATGGCGCTTTCGATGGTCGCAAAGTTGTCGTCCAGAAGGATCATGTCCGCCGCGTCTTTGGCGACGTCCGTGCCCGTGATGCCCATGGCGACGCCGATGTCCGCCTCTTTGAGGGCGGGCGAGTCGTTCACGCCGTCGCCCGTCATGGCGGCGACTTCGCCGTTCGAACGGATGGCGCGGATGATGCGCAGCTTATCCGAAGGGGACACGCGCGCGAACACCACGCAGTTTTTGACCGCCTCTTTCAGCTCGTCGTCGCTCATCGCGTTGAGCTCAGTGCCCGAAATGACGGTGTTCCCCTCGCGGAAGATATGCAGTTCGCGCGCGATCGCCATGGCGGTGATCTTGTGGTCGCCCGTGATCATGACCACGCGGATGCCCGCCGTGTGGCAGGCGTCCACCGCGCTGATGACCTCCTTGCGCGGCGGGTCGATCATGCCCGTGACGCCGACGAAGGTGAGCTGTTCTTCGATGTCCGCGCCCTCCTCTTCGGGCACGGCGGGAAGTTCGCGCACGGCAAAGCCGAGCACGCGCAGCGCCTTTTCGCTCATCTTCCCGACGAGCGCGAGCACCTGCTCCCTGTCCTCGTCGGTGATGGCGCGTATGCCCTCCGCCGTGCGGATGTGCGTGCACAGCGGCAGCATCTCGTCCACGGCGCCCTTGGTGTACGCCATGTTCCTGCCGCCCATGTCGTTGACCACGCTCATGCGCTTGCGGTCGGAGTCGAAGGGCTGTTCGAACAGCCGTTCGTGCTTCTCTTCGTATTCTTCGGGGTCAATGCCGAGCGACTGTGCGAAGAGCACCAGCGCCCCCTCCGTCGGGTCGCCTAAAATGTTGCCCGGGGTATCGGGGTCGAGCTTGGCGTTCACACACAGCGCGCAGCCGTCCAGAAGGTCGCCGTACACCTCCGCCCCGTACGTTTCGCGCAGGGCGGCGACGGGCGTCTCCTGCCCCTTCGCAAAGTCGTCGCCGACGGCGACGCAGGTCACCGTCATTTTATTGAGGGTGAGCGTGCCCGTCTTGTCGCAGCAGATGACGGAGGCGCTGCCCAGCGTTTCGACGGCGGGCAGGCTTTTGACGAGCGCGTTTTTCTTCGCCATGCGCTGCACGCCCAGCGCCATGATGATGGTGCTCGTAGCGGGCAGCCCCTCGGGGATGATGGAAATGGCGAGCGAGATCGCCGTCATGACCATGGGCACCCATTGCGTCCAGTCGCGGATCAGGCTGATGCCGAGCACCAGCACGCAGACGATCAGCCCGACGAGGCTGAGCATCTTGCCCACCGAATTGAGCTTGCGCTTGATGGGCGTGTCGAAGTCATCCTGCTCGTCCAGAAGGTTTGCGATCTTGCCGACCTCGGTGTTCATGCCCGTGCCGACGACGATGCCCGTCGCGTTGCCGTACATGACGATCGACGAGCTGTACGCCATGTTGACGCGGTCGCCGAGGGGCGCGTCCGCGGGCAGGACGGTCGGTCCGTCCTTTTCGGAGGGCACGCTCTCGCCCGTGAGCGCCGCCTCCTGCACCTTCATGTTGTTGTCCTCGATGATGCGGATGTCGGCGGGGACGATGGCGCCGTCCTCCAGATAGATGATGTCGCCGGGGACGAGCTCGCTCGCGGGCACGACGCTCTCCTCGCCCTCGCGCAGCACGCGCGCGGTGGGCGCCGTCATGTTTTTGAGCGCTTCGAGCGCGTTTGCCGCCTTCTTCTCCTGCACGACGCCGACCGTCGCGTTGAGCGCGATGACGACGAGGATGACGATGCACTCCGCCAGCCCCTCGCCTTCCACGAAGTGCATGGCGAGCGAAAACGCCGCCGCGATGAGCAGGATGATGACCATTACGTCCGTGAGCTGCTCCCAGATCATGCGCCAGACGCTCTTCGGCTTTTTCTGCCGCAGATCGTTTTTGCCGTACTTTTGCAGGCGCGCCGCCGCCTCCGCGTCGGACAGCCCCGCCTCGCTCGTGCCGAGCAGGCGCTCTGTTTCCTCAACGGTGAGCGAATGCCATGGCCTTGGCGCGCCCTCTTCTTTGCCTACCGATTGCTTCGATCGTTCCTCTTCCATAGATGCGGAAAAGTCCTCCTGATAAAAAAGTATTGAAACGCAAAAAGACATAGCCGTACGGGCGCGGAGCGCCCTTCGGTTATGCCTGTTCTTTCGTGAATATAGGATATTTGCTACTTGGGCCGGCTATGCTACCGTCGGCTCCGTCCATGGTCAATGATCCCCCGCAAGATGCGTTTGCAATATGTATTATACCGTATACGCGCGGCGCTGTCAATAAGATTGCACCCGTTTTGCAAAAATCATTCGGCGTCCGTAAAGCGGGCGGCGTTCATGCCGCGGGCAAAAACCCCGCCTTCCGCGGGCAGGCGCAGCGGCTGCCCGTACCAGCGCAGGCTCATCGCCCTGCCTCCCGCGTATGCCTCCACGGCGGTACCGTCCGTATAGATCTCCGCGCCGCCCGCGCAGGGCATCGAAAGGGGCGTTTCCGCCGCGCCCGCAAAGGCACAACGGCGCTCGGCGCGCAGCGTGCCGCCGCCCGCCGTAAAGCGCAGGAACTCCCCTTCCCCGCCGCAAAGGGTGAGGGTCTGCCCGCTCTGCAAGGATATATGCGCCCGCCCCGCGGGCGCACCCGCGGGGAGCGCTCCGCCTTCCACCTGCGAAAGGGTCGGCACGGGGCGGAATACGGGCGTATAGCCCCGCAGCTCCACGGTGCGCGGCAGCGCCAGGCAGCCGCTGTACCATCCGCCCGGCGCGGGCACGGACGCCGTTTCGCGCAGCCAGCCGAACAGCACGGGCTTTCCGCATGCGCTGCCCGAAAGGTTGGTCGCGTAAAAGGCGTCGCCGCAGTCGGCGTCGCCCTCCTCGCGCACCGCCAGCGACTTCCCGTCAAAATCGCCGGCGGCATAGCGCACGCCCCCGCCGCCGAGGGAATACAGGAGCAGCATCCGCTCCCCGAACAGCACGGCGTTGGGGCATTCGAGCAGGGCGCCATCTCTGCCGAACAGCTCGCCGCCGAACGTCCATCGCTCCAGCGTGCCGTCCGCGGCGGTATAGTAAAAAATGCCGCCCCGCCCGCCACGTCTCCCCGCAAGCAGCAGGAACACCGTTTTGCCGTATGAAAACAGGAAGGGGTCGCGCCACTCGCGCACGGGGAAAGGGTTCGCGTCCGCGCCGAGCACGGCGCGGCGTTCTATGCGGGCAAACGCCCCGTCCGCGTTGCAAAAGACCTGCACGGCGCGCTCCGCCGCCGCGCCCTCGCCGAACCCGACGGAGGTATAGGCGAGCTTGTATCCGCCGCCATACGGGAACGCGCAGCCCGAAAAGCAGTGCTCCTCCCCCTCTTCGCGCCGCGGCGCAAGGCGCACCCCGCAGCGCTCCCAGTGCACGAGGTCGCGGCTGCACGCATACCCCCAGTGGATATTCCCCCATTCGCTGCCGAAGGGGTTGTATTGGTAGAACAGGTGGTAAAACGTGCCGTCGAACACCGTTCCGTTGGGGTCGTTCATCCAGTTTTTTTCGGGAGCAAAATGATAGGCGGGCCTTTGCATGCGCTCTTTCCTCCTCCGCGGCGCAGCGCATCTTTGCGGCGCGGCAACGCTTTTTGTCTATTATACCACACCGCCCGCAAAACGCAAGCGCCGCCGCAGGGAAATGAAAAATGCTCCAACAGCCCCTTTTACAGCGAACGCCCCTCCCGCCTCGGCGGGAGGGGCGTAAACGCTTTCATCGCGAATCAGCCTTTCGCTATATTGCCATCCGTGCAATGCACGGTGAAGTTCCCCGTATTATCATCCCACTGCGTCCCTTTTTTGACCGCGTTCCATTCGGTTCTTGTTCCGTCGAACGTAATGTTCGTCAATGAAGTGCAATAGGTGAACCCCCAGTCGCCGATCGAGGTAAGTCCGCCGGGCAGACGCACGTCTGTCAGAGAAGTACACTCCGAAAACGCATAGCCGCCGATCGCCGTCACACCGTCCCCTACCGTCATGCTCCGCAGCGAAGAGCAACGCGCAAACGCAGAATTGCCGATCGTCCGCACGCCGCGCCCCATGGTCACGCTTTGCAACGAAGAGCAATCCAAAAACGCAGAATCGCCGATCACCGTCACCCCATCAGGAATCGTTACGCTCGTCAGCTGCTCTGCACGATAAAAAGCATGGTCATAGATCGTATAACGATTCCCCGCAATGTTTGCCGGCAGGGTGAGATCCGTGCGCTGCCCCGTATAGCCCATCAGGCAGTATTCCGAATCGTCCTCGTCCGCATACACGATAAATCCGTCCGTTGTGGCGGAAAGTTTGCTTTGAGCGCTTTCGGAGGTATATATGTCCTTTGCATAATAGCCGACATACCCGTTCTCCGAAGAGCCCGCAACAATGTTCAGAGAAGAAAGGTTATACACTTCAATCAGTCTGTTACATCCGTTAAACGCACTGCGTCCGATCTGCGTTACACTGCGCGGGATCGTTATGCTCAGCAGATCGCAGCCGTCAAACGCCTGCGCACCGATCGTTTGCATCCCGTTCCCCAGCGTAACGTCCGTCAGCGAAGTGCAATACATGAACGCATAATCGCCGATACTCGTCACGCTGTCGGGGATCGTAATACTTGTCAGCGCACGATTGCTTCTGAACGCCAGGTCGCCGATCGCCGTCACGGGCAGCCCGTCGTGCTCCGCGGGGATCACAATCTCCGTCGGGGCTTCCGCGCCAATCGTGCCGTCGACAATATAGGAAGCACCGTCATCGGAAAGAGCAAACGTTACCCCCGTATCGGAACCGCCTTGCGTGCCTTCCTCACAGGCGGACACAGCCGCCGCGCAGCCACACAGCAGGAACAAAGCCAACATCACCGTAAAAAGTTTTTTCATACTGCCTTCCTCCTCTTTTTAAGGGCAAAACCCTCTGTTTCTGTTGCCGTCCGTATAGCATATTTTGCGAAGGTTTTGTTCAGCGTCTTTTGCCGATCCGCTGGAAAAATTCGCTGAATTTGTGGCAAAAAAGGCTGAATTTTTCTTTTTCGCCCCTTGCCGCGCACTTCTCAGCTAAAAAACACGCCCCCTTGCGGCGGAAATTCCGCCGCAAGGGGGCACTGTTCATGACAGCGCATGCCGCTCCGTATGCCGCCGCACCTGCTAAAGCGTACCGCAGCAGCAAGCGCCCTTCCCCGCCGACGGGCGGGGAAGGGCGCTTCCCGCTCAGGCGGGATCGAACTGTGAATTGTAGAGATCGGCGTAAAAGCCGTTCTGCGCCAGGAGCTGTTCGTGGTTCCCCTTCTCGATGATGTCGCCGTCCTTCATGACGAGGATAAGGTCGGCATTGCGGATGGTGGACAGCCTGTGCGCGATGATAAACGAGGTGCGCCCTTCGGTGAGTTTATCCATCGCCTTCTGAATGAGTTCCTCGGTGCGGGTATCGACGGAGGAAGTCGCCTCGTCCAGAATGAGCATGGGCGCGTTTTCGATCATCGCGCGGGCGATGGTGACGAGCTGCTTCTGCCCCGCGGAGAGGTTCGCCTTGTCGTCGAGCACGGTGTCGTAGCCCTTGGGCAGGGTCATCACATAGTGATGCAGCCCGACGGCGCGGCTCGCGCGCTCGACCTCTTCGTCGGTCACGCCCTCCTTGCTGTATACGATGTTCTCGCGGATGGTGCCCTCGAACAGCCAGGTATCCTGCAACACCATGCAAAAGAGGTCGTGCACATTTTCGCGGGTGAGCTCGCTCGTGGGGATGCCGTCGATCCTGATACAGCCGCCGTCCAGCTCGTAAAAGCGCATCAGCAGGTTGACCATGGTGGTCTTGCCCGCGCCCGTGGGGCCGACGATCGCGATCTTCTGCCCCGCCTTCGCCTCGGCGGAAAAGTCATGAATGATGATCTTATCGGGGTCGTAGCCGAAACGGACGTGTTCGAAGGCGACGTCGCCGCGCACCTTATCCGCGGGCAGATACGCCGTTTTTCCGCTCTCGTCCGCAAGGGACGTTTCGTCGAGGAAACGGAACACGCGTTCGCCCGCCGCCGCGGCGGACTGGATGCTCGTGAACGCCTGCGCCAGCTGCGAAAGCGGCGAAGTGAACAGGCGCACATAGATCATGAACGCGACGATCTCGCCCGATTGGATGGTGCCGTCCGCGAACAGGACCGCGCCGACCACGCACACCGCGACATAGCCGAGGTTGCCGATGAACGTCATCAGCGGCATCATGATGCCGGAGAAAAACTGCGACTTCCACGCGCTCGTGTAAAGGCGGTAATTGATCTCGTTGAACGTATTTTTGACCTTGCGCTCGGCGTTGTACGCCTTGACGACGTTATGCCCCGCGTAGCTCTCCTCGATGTGCCCGTTGATCTCGCCGAGGAACGCCTGCTGCCGCGCAAAATACTTCTGCGACTTGCCCATGATGAGAAACATGAACACGAACCCGATAAGGCTCGCGCCGATCGCGGTGAAGGCAAGGACCCAGTTCGTCACGAACATCATGATGACGCAGCCGACGAGCATGACCGTCGCCGTGACGAGGGTGGAAACGGATTGGTTGAGCGTCTGCCCGATGGTGTCCACGTCGTTGGTGACGAGGGAGAGCGTGTCGCCCACCGTGTGCGAATCGAAGTATTTCAGCGGCATGTCGTTGATCTTTTCGGAAACGGCGCGGCGCATGTTGCGCGAATTTTTCTGCGTCACGCCCGCCATCAGCCAGCTCTGGATAAAAGAACACACCAGCGACGCCGCATAGATGCCGACGAGCAGGAAACAATAGAAGAGCACCTTCTCCATGTCCAGTTCGAACACCTGTTCGGGCATCAGCGAAAACGACGCCTGTATCGTATTGGTCAGCTCCTGGACGAGCGTGGGGCCCGCAACGCTGCACACGGTGGCGAGCGCCGCAAACACGAGCGCCGCGATGATGGCGGGGTAGAACGGTTTCAGAAAGCGGAGCAGCCGCTTGACCGCCCTGCCGAAGTTTTCAGGTTTTTCCGCTACGCGCGGCCCGCCGTGCGGTCCCCCGTGCGGCCCGCGTGCCGGTCTCGTATTTTCAGCCATTTTTACTCACCTCCCCGTGCATGCCCGCAAGCTCCTCTTCCGAAAGCTGCGAATAGGCGATCTCGCGGTACACGTCGCAGTTTTGCATCAGCTCGTCGTGCGTGCCCTTCCCCACGACCTTCCCCTCGTCCAGCACGACGATGAGGTCTGCGTCGCGGATGGTGCCGATGCGCTGGGCGACGATGAGCGACGTCGCGCCGCCCGTCTCCTCTCTGAGCGCGGTACGGAGCTGTTTGTCCGTCTTATAATCGAGTGCGGAGAACGAATCGTCGAAAATAT
Source organism: Clostridia bacterium (assembly GCA_017886545.1). Lineage (GTDB taxonomy): Bacteria > Bacillota > Clostridia > Christensenellales > Borkfalkiaceae > Borkfalkia. The sequence continues at coordinate 11,866 of JAGHJS010000085.1, forward strand.
AAATTTCGGGGCGCCTGTACACGGCGCGCGCGATGGCGAGGCGCTGTTTCTGCCCGCCCGAAAAGTTGGTGCCGCCCTGCGCGACGTGCGCTTTGTAGCCGTCCTCCTTCTCCTCGACGAATCCCTGCCCCTGCGCGATGCGCACGGCGTCCTTCACCGCCTCTTCGGAATAGTCCAGCCCCGCCTTTTCGCCGTAGGTGACGTTGCTCTCCACCGTGCCCGAGAACATGACGGCGCGCTGCGGCACATACCCGATCTTGTCGTGCAGCGCGGCGAGGGTGTAATCCTTCACGTTCACGCCGTCCACGAGCACTTCGCCCTCCGTCGCGTCGTAAAAGCGCGGCACGAGGTTGATCGCGGTCGATTTGCCGCTGCCCGTCGAGCCGATGAAGGCGACGGTCTGCCCGCGCTCCGCCTTGAAACTCATATCGTGCAGCACGTATTCGCTCGCATCGGGATATTTAAAGGAGACATTGCGGAACTCCACCGTGCCGACGGGCGAACCTTCGGGCGCGGCAGTGAGCGTTCCGTCCGTGATCTTCGCCTCGGTGTTCAGCACTTCGCCGATGCGGCGCAGCGAAACGAGCGCGCGCGGCAGGATGACGAAGATCATCGCGAGCATCATGAACGCCATGATGATCTGCATCGCGTACGAGGAGAACGTGATCATCTGCGTGTACACGTCGCCGCGTTCCGCCGCCGTCGGGAGCGCGTCGATGAGGTACGCGCCCACCCAATAGATGGCGAGCGAAATGCCGCTGATGAGCAACGTCAGGAACGGGGACATGATCGCCATGGCGCGGGAGGTGAACAGCTGCGTTTTGGTGAGCCGTTCGTTCGCGCCCGCAAATTTTTCTTCCTGGTACGCCTCGGCGTTGTAGGCGCGCACGACGCGCACGCCCGTAAGGTTTTCGCGCGTGACGCTGTTCATGTCGTCCGTCATAGACTGGATCTTTTTGAACTTCGGAACGACGACGAGCAGGACGAACGCGAACATGAGCACGAGCAGGATGACCGCGACCGCCACGACGACGGACCACTGCCACTGCCGCGAAGAGATCTTCACGATCGCCCACACCGCCAGGA
>JAGHJS010000086.1 GCA_017886545.1 Clostridia bacterium
AGGGGCGGCTACATCTATACGGGCAGGGTCAAGAGCGTTGCCGACGGCGCGAGAGAAGCCGGGCTTAAATTCTGAGGAGAGTGAACATGGCAAGAGAAGACAGAAGGCCTGCCCGCAGGCAGGAAGAAAACGACGGCTTCATCAAAAAGCTGATCCAGGTCAACCGCGTTACGAAGGTCGTGAAGGGCGGCCGCAACATGCGCTTTGCCGCGCTCGTTGTCGTCGGTGACGGCAAGGGCAGGGTCGGCGTCGGTTCGGGCAAGGCGAACGAAGTCCCCGAAGCGATCGAAAAGGCGCAGGCGCAGGCGAAGCGCAACCTGATCACTGTCCCCATGGTCGCGGCAAGCATCCCGCACGAAGTATACGGCAAGTTCGGCAAGGGCTACGTTCTGATGATGCCCGCATCCGAAGGTACCGGCGTGATCGCCGGCGGCCCGGTGCGTGCGGTCATGGAAGCGGCCGGCATCAAAGATATCCGCACCAAGTCGTACGGCACGAACAACCCCGTCAACTGCGTCAAAGCGGTGATCGACGGCCTTGCGCAGCTCAAAACGGCGGAGCAGGTCGCGGCGGCACGCGGGAAGAGCGTGGAAGAAGTCGTCGGCTGAGGAGGCTACAAAGCATGGCTAAAGTAAAAGTTACGCTCGTAAAGAGCACCATCGGCAGCACGCAGACGCAGAAGGCGACGGTCGCGGCGCTGGGGCTGAAAAAGATCCGCTCCTTCCGCATCCACGAAGATACGCCCGCGCTGCAGGGTCAGATCAAAAAAGTCTCGCACCTGGTAAAGGTCGAAGAGGCATAAGGAGACCGAAATGAGAATCGATACGATACAGCCCGCCGTCGGCGCGAACACACCCGCCAAAAGGCTGGGCAGGGGGATCGGCTCCGGGCTGGGCAAAACGTCCGGCAAGGGGCACAAAGGGCAGTGGGCCCGTTCCGGCGGCGGCGTCCGTCCCGGGTTTGAAGGCGGTCAGACGCCGATCCACCGCCGTCTCCCCAAGCGCGGTTTCAACAACAAGTTCAGAAAGGAATACGTCATCGTCAATCTCTCCGCTTTGGCGGGGGTTGCGGCGGGTACCGTCGTGGACTATGATTTCGTGATGGCGAACGGGCTTGCCAAGCAGGTCAAGGACAACGCAGGGCTGAAGGTTCTGGGCAGCGGCGAACTCACCGCGGCGCTCACCGTCAAGGCGGCGAAGTTCTCCGCTTCCGCAAAAGAGGCGATCGAAAAGGCGGGCGGCACGGCGGAAACGCTCTGAGCAATCACTTCCCGCCGAACGCCTGACGCGCCGCGGCGGATCTTAGGAGAACGATATGTTCGAAACGCTTAAAAACGCTTTCAAAGTCAAGGAGATCCGTAAAAAGATCTTCATCACGCTGCTCATCCTGCTCGTGTACAGGATCGGCTGCTACATCCCCATTCCGGGGCTGGACGCGACTGAGTTCACTTCTGTGATCGAAGGCAACACCTTCCTCGAGCTGATGAACGGCATCACGGGCGGCTCGCTCGCCCAAGGCACGCTGTTCGCGCTCGGTATCGGGCCGTACATCAACGCGTCCATCATCATGCAGCTCCTGTGCGTGGGCATCCCCGCGCTCGAGCGCCTGTCCAAGCAGGGGGAAGAGGGCAAAAAGAAGATCTCGCAGATAACGCGGTTTTTAACGCTTCTCCTTGCGATCATCCAATCCGTCGGCATCATCCTCGCGTTCGGCAACAGCGCGCTGACGCCGCAGTACTTCTGGAACCAGGAGTGGCTGCTGTGGATCTTCATGATCGTCGTGTACTCCGCGGGCGCCATGCTCACCATGTGGCTGGGCGAGCGCATCACCGATTACGGCGTGGGCAACGGCATTTCGCTGCTCATCTTCCTCGGTATTATTTCCACCGCGGCGGATACGCTTATCAGCACGTTTGCAAGCGCGTTTACGGGCAGTGAATTCACCTTCACGCCGATTTTGCAGATCATCATCTTCGTCGTGCTCGCGGTCATCATCTTTGCGCTGATCGTCACGGTCGACCTGTCCGAGCGCCGCATCCCGGTGCAGTACGCAAAGCAGGTCAAGGGGAGAAAGATGTACGGCGGGCAATCCACCGTCATCCCGATCAAGATCGCCGGCAGCGGCGTCATGCCCCTCATCTTCGCGTTCGCGATCCTGAGCCTGCCCGATCTCATCATGGGTCTGTTCTTCTCCGATTCGACCGCGTATGACAACTATGTCACGTGGTTCAGCGGCGGGCAGGGCACGCTGGGGTGGCTGTACATCCTCATCCTGTGCCTGCTGATCTTCGCGTTCTCGTTCTTCTACGCGCAGATCCAGTTCAATCCCGAAGACGTATCCAAGAGCATCCAGCAGAACGGCGGCTTTATCCCGGGCATCCGTCCCGGCAGGCCTACGGCGGCATACCTCAAAAAGATCTCCCGCCGCATCACGCTGTTCGGCGCGATCTACCTCTCGCTGGTCGCCTTCGTGCCTTCGCTGATCTTCAGCATAACGGGCAACAGCGACCTCCTGAGCGTGTTCTCCACCACGGGTATTTTGATCGTCGTCTCGGTCGCGCTGGAATTCGACAAGCAGTTGCAGTCGCAGCTGATGATGAAGAATTATAAGGGATTTCTAAAATAAGATTTCGCTGCGGATTTGCGTCGCGATCCTTTGTTGCCCTGCGGCAACCCTCAGTCATTTACCTCTAAGTAAACTCCTTCGGGTTTTCCTCGGGCGCCTCGGCTTGCTCGCAACTCCACACCGAAATGCAGGAAAGCACGCTTGCGCGCTGCCCGCATGAAATTGTAATGCAGCGTGGTTTCGCTTGCGCGAGTTGGTTCTAAAAACCTTCTTCAAAATGCGATTTTGAAACGCGCAAAAGATCATTAAGGCGAAAGTAATCGTATAACCCCATGCGCCCGCGCCGAAGGGGGCGGGCGCGCAAAGAATAGCTGAGGAGAGCTTTATGAACATCATCCTGTTGGGCGCCCCCGGCGCCGGAAAAGGCACACAGGCTACGCGCATCTCCGATAAATTCGGGCTGCCGCACATCTCCACGGGCGACATCTTCCGCGACAACATCAAGCGCGGCACCGAGATCGGCCTGCTCGCCAAGTCCTATACGGACAAGGGGCAGCTCGTTCCCGACGAAGTCACCTGCAAGATCGTCGAAGGCAGGCTCGCGGAGGCGGACTGCAAGGGCGGCTACCTTCTGGACGGCTTCCCGCGCAACCTCTTCCAGGCGGAGCAGCTGGATACATTCTCCAAAGTGGACGCCGTCATCAACATCGACGTCGACCTCTCCCTGCTCATGGCGCGGCTGTGCGGCAGGCGGGTTTGCAAAAACTGCGGCGAAAGCTACCATGTGGATTTCCTCGGCGGCAAAACGACGTGCGAGCGCTGCGGCGGCGAGCTGTACCAGCGTAAGGACGACAACGAGGAGACGGTCGGCAACCGCCTGAAGGTCTATACCGAACAGACACAGCCGCTCATCGACTACTACACCAAAAAGGGCGTTCTGCTCAACATCGACGGCGTGGGCGCCATCGACGAAGTGTTCGCAAGGATCTGCGCGGCGCTCAAAAAGTAAGCGGCGGGCAGCGAGGCAAGCCTATGATCTTTGTCAAATCGGAGCGTGAGATCGACCTCATGCGCGAGCCCTGCGCGATCGTGCGCGATACGCTCGCGGCGGTGGGTTCCGCGGTGCGGCCGGGGGTCTCGACCGCCGAGCTGGACAGGGTCGCGCGCGAGTACATCCGTGCGCGCGGCGCCGAACCTTCCTGCCTCGGCTATTGCGGCTACCCCGCAAGCATCTGCGCCTCCGTCAACGAGGTCATCGTGCACGGCATCCCCTCGGAGGACATCGTTCTCAAAGAGGGCGACATCGTCAGCATCGACCTGTGCGCCTATAAAAACGGGTTCCACGGCGACGGGGCGCGCACCTTTGCGGTCGGCGCCGTCAGCGAGGAAAAGCAAAAGCTCATGCGCGTCACCGAGGAGTGCTTCTGGAAGGCGGTCGAACACCTGCGCGCAGGCACGCCGCTGTACGACATCGGCGCAACGGTGCAGGCGCATGCGGAATCGAACGGCTTTTCGGTCGTGCGCGAATACGTCGGGCACGGCATCGGCAGGGAGATGCACGAGGATCCTTCCGTCCCCAACTACGGGAAGCGCGGAACGGGCGTGCGGCTCCGCCCCGGTACCGTCATCTGCATCGAACCGATGATCGCCGCGGGCGCGCGGAAGGTCACCGTCGACGAAGACGGCTGGACGGCGCGCATGGCGGACGGAAAGAGCGCGGCACATTACGAAAACACGGTCGTCGTCCGCGAGGACGGCGTCGAGATCCTTACGATTTAGGAGGTCTTGCATGAAGGTGCAAACGCCCGAGGCGGGCGGCGTGGCCGAAAGCCTTGCGGGGCATGACCGCGGCAGGCTGTACCTGATCGTGGGGACGGAAGGCGGGCGCGTCCTGCTCGCCGACGGCGCGGCGCATCCCGCGCAGCAGCCGAAAAAGAAAAATGCGAGGCATCTTCGCCTCCTGCCCCTGTTCCATCCCGAGATAGCACTGCGTATCGGGCAGGGGAAGGACGAAAACAGCAACATCCGCGCCGCATTGAAACAGGCGGCGGAAGAGAAGCAGCGGAGGGAGAATTCGTGTCCAAAGACGATGTGATCGAAACAGAGGGTAAAGTAGTGGAGGCGCTGCCCAACGCGACCTTTAAAGTCGCGCTTTCCAACGGGCACGTCATCACGGCGTACATTTCCGGCAAGCTGCGGATGAACTATATCCGCATCGTGCCCGGCGATACGGTCAAGCTGGAAATGAGCCCGTACGATCTTACCAAGGGCAGGATCACCTGGCGGAGCAAAAACTAGCGGGCGGCCGCCCATGAACGGGGCGGAGCGATCCCGCAAGCAGGACAGGCGGGGCGAACCCGCCGCGGCGAGCGCGGCTTTCCGCGCGCAGAAGATTTTCGTTAAGGAGAAAAAAGAAAATGAAAGTACGTCCGTCTGTCAAACCTATGTGCGACAAATGCAAGGTCATCAAGCGCAACGGCAAAGTGATGGTCATCTGTTCTAAAAACAAGAGCCATAAGCAGCGCCAGGGCTGAGCGCAAGCAAGCAGGAAAACAATCTCCGCGTGCGCGCACGCCGCTACATTCCGAATTTCCGGCGGCAGGCTGCATGCGGGTCAAGCCATACATTACCCATATTTTTAAAAATCCAAACGGAGGAAAGAGAACTCTATGGCACGTATTGCCGGTGTAGATTTACCGAGGGAAAAGCGTGTTGAGATCGGTCTGACCTATATCTACGGGATCGGGCTCACCACGTCCAAAAAGATCCTCGCCGCTACGGGCATCGATCCCGATACGCGGGTGAAGGACCTCGACGAGAACGACGTTTCCAAACTGAGAGAGTACATCGACCACAACTATCGCGTGGAGGGCGAGCTCCGCAGCGAAGTCAACCTGAACATCAAGCGGCTGATGGAGATCGGCTGCTATCGCGGCATCCGTCACAGGAAGGGGCTGCCTGTCCGCGGGCAGAGCTCCAAGCGCAACGCGCGCACCCGCAAGGGTC
>JAGHJS010000087.1 GCA_017886545.1 Clostridia bacterium
CATATTATATCATACAGAAACAAGTAATTCAAGCTGTTAATTTATTTTTACTGCTTTAAATAAAAAATAAATCCGAACCAATCGGTTGTTACCAAAAGGTTCGGATTATTTTGACTTGGTGGAGATAGTGGGAATCGAACCCATGACCTCTTGAATGCCATTCAAGCGCTCTACCAACTGAGCTATATCCCCGTTCTGTATGTATGCCCGCGCTGTTTTCAAGCGGCGCAGCACCCGTTTTCCGGCGCGGCGGCTGCGTTCAAAAAACTTGCGCGGAGCGCCGCTCCGCGCAGGTTCTCATGAACTGAGCTGTTTGGCTTACTCTTCGGGCGAAATGGCACCGACGGGGCAGCCCTCTTCGCATGCGCCGCAGTCAATGCAGACATCCGGATCGATCTGATACTGCGTATCCCCCTGCGAAATCGCATTCACGGGGCAGGTATCAGCGCAAGCGCCGCAAGAAATGCAAGCATCGGAAATTTTATGAGCCATTATAATTCACCTCCCAAATATACTCGGACGGCATTACCGTCTTCTGTATTATACCATACATTTTGAAAATAGTAAAGGAGCGGCGTCAAAGTTTTCGGGAAAAATTTTAAAATCACTCCGCTCCGCCCGGCTGCGGCGCAGGAGCATTTCCGCCGTTCCCGCCTTTTTTGCCGTGCCCGCGTTTGTGTTTGCGGCGCGGGCGGCGTTCCTGCCCCTCCGCCTGCGGCTGCCCGCCTTCGCGCGGCGGAAGCTCCTCCGCCCTCTGCGCGGGGCGCTCCTGCCTGCGCGGTTTTTCCGTGCGCGGCTTTTCGTTTTTACGGCGTTCGCCCTGCCTGCGCGGCGCGTTCCGCTGCCCTTCCGCGCCTTCCTCGGGCGGAAGTTCGTCCGCCTCGTCCTGCGCGCTCTCCTCTTCGGCGGGCGCGCCCTTGCTGCGGAAACGGATATCCGCCAGCGGGAAATCCTTGTACACCAGCCCGCCGTCCTTTTCGATCTTCACGCGCACGGTATAGGTGAGCATGTTGTTGGAAACGACGGTGCCCTTCCCTTCGGGCGTGGCGACTTCGCCGCCGAGCTTGGGCATTTTTTTATACGCCTCGCTGTAATACTCGTTTTCATAGCTGAGGCAGCACATCAGCCTGCCGCACAGCCCGCTGATCTTGCCCGGGTTGAGCGAAAGCCCCTGCACCTTCGCCATTTTGATGGAAACTTTGCAGAAGTCCGGCATTGCCCCGGCGCAGCAGCATTCCCTGCCGCAGGGCGCGATGCCGCCCAAAAGCCGCGCTTCGTCGCGCGCGCCGACCTGCCGCAGTTCGATGCGGCTGTGAAAGGTGCCGGCGAGGTCGCGCACCAGTTCGCGGAAGTCGACGCGGTTCTCCGCCGAGAAGAAAAAGAGCACTTTGTTCCCGTCGAAGGTGAATTCGCAGTCGATGATCTTCATCGCGAGCCCGTAGCCGTTCGCCTTTTCCTGCGCGGTGCGGATCGCCTCCGAACGGCGTTCGAGGTTCTTTTTGCGCTGTTCGCGGTCTTTCTCCGTCGCGATGCGAACGACGGGGCGCAGCGGCTGCGTCACCTCCGCGTCCTCCACCTCGCGCGGCGGGAAGGCGACGAAAGCGAATTCCAGCCCCCTGCCCGTTTCCACGATGACTTCCATGTTTTCGGCGTATTCCGCCCCTTCTTCCGGCGAAAAATAATAGATCTTTCCGCCGTCTTTGAATTTTATTCCGATTACGTTCATCTGTCCTCCAAAATACTGTGCAGCAGCGCCTCGATGCTCATGGGAACGACCGCGTTTGCGCGCAGTTCGCGCTCGCACTGCCCGATGTACCCCTGCGCGCGTACGAGCGCCGTCTCCGGATAGCGCTGTGCCGCTTTGGCGAGCACGCGCCTGTCCCCGCCCGAAAGCAGCAGATCTTCCCTGCCCAGCCGCAGCATGAGCAGGTCGCGGAAGATGAGCCGCAACAGCGCCAGCGCGCGCACCGCGTCCTCGCGGCCCGCAAACGAACGCGCCGCAAGCGGGATGGACGCGGGCGAAAGGTTGAGCACCAGCTGCACGAGCCGTTCGCATTCGCCCGAAACGGAGCCGCTTTGCGCAAGCTCGTCCGCGCGCCCGGGCAGCCCGCCCGAAAGCACGGCGATCTCCTTTACGTCCGGGCGGTCCGGGTACTTCCCGCGGAGATACGCTTCGATCGCGGATTCGGGAAAGGCGTGCACGTCCAGCCGCTTCGCGCGCGAGCGTACGGTGGAGAGCACCGCATATTCGCTCGCCGAGCCGAGCAGGAACACGACGCCCGCGGGCGGTTCTTCCAACACCTTTAAAAGTTTGTTCTGCGCCGCGGCGAGCATATCGTGCACGGCTCCGAGAATAAATATTTTGCGCGCGCCTTCGACGGGCTTGATGTAGCACTCGTCGAGCATCGAACGCACTTCCGCCACGCCGCATTTTTCGCCCGGGGCGGGAAAGAAACGGCAGTCAGGGTGGCGGTCCTGCGCGACGAGACGCGCGACACGCTCCGCTTCGCCCTGCGCAAGCCCGTCCGTGAGGATGCGCTGCGCGAGCACGCGCAGGCAGCCGCCGAGGCTGCCCGCGTCGGGCAGGAGCAGCAGGTAGGCGTGCGAAAGCCGCCCCTGCCGCAGATCGCCGTCCACAAGCTGATAGGCTTTGGTCTGCCGAAAGATCTCCATCATGCGCGGGGGATCAGCCCCCTCTCCTCCAACAGTGCGGCGATCTTCGCGTTCGTTTCGAACTTCGTACCCGAACAATCCACCGCGACGAACCGACCGGGGAACTCCCCGAGCAGTTTTTTATACCCCGCGTACACACGCGCGTGGAACCCGTCCCCCGCGCACTCCATGCGGTCGTTTTCGTCCGCGCCGTGCTTGCGGTCGAACGCGAGCGCGGGCGGAATGTCCAAAAACAGCGATACGTCCGGCATAAAATGATCCAAAGCGTAGCTGTTGATCTCCTCCAAAAACTTGCGCGGAAGCCCCCTGCCTTCGCCCTGATAGGCGTACGTCGAAAAAACGTAGCGGTCGCACAGCACGATCTCGCCGCGCGCCAGCGCGGGCGCGACGGTGTCCGACAGGTGCTGCACGCGCGCGGCGGCGTACAGGAGCGCTTCGCACTCGTCCGTCATGGCGGTGAACTTGCCGTTCAGGATGACTTTGCGGATCGCCTCCGAGATCTCGCCGCCGCCCGGTTCGCGGGTGACGGTGTGCGGCACGCCCTGCTTTTGCAGCCGTTCGGAAAGGAGGCGCATCTGCGTGGATTTGCCGGCGCCTTCGCATCCTTCAAACGCGATGAAAGCGCCGCGTTTTTTATTTTGTGTTCCGCTCATGCTCTTCCCTTTCTGCCGCCGATGTTCAGGACGGCGACTTTGCCTTCGTGCAGGCCGAAGGTATGCTTTGCCGACGCGAGCAGCTCCGCCGCCTGCGCCGTGAGCTGTTCGCCCGCCACCGCGACGGGGTAGCAGGGCGGCGTGACGCCCGCGTTGCGCGCGCAGACCCTTCCCACCGCCTGCAAAGGCGGCAGCTCTTCGTACGGCATCGCGCTCGCGGCAAGGAAGCTGAATTTGCGTTCGCCCGGGGGCGGCAGTTCGGCGGCGACGGCATAGCTGCCGCGCAGCGCCTTTGTGCGCGCCACGGCGCGCACCGCGCGCTCCATTCGCGCGATATTCCCCGCCGTCGTGAGCGGCGAAAGGTAGAACAGCACATACCGCCCGTCGTACAGTTCGGCATACACGCCCCGCCGTTCCAGCGCTTCGTACGCCGCCTTCGGCGCGATCCCCGCGCCGCCGAAATCCACGGCGAGGACGAGCGTTTTGCTGCCTTCATAGCACGACAGCCCGCGCTTACTGAGCCGCGCGCGCACAAAGGCAAGTTCGCGCTTGACCGTATCGGTGAGCGCGGCGCCGCGCTCGGCGAAATATTTGACGCCGTATTCGACGGACGCCATCACAAGATAGGACGGGCTGGTCGTGCGGAAGAGATCCAGCCCCTCCTCTGCGGAGCGGCGCAGCCGCTCGTCGGAGACGTTCAGAAGCGCGCCCTGCGTGAGCGTGGGCATGGTCTTGTGCGAACCGTCCACCCACATATCCGCATACCCGCCCGCGTATTCCGCGGCGAGGTCGGGGTCGAATTTCAGGTACGCGCCGTGCGCGCCGTCCACGAGCAGCAGCCTGCCGTAGCGGTCGCACACCTTGCGCACGGCGGCAAGATCCGCCGTGTTCCCGTAATAATCGGGCGAAGTGAGCAGCACCGCCGTGATGCGCGGCTCGCGCGCGAGCGCCGCCTCCACATCCGCAGGCCCCGGCGGCAGCAGCACGCCGTCGCGTTCGTTGTTCTGTAAAATATACGGCTCCACGCCCAACAGCGCGCACGCGTTGTACACGCTCTTGTGCGAGGAGCGCGCGATAGCGACCTTCCCGCCCTGCCTGCGCACGGCGTACAGCATGGCATAGACGCCCGCCGTCGCTCCGTCCGTCAGGATGTAACTGTATTTTGCGCCGAGGATCTCTGCAATATCCTCCTGCGCGCTTGCGATGATGCCGTTCGGGCATTCGAGGCTGTCCGAAAAGGAGAGCTCGGTGACGTCCAGCGCGGCGTCTTTCAGCAGCGGGAAGCCCCGCCTGTTCGCCTTGTGCCCGGGCATGTGGAAGCGCGCGGGCCTGCTCTTTTTATAGGCGGCGAGCGCCTCAAAGATGTGCAGCTTCATGCGTCCGTCTCGCCCCCCGTATGATAGGTCGTCCAGTCGCCGCCGTTGAACTCTTCCACAAAGTACGCAAGCATGGTGAACGGCTCGTAGCGCAGTTCCTCCTCGCTCGACGTGCCGTTGCGCACCACGCACATGCTCAGCCCTTCGCGCGAGCCCGTAACGGTGCCGCTGCCGCTGGTCGTGTACGTCACGAGAACGTCCGTGATGTCCTCCAGCCCGCTGATGTCAAAAGAATAGCTCCAGCTGAACGTTTCGGACCCGTCCGCCGCGACGGAGCCGTCCCCGTTCACGTCGGCGGAAAAATTGAGGGTGTTGACGCGGATCGCGCCGTCCGTCTGAACAGAGTTCCACACCTTGACGAAGGCGTCGCGCAGATTTTTCAGCCGATTGTATTCGTCCTTTATCCCCTCTTTGATCTGCTCTTCCGTCTTGTACCGCTTGTCCCCCCGCATGCGCTCGCGGAAATCCGCTTCAACAATCCCCGACGTGGTCAGCGTGGCAGAGGTATCGAGCGCGGTATACTGCCCTGCCGTAACGGCGTCGTGATACCCCGCCCCGGGGAAATACTTGTCCAGATAAGCGGCGCAGTCGGCAAAGTAGTTGGAAAACTCCATGCCGCTGTACGTCGGGTCGGTGGTATAGGGCTGCCCGTCCATCCCCAGCCACATGCAGTTGCCGCGGTAGCCGTAGAGGAATTCTTTCAGCCCCGAAAGGTCGGTAAGCGCGCCCGAGCCGTCCTCGGCGACGACGTCGCCCACGTCGGAGGCGACGATGACGTCGCCCTCGCCCGCGGCGAAGCGGGTGGAGAGGATCATGTCCTCATAGCCGGTGCTGGTCACCTCGTAGGTGTTGAGCTTTTGGATGTCGTACGAGAGCGCGCCCTTTTCCTTCAGCGTGTCCAGCGAACCGAGGCGTGAAGAGTTGAAACGGACGTCGAAAAAGGTATAAAAATCGAACGTCTGCCCCGCGGTAGGGCGGGTGGCGATGGTCGTGAACAGCACCAGCAGGAGCACGACCGCCAGGATACACGTCCCCGCGATCTTGATCCAGTCATACGAAAGCTGATGCCCGAGCCTCTTTTTTGTGATCTTTGCGTCCATTGTTCCTCGTTTGCGTCCGATTTTTTACTTTTTTGCCCCGAAAGGGGGGAGCATGCACAGATCAGATCTATCGCAAAAGGCAAAACCACGCTTTTGCCTAAGCGCTTCTTAATGATCGAATTGCGCGTTCCTAAACCGCATTTTGAATAAGTGTTTTAATAATTTTACTGCGCGTCCGAAAACCACGTTTTTCGGTAAGCGCACCCTCGTCGGAGCAGTCGGCTGCGTTCTCGCATCGTCCCCGAGGGGCAATGCTCGCGTGCGCACTCCGCTCCTCCTCTTCCCAAAAATCTCACTCCGTTGCGATTTTCGGGAGCCCTGTTGTCGCATACTTGCGACTCACGCGAAAAGGGTGAATGCGCATGACTTAATTATAAGAGAGCCCTTAAAGGTCATGCGCAGAGGGGAAAACGGCTGTCCCGGCCAACGGGAGGGCAGCAGTTGTCCCCTCAAAATCGCGCAAATCGCAGCATCTCTTTTGCGAGATTTGCGCGAAACAGGGTTTACTTTATCTCCTTTATCTCCACCACATAGTCGAACCCGTTGGGCGCGTGCACCGTCACCTTGTCGCCGCAGCGCGCGCCGACGAGCGCTGCCCCCATGGGCGAATCGATGGATACGATGTTCTTGTCGGGGTCCGCTTCGGTGCTGCCCATAATGGTATAGGTGACCGTCTCTTCCAGATCGTAATCGTAGAGCGTGACCACGTTGCCGAAGTGCACTTTGCTGTTGTCGGTGCTCTCCTCCATGATCTTCGCGTTCTTGATCTTGTTTTCAAGTTCGCGGATCTCGCGCTCGTTGAGCGCCTCCTCGTTCTTCGCCGCGTCGTATTCCGCGTTTTCGGAGAGGTCGCCGAACCCGCGCGCCACTTTGATGCGCTCGGTGATC
>JAGHJS010000088.1 GCA_017886545.1 Clostridia bacterium
ACGTATTATAGAAATCGCGTGCGTTCACCCCTTTCCCTAAGAGCCGAACGTTTTCGGCAAATTGGGTGCGCTTAGGCAAAAGTGTCATTTTGCCACGCGCAGAAAATTATTAAGCAGGTTCACGAAAATTTTTTCCGAGCTGATGAAAAAATTTCCGTGATTTTAGAGGAAAACCGCCGCCCTTACGGGACGGCGGTTTTCCCTTCTGCGCACGACCTTTTATTGCTCTCTTGCGATAAGTCGCGCGCTCTCCCGTTCAAATAAGACGAACGTTTTCATCAAACACGGCGGGCGCATTCGCGCCCGCCGCTTCGGTTTTACTTTTTCTGCCGCTGAGAGCGGCTCCTTTTATACCACGGTACTTTGCTTCGGCTTACACCTGGTATTTCGCTTCGGCGGCGGGAGCGCTGTCAAGCTCCTGCTTTTTCGCCTCGTACCCGGGCTTGCCCAACAGCGCGTACGTCGCCTGCTTGCCCGCCTCGACGCCCGGCTGGTTGAAGGTGTCGATGTTCAGCATCGCGCCGGCGTACGCCGTCTGCAATTCGAACAGGTACATCAGCTCGCCGAGGGTGAACGCGTTGACTGCGGGCAGCTCGATGGTGTAGTTCTGCCTGCCCGCCTTAGCAAGCGCGTACGCCGTCGCCTTGTTCTCCGCCTGAATGAGCTCGTTCATCGTATGTCCGCCGAGGAAAGACACGTCGGGGATATCCTCGCAGCCGTGCGGGATCTCCACCACCGTGCGGTAATCCTTGACGGAGAGGAAGGTCACCACCTTATCGAAGGGGCCTTCGGTATACAGCTGCACCTGCGAGTGCTGGTCGGTCACGCCCAACGACTTGACGGGCGTCTGCCCGACGTTGCAGGGCTTGCCGTCGAGGGTCACGTTCTTGCCGAGGCTCTCCGCCCACAGCTGGCAGTACCAGTCCGCCATGAGTTTGAGGCTGTCGGCATACGGCATCATGACGCCGACATTTTTGCCGCGCTTCATCGCCATGATCTGCAGCACGGCGCAGGCGAGCGCGGGGTTTTTGGCGATCGAAGGTTTGGAGCAGACGCCGTCCATGAACTTTGCGCCCGCGAGCATCTCTTTGATGTCGATGCCGAGCACCGCCGCGGGCAGCAGCCCCACGGGGCACAGCTCGGAGAACCTGCCGCCGACGCCGTCGGGGATGACGAACGCCTTATAGCCGAACTCCTTGACGAGCTTGATGAGGTTGCCCTTCTTCTCGTCGGTGGTGGCGATGATGTTCTCCGCCGCCTTGTCGCCGAGCGCCTTTTTGAGGATGTCGTTGATGACCAGGTACTGCGTCATCGTCTCGCTCGTCGCGCCCGATTTGGTGATGACGTTGAAGCAGGTCTTTTCGGGCTCGATGACGTCCAGCAGCGCCGCCGTGCGTTCGGGGTCGACGTTATCCTCCACATAGAACTTGGGCCCCTTGCGCTTGGAGGGCGCGAGGTCGTTGTAATGCAGGTGGCACAGCGCGTTGAACACGGCGATGGGGCCGAGCGCGCTCCCGCCGATGCCGAGCACGACAAAATATTTGAACTTGCGGCGCACCGCCTTCGCCGTGGCGAGGATGTCCTCGACGATCGCGTCCTGGTTGTACGGCAGCTCCGTCCAGCCCATCATGCCCTTGCCGCGGTTTTCGGCAACGTAGTCGAACGCGTCGGCGGCGGCTTCCTTCATTTCGGAAAGCTCCGCGTCGGTGAACCCGTCGGCGCCGATGAACTTCTTCATCATGTAGTTGTAGTCCAGCGTCAGCCGCATGGAGTTGCGCCATTCCTTGTTCCTGTAATTCAGCATAAAAAAGACCTCCCTTTCTCGATCAGACTTTGCGGCAAGGAACGTTCCCTGCCTCTTATAATTTTAAAGCATAAACGCCGCCGTGTCAACACTTCGCGCAAAAAAAGCCGCCCTTTTGCCCAAAAAAGCGCAAAAGAGCGGCAAAAACCCGATCATCCGCCGATCTTATAGACCAGCTCGTCCAGATAGTCGCACGCCTGCTTCAATTCCCCGTACTCTTTGTAATCGTGCGGGTACACCTCGATGAGCAGCGCGCCGTCAAACCCTGCGTCCTTCAGGCGGCGCAGGCAGGTCTCAAAATCGAACGTCCCCTTCCCCGGCAGGCAGATGTGGCCCGCATCGTCCACGTCCGAAAGGTGAACGTGCGAGATCGCGCCCTCCATGTCCTTGATATACATCTGGTACGGGTAGCACGAGAGGCGCGCCTGCTTCACGTCCAGCACGCCCAAAAGCTGCGGGCAGCCGCGGCGGATGGCGGAAAAGATGCCGGGCGCGTTGTACAGCGCCCAATGCACCGTTTCAAGGCACAGCTTTACGCCGTGCTCCGCGCAAGAATCGGCGATCTCGCAGAAGTTTGCGGCAAGTTTGCCGCAGTCCGCGGGGGCGGAATTCTTTTTCAGCCTCGTGATCGCGTGGAAGGTGTAGCGCTCTGCGCCGAAAATGTGCGCAGAGCTCATGGCGCGGTGCAGGATCGCGAACGCGTCTGCCCTGGCGCGCGGGTGCTGCGCAAAGAGCTGCGGCTCGAACTGCGTGTTCAGCACATGCACCGAATTGACGAAGAGCCGCCCGCGGCGGGAGGCAAGCAGCCGCGCAAACGGCTCTTCATATTCCGATAAAGTGGTGAGGAACACTTCCGTGCTTTTGATCCCCAGCCCGTCCAGCACGGTGAGCGCGTCCTCGTTCATCTCGCGCAGAAAGAGGCTGGCAGTCGAAACGCCTGTAAACATACAAAACTCTCAGTAAAACAATTCGGTAAGTTCGCCGAGCATGCCCTCCGTGAGCCCGTTCCGGTTGTATAACGTAAGGATGGTGAAACGGTCGCGGAGCTCGTGCGCGTGCAGCAGCATGGCGCGGAAGGTCTCCTCCGGAACGCCGATCTCGGAAAAGCGGGTCGGGCAGCCGAAGGAGGCGAGCTGCTCCGCCGCCCATTCGGGCGAAGGGAGCGGCACGGCGAGCGCCGCCGCGATCTCCTTGCCCGCAAACTCCTGCGCGAGCGCGGCGACGCGCTTGTACAGGTGCAGCGAAACGAGGGTGCCCAGCCCCACCTTTACGCCGTGCAGCGGGATGGGCTTGCCACGGCGCAGAAAGTCCATTTCAAGGTAGTGCGACATGTGGTGCTCCGCCCCGCTCGCGGGGCGGGAATTGCCCGCAATGACCATGGCATACCCCGAAACGAGCAGCGCGCGCATCAGGTCGTTCAGCCCCGCCACGCCGCCGACGCGGATGTTCGGCAGCGAAACGGCGCACCCGTCGAGCGCGTCGCGCATGAGCGCCATCGCGTCCGTGTTGAGCGCTTCGCCCGTGAGCAGCGACGAAAGTTTCCAATCGGTAAGGCAGCAGTACTTTGCAAGGATGTCCCCCACGCCCGCGCCCGTCATGAGGCGCGGCGCGTTGCGCAGGATCTCGGTATCGAGGAGGATGTCGCGCACGGTGTGCGCGCTTTCGGTGACTTTGACCCCCTTTCGGATGAGCGGCGTAACGCCCGAGGCGTAGCCGTCCATGCTCGCCGCCGTCGCGAGCACCCCGCAAGGCAGCCCGAGGCGGAAGGTGACGTATTTCACGATGTCGTTGATCGTGCCCGCCCCCACGGCGAGCACATAGTCGCACGCCCCCTTTGCGCGCGCCTCCACGGCGGCGCACGTCGCCTCGTCGGCGACGGGTTCGCGCGCGGGCAGGACGAACTCTTCCGCAGCAATGCCGTACCCGCGCAGCTTTTCCGCAAAAGGCGCGGCATAGCGGCAGGTGTTTTCATCGGATACGAGAAGAACGCGGCGGCCCGCCACCCCGGCGCGGAACGCGGGGTAAAACGCGACCGAGGCGTATTCGGCATTGATGCCGTATTTTTTTGACAATTCGACGATCGTTTGCATAGGTAAATTGTAACACTTTGCGGGCGCGCCGTCAACCCATTCGCGGAAAATTGCATTGACAGAACGCATCCCGCGTGCTATACTCTTGTTCGGAGAAGCAAGCAGCTTCCGCAAAAAAATCTCCGAGGTGACAGGCATGCCCTTCCGCCCCTACCGCCACAAGGCGCAGTATTACGAAACGGACACCATGAAGATCGTGCACCACTCCAACTATATCCGCTGGATGGAGGAGGCGCGCGTGGATATGCTCGAACAGATGGGGCTGGGGTACGACGTGATGGAGCGGGACGGCGTTCTGAGCCCCGTGCTCTCCGTTTCGGCGCAGTACAAGTCGATGACGCGCTTCCCCGAGACCGTCGAAATTACCGTGCGGCTCGTGCGCTACACGGGCGTGCGGTTCGACATCGTATATGAAATGCGCGACGCAGCGACGGGCGCCCTGCGCTGTCTCGGCGAAAGCAGCCACTGCTTTATCGGCGCAAACGGCGCGCCCATTTCCGTAAAGCGGAAGTTTCCCGCCTGGGACGCCCTCTTCCGCCGATACGCCGAAGAGAGCAGGTAAAGCCGACCCGCAACCCGCTCCGCTTTTTCCGCATCGCCCCCTTTCGGCGGCAAAGGCGGCTGTATACGTTATTGCTTTGCCCCTTTCGGCGGCAGGGCTGCTGCACACGATCCCATCTTTATAAAAACGCGTGCGCGCATCCGTTTCGGATGCGCGCACGCGTTTTCTGTTTGCCGTATGAATTTGTTTGTTGCTCCGCTTATTTGTTGCGCAGGGCAAACCCGTGCCCGCGCAAAAAGCCGAGCGAGAGCGGCAGCCAGTTCGCCGCCTGCGCATAGTACCCGCCGCCGGTCGGACAGGGATACACTTCTTCGTTGCAGACAGACAGCCCGTGCTGCCCCCGCTCGAACAGGTGCAGTTCGGCAGGCACGCCCGCAGCATGCAGGGCGGAATACAGCAGCACCGCGTTTTCCACGGGCACCGCATTGTCCTCCGAGGTCGCCCAAAGGAAGGAAGGCGAAGCGTTCGGGCGCACATGCTTTTCAAGGGAATACGCCTCAAACGGCGCCGCGCCGCCGCAGAAATTGCGGAAAGAATCGAGGTGCGCCTTCGCGGGGTCGCATGTCACGACGGGATAAGAATAGACGGACGCGTCGGGGCGGATCTGTTCGCATTCCGCGCCGAACGCCGCGCGGAGCGCGGGATCGTCCCACAAAAGCGAGATGCAGCCGCACAGATGCCCGCCCGCCGAAAAGCCGACGGCGGCGATGTGCGCGCCGTCGATATCCAGCGCCGCCGCCTCCCTGCGCAGGTACAGCATCGCCATGCCCGCCTCGAGCAGCTGCACGGGATAATGCAGGGGCGCCACGTCGTATTCCAGCACAAACGCGTTGTACCCCGCCGCGAAATACGCGAGAGCGACCGCCTCGTTTTCGCGCTGCGAGACCATGCCGTACCCGCCGCCCGGGATAACGAGCATGGCGGGGCGGATCTTTTGCAGCCCTTCGCTCTCCGTTATCTGCCCGTGCAGAAAACGCTTCAGCTTCCCCGCCGCGGCGCCTTCGCGCGGGCGGGAAAAGTATGTGTAGAGATCAACCGTATCGCAGATCATAATGCCTCTTCCTCCGCCGGTGAAATTTCATCGATGCGCGCCAATTCCTCCGCCGTAAAGGAGGTGTTGAGCGCCAGGTTCTGCCGTATCTGCGCGGAACGCGACGCGCCGATGATGACGCTCGCGACCACGTCATCGCGCAGCACCCACGAGAGCGCCATTTCCGCGAGCGACTGCCCGCGCGCTTCGGCGACTTCGCTGAGGGCGCGGATCCTGCCGAGCGTCTGCTCGCCAAACTGTTCGCGCATATGCTTGTCCTTCTGCATGCGGCTCCCCTCCGGGATGCCGCCAAGGTATTTGTCCGTCAGAAGCCCCTGCGCCAGCGGGCTGTACGCCGTGACGGCGAACCCCTGCTCTTTTGCAAGGCGCAAAAGCCCGTCGCGCTCGCAGGTGCGGTCAAAGATGGAATAGCTGACCTGGTCGAGCACAAACGGCACCTTTTCCGCGCGGAGCAGGGCGCACATCTTTGCGGCGAGCTCCGCCCCGTAGTTGGAGATGCCTATGTACAGCGCCTTGCCGCTCTCCACGATGCGGCGCATCGCGTACGCCGTCTCTTCGAGCGGCGTTTCGGGATCGGGGCGGTGGTGGTAGAAGATGTCCACATATTCCAGCCCGAGATTTTGCAGGCTGCGGTCCAGGCTCGCCGTCAGGTATTTCAGCCCGCCGCCCTTGCCGCACGGCCCTTTCCACGCGGGAAAGCCCGCCTTGGTCGTGACGATCATCTCGTCGCGGTACTTTTTCAGATCGCGCGCGAGGATGCTCCCGAAGTTGCGCTCCGCCGCCCCGATCACGGGGCCGTAGTTGTTCGCCGTATCGAATACGTTGATGCCGTTGTCGAAGGCGGTAAAAACCATGTTGCGCATGTTCTCGTAGCTGTCGGTCGACCCGAAATTATGCCACATTCCGAGCGAAAGCGCCGAAAGCACCAGCCCGCTCTTCCCTGCGCGCCTGTATTGCATGCGCTCGCACCGCTCTTCCGAGGGGGCGAACGTCCTGTTTTCTTTCAGAAGCGCGCGCAATTCCTGCTCGTCCATCGTATCATCTCCGAACGGTGCCGACGCACCGCATTTTTGGCTTCGGCGTTCCGATCGCCGTAACAGCCGTAATTGTAAATCAAACGCCGCAAAAAGTCAACCGTTACGAAACCCAACAGAAAATAAAAGAGCGCGGCAAAACGCCGCGCAGATCAGAACGGAACGCCCGCACAGGACCGTCCCGACAGAATGCCTCGCATAAAGCAAGCCCCGGCAAGGCGCACACGGAGCCTCCCGCGCAAGCCCCCGACCACGCGGGCGCGCAGTTCATGGCGCGCACACCGCACGGACGGGGCAGGCGCGCAGTTCGTGGCGCGCATACCGCACGGACGGGGCAGGCGCGCCCGCCTATTCATATTCGCTGTAATCGCGGCGGCCGCCGCCCGCACAGCCGCCGCCGGAAGGCGGCGGAGGGCAGTAGTCGTGCTTTTTCCCGCCGGTAGGAGGCATATGCGCGCCCCGCAGGTCGACGAGCACCACGTCCGCACCGATCTTGATGATGTTGCGGATGGAGATGAACAGATCGTTCTTGCGGAAAATATGCAGCCCGCCGCGTTTCCCCGGCACGGCGATGCCGAACACCTGCCCTTCGGGGAAGCTGAACACAATATCGCACGTTCTGCCGAGGTTCCTGCCGTCGACTACGTTCACCACATCTTTACACTTCAGCTCCCTGTACGAAGTATCCATGCCCCCTCCTGCCCGCCCCGCCGGCCCGCTTGCGGGGCGCGGCGCGATCCGTCGTATTATACAGTATATGCGCGAACCGCCCGCGCATGCCACACTTTTCGCCGCTTTTTCCGCCGCTCTTTCCGCCGCCATTGCGCCGACGCGGGCGAAGGAACGAACAAATGCGGCATACGTTCCGCAAAAAATACCCGCCCGCGGCATGCCGCGGGCGGGAAAGGATCTTTTATTTACGGGGCGGCTCCCTTTGCCGCTCCTCTTATGTCTGCCGCGCTTATTCGGACGCGGAAGGAGGCGTCACATCGGCAACGGGCGTGCCGCCGATCGTCGTATAATACCCGTTCGCGTCCCTGAACTGATAGGTGACTTCACTGAACGAAACGCGCAGGAAGGACGCAAGGCTGTCCGCGCTGACGGCGCACCAAACCTCGGAGAAAGAACTGTCGTATACGTTCAGTGAGGTCGGCGTCTCCGCGTTCGCCGCCAAGGCGAGCGAAACACCGTTCTCAAACGCGCTGACGCGCACATTGCGGAGGGTCAGCGAAGAACCCGCGCCCGCAACGGTGACCGCCGTGCCGCTGCCCGTACCCGTGAGCGTAACGCCCGAAAGGAAGCACGAACCGCCGCCGTTGAAGGTGACCGAGCCGTTGACCGTAACGCCGTCCGCCCCGACGAGCGAAACATTCTGCGCGCCCGACGAAACGGCGACATCCGCCGCATACGCTCCCGCTCCCGCATTCAGCGCGATGACTGTGCCGTCTGTGGCAGCCGAGGCCGCCGCCGTAAGCTCTTCCGCCGTCGAAACGACGATATCCGTCACGGCGACGATGCACGTCGCGCTCTTGTTTCCCGCGGAAGCGGTGATGACCGCAACGCCGTTCCCTTCCGCCGTGATCGTGCCCGTATAGACCGTCGTGGCTTCGTCGCCCTCACCTGTCGTCTGCACACTGCCTTTGACCGTAGCGACGCCCGCCGACGAGGAAGACCAGTTCACTTCCACATCCGCGCCCGACTCGGACACGGTGAACGACGCCGTTACGGATGTCGTACTCCTTTCGGAATCGGTCGTGCTCAGAAAAGCGGAAGACCGGCTGAGTGTGACCGACGAAACGACCGCCGCGGGGTCGATCTCCTCCTGCTGCCCGTTGTTACATGCAGTAAACGCGAATGCCGCGAACGCCAGAACGAGCACGAGCAGCGGAAAAAGTACTTTTTTGCGGATGTTCATTGCAAAAAACTCCTTGTTTATCCGAACTTCTATGGTTCAATGGTATAATTATAGCAGTTTTACGCGAAACTGTCAATCGAAAGAGCCTTGCCGCCGCCCACGCGCCGTTTTTTTGCAGAGCGGTCACAAAGGTTTACGGAAAAAGCGCGCGCGGGAACACATGGCGTATGCCCCTTGTGTCATTTCAAGCGCAGAGAGGGCGAAGGATCTCCCTTTTGTCATCCTGAGCTGAGCGAAGCAAAGGCGAAGGATCTCTATGAAAATAATGACGATATCCGCATAGAGATCCCTCGACAAGCTCGGGATGACGGAAGGACGCGGCTGCCCAACTTGGAATAACAGTCTCAAAACGACAGAGAGAGCGCGGGCGATGCGCCCGCGCTCTCTTTTCTTATTAGCTGAATTCAGTAAAATTTAAGCATGAGTACGCACTATATTATTGACTACCATCGTGCAAGAATTATATCCAATACTAAAATAGTATTGATTTGCAAGTATATTTTCACCTGATGCAGTAATGACATAGCTTTGCGTCATTGAAGCATTATCCTTTTCATAAACAAATGTAATCATTATTTGTGATTCATTCGTCCAGTCAATCGTAATAGTCTGCTCACAGTCCGCAATCATGCTCTTAAAAATATCCCACTCATTGTCATGGCTCATTTGTTTAGTAATGTGCCATCCTTCATACGCCAAGTCATGTGTAACATTATTGTCCGAACTTGTTACCCCGTCAACGAAGTTATCACCACGGAAATAGGCACGCGGTGTAAGGTCGCTGAAAACCCCTACCCCCGCTGTATACCAGTTGCTTGTCGCCGCACTTGTTTGTGTGCCGCTGATAACAACTTTCGTACCCTTTTCTATTATGCTGATCCAAGCATCTGTATCGGCACCCGAATTATTCTGTCCAACCGTAACGGGAACTTCTATCGTAGGAGTCTGATTATCCGAAATCATTACATCGCCAGAAATTGAAACATCGTTTGCCGTAATATTTGCACCATCATAGCAGAACTCCAACAAAGTATCAGCCGCGAGATTGTTGATCGTATAAGTAGACTGTACGACAGGTGTATTTTCAGCATTTATAAAATTATATTTGATTGTGATAACACCGTTTTCCTTAGAAACTACGATTTGCGTACGATTTTCTGCTTTAACCTGCTGGAACTCCGCAGCCGTACCCAAACCGGCATTTCCGTTAAATTGAATTGTTACTTCACGCGTGATAGTTTTATTCCCATAAGGAGTATCGGGATTATAATTAGAATAGAACCACCAGTTATCAGGACGGAAAACAAACGGATCCACTTCGGTATCGTGTACGACAATATAAATACCTTCATAGAACTCGTTGGCTGTAAAAGAACCACCAAGTTGCGCCGTAAGCGTAAACGCTTTCCCGTTTGTTAGATTCATAGAATATGTAAGCGGTTCCGTCCAACGCCCT
Organism: Clostridia bacterium; assembly: GCA_017886545.1. GTDB lineage: Bacteria > Bacillota > Clostridia > Christensenellales > Borkfalkiaceae > Borkfalkia. The sequence continues at coordinate 9,913 of JAGHJS010000088.1, forward strand.
ATCGAAATATTCGTTCCTGTTTCGCTGACAGAAAGTTGTTCCCACACCGCCGCGATCGTCACTTCGTTACCAACTTCAATCTTTACTTCCTCTCCAGCAAAGTATTCTTCCGCTTCAATAGCCCATGCATAGAACCAGCAATTCGCAGGTGCCGTGTAACTATTTTCGGGAAGAACCAATGTAAAAGAGCCTTTTTCATAAGAGAAATGCTCTGCTGTAAGCGCCACTTCCCCTGTTCCCTCATTTCCGTTCATAGTAACTGTTACACTCTGCTTTTCTGTACATGCCGCACACGAAACAGAAGCAACCCCGTCGGCAAAAAGTACTGCACCGCCATACATATGCGCGATCGTCTCGCTGTGCGCTACACCGCAATTTTTGCAAACCTGATAATGCCCCTCTTCCCCGGCAGAGATATACGGCTGCCCCGTATAGTCATGCGCAATAACTTCTACCGTATAGGTGTACGGATCCGCCCCGTCTGCGGAGAAAGTAAACCGATAAGTGCCTATATCTTCGAAGGGGAATGTACCTTCTGCACTTGCAAGATCCGTAGCTACCCCGTCCTCATAAATATACACCCCCGTAACGCTGCCGTCGCCCGTGACTGTGACCGCGTAGCCGATCTCCGTTCCGACACAGACAGTCGCACTGCCGTTATTGACTACGCCTTCAACGGGTTCGTCTCCAAGCGTCACCAAAAGAGTGATCACGGGCGTGACGGGTTCGGGAACGTCCGTGACCGTAACCGTGACCGTATCATTCCCCTGCTCGATCGTAGCAACCAACGTACCGTCGGTGCTGCTATACGTGAATGTTTCAGTCTCCAATGTGTCTACCGTAAGGGTGACTTTCGTCTGGCAGGTGCCGCAGGTCGCTTCCACGGCTTTCGTCCAGGTATAGTCGCTCGAAACGCCCGTAAGGTAGTCGGCAAAGGCAACGCTGACCGTTGCGCTGTGCCCTGTTGCGGGGCGGGATGGATCCGTCAAACCGTTCTCACCCTTTAAAATCTCTTCTCCGATCGTATTACCGTCAACTTTATAGTACTTTCCGCAGGCGGTGCAATGCGCATATGCAATTTCTCCCGCTTCGGTGCAGGTGGGCGCGACCGCCGCAACGTATGCAAGGTCGGTATGCGCGCTCTGCTCGTAGCTAACTTCGCCCGTTACGTCAAAAGCGATATCGTCGTTGCTGACCCATGCGTATGTAGAAACTCCTTTCTCCGTACATGTTGCGGGCGTTTTAACTGTAACGGTATAAAAGTCTTCCGCGTCATCGCTGTTCAGGGCAGGCAACGTGACCTCCTGCACTTCTACAGGATCCGTACATCCCGGTACAATGCACGCGCGCGACGCTTTCCCCGCCTTTGTAGCGGTAGCCGGCTCGATCGTCCATTCCGTTGCCCAAACATGCGTATGCGCCGCCGTCACCGTTACCGTAACATCGACCGACTGCGCGCCTTCCGCCGCAAAGGTGAACACATACTTGCCCGCTTCCGCAATGGTGAACGCGACCCCCGATTCGGGCTGCAACGCGCTCGCGCTTTCGCCGTCTTTCGTATATGTGACGGTAACCTGCGCGTTTTCGGTCGCCGACCAGGTCAGCGTGACCTGCCCGCCCGCCGTGATCTCGTTTCTATCGGCGCTTGCCGTAATGACGGGCACCACGGGCGCCTGCGCCTCCGCGATCTCGAACGTTAAGGTGAAGTTACTTGCCCCTTCCGCCGTAAAGGTGAACACATAGGTGCCCGCCTCGCGGGGCGAGAACGTGCTGCCCGTAAACGTCTCGGCCTCTCCGCTCTCGTAGACGTAAGAGATCGTGACAGACGCACCTTCTTCCCCGTTCACGACAGACGCCGCGATGGTATAAGTATCCTCCGTGTCGCCCTCGATCGTGGCGCCGCTCTGCCGCGCCGTTTCGTTCACCGTTACGCTGATCGCGGGCGTTGCGGACGGTTCTTCCTCTTCCCCGTCGCCGCACGCGGCAAACAGGAAGAGCGAGCCGCACAGCAGCACCGTGAGAACAAGCGCGAACAAACCGAACTTCTTCTTCATCTTTCCTCCCTCTTTTCGGCAGGATGCGCAGCCATAGGCGCCCTTGCCTTTGTTTTGAATTTATTCCAAAGCCGTTAAACGCATCGTTTCGCAAACGCAGTTTGCGAAACGCTTTTTGCGCAGAAAAAAGCGGCTGTGAAATATCTTGACAATTTTTCGGCTTTTTTTACACCGAGCACATACTCATTATAAAACAGTTTATCACGCATTGTCAAGTGCAAACAGAAAAATAGGGACAGAAAATCTGAAAATTTTTAATATTTAACAACAAATCATAATATTTTAAAAAACGAAACGTTTACCTTGTTGCGGAATGTTTCGCGGGCGGCGAAGCGCCCTGCCCTTCCGCCCGCTCCGCACGGAAAAGAACGTTCCCCAATCTCCCCGCACGGCGCCGCCCCTCCCCGAAAACGGGGGGGCATGCGAGCGTTTTCCGCACCTCCCGAAAACGGGGGGCTTGCGCGCGTTTTCCGCACCGCCCGAAAACGGGGGGCTTGCGCGCGTTTTCCGCACCGCCCGAAAACGGGGGCGTGCGAGCGTTTTCCGCACCCGACCTGCAAAAAGAGGAAGACCCGCCGCCGCTTCCTGCGAAGCGGCGGCGGGTCGCGCTTTACGGGCGATGCCCGTATTTTATTTGCGGATGAGCACGGTCTTTACCTCAAACGGGGTAAATTCCAGCGTTTTGCCGTGCGGAACGGGGTAATTTTCGAGCATGTCGGTGAGGAACACCTGCCCCCCTTCGCAGTCAAGCTGCGCCGTAAGGCGTTCGGGCAGATCGTTGTAGATGCGTGCGACGACGCCGCTGCCGTCATAAGCGGGCTTGACCGTTTCGATCACAGCGTGTTCGCTGCTCGCGGAGACGAGGCTCGGCGCGGGCATGCCGTGCAGAATGCGCAGCGGCCTGTTCAGCGCGTATGCCTCCTTCGCCACGCCGCCCGCATAGGCGTCGCCCGCGTGCGGGTACAGCGCATAGGTGAAGGTGTGCGCGCCCTTGTCCTGGTCGGCACAGGGGTACGTCTGGCTGCGCAGCAGATCGAGGGACAAAAGCCCCTTCTTGGCGCGCAGGCCGTACTTGCAGTCGTTGAGCAGCGCGACGCCGTACCCGCGCTCGGACATATCCGCCCACTTGTGCGCGCAGATCTCGTACTGCGCCCATTCGTGGCTGTTGTTTTCCTTCATGGTGCGTTTCAGGCTGCCGAACTGGATGTCGCAGGTGACTTCGTCCGCATACACTTCGGGGTAAAAGTCCGCGCGCAGCATCTTTTTCGTCTCCTGCCAGTCGACGTCGGTATCAAAGCGCAGCACGGCGCTGCCCTCGCACAGGCTGACCTCCTGCCGCAGCACGGAGGCGCCGTAGCGGTATTCGAACCGCAGCCCCGCGCGGAAGCCCTCGTTGAACGCCTCGCAGGAGACGGGCACGAACCGCTCGCTTTCGGCGGCGGTATACCCCATATAAAAATCCCATGCGTTGAAGCTGTCGTCGTACACGCGCAGGATATTCCCGCAGGAAAGCGCGCGCCTTCCGTTCTTTTTATCGTACAGCTCGGTGAGCGCACCCGTTTCGTCGAACACGGCGCGCAGCAGCGCATTTTCTATCGTGCACCCTTCCGCGCGGCAGCTGCCCTGCCCCGCCGCGGGGGCAAGTTTTGCCAGCGAATAGGGCGCGGCGGAGGCGCGGAACCACTTTCCTTCGCTCCGCACATACTCCTCGCGCGCAAACGATGAGGCGTTCAGCGCGCACAGCTCCCCTTCCGGCTGTTCCAGGGTCTGCACCGTCTGCTCTTCGACGCCGCGCAAAAGCTCTTTGTAGCGCTCTTCCGTTTCGTCGTAGACGCGGCGGATGGAACTGCCCGGCACGATGTCGTGGAACTGATACAGGAGCATCTCTTTCCACGCCTCTTCGAGGCGCGCGCAGCCGTCCGCAACGCCGCGCAGCGCGAAGGCGAACTCCGCCTCCGAAAGCGCGAACTCTGCCTTGCGGTTGTAGCGCTTGTTGTGCGCCTGCGAGGTGTAGGTGCCCTGGTGCCGTTCGAGGTACATCTCGCCGCAGTATTCGGGCAGGCGCTCCCGCTCCGTTCCGAGCTGTTTGAAAAAGTCTGCGGCGGGCGCGCAGGTCACGGTCGGCATGCCGTACACATCCGCCTCGCGCGCAAGGTATTCGAGGTGTTCCCGCCCCGGGCCGCCGCCCCCGTCGCCGATGCCGTAGAGCATGAGCGCGCAGTCTGAAACGTCGCGTTCGGCGTATTCGCGCGCCGCGCACAACACGGCTTTGGGCGAACCCGAAGAGTTGTACGTCCCCTCGGGCGGCATATGTACGAGCACTTCGCTCCCGTCGATGCCCTTCCAGCGGAAAGAATGGAACGGGAATTTGTTGACCATGTTCCAGCTTATTTTGATGGTAAGGAACTTATCGCACCCGCAGCCGCGCATGATCTGCGGCAGGTTGCCCGAAAACCCGAACACGTCGGGCAGCCAAAGGATGTCGGTATCCTTGCCGAACTCTTCGCGCCAGAATTTTTTGCCGTAGTAAAACTGACGGATGAGCGATTCGCCGCCCGTCACGTTGGTATCCGCCTCGACCCACATGCCGCCCTGCAGCTCGAAACGCCCGCCCTTCACCGCCTCTTTGATGCGCGCATACAGGGCGGGATAATCCTCTTTGACCCAGGCGAACTGCTGCGGCTGGCTCGCGCCGTACACGTATGAAGGGTACGCCGCCATGTTGGCGAGCGCCGTGGAGAAGGTGCGCCCCGCCTTGCGCCGCGTTTCGCGCAGCGGCCACAGCCACGCGAGGTCGAGGTGCGAATGCCCCACCGCATACAGGCGGAGCGGGCGGTGCTCCGCCCCCTTCCACGCAAGGTACGGCCGCATCTCCGCGCGGAAGCGCGCGATCTTTTCGGACGAAGCGCTGCCGGTCACGTTCACGGCGACCCGCTCGAGCACGGCAAGCAGCTTGCTTTTGAACGGCTCCCCGTCGGGCAGTTCCGCGGCAAGGCTGTGCAGGAGTTTGTAGTCGTAGTACAAATCGCGCAGCGCGCGGTCACAGGCGTAGATGCCGAGCATCTGCACTTTGCCGCCGCGGAAGTTGCCGAACAGGTCGTTGTTCCCCGCCTCCATCCACACGTCCACGGGGTCGCAGGGGAAGGTCCCGTCCGAAAACGGGACGTACCTCTTCCCCGGGAAACCGAGCGAACGGTCGAAGTCGCTGGAAACGTTGGTGATGCCGCGCACGGGCGAACCGTCCGCGCCGAACAGGCACCCCTCGCCCTCGATGTCGATGCCGAGGCACAGGTCCGCAGGGTCGTACCCCGCGGGGGCCGCGCCCGTAAGGCGGAACCAGGCGCAGTCCCATACCCGTTCGCTCCATACCTGCCCCTCTTCGATGGGACGGTACGAGAGCGCCGTACGCTGCGCGAAGGGCACGGGCTCGGACGAAAGCGCGTACACCGCTTTGAGCGGCGCGACCTTTTTGTAGATGCCGGAGGCGATCTCGTCGGACGCCGTAGCCAGTTTTTCGTATAACAGTCTGAGTTTTGCAGGATCCATACGGATCGCCTCCCCTTGTCTTGTTTATTTCATCGTGATGATGCCGATGCCGCGCAACTGCGCGCCGCAGTCGTTGTCGTCCACGAGGTCGGCAACTTTCACATAGATCGTATCGCTGCTGCCGACGAGCGCGGTGATGTCGATCGCGATGTCGCGCACCGTCGTGTCGGACAGGAAGTTCTGCCCGTAGTACTGCTGGTCGGAGATGACCACGTCGCGGTAAACCACGCCGTCCGCCGAAACGGAGAGCACGAACGAGTTGCCGACAGACGCGATCAGGCGGACCGTCTTTGCGGACGCGTCGCCCGCGAACTTGTACACGGCGTACGAAGTGCGGTTGAACTCCTTGTACTTGTTGGTCGTGCCCATCTGCGTATAGTCGTATGTGTCGAGGTATTTATCTTCCGACGCGTCGCCGACGATGAACGCCTGGTAGGTCTTGTTTTCGTAGTCCGTTCCCGCGTTCTCGGTCACGTTGTACCCAGCGTACAGGGTGTACAGCACCGCTTCGCTGCCTGCGGAGAGGCGCGAGAAGCGCAGGTAAACCGTTTTGCTCTCAGCGAGGTACTGCGTGAGGTTCCACGTTTCCATCGAGCCGTAGCCGTTTGTGTCGTTGAGGTAGTTGCCGCCGCTCCTGGAAAGTTCCGCGTACGAAGAGCCGTCCGTGGAAATATCCACGCGGATGTTCGTCTCCTTCATGGCGATGTAGAAGGAACGCGCGTCCGAAGGCAGTTCGAATTTATAGGTGAACGAGCCGGCCTCTCCGATCGATCTGCCGAGATAGGCGTTGGACGTGTTCACGTCCTCTTCGAGCAGGCGCGGGTCGTACACGGGCACGGCGGTGTTCAGTTTGCCCTCGCCGAAGAGCGCGGGCGCCTCCGTCGCCGTTTCGCTTTCGATGACGGTCAGAAGAGCGAGGCTCGTGAACGCGCCGCCCCAGCCGCCGTCCGTCGACGCGTCTGCCACTCTAATATACAGCACGCCCTTCGACATGTCAACCAACTGCGAAAGGTTCGCCTGCTTCAGGTCGCGGGAAAGGTCGCCCGTCTGCGCGCGCACGGTCGCCACTTCGCCGATGAGCACGTCCGTCCAGCTTTGCGCGTCGTCCGAAACGGAGATGCGGTACCCGCCGCGGTTGTCCATGACGAGCAGCAGCCGGCAGGCTTTCGTATCGAAGGTCAGTTTGTAGACGCCGTACGAATTTTCATCGTAGTAGCGGTAGCCCGCGTCGTCCATGTTGTTCGTGTTCGCGCGATAGCTCAAAGAATGCTGGTAGTACCCCGAATCGTCGGTGAGGTCGATGCCCTCTTTGTCGCCCGCGTAGATCGTTTCCTGTTGGAACTCGTAATAGGTCGGCAGCGTAAGGGTATCGGTGTAATTCCTGTTCACGAACAGCGTGAGCGAGAGGAGGAACGCCTGCTCGTCTTTCGCCGTATCGGCGCAGCCGAGGCGGATATACAGCGTGCCGCTCTCCGCCGCCGCGCCCGCCGCCTAATCGCAGGCGATCTCTTCGCGGATGGCGTTCACCGCGTTCTTTTCCAGCCGCGAGACCTGCGCCTGCGAGATGCCGACCTCGGCGGAGATCTCCGTCTGCGTCTTGCCCTCGAAGTAGCGCAGGAACAGGATCTTGCGCTCGCGCTCGCCGAGGTGCTCCATCGCCTCGGCAAGGTCGGCGCGCTCCGTCCACACCTCGTCGTTGTTCTTTACGTCCGCGATCTGATCCATCAGAAGCAGCGCGTCGCCCGACTTGTTGTACACGGGCTCGAACAGCGAAACGGGGTCGGAGATCGCGTCCAGCGCGTACACGACTTCGCGCTCCCTGACCGCCATCGCCTCCGCGATCCTGGCGATGGTCGCCTCCTTGTGCTCTTCCTCCAGCTTTTCGCGCGTCTTTAAGACCTGGTACGCCGTGTCGCGGATGGAGCGCGAAACGCGCAGCGAATTTCCGTCGCGCAAAAACCGCTTGATCTCGCCGAGGATCATCGGCACGGCGTACGTCGAAAAGCGCACGCCGACGGAAAGATCGAAATTGTCGATCGCCTTCAGCAGCCCGATGCACCCCGCCTGGAACACGTCGTCCGCATTCGCGTCCGACGCCCAGAAGCGCTTGACGAGCGATAAAACGAGCCGCATGTTCCCCACCACGAATTTTTCGCGCGCGGCGGCGTCGCCCGCTTTGAGCGCGCGCATGAGTTCGTCGCTCTCCTTAGCCGTCAGGCGGGGGAGCCCCGCCGTGTCTACGCCGCATATCTCTACTTTCCGCATAGTCACCTCCGTTATGTATTCGGAACCGAAGATGGTATGCGCCGTTTTTACGCGTATTATGTACGGCATAGTACTCTGATTTTTGCCTTATTCCTCCGTTTTGCCGCCAAGGAGCGGCAAAAGACGCCGAAAAATGGTGAAATGCCGCCGCCCTACACGAGTTTGCCGATCTCGCTTTTCAGGCGGGCGATGATCTTTTTTTCCAGCCGCGATATGTACGATTGCGAGATGCCGAGCACGTCCGCCACGTCCTTTTGCGTCATCTCCTCGTGCCCGTCCAGCCCGAAGCGCATGTTCATGATGCGCCTGTCGCGCTCGGGCAGTTTTTTGAGCGCGCCGCGCAAAAGCTCCTTTTCCACGCCCGCCTCGATGTCGCGGTAGACGACGTCGCCGTCGGTGCCGAGCACGTCGGAGAGGAGCAGCTCGTTCCCCTCCCAATCGGTGTTGAGCGGCTCGTCGAAAGAGACCTCCGTGCGGATGCGCGAGAGGCGGCGCAGGTACATTAAGATCTCGTTTTCGATGCACCGCGAGGCATAGGTGGCGAGCTTGCTGTTCTTATCGGGGCGGAAGGAATTGACCGCCTTGATCAGCCCGATGGTACCGACGGAGATGAGGTCGTCCGGGTCGGCGCCCGTGTTGTCGAACTTGCGCGCGATGTACACGACAAGGCGCAGATTGTGCTCGACGAGCGCGCCGCGCACCGCCTCGTCCCCCGCAAAGAGCCTGCCCAAAAGGTCGCTCTCCTCCTCCGCGCTGTACGGCAGCGGCAGCGCCTCGCTGCCGCACACATAGTCTACGGTGTTCTCACCCGTGCCGAGCACGGCGCGCAGCCACCTGCGCACGCGTTCGTAAAGTCGGATCATCCTGCCTTCCCTCCCCTTGCAAAGTCCTCTTCTTCGGTGAGCGACGAGGGAAGGATGAGCCCGTACTCCCCCGCGAGCGGGCGCGCACCCAACGCGACCGTCACATCTTTTAAGATATGCGCTTTGTCCGCGCAATATATCTCCAATTTGTCCACGCGGAACGTTTTTAATTTGGAAGAGCCGTTCACCGTGGTCACGGCGAGCTCTTCGCAGGGCGTGCGCGCATGCAGCGAGCCGCCCAGCAGCGCGAACACGGCGGCGGGGTCCGCCACGGGCACGCCCCTGCCGCGGCGGTCGCACAGCTTGTTGCCTGTATCCACGAGCGCGCGGACGGTGACCTGCTGCCCGCCCAGCACCAGCTTGCAGGTGCACAGCTGCGCCGCCGCCTTCGCCCTGCGCGCGAGCGCCCTGCCGCACCTTGCCGCAAGGAACCCAAGCATAACCGCCGCCAGCACGAGCACGCCCGAGGGCAGCCCCGCGACCGTATAGACGAGCGTGCTCCCCTCCCCGCCCGCAAGTTCCGCATCCGAAAAGAGCGCCGTTAAAAGCCCCGCGAATGCGAACATGTACGCGACGAACGCAAGCGAGCAAAAGGCGTACGTCCGCCTGCGCCGCGCGCGCATCGCCGTCCACGGCAAAACGACCGCCACGCCGTATTTGATAAGATAATCGACGGGCACGGGCAGCGTATAATACAGGGTCAGGATCGTGTACCCCACGCCCAGCGCGGTGCCGAGCAGCGCGGAGAGCGCGATTCGCCACAGCTTCGCCTCGCCCTTCACCGTTCTGACGGCGCAGTACAGAAGCGCCGCGTCCGCGCAGAAGTTATCGAGGATGAGAAGATCGAGATAGACTTTCACCGCACCCTCCCCGAACAGCGTCGCCGGACGGCGTTCCGCCCGTTTGTGCGGCTATTATACCCCCTGCCGCAGGCGGAGATTTTGCGCGCTTTGGGCGAATGTGCGCGAAAAATGCGGGAACGGGCGCGTCTGCGGCGGCAGCGTCGGCGGGAGCGTTACCCCCCTTCGGACAGGCAGGAACGGGCGGGACATATCTTCGGGCAGGCAGGTAGCGAGCGCGGCGCACCTTCGGGCGGAGCGGCAGCAGGCGGGCACAGCACCGGGCGCACCGCGCCATCTGGCGGCGCACCCTCCCGCCCCTGCGGGAGCGGCGCGGGCGCAAACAAGACAGGCGGGCAGACGGAAAAGCGCCCCGCGGGTATCCCGCGGGGCGCGTCCGTTCCTCGTTATGCCGTTATCTCCCATACGACGGGCACGCCGCCGACATACCGCCAGTATTTTCCTATGTACGCCGTTCCGTCCGCCGTTTTGGCAGGTTCGTCCGCTCGGAAACAGTACCGTTCGGCGGAGAGGAGCGGCGCATTCCCGTCCCCGACGTCGATCGCATTCCACTCCTCTTCCGTACCTTTATAAAAGACCCGCTCCAAAGCGGTGTTTTCGAACGCGGCGTCGCCGATCCGCTCCACTCCCGAACCGAGAACAATGTCCGTGAGCGCGGCGCAATTTTTAAACGCCGCCGCGCCGATACGCACCGCCGCATCGGGGACGGCGATCTCCGTGAGTGCGCCGCAATCCTCAAATGCAGAGTCGCCGATATATTCCAGCGAGGAAGGAAGCGTAAGCCCCGTAAGGGCGGCGCACCCGTAAAAGGACCTGTATCCGACGCGCGTTACCGACGCGGGAAGGGCAATCCCCGCAAGCGCGGCGCATCCCTCGAACGCAGAATCGCCGATCGCCGTTACGGCGCCCGCAAGATGCACGGCGGCGAGGCTGCCGCAGCTATGGAACATGCGTCTGCCGACCTCCGTCACGCCTTTCCCGAACGACGCTTCCGTCAGCGCGCCGCAGCCGTAAAACACCATGTTCCCCATACTCGTCACGCTGTCTGGCACAGCGATGCTCCGCAGACTGCCGCACGACGCAAAGGCGGAAAACCCGATCGACGTCACACTGTCCGGAATGGAAACGTCTGTCAGTTCCCCGCAGGAAAAAAAGGCGTATTCGGCAATGTGCGTCACGGGAAGGCCGTCCCGCACGGCGGCGATCTCTGCCCTTTCCGCGCCCCCGCCGCAGTCTGTAACGGCATACGACGCGCCGTCCTCGCGCAGGGTGTAGACGATCCCGTTCTCCTCCTCCGCGCCGCAGGCGGCAAACAGAGCGAGGCAAAGAGCCAGAAGCGCAGCCGAAAAGAGTGCCGCCGCTCTCCTCCCTTTCATATTTTTTCCTCCTTTCCCGCAGGGTCTCGCGCAAAGAAAAAAAGCGTGCCTCCAACCGAAGACACGCCCTGCAAATCCATATCTCCGATTGTTGCGACACAAACTTCCATGCAATGGGAAAAAGAGATACGAAACTGCCTTTCCGTACCCAACGCATGGAGTGATTCGTTTGTGTCGCAGTTCCAGTATAGCACACCCTCTTAAAAAATGCAAGTTCTGCGCGGGAAAAAACGGTGCGGACCATACACACGCAAAAGGACAAGCCGCCCGCCCACGCCGCTCTTGCTCTTACCGGGAGAAAGGACAAGCCGCGCCGCTCTTGCTCTTGCCGGGGCTGCCTTGGCAAAGCACGCAAAAGCCGCCGCACGGATGTGCGGCGGCTGTGCTTATTCGTTGCTTTATCTACCTTTCCTTTAAACGCAGAATGCGCTGCGAGGCAGCGGTTTTACAGCGCCTTGGTGTATGTACGGCGGCGCTTGACGATCTCGCGTTCGAACACGTCCCACTGCGCCTGCACGGCAAGGTTGGTGACAAGTTCGGGGTTGGACTCGACGTGCTCGATCTGATCTTCGATGATGTTCTTTGTGATGCGCGCCATCATCAGCGAATTGACGCCCTTGTTGCGGTAATCCTTGCGCACGGCAACGAGCACCATCTCCAGCTCCTTCGGGTGCTTGATCGCCTGCAGCAGCCCGAGAATGGCGCAGGGCGTCATGCGGCCGCGGTGTTTTTGCAGTACGCTGCACAGCGACGGAATGATCACGCCGCACGCCACGACGTCGTCGTTCTTATCCACGAGCACGGAAAAGTAGCGCTGGTTGATGACAGTTGCGAACTGATCCAGCACGTTGTCCATCTCCCGCTCGTCCAGCGGCACGTAGCAATCCAGATCGGCATACGCTTCGTTCGTCATGGCGAGAAGTTTGTGCCCGTAACGCGGGATCAGTTTCCGCATGGGCGCGGTCTCGGCGACTTCGCGCAGACCCAATTTTTCGGTCACATACTTGGAGATGCGCTGCAGCCGTTCGTCGACCGTTTCCGGAATACGGAAATCGTATTCCACCCATTCGCTTTCGGGAACGAACCCCATCGCTTCGATGCGCTTCGGGTAATAATCGTAGTTGTAGTTCGTAGCATACGTCGCACGGCGGTCAAATCCCTCGTAGAGCATGCCCTCCCTGTCCTGGTCGTTGAACCCCCAGGGACCGTGGATGGTGTCCATCCCCTGCTCCCTTCCGTATTGCTCCACCGCGCCGATGAGCGCGTCTGCGACTTCCTGGTCGTCGATGCACTCAAACCGCGAAAAACGGATGCACTTACGGCCCGAGATGCGGTTGTACTTCTTCTGAATGATGCCCATTACCCTGCCCGCGAGCTTTCCGTCCTTATAGGCGAGCCAGCAGCGGATGTCGCAGTCTCCGAGCGCAAAGTTCTTTTTGGGGTTCATCGCGTTCTTCTCGTCGCTGTAAAACGAGGGAACATAGTACGGATCATTCCTGTAATGCTGTACAGGAAAGCGCGCAAACTTGCGCATGTCCGACCCGGATCGCACTTCCTTGATCGTAACCATATTCGTTTCCTTTCCTCTGTCAGATGTCTCCCGTACGGGCAGCAGTTCCGTGCCGCCCGCTCGGTTTAACAACAGTTTAACACATGTAAAAAAAATTTGCAATATTTTCGGCGGATTTTATCATCTGCTTTTCACAATATCCTGCCAAAAGCCGCTTTTCCCGCACCATTTTTCCCGTCTTTCTCCGCTTTTTCCGCCGCGCGATCCCCTTCAGCGCCCCTGCGTGCCCCCTTCAGCGTCTGCCGCGCGATCCCCTTCAGCGTCTGCCGCGCGATCCCCTTCAGCGTCCGCCGCGCGCACCACGCCGCGCTGCGGCGCATACCTGTCTTTGCGCAGCAGGATGCGGCGGGCGGGTTTTCCCGCCTCCCTGCAGATGAGGTAGCCCTCGCTCGTCAGCCCCGCTTTCGGCGCGCGCAGCTCGTTCTCCGACGCGTTTTCGCGCACTTCGGGCGCGGGCGGCTCGATCGTGCCCGTGGTGACGCTCTCGCGCGTATACGTCACAGCCGACTGCGGGCCGTACACCCGCACGCTCAGTTCGTTGCCGCGCACGCGGAAGACAAAATATACTTTGCCCGTAAGCCCGTTTTTCAGTTTGAGGTCGCAGCTTCTGCCGCTGACCATTGCGTCGAAGGACGGTTCGACGTACCCGACGGGCAGGCTGTGCGCGTGGTGCTCGGTCACGGTCAGCCCCGCAAGGAGCGCGGCGTTATACAGCGTGGTGCTGACCTGGCACACCCCGCCGCCCACGCCGGGGATGTACTCGCCCTCTTTGATGATCGGCGCCTCGCGGTAGCCGTTCGCCGCCGTGCGCGCGCCCGTGCCCGCGTTGAAAGAAAAGCTCTCCCCCGCCGCGAGCGTGACGCCGTTGAGCGTTTTTGCCGCCAGGCGGATGTTGTGCGCGCGCGGCGCGTTCCCCGTATTGAAGCAGGTCGTGAACGAGGAAAGCAGCGCGACCGAACGCAGCGCCTCCTCCTCGCCGAAGGAAGGCGTGACGCGCACAGGCTCCGCGCGGACTTCCTCCCTGCCCGCGGCGAGCGCCTCCTCGGCGTCGCGCAGCAGCCGCGCGCCGTCCACATACGCGCCCGCCCGCTGCCGCACGACCGTAAAGGGCTGTTCCTTGTCGGGGTCGAACAGGATGCGCGCGCCCGCGCTCTTCTTATAATAATTGTCGCAGATGCCGCGCAGGGAATCTTCCAGCCCCGCGACGCGCAGCCGCTTTTGCAGCGGCACATCGCCGCCTCGCTGCGCCGCGTCCAGCGCGGCGCCGATCTCCGCATCATAATACAGTTCGGGCGGGCGGAACACGTACGAATCCTCCCCCACGCGGACGGTGAACGAGCGCCCCGCAAGTTCCGCCGCAAGGTGTTCGCGCACCCGCGCCGCCGCGGCGGCGCGGGGCAGGCGGGATATATCCGCCCCGCCGACGGACGTACCGCGCGGAAAGACGCGCGCAAAACCGCATGCCGCCGCGGCGGCGCACAGCGCCAGGATGATACAGACGATCCGAACAAAAAAACCGCGCATACCGCCCTCCCTGCCGCGGCGCCGCCGCAGCCCGAAACACAGTATGCGCAGACAATGACAAAATTTTTCTGTTCCGAATACACAAAGCGGGCGCCGATGCGCCCCGCCGCCTGCGGCGCGCGCCTTGCGCGCGCAAGCCGTTCCGCACGTACGGCACACGCCCGCGCGCACGCGGGCGGCCTCCCCTGCCGCGTCAGCGTCTGATCGCGCCGTTCACGATGCGGATCTTGTTCACTTCCTTGCCGAAGAGCACCTTTTCGGTATGCGTGCAGGTCAGGACCGTCTGCACCCCCTCGACCTCGGCGAGCAGCTTGCGGCGGCGGGGAAGGTCCAGCTCGCTCATCACGTCGTCTAAAACGAGCACGGGCGGCTCGCCTGCCACGTCGCGGAAGATCGCGATCTCGGCGAGTTTGAACGCCAGCGCCGCCGTGCGCGCCTGCCCCTGCGAGCCGTACACGCGCGCCTCGGTGCCGTTGATGAGGATCTTCAGATCGTCGCGGTGCGGGCCCGCCGTCGTGAACCCGAGGCGGATGTCCTTTTCGTAGTTCGCCTCCAGCTCTTTCGCGAGCGCCTTCGCCACGTCGTCGCCCACGATGCAGCGGTCGGCGAACACCTCCAGCTTCTCCGCGCCGTCGGTAAGGTACGCGTGCTTTTCGGCGGCGAGCGGCGCGAGCCGCGCGATGTACTCCTCGCGGCGGCGCACAAGTTCGGCGGCGAAGGCGCACAGCTGCGCGTCCCATACGGGCAGCGTTTCCAGGATCATGGACACGCTGCGCTCTTTCAGAAGCGCGTTGCGCTGCCCCAATATTTTATTGTAGCGCACGAGCGCGGTATAGTAGCTTTTAGACAGCTGCGAGATGGAAACGTTCAGGAAGCGGCGCCGCTCCTCCGGCCCGCCCTGCACGAGGCGCAGTTCGTCCGGGCTGAAAAACACGCCGCGCAGGTTCCCGAGAAGGTCGGCGTTGCGTACGATCTTTTCGCCGTTGATGCGCAGTTCCCGCCCCGATTCGCGGATGTCCGCCTCGATGCGCACCTCGCCGAAGCGGCTCTCCGCCAGCGCCGCGATGTGCGCGGACTCCTCGCCCGCGCGGATCATCTGCCTGTCTTTGCGCGCGCGCGGCGAAGTGCCCGTGCACAGGTAGTACACCGCCTCCGCACAGTTCGTTTTGCCCTGCGCGTTCCTGCCGTAGAGCACGTTCAGCCCCTCGGAGAACGCAAAGGTCTCTTCTTTATAGTTCCGGAAATTTTTCAGCGTAAGAACTTTGATCCGCATCTTTTTTACGCGCCGATTTTTTTTGCGGGAAGCGCCGCGTTTTGACTTGTTTTTCCGCCCGTCTTATAGTATAATAAATGGCACACGCGGTTTCCGCAATAAGGATTATACCACGTTTTTACAAAAAAGACAAAGCGTTCGGGGGGAGTTCTATGTCCGAAAACGAACAGTACGAATTTTTATGGGGGCACGTGCGCGAGATCCTGCGCAACACGCTCTCGCCCATCACCTACAACACCTATATTTCCAAACTCGTGCCGGCGGATGTGGACGGGACCAAGCTCGTGCTGAAAACGGACACGGAATTTTTTGCCAATTTTATCGGGAAAAACCTTGCCGATAAAATGAAGGAGGCGTTCCGCAAGGCGGATACGGGGCTGACGGACTTCGCGCTCATGGTGGAAGGCAGCGACGACATCGTATTCACGAGCGAGGAGGAGGACGCGGACGACGAACTCGGTTCCTCGCTTGACCCGAAGTACACCTTTGAATCGTTCGTGGCGGGCAAGAGCAACGAATTCGTGTTCGCCGCGGCGAAGGCGGTGGCAAAAAACCCCGGCGCGGACATCAACCCCCTCTACATATACGGCGCTTCGGGGCTGGGCAAAACGCACCTTCTGCAATCCATCGCGAACTATCTTTCGCTGCACAAGCCCGGGCTGCGCGTGCTGTATACGACCTGCGAAAAGTTCATCAACGAGCTGATCGACAGCATCTATCTGAACCGCGGCGGGAACAACCGCGATTTGCAGGCGCGCTTCCGCAGCCGCTACCGCAGCGTGGACGTGCTGCTCATCGACGACGTGCAGTTCCTCGCCAAAAAGCAGGCGGTGCAGGAGGAGCTGTTCCACACCTTCAACGCCCTGCAGGCGGAAAACAAACAGATCGTGCTCACCTCGGACGTCCCGCCCAAGGAGATCGCGACCCTCGAAGAGCGGCTGCGCACCCGCTTCGAAGGCGGGCTGATCGCGGACATCCAGCCGCCCGACACCGAAACGAAGATCGCCATTTTAAAACAGAAGGCGTTTGAGCGGAAAGTCATCCTGCCCACGGACGTCGCCGAATTCCTCGCCCGCGACTCGGGCACGGACGTGCGCACCCTCGAAGGCAGGCTGACGAAAGTCATTTTCGCGAGCAAACTGCACGAAAAGCCCATCTCGACCGAACTTGCCGCCGCCGCGCTCAACGAGGCGGTCAGCGAAGAACACGAAGCCGTTACCGCGGACAAAGTGATCTCGAGCGTGTGCTCCTTCTATAAATTGGATAAGGAAAAACTGCTCGGCAAAAGCAAGAAAAAGGAGCTGGTGCAGCCGCGCCAGATCTGCGCCTACCTCATGTGCGAGATCCTGAACATCCCGCTCGTCTCCATCGGCAAGGCGATGGGCGACAGGGATCACACGACCATCATCCATTCGCGCGACAAGGTGACCAACCTTTTAAAGATCAACGACCGCGTCGCCAAGGACGTGGAGGACATCCGCAACATCATCCTCAAACAGTAACTCCCCTGCCCCGCCGCCCCGCGGCGGGGTGCATTTTCAAAGCAGGCACCTATGGTTAAGAACGAATTTTACACGGACGGATACGACGCGGTGGTCGTCGGCGCGGGGCACGCGGGCTGCGAGGCGGCGCTCGCGCTCGCGCGCACGGGCATCCCCACACTGCTCCTTTCGCTGAACCTTGACAGCATCGCCTTCATGGCGTGCAACCCCTCCGTCGGCGGCACGGCGAAGGGGCAGCTCGTGCGCGAGATCGACGCGCTCGGCGGCGAAATGGGCGTGAACGCGGACGCGACCGCCTTGCAGACGCGCATGCTCAACGTAGGCAAGGGCGCGGCGGTGCAGAGCCTGCGCGCGCAGGCGGACAAGCACGCCTACCACGCGCGCATGAAAAAAGTGCTGGAACGCACCGAAAACCTCACCCTTGCGCAGGGCGAAGCGGCGGAGGTGCTCGTTAAAGACGGCGCCGTCTGCGGCGTAAAAACGACGTACGGCGAAGTGATAAGCGCAAAGGCGGTCATCCTCGCCACAGGCGTGTACCTGAACGGTTCGGTCGTGGCAGGCGAATTCCGCCAGAGCTCCGGCCCGAACGGCTTTGCGCCCGCGACCGAGCTGACGGCAAACCTTATTTCCCTCGGCTTTTCGGTGCGGCGGTTCAAGACGGGCACGCCCGCGCGCGTGGACGGGCGCACCATCGACTATACGAAGTGCGAAAAGCAGGACGGCGACACGAAGGTGTATCCCTTCTCCTACCTCTCAGGCGGCGTGCCGCAGGAGCAGCTCCCCTGCTACCTCACCTACACCAACGAGGCAACGCACGCGATCATCCGCGCGAACCTGCACCGCTCTCCCCTTTTTGCCGGACAGATAAAGGGCACGGGGCCGCGCTACTGCCCCTCCATCGAGGACAAGGTCGTGCGCTTTGCGGACAAGGAGCGGCACCAGATCTTCCTCGAACCCGAATGCGCCGGCTCGCACGAGGTGTATGTGCAGGGCATGAGCAGTTCGCTCCCCCACGACGTGCAGCGCGCGATGTACCGCACCGTACCGGGGCTTGAACACGTGAAGATCATGCGCTACGCCTACGCCATCGAATACGACTGCATCGACACGCTGGACGTGTACCCCACCCTTGAATTCAAAAAGGTGAAAGGGCTGTACACGGCGGGGCAGATCAACGGCACGAGCGGCTACGAAGAGGCCGCCGCACAGGGGCTTGTGGCGGGGCTGAACGCGTCGCTCGCCATGCGCGGCAAGGAGCCGCTCATCCTGCGGCGGGACCAGGCGTACATCGGCGTGCTCATCGACGACCTTGTGACCAAGGGCACGAACGAGCCCTACCGCATGATGACCTCCCGCGCGGAGCACCGCATCCACCTGCGGCAGGACAACGCCGACCTTCGCCTGACCGAGCTCGGCTATGCGGCGGGGCTGGTCACCGCCGAACGGTACGAGCAGTTTTTGCGGCGCAAAGAGGCGATCGCGCGCATCGCAGACGTGCTGGATGAACGCGTTTCGCCCAAACGGTGCGCCGATTTTGTGACCGCGCACGGCGGTCCCGCCCCCGCGGGCGGGGTAAGCTATGCCGACATGCTGCGGCGCGGCATCGGCATAGAGGACATCGAACGGGAGTTCGGCATCCTTGCGGGCGAACGGGCGGACGACGTGGAGACCGCCGTCATCGACATCCGATACGAAGGGTATCTGAAACGCGGGCTGGAGCAGATCGAAAAGGCGAAAAAGCTGGAGGATAAAAAACTGCCGCCCGATTTAGACTACGAGAGCATCGACGGGCTGCGCCTCGAAGCGCGGCAGAAGCTGAACAAGATCCGCCCCGAAAACCTCGGGCAGGCGGGGCGCATTTCGGGCGTCAACCCCGCGGATGTGGCGGTGTTGATGGTGTATCTTTCTTCAAAGAAAAAAATTTGAAAGAGACAAATTTTTTTCTTTGATCTGAGGGGACACCCGCCACCCTTGCGGGATAGCGGTTTTCCCCTCTGCGGCGATATGCTGCGGCTCTCTTATTATCAAAATCGCCGCATTCACCTTTCCCCATTTAGCCGCAAGTTTGCGGCAAATTGAGGGCGCTTTTCCAAAGGCGTGGCTTTGGAACGCGCAAAAAATTATTGAAGAGTTCACGAAAAAAGTTTTGAGCCGGCAAAACTTTTTTCCGTGCGCTGCGCTCCGCCGATTCGTGCAAAGCGAAAACGGCGGAGCGTTTCTTTTTCCGCTTTTTGCGGCACCCGACGCTACCCTGCCGCCATGCCGCCGCCCCCTGCTCTGCAAATTCCCCCGTCTTTCCCCAAACGCCGCCAAATTTTTTGAAAGGATGTGTGCTATCATCGTGGAAAGCGGCGGAAGATCCCGCCGCAATGTTGACCGCCGCAAACACGCGCGGCGGACGGGGGCGGCAATGACTGAAAAATTTTCCGCAAAATACAGCTACGGCACGGCGCTTGTCTACCTTGCCCTGTTCTGCGGCATGTTCCTGATGAACTTTACGATGAGCGGGTTCGAACCCTTTTCGCTCGCGCTCCTCCTGGGGGCGCTCGTGTGCGGCATGCACCCGCTCCTTGCGGCGGGGCTGTATATCCTCGCGGGCGGCATCTCTCTCCTGTCGAGCAGCTTCCCCTTCCTCGTCTTTGCCGTGCAGGGCGTCCTGCTCGGCGGCACGTTTTTCGTATACAGGCGGCTGCGCAAAAAGCCGGGCGCGGAGACCATGCTGTTCCTTCTCGCCGCGCTGGCGCCGTACATCCTGCTGTTCGGCGCGTACGTCTATCCGGGCTACATACGGGCGGCGATCGTGGCGGCGGCGCTTTTGGCGCTCTGCCTGCTGTTCATCGGCGCGATGCGCTGCCTTCTCTTCCGCGCGGGCAGGTGTGCCCTTTCGGCGGAGGAACCCGTGTTCTGCGCGGCCGCCGGCGCCGCGGTGGGGATCGGGCTGTACAACTGCGCGGGCGGATACGCCTACGACGCGGCGGCCGTCCTGCTCATCCTGTTCACGGCGCGCCTGTGCAAAAAGGGGAACGGCGTGTTCTTCGCCTTTGCCGCTTCCCTTCCACCCGTCATCGTGCAGAGCGCGGCGGCAAACGCGTTCGTACCCGAAGCCGCCGCCTGCTACGTTCTGTACGCCGCCGTCGCCGCCGTGCTGCTGCGGGGCGGAAAGATCCCCGCGGCGCTGGGCGTGTTCCTTTCGGCGGTCATCCTGCGCTATTTCACTGATTTTTTCGGCACGGAACCCGCCGCCGCGACCTTCACGGGCGCACGGTTTTACCTGACCATGCTCGTTCCGCTCGTACCCTGCCTGCTGTTTGCGCTGACGCCCGAATCGTGGCTGCGCGCTCTGGAAAGGCGCCTGCACCTGTACGAGGAAAAGCCGCTCACCCGCGCGAGCATCAACCGCAGCCGCAGGCGGACGGGCGAAAAACTGTTTGAAATTTCCGCCGCCTTCCGCGAGATCGAAGGCGTATTTTCGGAAGAGCGCCGCCGCGACGACGGCGCGCAGGCACTCTTTGCGCAGACCATGCGCGAAGAGGTATGCGAAAGCTGCCCCAAACGCGCGGAGTGCGGCGAGGAGGCGCGGAGCGCGCTGGAAAAACTCGCCGGCGTGGGGCTAGCCAAAGGGAAGGCGAACCTGATCGATCTGCCCGGCGCGCTCACCGCACACTGCGCCGACCCGACCGCACTCCTGTTCAGCCTGAACCGCATGCTCGCCGATTACAGGCGCGGCGCCGCGGAGGAGGAGAGCGCCGCGCGCAGCAGGCTGCTGCTCGCGCAGCAGGCGCACGGCGTGAGCGAACTGCTGAAAAACCTCGCGCTCGGGCTGAGCGCGCCCGTCGGCGTGGAAGCGGAGACGGAGCAGGCGGTCGCCGCCGCGCTCGGGCGGGCGGGATTTATGTGCGAAGAAGTGCTCATCAGCGGAGAAGGGCCCGAAATTTATATCGTGCTGAGCGGCGCGGCGGACGGCGAAAAATTGCGTTCCGCCGTGGAAAGCGCGGCGGGACAGCCGCTTGCCCTTGCCTCGAAACAGCCGCTCACGGCGGAGCGCTGCGCCTGCCTGTTCCGTCCGCGCCCCGCATTCGACGCGGCGTTCGGCGTGGCAAGCGCGACCAAAGCGGGCGAATCCGCCTGCGGAGACACCTATTCGCTCACCCGCATCGACGAACACACCTTTCTGTGCGCCCTGTCCGACGGCATGGGAAGCGGCGAAGAGGCGCGGCGCGTTTCGGACAGCGCGCTCACGCTCATCGAAAGTTTTTGCCGCGCCGGCATGCCGAACGACGCGGCGCTCGCCGCCGTGAACGGGCTGCTCGCCGCCGGACGCGAAGAGACGTTTGCCTGCGTAGACGCGGCGACCGTGGACCTGAACACGGGCAGAGCGGACATCGTGAAAATCGGCTCGCCCTTCTCCTTCCTCGTTACGGGCGAACGGGTGGAAGTGCTCGAAAGCGAAAGCCTGCCCCTCGGCATCCTCGAAGGCGTGCGCCCCGTCACCCTCACGCGCATGCTGCGCGGCGGCGACGTGCTCGTATTCGTGAGCGACGGCGTGAGCGAAGCGTTCGGCTCGGGCACCGACGCGGCGGCGGAGCTCTCCGCCCTGCCCGCCGCCAACCCGCAGACGCTGGCGGACGCGTTGCTCGCGCGCGCCCTGGCGCGTACGGGCGCGCCCGCGGACGACATGACCGTCGTCGCCGTGCGGCTTTGCGGAAATTTGCAGAACGAACCGTGACGCGCGGCTCTCCGCGCCGCGAACAAAGCAGACCGCGCTTCCGCCCTGACGGGCGGATTTTTTTGCCAAAGTTTAAGTGATAATTTGTCGAAAGATATCTTGCTTTTAGCGTAAGATTGTGGTAAAATGGGAGAGTATATTACGGCATGCGGCGTTAGCCGCAAAATCTGCACGCAGGGACCGGACGGCATGCTGAAAGAAACGTTGGGCGGACAGCCGAGCATCCGAAAATACGTTGCGCACAAGATCGCGCAGCTTGAAAATTCGGACAGGGATATGCGTTCCCTGTTCCGCCTGATGTTTTCGGAAAAGGAGAACGTGCTCGCGGAGAGCACGGACGGCTATAAGATCCGCTCCCTGACCTACGGCGAAAGCCTGGAAAACGTACGCCGCAAGACGGCGCGGCTGGCAGCGCTGCTTGGCGGCGTGCCGCGCGGTTCGGTCGTCGGTCTGTGCCTTGCGAACTCGCCCGACTGGATCGAAACGTTCTGGGCGATCCTGCAGGCGGGCTATAAACCGCTCCTCATCAACGACCGCCTGGACGACGGCACGATCGCAGACGCCTGCGCGGCATGCGGCGTAAAGGCCGCCGTTTCGGACGGCAGGCAGTTCGGCGTCCGGCACATCCACCTCGCGCAGCTTCTGGAAGACGCGGACGCATCTTCGGTCACGGACGACCGTTTTGAAAACGAGATCTTTCTGATGTCCTCGAATTCTTCGCAGCACCTGAAGATCTGCGGCTATACGGGCGAACAGTTTTACCATCAGATCCTGGACAGCGCCGCCATCCTGCGGCGCAGCCGCGCGATAAAAAAGCATTATAAAGGCAGGCTGAAGTTGTTGGCGCTGCTGCCCTTCTGTCATATCTTCGGGCTGGCGGCGGTATACATCTGGTTCTGCTTTTTTTCACGTACGCTCGTCTTTCTGAAAGACCTCGCCCCCGATACGATCGTGAACACCGTGCGCAAGCACCGCGTGACGCACATCTTTGCCGTCCCCCTCTTTTGGGAAACGGTCTATAAATCGGCGCTCGTCAGAATCAGAGAGCGCGGTCACCGTACATACGAAAAATTCCTGCGCGGGCTGAAACTGTGCGGCGTTCCCCTGCTCGGGCGGCTCGTGACGCGCTTCGGGTTCCGCGAAGTGCGCGACAACCTGTTCGGCGAAAGCGTGTGCTTCTGCATCAGCGGCGGGGGCGCGATCTCCGCGGACGTATTGCGGTTCGTGAACGCGGCGGGGTATCCCCTCTCCAACGGCTACGGCATGACGGAGATCGGCATCACGTCCGTCGAACTTTCGGGCAGTGCGCGCGTGCGGATGCGCGGCTCGGTCGGCAAACCGTTCGCTTCCGCGGAATACCGCGTCGGCGACGGGGGTGAACTGTTCGTGCGCTCCCCCGCGGCGGCGCATGAAATTTTCTGCGACGGCGCCCGAACGGAGCAGAACGGCTGGTTCAACACGCACGACCTGTTTGCCGTAAAGCGCGGCAGGTACTACATACAGGGCAGGAAAGACGACCTGCTCGTCTGTTCCAACGGCGAAAACATCAACCCGGACATGACCGAACAGCTGTTCCGCGCGGACGGCGTGCAGCGCGTGTGCCTGCTGCCCTCGCCGCGGCAGAGCGGGAAGATCCTGCTCGTGGCGGAAGTGAGCAAATACCTCGGCGGGCAGCGGCTCGTATCCATCCGCAACGCGCTTGCCCTGCGCGCGGCGCAGCTCGGCATCGCGGCGGTGCTGGCGGGCATCCTGCTCACCGACCAATCCCTTCTGGACGCGAACGACTTCAAACTCGTGCGCAAAAAGATCGCCGCACGGCTCGCGGAGGGAACGCTCGTGCTGCTCGACCCCGACGATGCGGACGCCGCGACGGAGGAAGCCGACCGCGCGCTGACAAAGCGGCTGACGGAACTGTTTGCGAAAGCGCTGAACCGCAGGGAAGAAGAGATCGGCGAAAACGCGCACTTCTTTTTCGACCTGGGCGGGAACAGCCTCGACTACTTTGCCATGATCGCCTCGGTGCAGGAGGAGTTCGGCATCTCCTTCCCCGCGACCGACAAGGCGGGCATTACGACCATACGGCAGCTGAAAGACTATATACAGCAAAATCTTTGACATAAGGAGAGAGAATATGTTGAAAGCTGTGCAGTCATTGGACAAAAAATGGAAAGAACTCGTCTATTCGGCGTCAGGGTTCGGTCCGAACTTCCTGATGGTGCTGATGGGCGCGTACTTTTCGGACGCGGTCAACCCCGCGGGGCTGGGTGCGGACGTGAACGGGCAGACGATCGTGGGAACGATCTGCCTCGTCATCCCCGCCCTGTTCTCCGTGCTGATGATCGTGGCGAAGGTGTTCGACGGGCTGATCGATATCCCGTTCGCCTCCATCACGGATAACCTTTCCACCAAATGGGGGCGCAGGCGCCCGCCCATCCTGGTATGCTTTATCCCGATGGTGATCTCGTTCGCGTTCTGCTGGTGGCCGGTGTTCGGCACGGCGGAATCGGCGCAGATCGGCAACACGATCTGGTTCATCTTCTGGGCGCTCATCTTTTTTGCGACGTACACGATGTGCCTGATCGCCTTTTACGGAAGCCTGAGCAACGTCTGCTCGAGCGCGTCGCAGCGGCTGCGCGTTTCGGCGTTCAAATCCTTCTTCGACACCATCTCGTACTGCGTCGTTTACGCACTGGTGCCCGTCATCCTGCAGGGGCTGTACAACTCCTCCGGCGGGGCGCTCGGCATCGACGAATTCGTGTTCATGTGCCTGCCGCTCATGTTCACGATGGTCATTCCCCTCTTTATGATCAAAGAGGGCAAAAAGTACGGCTACCCCGAAAACGAGGGCTTTGAAAAACAGCCTAAGATCAAACTCGGGCAGTCCTTCAAGATCACCTTCAAAAACAAGATCTTCGGCAACTGGCTGGTCGTGAACTGCTGCTCCTTCTTCGGCTTGCAGATGTTCCTTGTCGCGATGAACGCAATGATCATCGGCGGCATGGGGATGGACGGCGTAGGCATGACCATCCTCAACACCTGCGCGTTCGCGCCCGTGCCGGTCATGCTGTACCTGTTCCGAAAGCTCGCGGCAAAGAAGGGGCTGCGCTTCACCTACCAGACCTGCCTCATCTCCTTTGCGGTCGCGATCCTCGGCTTCTTTTTCGGGTCGACGTTCATCTGCGGCGACAACAAGCTCGCGCAGTACCTCATCGGATGCATCGGC
Organism: Clostridia bacterium; assembly: GCA_017886545.1. GTDB lineage: Bacteria > Bacillota > Clostridia > Christensenellales > Borkfalkiaceae > Borkfalkia. The sequence goes on from JAGHJS010000088.1 coordinate 34,695, forward strand.
GGCGTGATCGGCAGCTGGGCGATCGGCGCGTTCTTCATGATGCCGTACATGGTCCCCGCGTAGATCTCTTCCGTCGAGGAAAAGCTGCTGAAAAAGAACCACAGCGCCATGTACTTTGCGGCGCAGGCGTTTGCGACGAGCGTCGTCGGCGCGATCGCGTCGTACGGCGTGTACGACATCCTCAAAAACATCTTCGTTTCGGGCGACTTCCGCTTCGTATGGGCGGAGGCGACGGAGCTTCTGAGCGCGCAAGAAGTCGCGGAAAGCCTGCTCGGCACGGGCAACGTGTATAACTTCGGCGTCATGATCGTGCCGTTCATCGTCGCGATCCTGTGCGTCGTCGGGTTCCTGTTCGCCTTCCGCATGCCGCGCGACTACTCGCCCGCGGAAGTGGCGAAATCCTTCAAAAAGATGTATCCCGACCTCGACATCTCCGAATACGAGAACGTGACCCATGAAAAGGAAGAGAAAGGCGAGATCCTGTTCGTGCAGATCGCGCTCTCCGTCCTTTCGGGCTTCCTGTTCGGGTTCATCTGGTACGGGATGCTGCTCTCCTCCGTCAAAAAGCTCACGGGCAAAGGGAAACGCGCCCTCTTCTGGGCGCTGGGGTGCTTTATCCCCTTCTTCGGCATCTTTGCGATGCTGCGCCTGAACAAGGCGCTCGCGGAGAAGGCGGCGGAGCGGGGCATCGCGCTCGGCGGGCGGAAAGTGCTCTCCGTCGTGTTCGGCATCCTGCTTCCCCTCTCCTTCCTGAACATCGTTTCCCTCTCCCTCCTGCAGAAGGATGTGAACAAATTCTATGCGGCGGAGGAATCGCAGGCCGCGGCGGAGGAACTTCCCGAAAGCAAAAATGAAGCGGCTGTTTAATGCGCTTGTAAAGATCACCGGCTGGCCCGTTCAGAAGATCCTGTTCCGCACAAAAGTCTATTATGAAGACAAGGCGGTGCAGAGCAGGCGGCTGAAGGGGCCTGCCATCCTCATTTCGAATCACACTTCCGTCTACGACTACGCCGTGTTCCTGTTCGTGTTCTGGCGGCGCACGCTGCGCTACCAGATGGCGGAACTGCTGTTCCGCCGCAGGGTGCTGAAACACTTCCTGCGGGCGATGGGCGGCATCTTCGTAGACAGGGACGCATACGACTTTTCCTTTGTCCGCAGATCGCTGGAGATCCTGGAACGCAAGGGCGTGGTCGGCATCTTCCCCGAAGCGCGGCTGCCCGTCGAAGGCGAGGAGCGGCCGCTCCCCTTCAAGACGAGCGCCGCGTACATCGCCTTAGAGAGCGGCGCGCCCGTCATCCCCGTGTACACGAACGGGAGTTATTTCAGAAAACAGCGCGCGGAAGTCATCATCGGCAAACCCGTATTTGCACGCGACCTTTGGCAGGACGGCGCCGACGAGCGGACCAACCTGGAGGCGATCTCGGCAGCGCTGCGTGAGAAGGTCATTGGACTCGGCTATGAACTCGAAACCCAAAAACAACAAAACCGAAAAAAGAAAGAAAGCTAAGCTCTTTTCTTTCCGCTATTTTTTGTTTGACTTTGTAAAGCTGACGGCGGCGCTGCCCACGCTCATCGCGCTGCGCCCGCGCTGGCATTACGAAAACAAAGAAGCGCACAAAAAGATCCGCGGCGCGGCAATGACGGTGGCGAACCATCAGAGCTATCTCGACCCCATCAACATGCTGCTTGCGATATGGTACAGGCGGCTGCACATGGTGGCGACCGAAAACCTGTTCGCCTCCCGCCTCGGGAACTGGTTTTTCCGCAGGATGCTGTGCATCCCCGTCGACAAGGAAAACTTCAACATACAGACCTTCCGCGAGGTGGGCAAACGCCTCGGCGAAGGCGGCGTGGTGACCATCTTCCCCGAAGGCGAACTCAACGCCGAAAAAGAGACGATCAAGACCTTCCGCGCGGGCGTCGTGCTCATGGCGATGAAAAACCGCGTCCCCGTCGTGCCCGTCTATATCAAGCCGAACAGGCACTGGTACAACCGCCTGCACATCGTTATCGGCGAATCCGTCCGCATGGAAGAGTACTGCGGGCAGGGCGCGGCGCTTGCCGACGTCGAACGCGCGGCGGAAGTGCTGCACGCACGGGAGCTTGCGCTGAAACTATACCTTGAAACCAAACTTGCAAAAAAACGGAAAGGAGAAAAAAATGTTCGAAAAGTACACGGACGCACAGACGTTCGCGAGGATCAGGGAGTATGACTCCGTAACCGCCATGTGGCAGGACAAAGTCGCCGAATTCGGCGGCGTTGTCGCCATCGAGGACGCGGGCGAGCGCTATACCTACACCCGCATCGACGAAGAAGTTGCCTCCCTTCGCGGCGTTCTGCTTGCCAAGGGCATAAAAAAGGGCGACTGTGTCGGCGTGTTCGCGCCCAACAGCTTCGCCTTTGTGCGCGCGTACCTCGCCGTCGTGACGGCGGGCGCGGTCGCGGTGCTGCTGCCGCCCCACCTCGACGAAACGACGGTTTTCGGGTGCAGCCTTAAATTTTCGCTCAAAGCGCTCGTCGTTGCAGACGAGCTGCGCGCAAAGACGGCGTTTGCCGCCGAAAAGAACCCGCGCCTTACGCTCATCGGCTGCGGCGAGTCGGGTGACCCCGCCCCTGCCGTGCCCGCCGCGGGCGAGGACGGCTGCGCCGTGCTGTTCACGGGCGGCACCACGGGCAAGAGCAAGGGCGCGCTTTTAAGCCACCGCGCCGTGATGGCGGGCACGCGGAACGGGTGCTACGGCATCCGCAAGGTGTTCGGCTTGCGCTACCTGCTCGTGCTGCCACTCACGCATGTGTTCGGGCTGATCCGCAACCTGATGACGTCGCTGTACACGGGCAGCACGCTGTTCATCTGCCGCAACAACAAAGACATGTTCAAAGACATCGCCGTGTTCAGGCCCGACATCCTCGTGCTCGTTCCCGCGCTCGCGGAGATGGCGCTCGGGCTCTCCAAACAGTTCGGGCGCAATATGCTCGGCGATTCGCTGAAAACGATCATCTGCGGCGCGGCGTTCGTGCCGCCCTACCTCATCGCGGAGTACAAAAAACTCGGCGTTTCGCTCTTCCCCGGGTACGGGCTGACGGAGAGCGCGAACCTGGTGAGCGGCAACGCCGAAACGGAGACGAAGCCCGATTCCGTCGGCTACCCCTACCCCGGGCAGGAACTGAAGATCGTGGACGGCGAACTCTGGCTCAAAGGCACGAACATGATGAGCGGATACGTCGGCGACGAGGAAGAGAACAGGGCGGCGTACAGCGACGGCTGGTTCCGCACGGGCGACCTCGTGCGCATGGACGAGGACGGATTTTTGTACATCGTGGGCAGGATCAAAGAGGTGATCGTGCTCTCCACGGGCGAGAACATCTCCCCCGCAGAGATCGAAAACAAATTCGATTCGCACCCCGCCGAGAGAACGGACGCATGAAGTGGCTTCCCGATCCGCCGCAGACGGGCGACATCGTGCGCGTGAAGCTGGGGCAGATCTACCACTACGGCGTGTACCTTTCGGACGAAGAAGTGATCGCGTTCGGCATGCCGCCCGTCGGCGGGCTGCCCGCGGACGGCAGGGACGTATGCGTCGTTTCGACGGACATACAGACCTTTTTGTGCGGAAATTTCCTCGAAACGGGAAAGCCCTCCTTCACGGAGCGCAGGCGCATGCGCCCGCGGGAAGAGATCGCGGCATACGCGCGCGCCAAAATCGGCATGCGCGGGTACGACCTGTTGCGCAACAACTGCGAACATTTTGCCTACGAATGCGCGTTCGGCGCCAAACAGAGCGCGCAGGTGGACGCGGTGCGCGCCATGTGGCGCTCGCTGCCGCGCACCGAAGTGTACGTCGCGCCCCTGCCCGCAGGCGGAGGCGGCGCGCTCTTCCCCGAAGAACGGCAGCGCGAGATCGACGGCTGTACGAACGAAAAGGTGAAGGCGCAGAAAGCTACCGTATGGCGGCTTTTGGAATTTGCGATGAAGCGCACGTTCGGCATCGAGCTGCGCGAAACGGACGTCCGCCGCGAACAGAGCGGCAAATGGGTGTGCTCGCAGTGCTGGTTTTCGCTCTCACACACAGACCGCTATGCCGCCGTCGCCGTGTCGCGCGCGCCCGTCGGGGTGGACATCGAGGAGGAAAACGGCAGGCCGTTCGCCGCGCTGCTCGGCCGCATCGCCACGCCCAAAGAACAGGAGCGCGGCGTGCCCGACGAACGGAGCTTTTTAAAACTCTGGACGGCGAAAGAGAGCCTGTTCAAACGCGCGGGCAAGGAGGCGTTCGTCCCTTCCGAAACGGAAACGGAGGGAGAAAGCGTGCTGAGCTGCTTTTTGCCCCATGAAAAGCTCGTGCTCTCCGTCGCCGCCGAGCAGGCGCAGGAAGCGCTCCTGCATACGGTCACGGCAGACCTCTCCGCCGCAGGAAAGGCGGACTATATCGCATTATGATCGTCTGCGCCGCAAGCGGCGCGCACGCCTCCCCGCCCGGGGAGGCGTTTTTTGATTCGCCGGAACATCGGCGGGACGCGCCCGCCCTTTCGCAGGCGTCCGTCACGGCGCGTCGGGCACGGCGTTTCCGGCACGGCGCGTCGGGTACGGCGCGTTTCTCTTTTTTTGCAAAAGCCTTGCGCGGCGGCGCCTTCCTGTGTTATACTGAAGGCGGAAACAAAGGCAAAAGGAGGCGCACATGAGCGAACTGCGCACCATCCCGAACGTAGGAAAGGCGACCGAACGGGACCTCATCGCCATGGGCTATACGACGGTCGCCTCGCTGAAGGGCAAAACGGCGGACGAACTGTACGCCGAGGAGTGCGCCCTGCGCGGCTTTACGCTCGACCGCTGCCAGCTGTACCTGTACCGCGCCGTCGAATACTATGTGAACAGCGAAGCGCCCGACCCCGCGCGCTGCAAGTGGTGGCTGTGGAAAGACGAAGTGCTGCGCCCCTCGCCCTGCGGGGCGGTATGCGCGGACTGCGCGCGCTTCCCCGCCGCCTGCAAGGGCTGCCGTGCGATATGCGGAAAGGTGTACTGGCTGCAATACACGGGCGCCGCGCGATGCGCCGTGTACGATTGCTGCGTGAACGGCAAAAAACAGACGGACTGCGGCGGCTGCCCCGCCCTGCCCTGCGAGCGGTTCACCAAGGATCCGACCGTCTCCGACGAGCAGAACGCCGCGAACCTCGCCCGAATGCTTGAAAATCTGAAAAAGGCGCCCTGATGACCCATGAACCGCTATACGATCATAGATGAAACGACCTGGAAACGCGCGCAGCACTGCGCCGTCTTCCGCAACTGTATCGAACCATCGTTCTGTGTGACGTTTGACCTTGACGTCACAAATTTCCGTCGCGCAATCGGGCGGCGGGGGCTCTCATTCACCCTTGCGCTCGTCTACGCCGTCACGGAATGCGCCAACTCGATCGAAGAATTCCGCTACCGCTTTCTGAACGGAAACGTCGTACTTTTTGACAAAATCGATACCGCCTTCACCTGGTTGGATGCGGATACGGAACTGTTCAAAGTGGTGAACGTACCTTTCGAAGGCAGCATGGACGAATATGTTGCCGCCGCAAAAAGAGCGGCGGAGCAGCAGAAAGTTTACTTTACGGGGCCGCTCGGTATAGACGTGTTTCAGTTTTCGCCCCTGCCGTGGGTGACGTATCGCCATATTTCGCATACGAATGCGGGGAACAGGGAAAATTCTACGCCCCTCTTCGACTGGGGCAAGTTTTACGAACGGGAAGGCAGGTATCTGCTCCCCTTCTCCGTTCAGGTGCACCATTCTTTTGCGGACGGACTGCACGTAGGCAGGCTTGCGGAAAAAGTGCAGGATCTTCTCAACAGGCTATGACCCTTTGCGCAGCGGGCGCCCGCCGTACGGCGGGCGCCCGCTGCGCGAAAAACAGGCGGGCGCGATCGCGCCCGCCTGCCCCGTTTCAGCAGAACGTTTCCTGTTTTGCGGTATTCAGCTCTCTGCGCCGAACGTTTTCAGCGTTTCGGAAAGGAGCAGGTAAAAGGTATCCGCCGCCTCGCCGACATACGCCGCAAGCCGCTCTTTTGCGCCCGCCTCGTCCGTTTCGATCGCCTCGGCAAGCGCCTCCGCCTCCTCGGCGGAGAGGGTGATATACCCCGCCAGCACGCTCTGCACGCACGCCGCTTTCACGCTCACGCCCTTATCGGTACGGGCGAGCAGGACGTGCAGCGCCGTGGCGAACGCGCCGCAGGTCAGCCCCTCGGCAAGCGCGCTCTCCGCCGCCGCGTCGCAGACCCCGAACAGGATCAGGCGATAGGCGGCGTACAGCACCGTGCCCAGCGCAAAGGGCAGGAACGCCTGCACCTTCGCGCCCGCCTTTTTGAGGAGGGTCTTTTGCAGAAGCAGCGAAACGCCCCATGCCGCAAGCCCGAACAGCAGCACATCCGCCTTGAACTGCCGCAGATAGGAAACAAACCCGACAAGATCCATACAGCTTTTTCCTCCGAGTTTTTCCCGCCGCAATTCCAGTATACCACGCGCCTGCCCGCAAAACCAAGGGTAGGCGCCATTTTTTTGCGTAGTAGAGCGCCCCGCCCGTTTTTCGTCTTGCGCCGCTCCCTCCGCACCCATCCCTCTTGCCCGCGCCGTGCCCTTCTATCGCCCGCCGCTCTCCTTTTGCCGCGCCGAACCTCTCTGCCGCCCTGCCTGCACCGCCCCGCGCCTTCCGCCATGCCGCCGCTCTCCTTTTGCCGCGCCGAGCCTCTCTTCTGCCGCCCTGCCCGCACCGCCCCCGCGCCTTCCGCCATGCCGCCGCCCTCCTGCGCGCGGCGGCGCTTATAAAAACAGAAATCCTGCGCATGCTTGTTGCGTGGATAAGTCGGCAAAAAAACTCGGGACGAAACTTCCGGACAACGTAAAACTGCTCAAAGACATCCTTCCCGCGGAGGATGTGCTCGTGTATACCTTCCGCACCGCGGACGGGAAGAGCTGTGCGGCGGTGTATACGGACGGCATCACGGATAAGGAAAGCCTCGGCGAACTTGCGGCAAAGCCCCTAACGCTTGCCAAAGCGCCGAAGAGCCGCGAGGAGGCGAAAAAGCTCCTCTACTTCCCCGAAATGAAGGACGCGGACGACGCGGAGAGCGCAGCAAGCGAGATCTTAGCAGGCAACCCTGCCCTGCTCATCGACGGCATTGCGGGCGCGGTCGTGCTCGGCACAAAAAAGATCGCCGTGCGCGCCGTCACGGAACCGCAGACGGCGATCACCGTCAAAGGTCCGCGCGAAGGGTTCATCGAGGACATAAAGACGAACATGGGGCTGGTGCGGCGGCGCATCAAGAGCCCCGCCCTGCGGCTGGACACGCAGAAGGTCGGCAAGTACAGCAAGACGGTGGTGAGCGTGGTCTACCTCGAGGGCATCACCGACGCGCGCATCGTGGAGGAGATCAAAGAGCGCATCGCCGCCGTGGAGATCGACGGCGTGCCCGACTCTTCGTACATCGCGCAGTTCCTCGCCAAAAAGCCGTACTCCCTTTTCAAACAGGTCGGCACGACGGAGAAGCCGGACGTGTTCTGCGCCAAACTTCTGGAAGGGCGCGCGGGCGTGCTGGTGGACGGTTCGCCCATCGCGCTGACCCTGCCGTATATGCTCAGCGAGGATTTTCAGAGCGCGCAGGACTACTTTGTTTCGCCATACCGTGCGACCATCACCCGCCTTCTGCGCCTTGCGGCGGTGTGCATCGCGCTGTTTCTGCCCGCCTTTTACGTGGCGGCGCAGCTGTTCAAATTACAGCTTCTGCCCTTTGCGCTGCTCATGACCATATCGGGCGGCATCCAGGGCATCCCCCTTTCGCCCAGCCTGGAATTGTTTTTCCTTCTGGTCGTTTTAGAGATCCTTATCGAGGCGAGCGTGCGCATGCCGAAATACGTAGCGCTCGCGCTCTCTGTCATCGGCGCGCTCGTGCTGGGCGATACGGCGGTCAAAGCGGGGCTTGTTTCTTCGCCCGCGATCATCATCGTGGCGCTTTCGGGCATCGCGGCGTACACCGTTCCCGACCTGACGGGCACCCTGTCGGTCGTGCGCATCGCCTTCGTCATCGTGGCGGGGAGCATCGGCACCTACGGCATTTTGCTGCTGACGGCGCTCATCCTCTATTACCTGCTCTCTTCGGACGGATACGGCACGCCGCTGCTCGCGCCCTTTTCGCCGCTCATCCGCCGCGATCTGAAAGACAGCCTGCTCAAAACGGACATCTATTCGCTGCGCAGCCGCCCCGCTGTGTTCCGCGGCAAAAACAAGACGCGGCTGAAAGTCAGAAACAGGAGAAAGGACAATGGATAAACTCAAACTGCGGCAGATCTGCTTTCTGTTTGCGGCGGTGCTGCCCGTCGCAAAGCTCATCATCTACCCATCCACGCTCTCGTATTACGCAAAAAACGACCTGCTCCTCTCTGCCGGGCTGAACTTTCTGGCTGAGGGGATCGTCATCGCGCTCGTGATGTGGCTCTCCTCGCGGACGGACCGCACGCTGTTCGACCTGCTGCGGTACACCTTCGGCGAAGTGGCGGCGAAAACGCTGTACGTGCTTTTGGCGCTCTTCCTGCTTTTTTCCGCCGCACTGCCCGTGCTTGAACAGAAAATCTTCGTCATGCAGGTACTGTACGAGAACGTGCCGTCCCTCCTTTCCTTCACCCCGTTTTTCGCGGTATGCTGTTTCGCATGCGTCAAAGGGCTGAAAACGATCGGCAGGATCGCCGACATCTCTCTCCCCGTTTTCGCGCTCGCGTTTACGGCGCTCATCCTGCTCGCCCTTCCGCACGCCGATTTCGGCGCATTGCAGCCGGCGGGCGCGGCAGGCGTGCGCGGCATTTTTACGGGAAGCCTGTTCGGGCTGCCCTGGTTCACCGAATGCCTGTTCCCGCTGCTCTTCCTCGGGCATTTCAGGTACGAAAAAGGAGGGATGTGGAAAGTGCTTGCCGCGTTCGCCGCTGGGGCGGGAGCGGTCCTGCTGTATCTCGCCGTATTTTACGGGATCTTTGAAGAACTGTCCATCCTGTCGCAGTACCCGCTGGCTCATATCGCAAAATATTCGACGATCTATACCACGCTCGGGCGCGCGGACTTCCTCTTTATCTTTTCGATCGCGCTCGTCTGTATCTTTTACCTGTGCATCCCCGTACAGCTGAGCGTGCACTGCTTCCGCAAAGCGTTCCCGCACCTTGCGCCCGTTTTCCCCGCGGCCGGAGCAAATCTTCTGCTCCTCGTGCTGGCGATCGTATTCAACTACTCTTTCAATGCCGTGCAGACGTTCATGATGCGGTACGCCTTCCCCGTCTTTTTGCTGTTCTGCTATGTGCTGCCGCTTTTGAGCCTGCTTCTGCGGAAAAAACCGAAAGCGGGGCGCGGCACGCCGGAACAGAACGCAAAGGCGGCGCGTAAAAAAACGGCGCGCCGAAGGGCTGCGCGCATTGCCCGCCTCCTGCGGCGGCAGGAAAGGAGGGAGCATGAATAAATTCTGGTCATGGGTCTTCCTTATCGCCGCGGGCGCGCTCGTCCTGCTGTTCTTTTCCAACGATTTCGGGCTGATCGACATCCAGAAAACGGCGATCGTCGCCGCGATCGGCATCGACCGCTCGGAAGAAGCAGAGGGGCGCTGGAGCGTCACCGCGCAGATCGCCGTGCCCGACGCAAACGCGAACAAGGCGAGCAACGTGAGCATCCCCTCCGCCGAAACGGTGGGTGCAGGCATCGCCGAAGTCAACCGCAAAACGGGCTGGTACCCCACCCTCGTGCACTGCCGCCTGATCCTGCTCGGCGAAGACGTTGCCGAAGGCGACGTCTTCCGCGTGCTCGGGTATTTCCTGCGCAGCGAGTTCGTGGAAGATTCCTGCCTGGTCGCCGTCTGCGAAGGGCGCGCGCAGGAGATGCTCGGGGCGAGTTCGCCCGTCGGCGAATTGACGACGATGGCGATCGCGAAAGTGCTTTCGTCCGAAGCGCAGAAGACGGGGCTCGTATGCGTGACCAACCTGCGCGACTTCGCCAAAGGCTATTATTCTGCGGCAAAAAGCGGCTATCTCCCCTTTCTCGCCCGCCTGCCCGAAGCGGAAAGCGGCGGACCTTCGGAGGGCGGAGGCGGTTCCGCGGACGGCGGGCAGACAGGCGGAAGTGCTTCGGGCGGCAGCGGGCAAAGCGGGTCGGGCGGGAACGCGGACGTGTTCGACGCCTCTAAGACGATGCTTTTTTACGAAGGAAAACGCGCCGCCGTGCTCGAAGCCGCAGAAACGCTCGCGTTCAACCTTGCGGAAACCTCGACGGATTTCGCGTTCGGCGAAGTCGTTGCCGAAGAGAACGGCGAACCCGTCACGTTCAGCCTGAAAATGAAGATCTCGCAGAAGTCCCGCGCACTCGCGCTGGAAGGCGGCGTACCGATATGTTCGTTCCGTATCCGCGCAAACGCGCAGATCGCCGATGCGGACACGGCGGCGGGCTTGGATGAGGCGGCAAAAAAGACGATCGTGCCGGGCAGCGTACTGCGCGCAGCCGAACGGGAATTTGAAGAACAGCTGACGGCGATCCTGAAAAAATGCGCGGACAGCGGCTGCGATCTGTTCGGGCTGAAACAGGCGCTGTACCGCAATTTCCCGCGCGAATACGACGCGTATGAAAAAACGCTCCTTTCCTCCGCCCGTGCGGCGTACGACATACGGTTCAGCACACTGCACTGACGCCGCCCTCCGCCCTCCTCGGCGTGTCGAAGGGGTCGCGCGCCGTGTTCGTCCGTTCCGGAGCATTTAAAGATCCTCTCTGCAAATTCGGAGTATTCAAAGCCATCCGCAACTGATCCGGAACGTTCGGAGACCTTTATTGCAACTTCGGAGTATTCAAAATCATGCACAACAAAATTGCGTCCTGCGGCAAAGCCGCAGGACGCGCTCTTTTTCTTTTTTCCGATACCCTCTTCCGCTATCCTTATAAGAGCGGACAACGGACCTCTTTACGCTTCCGTGCCTTCTCCCGCGTTCGCTGTCAGCGTCGTAAGGCAGCCCTTGTTCAGGGCGAACCCGCTGTCCAGCGTCCACACGTGCGTATCGAAGGTTGCAAGCATCGCCGCATTCGCCTCGGAGAACGCCGCAAAGTCGGTCGCAAGGGCGTTGGTGGTGGTGTAGCTTTCCGTTTCATCTTTACCGACGAGCCCATGTGTAGCAGCGTCTGCCGCCATATACACATTATTCTGCCCTGCGCTGCTCGCACGAACAACGCCGGCAATACCGCCTTCGCGGGTACCGTTCGATTGGGAGAGCGTACCGACAAATACGTTGTTGCACAGCGTACCGTAATTTTCATAGACGATACCGCCAATATGAGTAACACCGCTGACCGCAACATTCACATAGCAGTTTTCAATCAAGCCGTCGTTGCCCTTGGCAATACCGCCAATATACTGACCACCATCCGCCGTAGACGTAACAACACCTTGCAAGCCGAGGTTACGGACGATCGCATCTTCTTCTACATTGACGATAAAACCACCGTTGTTTCCGGGAACCCTTATATCAAAGTTGGAAACGGTGTAGCCGTTGCCGTCCAGAACGCCCGTAAATTCGCCGAAATACGCCGATTCACGCACTTCGTTTTCGCAGTCGATATCGGCGGTCAGGGCGTACCACCCCGCGTTATCCGCGCCTGCCGCTTTGAGCTGGGCATGGTCGGCAATGCCGTAGTACACGCCGATGGTCACTTTCTGTTCAAAGCGCGCCGTGCTGTAACTATACACAAAGGTGAAGGTAATGTTGCCATAGGTATTGGCGCTCGCCGTAAAGGTCACGCGCCCGTTCCATGCATCGAGGTTGACTTCCCCTTCCTCGGTCGAGGTCGTGGTAAAGGTGAACGCGTCCAAAAGCAGCGCTTCGTTAAAGTTCACCGTCCAGCCGCCGTCCGCATACGGAATGACGATCGCGCCGACCTTCGGCGTTACGGCAAAGGCCGTGGGAACGGGGTCGTCGGAAGGATCTTCCACGACGGAGATCGTCGTCTGCGCCTGCACCGTCACGTCCCCTTCCGTGTAGAAGAAAGTCGCGGCGACCGCATCCCCGACGGTGCTCGTATCAACGGTAACGGAGGTCGGGTTGACCGTATCCTGCGAGCCGTCCGAATAGATGACGGTCAGCTCCACGGTGTTGAGCGCAAGCTGCCCGCCCTGGTATACTTCAATGTTCTGCGTCGCCACGGTTGCGGAAACGGGAACGGGATCCGCAAGGGTAATGACAAGGCTCTGCGAATACCCCCAATTTCCGTTGTGAATAGCAAGCGTAAACGTACCCGTAGTAAGCCCTGTTGCAGCTCCCTCTGCAAACCCGATCGTGAGCACCCCATCGGAAACGGAAATGGCAAACGTCTCAAGGCTGACGCCGAGCGCTTCGCCCCCGTACACCGCATAGGTCAGCTCGGGCTCTGCCGCGATGGCAAGTTCGAGCGTGCCGCCGATGGGAAGGGTGAAGTCGTCCGCAGGGATATAAATATAATTGTTGTTCGTGTAGACGGTGCCGACGCCCTCGTAGTACTTCCAGCCGTCGATCGCAGTGAGTTCGGCGATCTCTTCCCTTTCGGTAGAGATATGCGCATTGACCGCGTCGATCTGCACGATATCGCTGTAATTGCTGTTCGTACCATGCCAGCCAAATACCTGCGCATCCGTTCCGGCGGACGAATCATATGTGCTCAAAAAGCTGACGGCATTGCTGATCGTGCCCAGATTGACGGCCGTCAGCCCGCCGTGCCTGTGCTGCACATAAAGGTTGTTGTTCTCTTCGACCACAACATTTTCGATCGTGCCCTGGTTGAACGCCGCAAGCAGCGCGCAGTCCTGCCAGCCATGGATGCTGATGTTGCGCAGCGTAAGGTTTTTGACCACACCGTCTGTGCCGACCCAGCCGAACAAGGCAAATGCATATGCCGACGAAAGCTCACTCTCGATCGCAACATTCATAAGGGCATAGCCGTTGCCGTCAAACACGCCCGTGAAGGCGGTGCCTGCAACAGACGTACCGGCTCCTGCGGTTTCGATTTTGCTTCCGGCGTCGGAAGAGATCTGCGTGAGCGGAGCTTCGCCGATCAATGCGCCCTCTGTACGGCCGGCGAGCAGCCCGCCTTCGCCGTCAAAATCATATCCCGAAAAATCAATGCTCTGCCGCAGGATATAGTACCCGTTCAGGCGGTCGTTGATCGCCATAAAGCCTGCCGCGTCCGAAACATACGTCGCGCGGATGACGCGCACAAAGTTCGTCGTGCCGCCCTCCAGATCGACGCGGAACACCTTGACGTACTCGTCCGTGCCGAACGCGTCGTTGCCGATCGCGTTTCCGCTGAACGCAGCGGCGTTGCCGTCGAGGTCGGTCACCGCCGTAACGGTGCCGCTCGCCGCGACCGCATAGCTGCCGTCTGCCGCATCGTACTCGCCGATCATCTCGGTGATCGCCTCGATATCCGCTTCGGCACGGCGCTCGACGGTGTAGGTCAGCTCGTCGTAGAGGGTGACGCCCTCCTCGGTGTAACTGATGCGGATGGTGTGGCTGCCCGCGGTCATGTCCGCCGTCTCTTCGCCGTCATAGGTGACGGTGCAGTCGGTAAGATCAACCGCGGCGCTCTCCTTGCCCGCCGTGTACGAGGCGGTAACGGTCACGCCCGAAAGGTCGGGCGCCTGTGCGCGCTCGTCCAGATAGTACAGCGTTTTCGTGAACCCCGTAACTTCCAGCGCGGAGAGCACGGGGGTATCGGGTACCGTATAGGTGACAGAATTGCTCGCGGGGCTGTTTACATAATTTGTGCCCGCTTCTGCATTCGCCACGACGGTCACCGTATAGTCGCCGGGCGTCGTTTCGGTTATAGTGTAACTCGTTCCCGTAACGGGCGCCTGCGCCGTGCCGTTGACCGTAACGGTATAGCTGACGGCATGTTCAACCGCATCCCAGCTGACCACATTGCCGTCAAGTTCGATGACCGGCGCGGCAAGCGGGTACGTCTGCTCGACGGTATACGTCACCGTATTGCTCCGCACGCTGTCGGTATAGGCGGCGTTGGTCGAGTTCGCGATCACATAGATCGTGTAACTGCCCGCCTCCGTCATTGTGAGCGTATAGCTCGTGCCCGTTACGGACGTGCCGTCGTCATTGACGTAGACGGTGTAAGACGTCGCGCCCGAAACAGCCTCCCAGCTGACCACATTGCCGTCAAGTTCAATGACCGGCGCGGAAAGGGGCGTCGCTTCGGGACCCTGCCCCTCTTCCTCCGCACACGCCGTGAACACCGCAAAGGCGCAGCACAGCAGCGCGACAAGCATCAAAGGCAGCAACAAAAATCGTTTTGCACTTTTCATGCCTGCTCTTTCCCTCCTTTCGTGAAAAGATTTTTCTGTATCTGTATTATAGCACACCACGCGCCATACTTCAAGTATTTTTTAACTTTATTAAAAATTTTATAGAAAATTTTTTTCATCTTGTAAAATTTATTTTGCATCTTTTTTACAAATTTTAGAAATATATCACTTACATATGCATATTTACTCTTTTTGTTGCTTTTTTCGATTCAATATTTTTAACATATTTAAAAATAGCGGGCGACACAATATCGCCCGCATAAGAATGCGACCGCCCCGCCGCAAGCGGCGGGGCGGTCGCACAGTGAAGAAGAAAGAACGAACGCCTGCTATGCAAGGATATGCACCGCGCCATCCTGCCGCGCCGAAACCGCGCCAAGGCGAACGCAACAGCGTCACACAGTCAGGAAACGGAGGCGAGGAAGGCGCGCACACCCTCCGATGCTGTGCCGTAGACGGTCGCGTCCTCCCCCAGCGAAGACGCTACGACCTTCGCCCCGTTGAGCGAGGCGGCTACTTCCGCGTTCACTGCGTTCAGGTACTCCTCCCCGAACTGCACCACCCTACCCGAAAGCACGATGGTGGAAATATCCAAAAGCTCTACAATGTCGCGGATCTTTTTGCCGAGGCAATGCGCCGTTTCGTTGATATAGCTGCGCGCCGCCTCATCCTCGCGGTACAGGCGGACGATGTCCGCCGTATGCAGCTTTTCGCCAGCGTGTTCGGAAAAATACTTTTTTAGGACGCGAAGCGAAACAAATTCATCGAGTACATCGCTGCAACCGCGAAAGTCCGCGCGCATCAGACCGATCTCGCCCGCAAATCCCTGTTCGCCGCAATACAGCCCGCCGCCGAGTACGATCGCGCCGCCGATGCCCTCGTCGACATAGGCAAGCACGCCGTTCTGCACCCCTTTGAGCGCACCGACATTCATCTCGCCCCTGGCGGCGCTGTCGATGTCGTTGGAGATGCGCACGGGCACGCCGAACTGCTTTTCGAACAGGCGCACGATGCCGTTTCCTTCGCCGAAGATACTTTCATCGAATTGCGGCGAAAGCTGCAATTCGCCCGTGCCGCTGTTCACCCTGCCCGGCACCGAAAAATTGACGCCGACCAGCGGTACCGCGGCGCAGCGCGGCGCGGCGAGCAGTTCCTTTGCCTTGCTCACGAGGTCGACCAGCATAGACAGATCATATTTTGCCGCACGCATACTTTCGCGCGCAAGAATATTCATGCGCATATCGCTGACCACAATGGTGGCGTAATAGTTTGCCAGTACGACGGAGAGGAGCGCGCCGCATCCGGCGTTAAACGTGTAATAGACGGGCGGCCTGCCGTACCCGCTTCTCTTTTCGCCCGCCGTGCGGCAGATGTAGCCGTCGCGGAGCAATCCGCCGAGAATGGTCGAAAGCGAGGCGTTGCTCAGACTGAGCTTTCTGGCGAGCATCGTCGCCGAACAGTCTTCCGCAATGAGCGTTTCGAGGATGGCTTTTCTGTTGATCTCGCGAATATAACTTTGATTTTTACCGACCATATAGCACCGCTCTCTCCCTGTTTTGCTGCGGCACACCGCCCCATCCGAAAGCGTGAGCGCATGCGTCCTTTGTGTTGTGTTCCCTTTTAGCATAGCACAAATTCCGCATTTTGTCAATATTTTTTAATTTAGTTAAAATATATACCCCGCAAAAAAACGCACCTCCACTCCGCAGCGGAGCATTCCGTCCCTCCAATGACACCCCTTTCCCTTCCGTAAAGCGCCTCTGCAACGCGCCCACCCATGCTTACACAAGCTGCCGCCGCATGAAAATACAACGTGATCCGCCTTGTTTCTGATTTTTTTCGCAAATTTTCTTTCTGGCCTTGACGGCGGCAAAATTCAATGCTATAATTTATTTAGAAAAGTTAAAAATATGATCCCTGCCCGACTCGAAGCGGGCAAGGAAACAGACGGGCTTGCCCACGACGAAACCTGCACATTCTATATAATAAGGATAACGAATCATAAGGAGGAAAGCAGATGAAAAAAGCATTTGCGTCATTGCTGGTCGCCCTGCTCTGCTGCACTTTTGCCGTTACGGCTGTCGGTTGCAGTGAAACGCAGACGGCGGCGCCGTCCCTCGCGCTGCTGAACGAAAGCGCCGTCGCGTACAGCGAAGGCGGAACGCAGTTCTCCCTCGACGTGCACAGCGAAGGCTTGCAGGGAACGATCACATACGACGTGATCCCGCAGGTGGACGGCATTACGGTGGATGAAAGCGGCACCGTGCGCATTGCGGCGGAGGTCGCGGACGGAACGGTGTTCACCGTGCGCGCCAGAAGCGGCGACACCGCCGCGCAGATCACCTTTACCTACGGCACCGTGCCCGCGGCGGACGAGAGCGGCGTTTCGGTGCGGTTCGTAAAGGAATCGGCGAACGACGTGACCGTGCAGCTCCCCGCCGCCTTCGGCAGCGCGCTCGCGGAGGTGTACGACAACTACGGGAACAAACTCCCCTCCTACCGCTACACGCTCAACGGCACGCAGCTCACCGTGGGCGGCAGCTACCTCGCCACGCTGGGCGGGCAGAGCTTTCTGACCGTGAAGGCGGGCGAAAATACCTTCCGCATCAACCTCGAAGTGTTTGACAAGACTGTTTCTACCGTCGAGGAGTTCCTCGCAATCGGGCAGGATACGGCGAGCCTTGCCAGATCGTACCTGCTGACGGCAGACCTCGACTTTTACGAATACTGCCAGAGCAACGCCATGCCGCAGATCGGCAGCTATTCCGACAGCGGCACGAGCGCCCTGACGGGCACGATCGACGGAAACGGGCACGTTCTGCGCAACATCACCATCTCGTACGGCGGCGACGGCGGGCTGTTTGGACACATCGCGGCGAACGGCGTGGTGCGCAACCTCGGGATTGCCGATTCCTCGTTCACCTGCACGGGAAACTTCGGCGGCACCTTCGCGGGGTATGTGAAGGGCACCATCGAAAACTGCTTCGTGCGCTCCTCCACCCTGCACGGCAACCTTGCCAGCGGATTCATGGGCAAGGAAGACACCGCCAAGCGTATCGCCAACTGCTATACGGAGATCACCGCCGACGGCAGCATCGCGGGGGCATTCGCTTATTATTGCAAGACGGAGATGCAGAACTGCTTTGCATCCGTCACGACGAGCACGCCCTTCACCGCCGACGAGCGGAACGGCGACGTTTCCACCTGCGCCGTTTTGGATGCAGCGGGGATGCGCACAGCTTCGACGTGGGCGGCATACCCGACGGACGTGTTCCGCATCGAAGAGGGCAGCCTGCCCGCCTTTGCGGAGGGCGGCGAAGGGACACAGACGCAGTTGACCATCCTCAGTAGCGAAACGCAGAGCGGCAGTTTCCGCGTGGCGGTCGGGTTCGACAGAGGCTATGCGCCCGTTACCTTCTCCCTCACAACAGATACGGCGGGCGTTTCCATCGACCCCGTAACGGGCGTTGTAACGGTGACGGCGGCTGCGGGAACAAGTTTTACGGTACGGGCGGCGTGCGGCGCGCTGACCACAGAAAAGACGTTTACATCGCCGCGGCATAAGGAGGGTTCCATGAAAAAGAAGATAGCCTGCGTACTCTGCGCGGCGCTGCTGCTTGCCGGCAGTCTGACCGCCTTTCCCCTTACAGCGGCTGCCTCTTACAGCGCGGCGGACGACGTCAGCCTTATCTCCGCCACAGCGGAATGGCAGTATGCCGAAAACGGAGGCGCCGCGCTCGACCTCGTACAGACGGGCGGCGCGCCCAACGTGGGAGCGATCGCTTACACGGGCGCGGGCAACGCGCCCCTCGGCTACGGCGATAATTATGACATCCATCTCAATACGACGCTCGGCTACGGCACGGACATCAACAACCGCTACAACGCGGCGGTATTCGGGAACACTTTCACGCTTACGGCGGAGCAGGCGGCGCAGATCGCCAACGAGCAACTGTATGTGATGGCGGACGTGAATTACGACGACGGGTTCGCCCTCTTTATCAACGGCGCGGAGACCGACCGCGTGAACCTGTATGCGGATACCGCACTCAACTCTTCCGCACTCGCCTCCGCCGCCGTGGACAGCACCTACGGCAGCACGCGCATCATCTTTTCTTCGGATGTGTTCTGCGAAGGCGAAAACGAGATCGTTGCAGCGGTGTTCCAGAACTCCGTTGCTTCCAGCGACCTCTACTTCAACCTGCGGCTGTATGCGAACCCGCAGCCCAACTACCCCGACAGCTACTACCCGCACATGATCGCCGTCACCTTTTACGGCGATACGGGCACGGCGAAAGGCTTCAACTGGAAGACTGACAGCTTTTTCAAAAACAGCAACGTGCAGATCGCCGAAAAGACGGAGGGGCAGACGGTACCCGACTGGAGCGGCGCCACAACCTTTACGGGCACGGCGGGCACCATCAACGGCGAATGGATCCACAAGGCGGTCGCGACGGGGCTGGACCCCGCCACGGAGTATTGGTACCGCGTCGGCGACGCCGAGCGCAACGTATGGAGCAGCGCGGCGACGCTGCACACGGCGGACAACGACGGCAGTTTCACCTTCCTGCACACCTCCGACGTGCAGTCTGAGTCGTATGCGGCGTACATGCGCTGGAAGAACCTGCTCGACCTCGCCTTCGACATGTACCCCGAAACGGACTTCATCGCGAACACGGGCGACTTCACCGAAAACGGCGTGTACCTCAATCAGTGGGAATGGATGTTCTCGCTGCCGGAAGCCATCCTGCGCAACACGACGCTTGCCCCCGTAACAGGCAACCACGACCGCTACGACAACGTGTTCGTTTCCCGCTTCAACGTACCATACCCCGACGACATTTACAGCACGACTGCGG
Organism: Clostridia bacterium; assembly: GCA_017886545.1. Lineage (GTDB taxonomy): Bacteria > Bacillota > Clostridia > Christensenellales > Borkfalkiaceae > Borkfalkia. The sequence goes on from JAGHJS010000088.1 coordinate 53,887, forward strand.
GCGCCTATTACTCCTTTGACTACGAAAACGCGCACTTTACGGTGCTCAACACCAACGACAACACCCGCGAACGCCCCGAACCGGGCTCTGCGATCGCGGGACTGAACAAGACGCAGTACGAGTGGTTTCTGAACGACCTCTCCTCCACCGATAAACAATGGAAGATCGTGATGCTGCACGCGGGGCTGTTCACCTCCGGAAACAAGATCAACGCCGACCCGTACATTGGCGACATGCGGCAGCAGATCGTGCCGTTCATGCTCGAACAGGGCGTAGACATCGTGCTGCAAGGGCATGACCATGTGTATATCCGCACCAAACCGCAGGGGCTCGGCTCCGTCGATCTGCCCGATACCGTGACGGAAGTGTACAACGGGCAGCAGCGCGAACTGATGGTCGACCCCGACGGCATCGTATACATCAACAGCAACACCGCGGGCGGCGCGACGATGTATGAACTGATCGACTACGACAAAACGATGATCTATCCTGCTAAGACCGAACAGCCGCACACGACCATGTTCTCCGCCATCCGCATCGAGCAGAACAGGCTGTACTTCGATTCGTACCTCGTTTACCAGCCCGAAACGGAGACGCAGACGGCGACGGCGCAGCTCTACGATTCCTTTGCGATCGTCAAAGACAGGCACACGGACGTCATTGCAATGATCGACGCGCTGCCCGATACGCCTGCCGCAGGCGATTACGCGGCGGTCATGTCCGCCTTCAGCGCCTATGAACGACTGAATAAGGACGAGAAGGCAAAGGTCACCAATTACGCAGATCTGCTCACCGCGGAAGCGGCGGTCAAAAACGTCATCCGCGAACAGACGGTCACGGGCGACGGCGGCGATGACCTCGCCCTTGCAATCGCACTCCCCATTGCGGGCGTCGTGTTCGTCGGCGGCGCCATAGCGGCGTTTATCCTGATCAGGAGGAAAAAGAGCAATGCGGAAAAGTAAACTTTTAGCCCTGCTGCTGACCCTTGCCTTTGCACTGCTTTGCTTCGGCGCGTGCGCCGAAGAGAGCGTTCCGCTGCAGGGATTTACCCTTGCGAAAACGGAAACGAGCCTGTACGTCGGCGAAACGGAGCGCATCGGCTGCCGCTATTACCCCTCCGGCGCGACCAATAAAAACGTGTTCTGGAACGTGGCGGACGATACCGTCGCCAGCGTGGACGATACGGGGCTGGTAACTGCACTGAAAGAGGGCGTGACCACCCTGTATGCTGAAAGCTATGACGGCGCGTTCAAAGTGAGCTGCACCGTGCGCGTCTATAAAAAGCAGATCGCCGCGAGCGGCATCCGCATCCTTGTCAACGGCAGAGCGGCGGATTCCTGGACGGCGGCGATCGACGACGCAGCGCCCGTCATCACCGCGCAGGTTCTGCCCGAAAACGCGAGCAACGGCAACTATACGATCGCCGTTGCCGACCCTGCCGTCGCCTCGCTTGCGGCGGACGGCACCCTGACCTACAACGCCGTCGGCTCGACGCAGATCACGGCGGTGAGCGACGACGGGAACCACACGGCGACGCTGCCCGTCACCGTGACGGCGGCGACGGCGCGCTCGATGACGCTCGGCAGGAATGCGGTCTACGGCGCGGTCGGGCTGCTGCCCGTGGTGCTCACGCCCGTGTTCAACAACCCGAACATCGGCGACAAGGCGGTCACCTATGTTTCGGACGCGCCCGCCGTTGCGGCGGTGAGCGGGGACGGCGAAGTTTCCTTCCTCTCCGAAGGGAGCGCCGTCATCACGGCGACACACACCTCTACGGGATTGCAGGCCTCCGTTACGGTGACCGTGCTCCCCGAAAGCGCGGTGCAGTACATCTCCACCCCCGAAGAGCTCGTGGCGCTGGATACGGCGCCCTGTACGGTCGGCACTCTGTATGTGCTCAAAAACGACATCGACATGCGCGGCGTCGCCTTCGACCCCATCGGCTACGACGGCGGCGACGCGGCGCCCGGCGACAGCCGCAAATTCAACTCCGTCTTTGACGGAAACGGCTTCGCCATCCGCAATCTGACGATCAGCCAGCCCGAACAGTACAACATCGGCCTGTTCGTGTACGTCGGCGCAGCGGGCAACGTGCGAAATCTTACGCTCACGGATATGAACGTGACGGGTCGCATCGCGGGCACGGTCGCGGGCTGCAACGAGGGCGTGGTGGAAAACTGCCTGATCGACGGCTACGTCAACGGCTCGACCGTCAGCTACAACGGCCCGATCTGCGCGACCAACGGCACCACGGGACTGATCACGGACTGCATTGCCGTCGGCAGCATGGCGGACGCGGGCACCAACTATGCCGTGATCGGGCGCAACTACGGGCGCGTGGAAAACTGCGTCGTCTGCACGGACAACATCCCGCAGCGCGTGCTCGGAAACGGCACCTGTCTCTCCATGCTGAGCACCGCCTACTGCTACGGCTGCCCGCTCCTTTCTGCAACGGAGATGGAAGCGTACGGGTACGACGGGTTCTCCTCCCTCCTTTGGAACGTAACGGGAACGGGCATTCCGATGCTGAAACGCACGTGATATAAAAAATACAGAGCGCGCCCTGCGGCAATGCCGCAGGGCGCGCTCTTTTTCTTTTTTCCTATACCTTCTTCCGCTCCCCTTATCAGAGCGGACAACGGACCTCTTTACGCTTCCGTGCCGAAATCCACGGCAACGTTCCCTCCTGCAGCAATGATTCTGCCCATTTTCGGGAAAACACAGAATAAGCCCGCGGCACGCTTGCGTGCCGCGGGCGGTTTTTTTGCTTGTCGTATTCAGTTGTAAGAGATCTCACCAAGACGTATGTTTCACGAAATGCCCATAATCGGTGCGGTTGCCGTTTCAGCCTGCAGCGCCTCGGCGCCCGCTATCAGCGGAAACTGTCTATTTTCTGATCCCTGTGTTTAATGAGTACATTGGAGTGCCCTCCTGTTAAGCAAGCTTCCTCAAAAAATCGGACTTGAACATAACAGTACCTCGCTTGCCCGCCGCTGCCGCTGTCCGCCTCTCCGCTGCGAATTTCGGAGCCTGTGTAAGATCCGGACGGCGTCCCCGCGTGAAGCCTCTTCACCTCTCCGTCCCCTTGCGAACGTCTTCCTTGTGCACATTCCCGGTGGAAACCTACGCAATCAAATTGGGGGAGGGCGCCTGCGGCCCTTCGGGCTTTTGTTGTACCGAGAGAGGATCGCTTTCCTGCCGTTTTCCTCTCTTCTTGCCTCTATTATACCATACTTTTCAGCTTTGTCAATACCCTTTTTGAAAAAAATTAAAATTTTTTGCTCCTTTGTATCAAATTGTGATCGGTTTGCGTCCGTCTGTGAACAAACGGTCAAAACCCGCTTACAAAGCATACCGCCCCGCCGCGCGTTTTGCGCGGCGGGGCGGATCTTCCCGATGATTACTTGCGACCGCTTTCTTTATAATTTGCTTTTAATATGCGCGGGCGAACAGCACGACATGTTTCGCCTTTTTGCCGCAGCAGACGCAGGTATCCGCCTCTTCGCCTCCCACAAGCACGCGTGCGGACGCAGCCGTCTGTTCTTTGATCGCATCTTCGCATTCGCGGCAGCCGCACCAACCCGCTTTCACGAAGTTGCCCCCTTCCACGCCCGCCAGCAGTTCCTGTACGTTCGCGGCGGAAACGACGCGCTCCTCCTTGCGCTTTTTGGCGAGCGCGAACAGGTTCGACTGGATCTCCGCAAGCAGCTTTTGCACCGTTTCGGGCGCGCCCGTGAGCGGCGCCTCCGTCTTTTCGTGCGTGTCGCGCCGCACGAGCGTCATTTTGCCCGCCTCGATGTCGCGGGGTCCGAGTTCGATGCGCAGCGGCACGCCCTTCATCTCCCACTCGTTGAACTTCCAGCCCGGGCTGTTGTCCGTCGTGTCCGTTTCGGCGCGGATCCCCGCGGCGCACAGCTGCGCGCGCAATGCCTCGGTCGCTTCGAGCACGCCCTCCTTTTTCGCCGCGATGGGCACGATGATCGCCTGCACGGGCGCAACGACGGGCGGCAGGATCAGCCCGCGCGCGTCGCCGTGCGTCATGATGAGCGCGCCGATGAGGCGTGTGGATACGCCCCACGACGAAGTATAAGCGTACTTGTGCACGCCGTCCTTATCCAAAAACTGAATGTCGAACGCCTTGGCGAAGTTCTGCCCGAGGTAGTGCGACGTGCCCGCCTGCAGGCTCTTGCCGTCGTGCATCATCGCATCCATGCCGAAGGTGGCGACGGCGCCCGCGAACTTCTCCTTTTCCGTCTTCCTGCCCGTGAACACGGGCATAGCGAGGCAGGTCTCGGCGAACACTTTGTATACGCCGAGCATCTTCATCGTCTCCTCCATCGCCTCCTCTTCGGTGGCGTGGGCGGTGTGCCCCTCCTGCCACAAAAATTCGCTGGTGCGCAGGAAGGGGCGGGTCGTCTTTTCCCACCGCATGACGTTCGCCCACTGGTTGATGAGCACGGGCAGATCGCGGTAGGATTGGATCCACTTGGAATACATCGCGCCGAAGATGGTCTCGCTCGTCGGGCGGATGACGAGCGGCTCCGCCAGCTCTTCGCCGCCGCCGACGGTGACCACCGCGACTTCGGGCGCGAACCCTTCGACATGCTCCGCCTCGCGGGTCATGAAGCTGTACGGGATCAGAAGCGGAAAGTACGCGTTCTTATGCCCCGTCGCCTTGAAGCGGGCGTCCAGCTCCTTCTGGATATTCTCCCAAATGGCATAGCCGTACGGGCGGATGACCATGGTCCCTTTGACGGGACCGTAGTCGACCAGCCCCGTTTTGGTCACGACGTCCGTGTACCAACGGGGAAAGTCCGTTTCGATGTCTGCGATCTGATTGACGAATTGGTTGTCCTTTGCCATAATAAAAAACCTCGTTCGGTTGCTTTTTTCAAATACGTCCGCGCGATTTTGCACCGCGCGCAAAAATTTTTTCGGAAAAGACGAAACTGCTTACCCTGTCATCCCGAGCCTTGCGAGGGATCTGAGCCGAATACGTTGAAAGCCGTATGCAGTAAGTTATGCAACACTGACTGCATATCACTAACTTGTAGAATTATTCAGACCCGTTCAACTTCGCGGCGGTTTCACCGCCGCTCTGCTCAGGGTGACACAATAGTCACTCTCTGTCATCCCGAGCCTTGCGAGGGATCTCTATTAAAATATCGACAAAATTAAAATAGAGATCCTTCGACTGCGCCGCCCTACGGGCGGCTCCGCTCAGGATGACAAGGGAGGAGAAAGCCGCTTTTCAATAATCACTTGCGCGCGCAAAAATCACACTTTTTGCAAGCGCCCTCAATTTGCCGAAACCTTTCGGCTCTTAGGAAAAGGGGTGAACGCGCGCGATTTCTATAATCTCTCGCGCAAGGAAAATCACACTTTTCCGCAGCGCAACACAATTTGGCAACACTTTGCCTGTTGCAGGAAAGGTGAAGTTGCGGCATTTCTATAAAGGTGTGCCCTGAAAAATGCCGCAACGAGGAAAACCTCCGCTGTCTCGAACGAAGTGAGAGCAGTGGGGTTGTCCTCAAATCGCAGAAAATCGCAGGCAGCAGCCTGCCGAGATTTTCGCGAGCAGCTTATTTTATCCTCTCCCCCTCGCTCTCCCACACGACGGACACGGAACCGGGACCGACGTGCGCGCCGATGACGGGCCCCATGATGCTGATCTCCGCGCGGATGCCGAAAGTCTGTTCGAGCAGATCGGCAAGCTGCTCCGCCTCTTTGGGCGCGTCGGTATGCACGATGTGGAACCAGTCCGCACCTTCGCGGCGGGGCGCCCTGTTGATGCGCTCCACGGCATAGCGGAATGCCCCCTTCATGCCCCTGCACTTATCGATGACGGTAAGTTTGCCGTCCTCCGTAAAGGTGAGCACGGGTTTGATGGAGAGCATCGTACCCGCGATCGCCGCCGCCCTCGACACCCTGCCGCCGCGGCAAAGAAAATTCAGATCGTACGCTATGATCGTATGCTGGATGTGGCGGGTCATTTCGTTCAGGCGCTCATATGCCTCCTGCGCCGTTTTTCCCTCGTCGCGAAGGCGCAGCGCCTCTTTGACCAGCTCCCCCTGCCCGATCGTGGCGGAGAGCGAATCGACGACGAGGATCTCCGTGCCCGCATTCTCCTTTGCGACGGCTGCCGCAGCCTCGCGCGCCACGTTCACCGTGGGCGAAAGCCCGCCCGAAAGGGACACGTGCAGAATGCTTGAAGCGCCCTCTTTGACCAGCCCGCTGAAATACTCGTAATGCCGCTCGAAATTGATCTGCGAGGTGCGCGGAAGCCCGCCTTTGCGCTCGCGTTCGTAAAAATCTACGTATTGCGCATACTCCGTAAAGGCGTCCGACTCTTCCGAAACGGCGCCGCCCAGCTCCATCACAAAGGGAAAGGCGATCACCTTCACATCCCGCTCACGGATATATTCCGCGTAAAAATCGCAGGTCGAATCAGACGAAACTACAAATTTTTTCATATTCACTCCGTTTGACCGCGCGGCGGCTTCCCGCGCAGAATACAGATATTGTACCACATAAATCGCCCGTTGTAAAGAAATCGCGGCGGCTTTGCCCGCCGCCCGCGCTTTTTTTCGGAGCGGAACGCGCCGCCGCAGGAATTTTTTGCGGATTCGGCAGGTTATTTTCAAAAAGCACTTGAAAACGCGCCGTTTTTGAAGTATAATCGTTAGTGAGAAACATTTGCGGAGGGACGCGGCATGGAGCTGAACGACTGGCTGAAACTCAAGAGCGGGACGGACGTCCGCGGCGTGGCGCTGGAAGGCGTGGAAGGCGAACACATCGACCTCACCGACGAGGCGGTGGAAGGCATCGTCAGGGCGCTTGTTTACATGCTCGCGGAAAAACTCGGGAAAACGAAGCTGACCATCGCCGTCGGGCACGATTCGCGCCTGTCGGCGGGGCGCATCTGCGCGGCGGCGGCAAAGGCGATCACCGAAAGCGGGTGCGACGCGCTGCTGACGGGGCTCTCCTCCACGCCGAGCATGTTCATGCTCTTGCAGGAAAAGGACGCGCCCGCCGACGCTTCGATCATGATCACGGCGAGCCACCTGCCCTACAACAAGAACGGGCTGAAATTTTTCCTCCCCTCGGGCGGGTTCGAAGGCAAGGACGTCACCGCCCTGCTCACCCTCGCCGCCGAAGGGAAGGCGCTCACGGGCAAGGGCAGCGTGCGCGAAACGGACTACATCGGGCGTTACAGCGAAAACCTCGTTGCGTTCGTGCGCGAAAAGACGGGCGAGGAAACGCCGCTCGCAGGCAAAAAGATCGTCGTCGACGCGGGCAACGGCGCGGGCGGGTTCTACGTCGAAAAGGTCTTAAAGCCGCTGGGCGCGGACACCGCGGGCAGCCAGTTTTTAGACCCCGACGGCAGATTCCCCAACCACATCCCCAACCCCGAGAATAAGGAGGCGATGCGCTCCGTATGCGAGGCGGTGCAGCGCGCGCATGCGGATTTCGGCATCATCTTCGATACGGACGTCGACCGTGCCGGCGCGGTGGATAAAAACGGCGAAGAGATCAACCGCAACCGCCTTATCGCGCTCATCGCCGCCATCCTGCTCGAAGAGCACCCCGGCGCGACCATCGTGACGGACTCCGTCACGTCCGACGGGCTGGCGCAGTTCATCGCGGCGCACGGCGGAAAGCACTGCCGCTACAAGCGCGGGTATAAAAACGTGATCGACAAGGCGAAAGAGCTGTGCGCGGCGGGACAATACGCGCCCATCGGCATCGAAACGAGCGGGCACGCGGCCCTCGAAGAGAACTATTTCCTCGACGACGGCGCCTACCTTGTGACGCGCATCCTCATCACCGTCGCAAAGCTCGCGAAGGAGGGCAGGAGCGTTTCCGACCTCATCGCGGACCTGCCCGAACCCGCCGAAGCGGCGGAGGCGCGGCTGACCTTTACCGCGGGCGCGGACTTCAAAACGCTGGGGAATGCCGCTATCGAAGAGCTGAAAGCGTATGTTCCGACGGCGGAGGGGCTTTCGCTCGCGCCCGACAACTTCGAGGGCGTGCGCATCAACTTCGACAAGGACCATGGCGACGGCTGGGCACTGGTGCGCATGAGCCTGCACGAGCCGATCATGCCCATCAACATCGAGAGCAACACGGCGGGCGGCAACGCGAAGATCGCGGCGGCGCTGTATGCGTTTTTGAAGAGATACCCCTTCCTCGTGACGGCGAACCTCGAAAAATATCTGTAAGCCCTCCCCTTTCGCGGAGGCGGACGAAAACGGAAAACTGCCGCGCGGCGCGGGTGCGCCCGCGCCGCGCGGAACAAACATAAAAATTTATAGTTCAAGGAGAATGATACAATGAACGACGTACGGCAGGAAACGGTAAACGCGATCCGCGTGCTCTCTGCGGAAGCGATCCAGAAGGCGAACTCGGGGCATCCCGGGCTGCCCTTGGGCAGCGCGCCCATCGGGTACACCATCTTCGCGGACTTTTTGAAGTTCAACCCGAAGGACCCGAAGTGGGACGACAGAGACCGTTTCATCCTCTCCGCGGGGCACGGCTCCATGCTCAACTACTCGCTTTTGTACCTCTTCGGGTATGACATCTCCAAAGAGGACATGATGAACTTCCGCCAGCTCGGGTACAAAACGCCCGGGCACCCCGAATACGGCCACACGCCCGGCATCGAAACGACGACCGGCCCGCTCGGGCAGGGCATCGCGAACGCCGTCGGCATGGCGGTCGCCGAGGCGCACCTCGCCGCCACCTTCAACCGCGAGGGCTTCCCCATCGTCGACCATTACACCTATGCGCTGTGCGGCGACGGGTGCCTCGAAGAGGGCATCTCGTACGAGGCCTGCTCCTTTGCGGGCACGCACAAGCTGGGCAAACTCATCCTCTTCTATGACGACAACGACATCACCATCGAGGGCAATACCGACATCACCTTCAAAGAGGACGTGGCGATGCGCTTCAAGGCGCAGGGCTGGCAGGTGCTGAAGGTGGACGACGCGAACGATCTGGATTTGCTGCGCCGCACCGTGCGCAAGGCGAAGGCGGATACCGAGCGCCCCTCGATCATCATCTGCAAAACGGTCATCGGCTACGGCTCGCCGCTCGCAGGCTCGCACGAGTGCCACGGCGCGCCCCTCGGCACGGAGAACCTGCAAAAGCTGAAGGACAACCTCGGCTGGACGTGTGCGCCCTTCGAGATCCCCGAAGAGGTCGCGGCGCACTGCGCGGCGATCGCCAAAAAGGGCGTTTCCCGCCAGGGCAAGTGGAAGAGGATGTTCAAGGAATACGAGGCGAAATACCCCGACCTTGCGGCGAAGTACAAACTGTTCATGAGCGGGGAGCTGCCCGACCTGAAGAACAACGCCTCCCTCTTCGAGTTCGCAAAACCCGACGCGACACGCAACACGAGCTTTGCCGTGCTCAACAAGCTCGCCGACCTCATCCCCAACCTCATCGGCGGCTCGGCGGACCTCGCGCCCTCCAACAAGTCCAACATGAAAAAGCGCGGCGACTTCACCGCGGAGGATAAGAGCGGGTCGAACATGCACTTCGGCATCCGCGAGCACGCGATGGCGGCGATCACCAACGGCATGCAGCTGCACGGCGGGCTGAAATGCTACTGCTCCACCTTCTTTATCTTCTCCGACTATATGAAACACGCGATGCGCCTCTCCGCGCTCATGCACCAGCCCGTCATCTACATCCTGACGCACGACTCCATCGGCGTCGGCGAAGACGGCCCCACGCACGAACCCGTTGAACAGCTCATCGCGCTGCGCTCCATCCCCGGCATGAAGGTGTACCGCCCCGCCGACGGCAAAGAGACGACGGCGGCGTGGATCTCCGCGCTCGAAGGGAACGCGCCCACCTGTCTTGTCCTCACCCGCCAGAACCTGCCGCAGTACGAAAATTCGGGGCTGGCTGCGCTCAAGGGCGGCTATGTGCTTGCCGACAGCGAAAAGGAGACGCCCGACGTGCTGCTCATCGCCAGCGGTTCGGAAGTGGAACAGTGCATGCAGGCGAAGGATATTTTGAAAACGAAGGGCGTCGACGCGCGCGTCGTTTCCATGCCCTGCTTCGAGGAGTTCGAAAAACAGCCGCAGAGCTATAAGGACGAGGTGCTCCCGCCCGAAGTCAAGGCGCGCGTGTGCGTGGAGGCGGGTTCCCCCTACTCCTGGTACAAGTACGCGGGCGATGCGGGCGAGATCATCGGCATGACTACCTTCGGCGCGAGCGGCCCTGCGAACAAGCTGTTCGAAATGTTCGGCTTCACGGCGGAGAACGTCGTCGAAAAGGCGTTCCGTTCGCTGAACAAAGCGTAAACGCGTCGCGCAAAACGCAAAAACAGTGCGGCGGCTTCGGCAAAATGCCGAAGCCACCGTTTTTCTTTGCAAAACCATCGCCCGCGCCCGCTTTTTTCGCAGCCGCTTTTTCCGCAGCTGCTTTTTTCCGCAGCGGCTTTTTACCGCGCCCGCCGCACCCCCCGCCGCGCTCTCCCTTTCAGGCGGAAACGCACGACCGTAAAAAATAAAAAAGCGGTTGACAACGTTTGCAAACTGCTGTATAATAAAACCAATACAGGAGGGGATGTATATGAAAAAGTTTTGGAAAGTTTTGCTCCCCTGCCTGCTGTGCGGGGCGCTCCTTGCGGTATGCACCGGATGCAGCGGGTATGAATCGGAGAGCATCGCTTACACGGGCGAAGAAGGCAGCATGGTCTTTCTCGGCGTCAACTTCAACGGAACGAACAGCCGTTCGGAGGGCGTGAAGATCCAGGTGAACTTCGCGCACGAGTCCGTTTCGGCGGAAGAAGTCCCCTATTCGATCTATGCGGGCACGGACGGCAATTTCACATCGGTCTATACCCTGCCGCTCTCCTTCTCCACGGACGAAGGCTATAACACGAAGGCGATCGCGGATGAATTCCTCCCCGGCATGGTCGCGTACACCTGCAATTTCCCGAAGGCGGGCGTTGAGATCACGCTGCCCGATACGCTCTTTGCCGAGAGCAGCGGCACGTTCCTCGTCATGCTCGTAGGCGGCGACTATTCCGACCAAAGCGATTACGCCGACCGCGAATTCACGTATACCGTCGACGGCGATACCGTTACATTGGATTAAAGAACAACACCTAAAGGCAGGCGCCGCGGAGTGTTCCGCGGCGTCTGCCTTTTCTGCACGGCGGAGCGTACCCGCGGCGCCAAACCCGTTCCGGAACGCTCTTTCAAGGAAGCATGCGGAAGCGCGCCATAAAGCGTACCCCCGGCATTGTATGCAAAAGCGTGAACGCGCCGTTTTCGTAAACGCAGCGCTTGCAGAACGTATATCCGCGGAACGAGCCGCCGAGCGTAAGGATGCCGCCTGCCTCGTCAAAGCCGTATTCCCCTTCCGCATGCAGCGCGTTTTCCCCCGCGGGCGAAGCGGTCACGCAAAACGTGCCGTCCGCGCGCAGCTCCAGCGTGATCTCGCGATAGCGTTCCAAAAGGTCGGCGCCGTTGAGGGTCGCCGCTTCGCATTCATAAACGCCCGTATGCGCCCCCGCGAACGTGCGCAGGGACGAAAGTTTTTCCGCCGCGCAGCCGCCTGCGGAAAGCAGCGCAAAAAAGGAAACAAGCAGCATCGCCAGAAGCCCCGCCGCGAACGCCGACGCAAGAACTGCGCGCAAAACGCCGTGCGCCGTGTTTTTTGATTGCTTTTTGTTTGATTTGCCTGTATAATAAAACAAAACCTTTTCTCCGCTGACAGTATGCGGGGAAAGCGTCTGCTCTATACGGATTCGGCAGGAAAAAAGTGCGGCGGAAAGCTCACGGCCGCACGGCGGAGGAAGCATGAAATTCGACGTAGAACTTGTTGGAAAGATCGGCTCGATGGCGCTCATCGACCGACAGGATAACATCATCGATTATACGCGCGTTGCGCGGCTGTCGCGCGAGCTGCGCCCCGGGTGGATCTGGGTCTCGAGCGGCGCGACGGAGATCGGGCGGCTGGATTATATGATGCGCGCAGGGCACGAACTGCCCGACACGGAAGACTCGAAAACGGACTACGCCGCGCAGGGGCAGGCGATCCTGATGCAGACATACCGCCAGTACGTTGACAGCAAGTATTCGGTGCGGCAGATCCTCGTGGAGCATCATCATTTCAACGACGACGCGCGCAGGGAGCACCTGCTGCGCCTGCTGCTGCGCTGCCGCGAACAGAACGCGATCCCCATCATCAACTACAACGACCCCCTCTCTTCGGCGGAAAACCGCCGCATGGAGCTGGCGGCGCTTTCGCGCGCCAAGCCGAACGTGCACGAGTATTACGACAACGACGAGACCGCGGCGCAGGTAGCGCTGCTCGTTCATGCGCAGACGCTGCTCATCCTGACCAGCGCGGACGGCATTTATGCCGACCCGAACGACCCTGCTACGCTCATCGAAGAGATCGGCGGCAAGGACACGTACGAGCTGGAACAGAACATCGAAGAGGCAAAAACGCACTGCGACGGCGCCTCGCGCAAAGGCGCGAACGGCGCGCGCGCCAAGCTCGAATACGTGAAAGAGGCGGCGCTGCAGGGCACGACCGTTTACATTGCGAACGGCAAATACAGCATTGCCGACATCCTCGCGGGCAAGGTGCGCCGCACGGCGATCCGCCTGCGCTGAAACACTCTTTGCCCCTGCTGCCTGCGCTGACCCGAGCGCCTGCGCTGAAACACTTTTTATCCCTGCAGCCTGCGATGACCCGAGCGCCTGCGATGACCCGTCCCCCTGCCTGCGCTGACCCCTGCCACGCGCGCGGCGCGCGCAAAGAACGGCTTGTTTGCTGCGCACGGCAAACAGGTACCGAGCGGCTTGTTTGGGACGGGCTGCGAGCGTCAAAGGGCTTGTTTGGGGCGAGCGGCAAACGCGTCAAAGGACTTGTTTGGGGCGAATGGATTGACAAAACGAACGTATTCTGCTACAATAAGACCGTTGCGGAAAAACGGGCGTAAAAACGGAATACGCTGCATACGGAAGGTTGGCGGAGCGGTCGATCGCGGCGGTCTTGAAAACCGTTGAGGTGAAAGCCTCCGGGGGTTCGAATCCCTCACCTTCCGCCAAACAGAGTCGCGTTTGAACCCGCGGCTCTGTTATTTTTGTATCAAGGGTGTTGCCGGCATCATAATCGACACCGAAGTTTATGTCCCGCAATTATCAGACTTCTACTTGACACAGAAAAGAGATGCCCACGGCAACTATACAAAATAGGCGGTAAGTGCCGCCTATTTTTCTCCAAATTTTGCCGTTTCGGGAGGCTCAGCGTAGCACAGCTTTCGCGGAAGTCAATGCGAAAAATTATCGCTGAAAAATTGAATGACTCATAACGGTGAAGCCGGGAAGGATTTTCTTCTCGGCTTTTTCTTTTGCCCTGAAACAATCGGACAGGAACGCAATATTTTTTCCTTTGTCATTGACTTCCGTGAGGTCAAAACGCAATGAACAGACCTCTACTCAATCGGTGCTACTCCGCCTCCGCCGAAAGGCAAAATAAAATTTGGAGGTAACTCTATGAAAACAGATGTTTCCAAGTTCTCGGAATTCCGAAAGTATTATCTCTCGGAATTTGAATGGTTTGACGGTGAGGAATACATCACCTTCAACCTCGTAGGCATCGACCTTGAAAAAGGCGAAGCTCAAGTCGCCGTGACGGACAGAGGCAAGATAAGCGTTATCACTTACGACCTCATGACAGACAAGAACGGCAGGCTTTACTTTGAGTACGGTGCGATGTACACCCGCATCTACCCGGACGATTTCGAGGAGGCGGCATAATGAAACTCAATGCGGCTTTACGGTATCGCTAAACAAAGCCGGGAAGAAATTTCTTCTAGGCTTTTTTCATAGCAAAACTTTTTGCGTAAAGGTTTTACTTTTTCGACTCGGCTGTGCCGAAAAGACAGGGAGCCGCCCGTTTCGGACGACTCCCGTTTTTGTGTTTCCTTATATCCGTCAATCCTTTATAAACGGATAAATCTTCTCAAAGAACGCGCCTTTGACGATCTTCTTTTTGTAAAGCAACGCGCATACGCCGTATGCGATCAGGAGCGCGCCGAGAACGCTGCCGATGACGATGCCCGCAATCGCGCCGCCCGAAAGTCCTTCGGGGTTTTCCGCTTTGTCGATGGCATCCAATGCGTTGTCGATACTCGCAATCTTGCTTTCGATTGCGGCTTTTTCGGCAGAGGTCAGGTTGCCGTCATACTGTTCCAGAGCGTTTTGCAGATCTTCCTTAGCCGCAACAAGGTTTTCCTTGTCGTCGGGCGTTACGTTGTCGGAAGTGATCTGATCGACCTTTACGATATTTTCGGTTTTGCAGGCTGCTGCCGCTTCTTCGATCTTTTGCAGAAGCTCATCGCACTTGTCCGCAATCTCTTTCAAAGCCGCTTTTTCCGTTTCCGTGGCGTTCGCGGCGTCAACGGTTTCTACGACTTCTTTTACCTCTTCGACGGTATTCTTGTTGTCCGAAGTCACGTTGCCCGTAGTCAGATCGGCAATAGATTCTCCGAGATTTTCAACGGTTTTCATCGTTACGGTGTATTCGGTCACGTTGCCCGCTATGTCGGTGGCAACGATCGTATAGGTCGTGCCTTCGTTGACCGCAAGCGTAAAGGTTTCTTCGGTCATTTCCGTACCGTTTACAGTTACGGAAACGAGGTTGTCGTCCGTGACCGTCACGCTCTGCGACAGACAGTAAGTGCCGCCGTTTTGGATGCCGCTTATTGCGGGAGCCGTCAGGTCGAAGGTTGCGCCCTTCGCACCGAAACAAATGACGTTTCCTGCCGTATCGGTGATCCTGACGTAGCAGACGAACTTCTCTCCGTCAGTGGCTGTGATGCTGAAATTGCTTTCCGTAGTCGTCCATGCGGTAATAGCGGCAACTTCTTCCTCGGTAAGCACCTTGTCGCTCTTGAAATATTCGATTTTTGCAGCGCCGCTTTCTTCGTCCGTGGCGACGATCTCCACGTCAAGGTTCTTGTTGAAGAACAGCCCGAAATCTATTTCGTCGAACGCCTCTTTGACAGAGTTTCCGGCAAACTTGACGTCGCCGTCGGGCGCGGTTTTGTCGATCTTTACCGCACCGACCGTGATCGCGTCGGTCATCTGTCCATCCGCATTTTTCAGGTAGATAACAACGCCGTCTGTATAATCGTTATAGATCAGCCGTGCCTCATAAGTCCCGTTCAGAGAAGTGGCGACGGTATATCCTTCGGCAGGCGTCAGCGTGACTTCGCTCCTGTACCAGCCTTTTGTTCCCTCCGTACCGTTGAGCGAATATGCCTCCTGCGGAACGGTGAGATAGGTGATGGAGAAATCCCTCGTCGCCGAGGCCTCCTCATAATCCGCGTCCGCCGCGACCGTAACGCGCACGGTATATTCGCCTACGGTATTCGGTGCCGTCGTCGTATAGGTGCTGTCGTCTGCGTCTTTTTCTTTGTACTCGATGACAGCCGCTCCCGTGCTCAGCGAATCGAACGTGGGGGCAGACACCGCCGTATCGTCGTAAATTCTGCTGATGTCGCTGATGTCGGTGACGGCGCCGCTTACCCTCTGTTTCACCAAAACGGTGATCTGCTCCTCTGCGATATTGTAGTTATTCGTGTCCGACGGAGTAAAGATTATCGCATAGGTTTGCTCGCCTTCCGTATCGGGTATAATACTGCCGTCTTGCCACGTCCAGCCATCCGGCAGCTGCACGGCAGAGAGGGAATCGCCCAACGGCACCGTGATATTCGTCGGGACCGTGTAGGACGGGTCTGCTTTCGCAATGGCAACGTCAAAGGTGCACTCCCAGTACTCTTTGTAACTACTCCTTAGGTACAGGGCGCCTAACTTGACGGTGTAAGTACCTGCATCGGCAGGCAAGCCGAGAACATAGGCGCTGTCGTCCGCTCCCTGAGCTTTATACCAATAATAAAAAGGCATATCATCATAAGAATATTTCAAAGAAAGCGTGAAATCGGTATCCTTTTCGATGGGCTGACCGTCGTAAACCAACGAACCGTTTTGCTGGCCTGACATATATTCGAAATGCACAGGATAGACCGCCCAAGGATATGCCGCGTCATAGTTGTTATCGCCGCTGTTCTCATCGATCTGAACCACTCTGGCGGTGTCCGCAATCGTGAACTGCTGCGCGGGGTCGGTGCTGTAATAGCCGCCGGCAATGATGATCTCGCCGCCGTCCTGAAGCTCAAAGTACGGTCCGATCTGATCGGTTTCCCACTTCCCGCCTGCGAGAGTGCAAGAGGACGTATTCAGGACGATGCTGTTCTGTTGGACAGAGGACAGCGTATTGGCGTTAAACGTAATTTTACTGTTCAGGGCATAGACGTTGTTAAAAGCAGCCGTTCCGCCGTTTCTGTATTCTGTATTCGAATTGACAGTCGCATTGACAGTCGCATTTCCGCTAAACGTAACGGTACACGGATTCGCGGCAGTTCCGTTCAGATAGATGCCGCCGCCCTGTCCGTAAGCCTTATTCCCGGTGATGACGGTAGCACTTTGGAGTGTCAAACTGCATCCTGAGCCGCAGTAGATTCCGCCGCCGTTGCCGGGATTACTGCCGGTAGCCGTTGAATTGTTGACAATACTTCCGTTAAGTTCCAGAGATGCGTTGCTGATCAAACACACGCCGCCGCCGTTTTCATTAGCAATGTTCGAATCGATGGTGCCGGCTATAAATACCGATTGACTGTCTGCAACATACACGCCGCCGCCGTTGTGGGTTGCGGTGTTCTTTTGTATGATGCTCTGCGCATAAATTGAGCAGGTGCCGCCCTTTACATATACACCACCGCCGTCGCCGCCTTCTGCCTTGTTACCCTGTACGGTGCCGTAAATATCACATTTACCGCTTGCCACATACACGCCGCCGCCGCAAAGGGTTGCCGAATTGTTTTTGACAGTACCTGTGCTCGAGATATTACAGGTGCCGCCCAACACATACACGCCACCGCCATGGCAGTAGCTATCTGTGTAGTTATCGGTAATTGTGCCGCGTATATTGCAAGTGCCGTTTCTCATATACACACCGCCGCCATTATAGGAGCTTTTATTTCCGCTGATGACCGCGTCCTTCTCGATATTGCAGATGCCGTCCACAACGTACACGGCGCCGTATGTGACGTTATTCTTGGTAATATTGTTCCCGCTGATCGTACAGGTACCGCCGTTGACGCATACGGCGCCGCCGTAATCCACTCGGTTACCGGTGATCTGTGCGGTGCCGCCGATGGTACAGGTCCCGCCGGTGTTCACCACTACCGCGCCCTGCGGAGTTCCGGGATCATTAGTATAATATTGCGAGGTCGATATCTTACCGCCCGTGATATTGCAGGTGCCGCCGCTTACGTTGATAGGACTTGAAAAGGTGCCGCCGGTAATGTTGCAGGTGCCGCCGCTTACGTTGATGGGCCCTGAGAAGGTGCCGCCCGTGATCGTACAGGTGCCGCCGTTTACGTTGATAGCCCCATAAAAAGTACCGCCGCTGATATTCAAACTCGTTCCGGTACTCACATTTATATTATTATTCAAAGTGACTCCACTGGAAATAAATAAACTACCAAAATTTATTTCAGTACTACTGCTGATATTGGTACCCTCGTTGAAATAAATCGCATTGGTAGCTGATATTTTTCCGCCGTTGACACGGACGCCGTTCAGGTTTATGTTTCCATTAGAAGATCTTATAGTTAGATTCTGAATAGATCCGCTGCCGGTACAGTCGCAGAACGTCGCATCATGGCTAAGTGCAATATAATTACCATTTCCAATGATTGTGTGTCCGTTCAGGCACAGAACGATAACGTCCTTGAAACCCAAGTAGCCATCGAAGCTAAAATCTGAGCCGAGCACATAGTTTCCTCCATCTAGATTTCGGTTAAATAACAAAACGGACAACGTCTCATAGCCGCTGTGGTCGGTATGCTCTCCGGCAGCATACGCCACGGAGGTCGTCGCGCCTGCGATCAGACACGCAAACATCAGCGCGAATAACAATACGATTAAAAATCTCCTCTTCACGAATAATAATTTCGTTTTCATCGGCTTCCTCCTTTCTTGCGCCTGCGTCAGTCAATACCTTACGACAAAGCGCGTTCGCACCGCATTACTTTTATTAAATCCCTATAAAACAAATTTTCTCTTCCGATTCGGAAGAGAAAAGGGCGCGCCCTTTTCTCTATTCACTTAACAGCTGTACCGCTTTGTTAACAGGCAGGGGCATCGACTACTCGTATATAGATTATATCATAAATAAAGTATCCTGTCAAGATTCCCAACTTTTGGGGGATTTACGGCGCGTGAATGCAATAATTTCCGCATTTTATCACGCAAAACGGCGAAAAAGGGATATCCGTTTACTCCGCATTACGTCTGCATTTTCCGTCTGTCAAATAAAAAAATACCGCTCACGTAAAATACGGAGCGGCAACCTTCGGAATGTATGCACAGAATTATACGGCAGCTCACATAGCCGAGGAAATGCGCAAGCGAGGAATTCGCACAAAGAGGGGAAAATATCTTACCGAAAAAGCAATCTATAAAATGCTCCAAAACACAAAATACAATGGCAAGATAAAACACGGTGATACCGTTTATGACAATATCTATCCGAAAATCGTTGATGACGTTGTATGGCAGAAAGTACAAGACATTCACGACGGGAACAAACACGCTCCCGGCAGGAAGAAAGAAATCTTTGATTTTATCCTTTCCGGAAAACTTGTCTGCGGAGATTGCAAGCGTCTGATGGTCGGAATAAGCGGAACAAGCAAAACCGGTGCAAAGCATTATTACTATACTTGCCTGACGCATTCAAGGTACAAAAAACCGTGTACGTTGAAAACCGCTTGCAAGAAAGAACTCGAAGATATCGTCATCAATACGACGTGGCAACTTCTTTCGGACAGCGGCTCGTTGACAACCTTAGCAGAGGTGTTATGCAAACGCATAAACGAGAAGTCAAGAAACAACGCCAATATCAAATCGCTTGAAACAAAACGAACAGCCGCTCTGAAAGCGTCGCGCAACTTGATTGCCGCCATAGAACAAGGCATCATCACCGAACAAACCAAAGAGCGCCTGAAAGAACTCGAAACCCAGATATCCCAGCTTGACTTCGACATAGAACAGGAAAAGCAATGCACCTTCGCAGAACTAACTCCCGCAAAAGTCATTCAATTCCTGAACAAGGCGATATGCGGCGACGTACAGGATATAGGTGTAAGGAAAGCTCTCGTGAAATATCTTATCCGCGACATTATTCTGTACAATGATAAAATCATCATCAACTACTACTTCTCCGATCCGCTCAAAAAACACAACCACTCAATCGAATCGGTAAAGGAAACAGAAAAGCAGTCCAAAGAGGCTGCTCCTTTATCTGACTTTCAAAGTTCGTACAAAGGCGATAACTCGCCGCCACAGAAAAAGGCAAAGCAGGAACGCTTTGCCTTTTTTCCTGACGCTTCAGGCGAGGGATCGCCGAAATAACGTGACGCGATCGGCAGAATGCTCCTCTTCTTTTCCTTGCTCTCCGTGCATCGATCGCTATTCCGTCGCGGCTTTCGCCGCTCCTTACAAATCCCTCACCTTCCGCAGGCAGCTCGTTCCAATGCGCGTAAAGCGTAAGATCTTCCGTCACTCTGTCCGTGTCGAAATCCCACCTTTCGCCGCCTTCCGCCTCGTCGAACCAACCGACAAAGGAATACTCCGCGCGCACGGGATTTGCGGGACGGCGGACGGGATTGCCCGCAAGTACGCTCCGGCTCTCCACCTCGCTGCCGCCCTGCGCGTCTTACGTCACGGTATAATAGACGGAAGACGCCGCGCCTTCATTCTCCGCGGGCGAACAGGCGGCAACCGCCGCAAGCAGCGCAAGCCCCGCAACAAGGGCAAACATCCGTAAAAGTTTCCGCACCGTTCTTCCTCCGAAATACTTGATCTGCAAACACGTCCTGCAAAAACGCGTCAAACAGCAATGCTTTCCAGCCAGCTGCGCACGTCCGCCTCCGTCGCGCCCGAACGGAACCGCTGCCCTTCCTGCCAGTTGCCCGTGCCCGCCATTTGCGCGAGCAGCGTTCCGCTCTGCCCGAGACCCGAGCTTGCGGAGGTGCAGAACGGGATCACCGTTTTGCCCGTAAAGTCGTTCGCCTTTACAAATGTATTGACGGGCCACGCCGCTTCGTACCACCAGATGGGATAGCCGAGGAACACCGTGTCGTACGTCGCCCAGCCGTCGACGGTCGTCTGCGTGAGTTCGACGTCCTCCAGCGTTCCCGCCTGCTTCGCTTCGTATTCCTGCACGACGCGGCTGTTCGCGTCGTTGTAATTGAGATCGTCGGTCGTATACGGGTCGGCGGGAGTCAGTTCGAACAGCTCGCCTCCCGTTGCGGCGGCAATATAGCCCGCCACCCGCTCGGTGTGCCCCTGTGCGGAGAAGTAGACGACGAGGACGCTGCTCTCCGAAGGCGTTCCGGGATCCTGCGCAGCGTCCGTCAGCCCGTTCTCCGTCAGATACGCGTCGATCGCCTGCGTATTGCCCTCGTCGCAGTACAGCCCGTCGTGCACGGTCGCGCCCGCCGCGCTTCCGCGCACAAAGCTCATCGAGTTATCGTAATACTCTTGGTTGCTGTTCGAAGCGCCCTGGAAAAACGGGTAGATGTTGTCCTCAGCCGTCCAGGAGTAGTGTTCGAGGAAGGTGCCGATGACCATGGGCGCAGTGTGCCACCAGATAGGGAAGCCGACGAGAACGGTATCGTACCTCTCCATGTCGATGAGGTCATACGTCGCCTGCGCCACGGCGGGGCGGGCGTTCTGCTCCGCCTCCTCCTGCGCCCTGCCGTACGCCACATCACTGTAATTGCTCGAATACGGCACTTCCGGAACGATCTCCACGACGTACGCGCCCGTCTGCGCGGCGATGTACTCCGCCATCTCCTGCGTGTTGCCTGACCATGAAAAATAGACGAGCAGCGTATCGCTCGTAGGGTCGCCCGCCGTGTACGGCGTATCCGATCCGCCCGTACCGCCTGTGCCGCCCGTATTTTCGCAGGCGGAAAACGCGAACACGGCGCATACGCTCAGCAGCGCGCAGAGCGCCGCCGTCAGTAATTTTTTCATCTTCGTTCCTCCTTTTGCAATGTTTTTTTGCGGACGCCGCTCACCAATTCTTTTTGGCAATGGGTTTTTGCGGATACCGCTCACCAATTCTTTTTGGCAGGGTCGCCGCCCGTCGCCTTTTTCCGCTCCTCCACCATCTTCACGAACCACTCCACCATGTTCGGGTCGGTATGCGAGAAGAAGGAGGACTGTTCCTTATCGAGCGCGGCAATCTCGTTCATGTCATCGGCTGAAAGGGAAAAATCGAACACGTTAAAGTTTTCTTCCATCCTTTCGATATGCGTCGATTTGGGAATGACCACGATCCCGCGCTGCAAAAGCCAGCGCAGGATGACCTGCGCGACCGTCTTGCCGTACTTCGCGCCGATCTTTGCAAGGACGGGGTCGGTGAACAGTCCTCCCCTGCCTTCGCCGAAGGGTGCCCACGCCTCGTGCACGACGCCGTACTTTTTCATCCATTCGTGCGCCGCCTTCTGCTGGTCGTGCGGATGCGTTTCCACCTGATTGACCATCGGCTTTATGCGCGAAAAGGAACAGATGTCCACCAGCCTGTCGGGATAGAAATTGGAAACGCCGATCGCGCGGAGCTTCCCCTCGGCGTACAGCTCTTCCAGCGCGCACCATGCGCCGTAATAATCGGCAAACGGCTGGTGCAGCAGAACAAGGTCGAGGTAGTCGAGCTGCAATTTACGCAGCGATCCCAGAACGGACTGTCTGCATTCCTCATAGCCGTAGTGCTCGATCCACACCTTTGTGGTGATGAACAGCTCCTCGCGCGGGATGCCGGACTTTTTGACGGCATTGCCCACTTCCTCTTCGTTGAAATAGGACTGCGCCGTGTCGATGTGGCGGTAGCCGACTTTCAGCGCGTCTGCGACGCAGCGTTCGCATTCTTCCTTCGTCACCTGATACACGCCGTAGCCGAGTTGAGGCATCTTTACCCCGTTTGCAAGAGTTACGTATTCCATAAAAGCGATCCTCCTTTTGCTTTACGGCTGTATTATACAGCCTCTCTTTTCAAAAGGGAATCGCAAATAAGTTCATCGCATAAACGAAAAGTAAATACAAAACCGGGACCCGCGCGTTTATTTGAAACGCGCGGGTCCCGATCGGTTCTGAAAATTCAATGTCAACCAAAAAACTTATGTTGCGGCGATCGAACTTAGAAGATCGACAAATTTTTTGACGAGCTTTGCAGGCGTCGGCGAATAGAACACTCCGAAGGGAATGGAATCTTCCCAATCGGCAGGAATGAGCTTTAAAAGCGGATGCACGTCCTCCCAGCCCTCCACGGTGATGATGGGCATGTTTTCCGTGACGGCACGGTTATAGGCAGACATATTGAACATTTCAAAATTTTCCGTCCTAACGCCTTTCGCCTCCAACTTGTCGCGCAGCCGGTCGATATAGGTATTCCAGCCGCGGCGGATGAACAAGACCTTTCGGTTTTTCAGCTTTTCAAGCGTGATAAACGATTCGGCGCTCAGCGCATGCGACACGGGTACGGCGAGCAATATCCTTTTATCGTACATGTGCGCGGCAAGACAGCGGCGCTCCTTCAGGAAACGATCGTCGTACAGTCCTCCGACGACATCGATATGCTGCCCCAGATTGCGCAGGATCTCTACCGAGTTCACGGGATTGTTTTCAAACGGAATGAGCTCTATTTTCAGCGTCGGCATGCGGCTTTGGATCTGCGACCATACGTCCAGAATAAACTTTGCCGGCGTCATGACCGACGTGCCGATGCGGATGGACCTGCGGTTTTCTCCCTCATAGATCTCCCGCGCCTTTTGCCCGGCGCGCGCAAGATACTCGAGGATATAACGCGCGTCCTGCAAAAAACTTTCGCCCGCTTTCGTTATGCGCAGCCCGTGATTGGTACGGTCAAATAATACAGCCTCAAGCTGTTTTTCAAGCGCGTTGACCTGTTTCATGACCGCCGTAGGCGTTATATACAGCTCCTCCGCCGCCTTGGTGAAACTGCCGCACTCTGCAACTTTTATAAACGTCCCCAGCTTTCCGTCAAACATCTCGCCCCCGTATTTACTTTTGGTACATATATTATAGCATGCAAAAAAAAGAATGTCCATAAAAAACGATCGGATCGATCACATTACTGAAACAGTATCGTATTGCAAACTCTTTTTTCGCCGTAAGCAGGAGCGGGCGATGCGCAAACGCATCGCCCGCTCCTGCCCGTTTTGAAACGAGTTGCGGCTTCGATTTAATTGTTCCGAAAATCCGCCGGAAAAACGCGCTCCGTCCGCCACCTTGCGTTCGCTAACGGGAAAGCACCACTTTTTCCGCTTTCGCCGAAAATCCCTGCGGGATAAGGACGGGAAATCCGGACCAGTTTTCCCCTTCGCTGATCCACGCATCCGGACCGTACGCGTACAGCGGCTGCGGCGTATAATGGTTCGGCCCGAAAGTATTGCGCCGCGTAAGATACAGCGTAAGCGTAAGTTCCTCCCGCACGTCCGCTTCCGCCGCATACGGCGGGAAGGCGATCACCTTTTCCTCTCCGCCCCCTGTGGCATGCACCGAAGCGCCGTGCAGCTCGCGCACCGTTATGCGCACCCTGCCCGCGTCCCTGATCCCCGTATAAAACGTGACCGCACCGCCGTAAAACGGAAGCCCCTGCCCGCCGATCCCGTACGGGGACAGCGTTTCAGGCAGCGGACAGACCGTGGCGGGCAACTTCACCCCGAAATCGCCCAAAATATAAACCGCCTCGATGTTTGCGGCGCTGCCGAACGGGACGCGCACGGTCACCGTGTTTTCCCCTTTGCGGACCGCCATGCGGTACAGGCGGAAACATCTGTCCACCCAAACGCCTTCCGCACGCTCTGCGGGGCGGCCGTTTGCCTGCAGCGCGTCGCATTCCGCCGCGACAAGCGCGTCGCATCCGATCTCCGAAACAAAAGAGTAGCACAGCTGCACTTCCGCTCGCGGCGCGAGGGTCTCGGGACGGAATTTTTTTGCGAACCAAGGCTGCACCATCTCCCCGCCGCGCAGCGGCAGCCCGAACTCCCTGCGCAGACGGCGGTCGATCTTCAGTACATCCTCTTCGCCGCGCGGAACGCCGTTCACCCGATATGCCGCCCTGTCAAGAACGAGCACGTTCGGTTCCGAAAGAGCAAACCGCATCCTTTCGGGCAGTGCGAGCGGTTCCGTCCGCTCCACGGCGGCGGGCTGAGCCGCCTGTACGAGACGGAAAATGCGCATCTGCCCCGCCGCGAAGCGCAGCCCGCACAGCGGGCACGCCCCTTTGTTCGCAAAGGAAAGCATGTCCCACTCCTCCGCGCAAAGACGCGCATACGGCTCGTTCAGCGTCACATCGCCGCTCACGCTTTCCGTTTCGCGCAAATTCAGCAAAAACAGCCATACGTCCCCGCCGAACAGGCGCACGGCGGAGGCTATCCCCTGCGGCGCAGATAAGACGCCCTGTGCGGGGAGCTCCTCCGCCTCCCGCACGACGCGCCCGCCCGCCGCGGCAAACCGCTCCAACATCTCACGCGTATGCGGGCGCACTGCCTGCCCTTCCGCAAGCAGAACATTGCGGTACTTTGCCCTGCCGACCATGAGGAACGCACCCTCTTCGTCCCGCCCGACCGAACCATGCTTTTGCAGCAGTTCTTCGTCGCCGTAGTCGAACTCGCGCTGGGAACCGATCAGCCGTTCGCACTGCAGGCGGAACGCCTCGTCCATCGCCGACACAGCGCCGTCCTTCGGGTCGAACACATCCATCCAGCCGCGGCGCACCAGCCGCCACATCCGTTCGACGGGATGGAGGACGAGCACGTCCGCACGGCGTTCGCCTTCGCTGAGCACGATGCCGATGCGCGCAAAATATGTTTCCAGCCCGTTCCAATCCTTATACCAACTGTTCTGATGCAAAATGCTCGTCGGATAATCGCGCTTCGCCTCCCCTTCCATCGTATACCACGAAAGGTGCGGGCAGCGCAAATTCACGCCGAACAACGCCTGCCAGTCGCCGATCCGTTTGAATTCGGAGAGCGGCATATCCCAGCCCGTACAGCCGTACAGCTCGCTCAGCACGAACGGCTTGCCGAGCTGGCGCGCCACCGAAGCGCATTGGATGACGGCGGGATAGCAGTTGTTATGCGCCGTCAGATTATCGATGCCCGGGAAGTCCATGTATTCGTAAAACCGCATCATCGAACCGGAAAGACTGGTCTGAATGCTGAGGCTGTCCTCGTGCAGGATATGCCCCGTGAACACGATCCCGTGCTCTTTGCACCACGCGGCGTACTTTCCCGCAAAATTGCGGGTGAACAGATCGTCGAGCACGTCGATGTACCGCGCCGCCGTTTCGTTCTCCGTTTCGCCCGTCCGCCTGTAATAGACGGCGGGCAGGCAGAGGTCTTCGCCGTATTTTTCGCGGTAGGCGGCGAACAGCCCGCCCGTATACGGCGTCATGCGGCTGCGGTTCGGATTTTCGATCCCGAACCCGTTGAAAGCGGCGCCGCGGTGCGGTTCGTCCGTGAACACGCCCCTGATCGCACCGCCGAACAGATCGCCGCATTCTTCCGCATACCGATCGAGCGTGGAACGCAGAAACGCATCCACCGCCGCGCCGTTCATCGTATCGAGATACGCCGCCCCGTTATAGAAGTCGCTGCACCGCATCGTTTCTTCCGCATAGACGGCATAGCGATACCCCGCGGGCACCTCCCCGCGGCTGCGGACGGGCAGCGCTTCCGCAAGCGAACCGTCCTCCGCAAAGCGCAGCGCATACCGCGCAAGGACGCCGACCACGTCCTCGCAGGCGGCCGCCTCTTCGTCGCCGTCGTATTCGGAAACGAACCGCAGCCTGTTCTCTTTCGCGAAGGTGACCGTACCCCCGCAGGTCCCGCTCGGCCACCGGTCCTCGTCGTACAGCCAGGCTTCCATCCCCTGCGCCGCACCGTACTCTGCACAGCGGCGGATAAGGCGGAACCATTCTTCGCCCAAATATTCCGTGATAAGCCCCGTCCGCGAATGCATGAAAAAGCCGCCGAACCCCATTTCGCGCATGCAGTCTATCTGCCGCAGGAGTTCCTTCTCTTCCAGCGCGCCGTTCCATGACCAGAACGGCTTGCCCCGGTACGCAGCCTCGGGATCACGCAGCCTCTTTACCGTTTCCGCGTTCATGCACCCTCTTCTGCAACGCAGACCTCCGTCCCTGCGGGCGCCGTAACGCGCACCTTCGTTTTTCCGCCCTCGCGGCGGCATTCTATGCGCAGCACGCCCTGCGGAACGGGAAGTTCCGCCTCGGCGTATTCCAACCCGCCCAAACGCGGCGAAACGGTGACCTTGCGGAATCCGGCTTCTTCAACGCGTATGCCGAGAATACGGCGGAACAGGAAGGGAACGACGCCCGCCGACCAGCCGTGGCAGAGGCTGTGACGGTACCCCGTATAACAGAACGCGCCGAAATCGCCGTGGATATCCTTTTCTCCCGCGCGCGGGAGCCTGTCCACGGGGCAGACCCTCCCCCGCAGCCATTCCGTATCGAAATCCTCCCAGAACGTCGTCGCGCCCATGGAGAGCATCCCGCCGTAATATTCCTTCATGGCGGAAAGCGCCGCCTTTTCGCCCGCCGTATCGCTGAGCGCCGTGAGCAGGAAATAGCTCATAAAGGTGGAAAATCCCTTTGCGCCGCCTTCGGTAAGGATCGCCCGCTCGCGTTCGCTCAAAGCCGCCCCCGCAAGGTATTTGAGCGCCGCGATCTGCCGTTTTTCGGTGACTTCCGCCCCCGCCCGCATCAGCTTTTGTTCCACGGCTGCGGCAGCGCCGCCGCGTATGCCGTAGAGCGCTTCCAGCCGCATGCCGCTCTGCGCGCAGAGCCTGCACAGGCTGCGCACCCCTTCCGTTTCGTCCGCATGGCCGTGCGTGGGCCAGTCCACGAACTCCATGCCGAAATCGAAGCTGCCGTCCTCGCCGATGCAGTCCGCGATCTGCCGCATGAGCCCTTCGTAATAGCCGCGCTGTGCGTGCAGATAGTCCGCATTGCCCGTCGCCCTGTAATACTCTTCCACAAGAATGATCCACCACATGCTGTACATGGGGAACCCGTTCATCCAGCCGGGGAGCGGCGTCTGTTCTTTGACAAAATCCAGCGACCGCGCGACGCAACCGTCGTCCGCACAGAGCGAAAGAAGCGCCGTCACTTCCGGATACAGATCGCCGACCCAGACGAGGCGATCGCGCTTGATGCCGTCCCAGATATACTCGCCCGCGCACAGCTGCACGGTGCGCGCCGCCGTATCGAAAATGCGTTCGATCTCCTTATCCGAACAGCGGAAGGACGCGACCTGCGGGCGCGGCGCGCGCACCGAGACGGCATTGACCGCCAACAGCTCCAGATCGGTCGTTTCCTCCAAAAAGTCGACGCAGGCGAAACGGAACCCGCTGTCGAAAAACTGCTGATCGGACAGCTGCGGCAATGCCAGGGTGAGGTCGCGCAGGGCATGGTCGTTGGTGCTGCCCTTCTGCCCGACCTCGGAGAGCGCCTCGCCGACGGATTCGCCGAGGCGCAGCCGCACCCGCGTACTGCCCGCCGCCCTGCCGAGCACGATGCGCAGTCCGCCGCGCAGCTCCCTTCCGAAATCGAGCACAAGGCGGCACTTTCCCCGCACGTGCACCGATTCCTGCACCCCGAGCCCGACCTGTTTCCGCGCCGCACGCAAAAGCAAGTCGGCATGTTCCGCATCCCCCTCCGCCGCGATCAGGCGAAGGGGCAGGAGATATTCCCGCACAAGCGTTTCCGAACCGTAAAGTTGCTGCATGATATCGTACTCCTTTTCAGAATTCCACTTCGATGATGTGTTCGCCGCCGTCCGCAAAGGGCGGCACGAGCTGCCCCGCCGCCCAAGCGCCGTCTATGCGCATCCGCACGCCGCCCAGCCGCAGGTTTTTATAAAAGATCCGCAGGCGGCTGCCGCGGTAATCGCGTTCGGCGTACGCCTCCTCCCATGCGGAAGGCAGGCAGGGCGAAATGCGCAGCCCCGCGTACTCGCGGCGGATGCCGAGCATCCCTTCATAATAACAGCGCAGCCCCCACGCGGAGGTCCCCGTCTGCCAGGACGGCCCGCACTTCATATCCGCCGCAGGGTGCTTGAGGTAACAGTTCACGAACACGTACGGCTCGACCGTCGTCTTTTCGCTCGGGTTCCGCGGTCCGTCCGGCACGATCGCGCCGAGAGACGCATACGCCTCCTCCGCCCTGCCGAGCGCGCAGTCCGCCATCACTTTGAAGCAGCCTGCGTGGTTATAGATGCCGCCGTTTTCGTAAACGCCCGGGAGCATGCCGCTCATCCTGCCCACGCGCGCGTCATACCGCGGATAGGGCGGCGAACAGAGCCGCACGCCCTCGGGCGTGACGGCGCCGTCCACCGACCGCAGCAGCGGCTGCACCCGATCGGGCGGCACAACGCCCGCCAGGACGGCAAAGGACTGCGGATTGATATAAAACGTACCGTATCCGCTCGTTTTATCCCCCACCGTTCCGCACGCAGAAAAGGCGCGCACATAATAATCGCCGTTCCAGGCGCAGGCATTGAGCCGATCCGCCATCCGGCACCGCTGCGCATGCGCGAAGTCCGAAAAAGCCTCGTCGCCCGCGCGGGCGAACAATTCGGCGAATTCGCGCATCAACAGGCAGACGCACTCCGCCATAAAGACGGATTCCGCATTCTCGTCCGGAATGTTGAGCGCATCGTTCCAGTCCGCATAATACAGCTTCGGCAGCCCGTGCGGCCCCGCGTTCGCAGGATCCGCGTACCAGCGCGCCGCCGCTTTGAGATGCTCCGCAACGCTTGCGCCGCCGCCGTCCAGCCAGGGAAATTCCTCGTCAAGGAAAGAAAATTCACCCGTCTCTTTGATATACTCGCAAACCGCCCAACCCAGCCAGAACGCGGGGTCGGAATACAGCTTCGTGTCCGTGACGGGATACCAGAGCAGCACGCAGTGCCCGTCCCGATACTGGCGGGCGAGGCACTCGGCAAGCACCTCCTTTGCGCGCACCGTATCGAAATTCAGGAACCCCATTGCGAGCTGCGCGTTGTCGCGCACCGCTTTTTTCCCGATGGCACAGTAACTGACCTGTTTTTCCGCCCAATAATTGAACACCGTGTTGAACCGCGCGTCGGGGCATTGTGTGCGCAAGCGCCCGAACCGCTCCGCCCGTTCCGGCGCGAACGGCTCTTCCGCCTCCGCCAGCATGGCGGCACGCGCTCCGACGAGCGCGTGCGCGCTTTCGCAGAACCCGATGAAGTAGTACAGCGTGCGGCTCTCGCCTGCGGCAAGCGTGAGTTTGTTCTGCAACAGCCCGCAGCGCGCGCGCACCGTCGCGCACGAACAGGAGAGATCGTTCCCCTCTTCCAGGGCAAGCGGCCGCGTAAGCCCGCCGTTCACGCCCGTAAAATTATCAAGGTATCCTTCAAAGGCGTCCGCCGCCTCGGAGGACATCACAAACCCGTGCGGGCAGTCGAATTTTGCATACGGGTTCTGCGAAAGGCAGACGACCGCACTGCAATCGGCAAGATATTTTGTTTCGCTCGTCGTGCCCGCGTTGTAATAGAACGGCATCGCGTACCCGTCCATGCGGAACACCGTACCGGCGATCACGCTAACGCGGCGCACCCGCCCGCTCTTGTTGCGGAGGGTGACCCGCCGTACTTCGTACGGGCGCGCATCCGGCACGGCGAATGCGACTTCCGTTTCCAGCCCGTCGCGTTCGGAACGGACGGTGCTGAACGTTTGCCCGTGGATACAGCGGAACTCCCCGACGGGCACGGCGCTCGGCCAGCCGCCCGCGTTCCAGTAGGCGCGCGTTTCCTCGTCGCGGAAATAGACGACGCCGCTCTTCGGCTCGTTCAGCACGATCGCTTCTGCCGTGGCGGAAACAAATTTTGAAGAGGACGCGCCCGTGTGCGTGACTTCACACTGGAACCCGCCGTCGTTCCATAAAAAATTGCACCAGTCCTTGCCCGTTTCCTGCCTGCGGACCGTTACCGTGCCCGCCGCGGCGTCTGAACTGTAAAAACTCATTTCGGCTCCTCTCAAAAACGGAGGCTCCCGCACGCGGCGAAAGCCTCCGCTACGATCCGCTCAGACAGAACTTCTGGCTCTGTATTCGGCGTACAGGATGTATTTGCGTTCCTGCTGCGTATTGCCCTTCAGCTGTTCCAGGATATTGTTCATGCACAGCCTGCCGAATTCTGCCTTGTCGTACCCCATCGACGAGATCGCGGGAGAAATGTAACGGCTGATCAGCATGTCGTCACAGCCGCAGAGAGAAATATCCTGCGGGATGCGCAGCCCGCGCTCGCTCAGGCATTTGTATGCGCCGAGCGCAATGTTGTCGTTCACGCAATAGATGGCGTCCGTGTCGGGGAAGCGCTGCAAAATATCCGCCGCGGCATTGTACCCGAATTCGGACGCGCTCAGCGTCACGATATTGTCCTGAAAGCAGCAGAGGCGGCGCTCGTCGAAAGCGCCGCCCGCCCGCCCGAGGAAATAGCGCATGGCGATCAGGCGGGTATCCGGCTCGATCTCCGCGCGGGAGGTATCCGCAAGGAACGCAACGTGCGTCCGCCCCTTTTTCAGCAGCTCGCCGACAAGCGCTTCCACCGCGTTGACGTAGTTGATGCTCACTTCAAAATTTTCGATGCCGGGCGCAACGTTTACGACGGCTATATCGTGCGAAATAAGTTTCGTGTACTCCTTTTCCGTACAGAAAAAGCGCGACAGATTGATGATGCCCTCGCTGCGGTGCGCGTAGCAGTTGTTGTAGTAATTTACGCGGTTGTCGTTGGCTATGATCACGTTCAGGGAGTACCCGGAGGGGAAAGCGATCTCGTACATACCGCGGTACAGCTCGTCAAAGTTATCCAGCGTGCTCAGCAGGATGGTGACCTGCTTCGTCGAATTCATTTTGAAACTGCGCGCTAAAAGGTTCGGCTCGTACTCCAGTTCCGCAATGACGCGCAGCACGCGCTGTTTGACCTCGTCGCTGACAAATTTTGTGCCGTTGATCACGTTTGAGACGGTGGACGGAGCCACCCCCGCACGCTTGGCAACATCGTTCCTGTTGACCGCTTTGCCCATATGCTTACGTTCCCCTCTTACTCGGTTACTTTATAAACGTAGCGCATCCTCCCGATGGGAGCCGCGTCGCCGTTCACGTAAAACTCGGCGACGTCAAGATCCTTTTGCAGGTTGTCCGCGACTTTGAGCCCCAGCGACCGCCCGACGGGCAGCCCGATCGCCGAGCGCGGCACCTTGATCCGCATGATGTTCCCCTCGACGCTGCTTTCACACGTCCCGACAAAGGTAAACCCGCCGCCGTCGATGCGGTGCAGCGACGTTTTCCCCTCTTCGGGCGTGCGGTTGAGCACGTACCGCATCCCCATCCAGCCGTCGGACGCGCCTTCCGCCCCGAGATAAACGTTCATCCAGCGCTCGTCGCCCTCTTCAGGCGCGGTCACGTCCTCCGCGGTACGGATGAGCAGGTACACGTTCTCTCTGTCCGCCGCGACGCGCACTTCCGTGATGTCGTTGCGCCCCGTATCGTTTTCGAGCACGTTCTGCCCCGAGGTATCCAATGCGCTGCGCGCGATCGTCTCCCCCGTAAAATCGCGGAAAACGGCTACGTTCTCCCCGTTCCAGCCGCCGAGCCCGTCCATCAGGGAATCGAGCGGCTCTTCGCTTTCGGCAAACGTTCTGCCGCTCCCCTCGCCCTTGTACTCGCGCACGTTGCGGATGAGGGAAAGGTAGTAATTGTCAAGATACTCCGCATTCATCTCGATATCGCGCGAAAACTCCATGTTGAAGGTATCCACAAAATGGCAGTAATCGTCGCCGAGGACGGAACTGTTCGGCTGCTTCTGCGCGATCCATTCGTTCCAGCCCGTCACGAAAACGAGGTCCACGTCGTTTCCGCCGTCGCCGTCCGCTTCGTTTTTGAACACGGTATCCCACTGCTGTTCGAAATTCGTGCCTTCGGCAAGCGCGCGTTCGCGGCTGTTTTTGCCTTCGGTATGGTCGTATCCTCTTCCCCAATTTGCATTATACACCAAATCCATGTAATTTGCATCAAAATCAAAGCCGTTTTTTTGCAATTCCGCACGGTTTTCGGGCGCGAACAGCCCGGAATCGCTGAAATCGGCAAGCGGCTTGCTCGTCGCCGAGATGCCGACGTGCTGCGAAACGGAAACGGACATGATGTTGCCGACCTGCGGATCGGTGTAGATGTCCTGCGGATAGTTCCAGTCCATCCAGGGGAAGCGCGCGCTTTCGATGGCGGCGTTCGGCCACTGCGGCAGTTTGAAGTAGAAGGTCGAATCGATCAGCGGATCGCCCGTCGTGCTGCCGATGATCCACGGCTTGTTCTGCGTACCGCGGAACCAAAGGGGTTCATACTCGGGGTAAAATTCCGGATCGTAAAACGTGTTGTAGATCTGTTCCACCGACGTCCGCGACGTAGCGGGGTCGACGGAGGTAAGGAACATCACTTTCGGCACGTCGAACCCCTGTTCGTAATACTCGAGCAGAAGGTCGAGAAAGGCGTATGCCTGCACGTCGTAGATGCGCCCGTTCGACGTATCGAAGGCGATAAAATCCAGCCCCGCGTGGATGAACAGCTCGATGTGCTTGCGGATGACCCATTCGTCGTCCGCATTGTAATAGCCGTACAGCGGCTGCCCCCAATAATGGAAGGCGTTCATCTCCTGCGTGCCGCCCGCCGATTGGCGTGCCAGAAGCTCGCTCATCACCGTCCCGTTCTTTTCGTAGTTGTTGCTCACGTCCTTGATCGGGCTCTGGTCGGAACCGTTCCACAGAAAATAGAAGATGCCTACATACTTATCCTGTTCGTACCCCGAAACGGGCGAAAAGGAGCGCCCCACGTCGTCGGCGGCCGCCGTCATCGTAAAGCCGTCCGCAAGCCCGTCGGGGCGGTCTTCGAGCTCCCCGCCCGCACAGCCTGCAAGCGCGCCGAGGCTCATGGAAGCGGCAAGCGCCAGCGCCGCGATCTTTTTGCTCTTTTTCATGCAGAAACCCCTCCTTTGATCCCGCGCGGCGGAGACCGCCGCGCGGCTCATATTCTTACAGCATCGGGGCTGTCACGACTTCATCGGGTCGGTCGCAAAGCTGACGTCGGAACCGATGTACCAATCAAGGCTCGTTTCTTTCAGTCCGCGCCACTCTGCATAGTTGGGGAAGGCGTCTTTCATCAGGCGCAGGATCTCCGCGCCGTACTCCTTCCATTCCGTGCCGCTTTCGGCACGCAGGTACTTCGAGATCTGCGCGTTGACCAGATCCTGCAGCATGCCGCCCGTCGCCAGGATGCCCGTATTTTCGGAATAATACGTGGCAAAGAGCCTGTACGGGTTGGTGGAGCAGTCGCCCTCGAACTCCGTTTCGCCCTCGATGCTCACTTCTTCGGGCAGTTCGTAGTCTTTGAGGTAGCACTGCATCGCGCACACCTTGCCGAGGTTTTTATAGTGCCTGTAATACTCGTCGAAGCCCTGCGGCGAGAAGAGATATTTCAGGAAGTCGATGCAAAGCTCCGTCTTTTCCGCATTGCGGTTGACGAGCGCGAGCGGGTGATGGTCCGGCCCGCCGAGCGTGCGCAGATTGTCCGCCGCGGGCGCGCCGGCTCCGCCGTTGTTCGGCATGGCGGGAAGTTTGAACCAGCCGAGCATATCCGAAAGCTCGTCCGTCGGCACGACGCCGTTCGGCTTGCCCATCGCCTGCCCGAGCGACTTCTGATGGTCGGTGATGTAGTCCAGGCGCAGCAGATAGACCGCCACGCGGTTGTTCAGCTCGAATTTCTGCGTATTGCTCACGGTGAGCGCGTCGTTATTGAAGCGCTGGCGGATGACGACATTCGAATAAGTGGTGGAGGCATAGGATGCAAGCTCTTTGAGGTTTCCCATCAGCTCCGCAAAGCGGGCGGAAGCGGTGTTGAACGTGCTGCCCTCCTTGAAGTACTCGTTGACCACGCGCGTAAAGTTATACGTATACCCGCTCGGCGAATCGTTGGTCGGGTCGGTCGGGTCGTACTGCCACACGTCGTCTGCGTCGATCTCGGGGATATAAGAATAGTCCCCCTCCTGCGAATGCGCGGCGTCGATCATGTCGCGGAAGTACTGGTCCATGTACATTTGCAGCACCCAGTTGAAGTTGTTGCTCTCCAGCCCCGCATCGTCGAAGTTCAGCCCGAGCGGCGCCGTATAGCCGACTTCGTTTTTCAGCTTGTCAAGAATATCGATGAATTCGTCCCACGTCGTCGGCGGCGTGATGCCGTATTCCTCGAACGTATCCTTGTTGTAGAACGCGACGAAGGCGTTGCCCTCCATGGAAAGGTTGTAGATGTGCTGCGTTTTGACGTCCGCACGGTATGCGTCCTCGCGCAGCGTCGTCTTCCAGACCTTATTGCCGTTGTACGCGTTGGGCGTGTTCAGGTAGGGCGTGAAGTCGACCAGCGCGCCCGTGCCGTAGTACTGCGAAACGGTGTTCGCCTGGATGATGTCGCCGTCCTGCTTATCGGGGTTTTTCAAAAGCCCGTCGACGGCGGTATAGTAGCCCTGCGGGTCCTGCGAGGAACGGACGACGACGTTGACGTCCACGCCCTGCGCCTTTTTCATCTTTTTGTAGGCATTGCCGACGTTTTTGAACGCCGTTTCGCTGTCCGAATCGATGGGCAGGAAAATGTTGATCGTGCCGCCCTTTTCGGTCCCGCCGCCCGTGTCATCCGTGCCGTTGTCCGTGCCGCAGGCAACGCCGAGCAGCAGAAAGGCGCATACGAAAACGAAAATAAGAACTTTTTTCAGGATTTTCATAATTTTCTCCTTGATTGATTTGCGCGCGTCAGAGTTTGAGCCCGGACGCGAATTCGCCGTCGATAAAGAATTTCAGTCCGATGACCGTGGTTATGACGAGCGGGATGCCGCTGACCAGGTACAGCGCATAGGTCGCGCCCCTGCCCGCCATCGTGCCGTCGGAGAGGATCGCCTCGCTCGCTTTCACGGCGAGGTCTTTGAGCGCGGGCATCAGCGTGCCGTGCTCGGGGTTGTTCATGAAGATCATCAGCGGCCACAGGTAGTCGTTGTAGATCGCCGAAAAGATGGATACGCCCTGCACCATGATGATCCCGAACGTCATGGGAAGGCACAGCGAAAAGTAGGTGCGCACATCGCCCGAGCCGTCGATCTCCGCCGCCTCGTAGATGTCCGCCGGCTGCTGCGCCATAAAGGTGCGGAACAGGAAGATAGAGGCGATCTGGTTGCCCGCAATATACGGGAGGATGACCGCGAACCAGCTTCCCAGAAGGTTCATCTGCACGATGTTCAGATACTGCGGCGTCAGAGACACGACGCCCGGCACGAGCATGGGCAGGATGACGAGGTAGAACAGCAGGTTCCGCCCGGGAAAGCGCTTGCGCACGAAGATGTACGCCGAAAACGCGGAGAGCAGCGTCATGGCGACGACGGACACGAGCGCGATGAAAATGGTGATGCCCATGTTCGGCAGCGCCTCTATGATCGCCGAAGAGTAATTTTCCCACTGGATCCTGCTCGGCAGCGACCAAAGGCTGCCCGTCGAGATGTCCTGCTCCGTTTTCAGCGAAAGAATGACCGTGATGATGACGGGAAGCAGGGTGAAAAACAGCATCAGCGCGAGGTAAAAGATGAGCACGGACTGCGCGACAACGCCGTTTATGCCGCGTTTGCGCATCTTGTGCCTGACGGCCGCAAACGAATTTTCACGCATGTCACAGCTCCTCCTTGCTCGTCTGTTTACGGAAGCTGAGGATGGTCGCCGCCAGCAGGAAGAGGAACAGGAACATGCTCATCGCGCTGGATAAGCCGTAATTCGGTTCGCTCCCGCCCTTGTAGATGCTCTCGTAAATGATGAGCGCCGGCACCTTCAGCCCGTGCCCCGTGGACTGGTCCGTGATGAACAGCCTGCCGTAGTCCTGCACGGACGCGATGAACGAAGTGATAAAGATATACTTGATCTGCGCGAAGATGAGCGGCAGGTCGATGGTCGCCATCCGCCTCCACCAGCCGCAGCCGTCCAGCTCCGCCGCTTCGAACAGCGATTTCGGGATGCCCATGACGCCGCCGTAAAAGATGAGGTACGAGCCGACCCACGGGAAGGAAAACATGATGATGGAGACGAGCGACCGCGTTTCGAGGTACGGCCCGATCCACGTCTGCATGAACCCCGGCACGAACAGCGAACAGATGCTGTTCAGCAGCCCGTAGCTGTCGCTGCCGAAGATACCGTTCACCCACACGAGCGTACCGGCAACGCCGGGCAGGATGCCCGGGATAAACAGGAGCACGCGCACGGCAAAGGAAAACCGCTTGCTGCGCACGGCGAGGATAAACTCCGCAAAGATGAGCGGCGGCACGATCGCCTTTACAAGGTCGGTCACCAGCAAAATAAACATGTTCAGCGTGGAATTCCAGAAGATGGAATTCTGCAGCACGTCGCCGAAATTCTGAAGCCCGACGAACTCGCTCGTCACGCCGTTGTAATTGAAAAAGGAGAGCGCGAACCCGCGCGCGATGGGCCAGTAATAGAACACGGCGAGCAGCGCAAAGGTGGGGACCAGCCCGAGGTACGCGAATTTGTGTTTGACGAACGTTCTGCCGCACAGCGCCAGCCCGCGGTTGACGCGCGCGCCGAGCGGGCGCCACGCATGCAGCCCCGCGAACACGAGAAAGAGCGCAAACACGGCGAGCAGCGGGATATACACGGGCAGCAGCCCCGCATACGCCGCCATCTGCCGCGCGAGCGCAACGCCGATATAGCGCGCGCCGCCGTCCGAAAGCACAAAGGCGCTTTCCGACGCCATGAGGAGCGTGCCGCCGTCCGCCGCCATGTTGAACAGCTGCCCCTCGTCCGCGCGCACGCCGACGACCCTGCCGCCGCCCGCGCCGTAAAAGGTGCCGCCCGCGCACAGCACGGTATCGAACGCCTGCCCCGTGCGCAGAATATACTCTGCGTTGAACGTATCGTCAAAGCGGTAAAAATTGCCCGCGAGGTCCATCCCCGCAAACCCCGTTTCCGTTTCGCAGAGGGCGGCGAGTTTCTGCGCGGGGATGTCGTACTGCTCGTATCCGTCCGTCATGCCGTTCGCCGTGAAAGCGCGCACGGTGTAAATATCCGAAGCGACGTACACGCGTTCGTCCTCCGTCACGCAGATCCCCTGCACGCCCGTTTCCACGCCGCCCGAACTGACGGCGTATTCGCCGCCGTCCAGCTTCGGGTATTCGCGGTAACTTACGGGTGCGTCGGGCGTACCGCCGAAATCGGTGCGGAGCAGGTACACTTCCTTCCGCGCGCCGACCATGCCGTACACCGCAAACAGACTGCCCGAAACAGGGAAATACGCCTGCTGCGGCACATAGTTCGTTTCCAGCACGCCCGCAGGCGTACCGTCGCCTTCGGCAGCAAAGCGCAGGACCTGCCTGTCGCCGTACAGGGCGAACACCTGCCCGCCGTAGAGCGAAACGCTCAGAACGCCCGCACTGCTCCCGCTGCCGTCGGCGGCAGGTTTCCGATAGGAAAACAGCAGCGCGCCGTCCTCTTTATTATAACACGAAAGCAGCCCGTCCGCGTCGGCGGCGGCAAAATATGTATCGTCCTCCGCCATGCGCACGGCGCCGCTCGCGGCGGGAACGGGGAACGCGTCGCTCCCTCCCGCCGCGGAAACGCCCGCGCCGACCAGCACCGCAAAGGCGATGACGCCCGCCAGCGCGACCGCCGTCAGCGCAGCCCACAGCGGCGATAGATTTTTGAATTTTTCCCGCATAACTCCGTCCTTTGACAGAAGCGGGCGCGGATGCGCCCGCCCTGCCTTCTGCCGCCGCGCGCAGCGCGGCGCTTTATTCGTCCTGCCCGTCCTTACCGGAGGTCTTTCCCGCCTTCTTCTTCCTTACGATGACGACCGCCGCCACGACGCCGGCCACCACGACCGCCGCCACGACGCACACGATGATGATCCACGTGCTGTCTTCGGGTTCGGACGGATCGGAAGGCGCGCTGCCCCCATCCTTGACGCGGATCGAGAAAGCGTTCTGCGCGTCGCCGACGTCCGCCGTCGCCGAAACGCCCATGCGCAGGTCGGTGAGAACGGTGTTGCCGATGCCGTTCAGGAAGGAATACTCCGTATCGTTCAGCGTCACGATGAGCGAATTGCCCTCATAGCGGAAGCCGATCGTGTTCTCCCCGATGACGCTGCCGTCATGGAAGGTTTTGTTGTCGGCGATCGCCGTGTTGTTCACGTACACGTTGTTTCCGTTCTTATCCCGTACGGTCAGCACAACGTACCCGAGGTATGCGCCTTCCTCCGCCGTTGCGGGGTCGACGTTCGCATGGATCTCGACGGTGAGCGTGTTCCCGCTGTACACGTCGCTGAGGTAGACGGCAACGTGCGCGTTGCTCGAACCCGTCAGCCCGTTCAGGTAATACCCGTTCAGCGCATCGATGGTGAGCGTATAGCTGACCTCGCCTTCCGTGAGGTCGATGAGCTGTTCGTAGAGATAATTCCCTTCGCCCTTCACGCTGAACAGCCCGTCGTCATACGTGCCCGTACCGGTGCCGCCCTTCTGCGCCCAGCCGTTTTCGTACTTTTCGGCGATCGCCATGGCGAAGTACAGATCGTCGCCCGCCACGACCGCAAACGAATAGGTCTTGTTTTCGGTGAAATATTCCTTGGCAACGGTCAGTTTGCCGCCTTCGAAGGTGAACTGCGAAGAGGTAAGCTCTTCCATCGTATCCATATCCACGACGGACGTGACCGTTTTGCCGTCGAACGCGTTTTCAAACACTGCGCCGTTTTCGCCGACGGTCGCCACGGCGGACTTATCCGCGCTGACTTCGCACAGCGCCTTGATGTTCGCCTTCAATTCCACGCCGTCCGCAACGACGGTGAACCGCATCACGTCCGCATAGGCGATGGTCTGCAGGTAGCTGCCCTTGATGGTGAGTTTGCCGTCCGCAAAGGTATAGTCCGTATTTGCGGTGAGCGGTTCGTCGCCGTACTTCACCGCGGAGACCGCCGTCGTGTTGTACATGTTGAAGGAAACATCCGTATCCGCGCCGAGCGTGTATTCCAGCCCGTAGGTGTTCGCCGCGGGAGACGCGGGGTTCGTGCGGGTGGTGATGTCGAGCGTGCCCGTGCCCGAGAAGATGCCGAGGTACGCCTTGCCGCCCGCAAAGCTGTCAAGCGTCCATACGTCCGTATCCCAGATCTGTTTCCCGTTGAAGGTGACGACCGTCCCTT
Source organism: Clostridia bacterium (assembly GCA_017886545.1). Lineage (GTDB taxonomy): Bacteria > Bacillota > Clostridia > Christensenellales > Borkfalkiaceae > Borkfalkia. The sequence continues at coordinate 93,337 of JAGHJS010000088.1, forward strand.
CCTTGGTGATGGTGAAGGAGAACAGCTGCGGCCCGTTCTGGTTGATGTATTCGGGTTTCGCCTGCGTGGGCAGGTCGCTTACGAAGCTCGGGCACTGGAACTCCCCTTTCGTATGGTCGTACAGGAAGGCGAGACTGGTATTCGTCGCATTTTGGTCGAACGTTGCAAGCTTCGTGATATCATTGGTCAAACCGATAACGAACCAGCCGTGCCCGCTGCCCAGTTCGAGTTTGTTGATATCCAGTTCGAGGTACAGCGTTTCGGAAAGATCGATGGGTTCGGAGTAATAGACGCGGCTGAGCATGCCCATGTGCATCGTGGTAGAACCGTTGTCGCCCTTTGTAACGCTTTCGGGCGCACCGTCGCCCGTGACGCCGTCCGTCTTTTCGTCCATCGTGTCCGCATTGACCCATTCGTTCTGCGCCGTTTTGCGGAACACTTTGTATTCGACGGAACCTGCCATCGTCTGAAGTTCAAACGTATGCAGCCCCTGTTCCAACCCGTTTATAAGCTCTTTTTTCAGCGTGAGCGTGATCGTGTTCGCAGCCCATGCCGCCGTATAGTCTTTCGTTGCGGTCAGCGCTTCGCCGTCGAGCAAAACGGTATACGCCTCTTCGCGCTCGTAGGTGACGCCGATCGCAAGGTCAGCGGTAAGCTCCTCCGCGACCATCTGCGGCGCGGTCTGAGCCTCTGCGAGCGCGGGAGGCTCGGCATACTGAATGGTCAGCCCGAACGTCGTCGTCCTTTCATCCTCAGAGGTCAGCACAAACTGCGTATCCAGCGGATAGAAGCCGAATTCCTTGTCTCTGATCGCCGTCGCCTTCAACGTGACCGTGTTGCCGCTCACCGTATAATCGGTGTCTTTTGTAAGCTCTACGACCTGCCCTTTCGCATTGGTGACGGAAATTTTTGTCACAGGCTTCGTAAGGTTCAGCGTGATGTCCGTATTCCATTCCAACGCCTTGACCGCCGTGCCGCTCGCCACGGAGGACTTGTAAATCGTGAACGGGTTAAAAGCACTCACCGCAACCCACGGATCGGTCCCCTGACCGCTGAAATGAAGAACCGCATTCACTTTCCCGGAAGGGAAATTCGCCTGCGTTGCCTCTTCAACATCAGCCACAAGCGTATCATTGATATAGATTTTCGTACTTTCTGTCCCGATATCAATGCTCACATAATGCATGATATACGTTTGAGACAATTTTTTCGTATTATCTGTGCTGATTGGAACGGTCGCGACACCGCCTTCCAAATCCGTTATCTGCTTACCGTTAACAAATAATTGCACGGAATTTCCCATCGCGTCAAACAAAATACCAAACGGCGTGTTTGATTCCTTGGATTGATAGTAGTTACTCAAATTTTCGCTGTCGTAAAGGTTAAACATTCTCCAACCATGACCGCTGTTCGGCTGGATACCGATCTCAAAGCTGATCGTTTCCTGAACATTCAACTCTTTGTTGTTAAAGATCTTTGCTTCTGCAAAGGTAGCCATTTCGGTATAACCTTGACTCGCAGGGTTCTCCGGCGGAAGATATCCAAGGTACCCGTCTCCCGGATTACCTACTAATGTACCTTCAATTAATACATTGGTTTTATCCTGCATCGCATTGTAAGCATCCTGTTTGAACCATCCATTGCTATCAAAAGCTGTTTCAGGCTGCTCAGCCTGACTTTCTGCAAACGCCACGATGCCGAACCCTGCCAAAGAGAGCAGCATCACCAGCCCGAGCAGCAGACAGACAAGTGTTTTGCTTTTTGTTCTCATACATTCCTCCTGATATTTTTGTTTTTTTCTCCCGTACGGGAGGGTTTGCCGCATAGAAACATCTTCACGGCAGTTTAGCAATTTGCCGTTACGTGTGTTTTCCGTTGCGGAAGCAACGGAAAAACAGGTACCTGTTTGCATGAAACCTTATCCCGCCTTGCTCAGCCCGAAACGGTGTACCCGAACCTGCCGATGGGGGCGCAGTCTCCCTGTATGTAATAATTCATGATGTCCGTATACCCGACCACATGATCGGCAACTTTAAAGCTGAATGAAAATTTATTCTTGTCCAGCCC
>JAGHJS010000089.1 GCA_017886545.1 Clostridia bacterium
CCCCCGCCCGCCAGCACGCGCGGCGCCTCCGCACGGGCACGCTCCGCCGCGTACGCCTCGACGGCGCGCGCGGCTGCCTCCTCGATGCGCCGCTGCCATATTGCTGCGGGCGCCGCTCCGCCTTCCGCGGCGGGGAACATGCCCCCTTCCGCGGCGGCAGCCTGCCCGCCCGCGCCGCCTTCCGCGGGGCTTTGCGCGTCCTTTTGCGCCTCCCCGCCCGCCGCGGCGAACTTCCCCTCCAATTCGCGCAGGCGCTGACTGCGGCGGGTGAATTCCGCCTCCAGCGAATTGTACGCGTGCAGAAGGGCGTCCACGCTTTTGAACTTCCCGCAGGGCGCCGCCGTGCCCGATCCTTCACGGGCTTCCGCCCCCTGCACCGCCCCTGCGGGCGGAACGTTGTCCTTCTCTTCCATATTCCCTTACCTCCCGAAAATTTTATTCTCCGCGCGCCGGAGCCTGCTCTGCCGTTCGCGCAGGATCCTGCGCCTGCTTTGCAAGGCTTTCCCGATGCGCGGCGACGTGCGCGGCAAAGCGCGCCTTCGCCTCCTCGCCGAGTTGCTCGGAGAGCACGTACCGCGTATGTTCGGCGATGTGCGCCCCGTCGTCGTCATACGGCTCGACGGGCACCGCCTGCGAGCGGAGCAGCCGATTTTCCTCCGCCGCCCTGCTCTCCTGCAGGGCGTGCAGTCCGCTCCCGCCCGCAAGATTCGCAAACCCGAGCGCGTTCAGGATGCGCCCGCGCGTTTCGTCGCTGACCTTCCCGTCCTCGCCGGCAAGCAGCCCCATGTTGTACAGCTCGTAGAGCAGCGAACGGCGGCGCGAAGGCGAATTTGCCGCCTCGTCGTCCGTTTCGAACACCACGTCGTGCGCGGTGAGCTCCTTCGCCGTGACGCCGTACGTCTCCGCGCGCCCGTCCGCACACAGCCTGCGCAGCGTGCGCCCCTCGCCCGCGAACTGCCGCATCAGCCGCAGGATATGCCTGCCGATGCGTTTGACCGCCTGTCTGATGGACTCCGTCGTGACGGCGAGCCGCGTGTCGTCGAGGTCGATGAGCATCTGCAGCCCCGTCGCGCTGGTCACGTTCGTGCGGTTGCGCGAGGTCGAGCTGATCTCGCTGACGCCGCTGACGAGGATGAACTCCTCTAAAAGCTGCGCCTCCTCCTCGGCGAACTCCGCGGGCAGGCTGTCCGCGCCGAGCATCTTCGGCGCGGCGGCGCCCTGGCGGTAGACGAGCACCTTGCCGGGCGGCAGCCCCTCTTCGAGCAGCTCGTCGGTATCGACCGACCCGTCCTCCACGGCGAGCACGCCCATCGTGAGGCGGTTGAGGTACTCGTGCTTGCGGTTTTTGACCGCGTTGTACGCGCGCTGCACGGGGATCATGCGGTCGATGACGCTGCCGCCGAAGAACGCGCCCGAAAATTCCAGCGCGCACTGCCGCACGAACGGGTAGCCGCGCCCGCCCTCCTCGTTTTCGTACGGGAGCGCGCCGTCGTAGACGAGCCGCTCCCCCGCGGCGACGAGCAGCCTGCCCTGCGGGTGCTGCACCGTCGGCTTTTCATAGTATTCGATGACGAGCGCGCAGCCCCTTTTCACATACCGCGACCCCTCGCCCGCGCCGCCCATGAAGTTCGCCGCCGCCGAATAGGGTGCGAGCGAAAAGCCGTACACGTCCTGCCCCGCCACGCGCACGCCGTACAGCCGTTCGATCTCCGCGACGGGCAGCGCGCGGACGTGCATGATGCTGCCCTGCTCCGCGACCGACGCGCACGAGAGGTCCTCGGGATAGATCTCGAAGGGCGGGACTTCGGCGACGCGCACGCGGCCGCCCTGCCCGTTCTCCTCCCAGAATACCTTATAAAACGCCGTGCCGCACGTTTCGCTCCACACCGTCGCGCGGGAGATCACCTCGTCCAGCGCGCAGTCCTCGCGCACCGAACGCAGCACGTCGGAGGCGAGCTTCGCCGCGTGCAGGTCGCACGCCTGTTCGGACGCCGCCCGCACCGTGAGCTGCGGCCGCACGCGCGCAAGTTTGGCGATGCGCGTATCGATGGCGGGCGCGATGTGGTTGAACACCCGCCTGTACTGCCAGAAGTAGCGCGGCTGCTCCTCCTCCAGCTCGCCCGCGGGGTTGATGCCGCAGTACTGGTTGCCCGTGAGGAAGTTCATGTTCAGCTCCCACCCGCGCTCGGTCAGCCTGCGCTCCTCCTGCCTGCGCGCGAATTCCTCGCGCAGGCCGCGCACCGTGCGCTCTTCGTACTTTTCGTCACGCACGGGCGCGCTTTCCCTTCCTTGTCCTTTCACTCTTTCTCCTCCTGCGCGCCCGCGGCGCGCTCCGTTTTTTGCAGCAGCCGCAGCAAACGCCGCTTTTCCGCCGCGAGCTCCTCGTCCGTGAGGGACGCAAGCGGCTTTTCCGCCTCCAACAGCAGGCGCACCGCCGCCATGTCGGGCGGAAGCTCCCGCTTTTTCACCCGCCGCTTGACGAGCTGCTGCGACCCGTCTTCGCCGACGGCGTATTCCTCCACGACCTCGTCCGCCGAACAGCCGACCGCGCGCCGATAGAGCGCGCCGAGCACCTCCTCCCTGCCTTCGCCCGCGCTCTGCGCGGGCGAAGCGGAAAGCTGTTCCCCGTTTTGCACGGGCGCCGCGGGCTTTGCCCCGCCCCGTACGGGCGCTGCATTCTGCACGCTGCCCGCCGCAGATGCGGCGGATTTTGCCCCGTATTTTGCGGGTACAGATACGGTGTTTGCCCCGTTTTTTGCAGACGTTGCGGCGTTTTGCGCCGTCTTTTCCGTTTTTTCCATATCCTCCTCCGCCCGCGCTACGGCATGCCCCTGCGCGCACGCCTGCGCACGAGGCGCTCCTTTTCGCGCGCCACAAGGCTCGGCTGCGCGGCGGGCGGGCGGCTGCGCGGCTTGGTCATCAGGTAGTAGCGCAGCTCGTCCAGCGCGTGATCGTCCTTCTTTTTGGGTACGTCGCCCGCGCCCCAGAAGTAGCCTTTCAGCTCGCGGATCAGGTTGACGCACCCCTCGAAAATATACAGCCCCGGCCCCTCGCCGCCGAGGTAGCTTTTCACCCGCGCAATGCCCGCGAACAGGTCCTTGTCCACATGCGTGTCGACGAGGATGCCGTGCTCGTAAAACAGATCCGCCACGCTCTTCACGCTCGCGAGGGTGCGCTGCGACGCGGCGGGGTCGATGAGGGCGGAAAGCCGCCCCTTTCCGTCGCGGTGCCAGCCGATGCGGTCGCTGACCGCATGGATGCACTTCGCGTGGTAGTCGATGTCCTTTTCCGCCGCATAGTGCTCGGCGACGACGTACACGTTCCCGTCGTAGTCCGCGCAGTACCAGTGCGCGGAGAGCGGGTTGTGCAGCCCCGGGTCGATGGAGATGGTGTCCTGCCAGTCCGCGGGCACCGCAAAGGGCGGGATGACGTGCACGCGCTCGTCGAATTCGGGGTAGACCAGCCCTTCGGACGCCGCGAACCTGCCGTAGCGCCGGCTCTGCAATTCCTTTTCGCCGAGCGTGGCGGCAAGGCTTTTGATCTCGCCTTTCGGCAGGTACGGGTTGTCTGCCCATTCCATGAACTCGTACCACACCTGCGGGTCGCCGCGCGCGTTCATATAGATCTCGTCGTATAAAAAGGTCAGCCCCTTGAGCGGGGTCATGGTGCCGAAGATGTCGCCCGCGCGGTCGAACACGCGCATGCGGCACTCCTCGTACACGTCGCGGGGCGGCTCTTCGTCGAACCATACAAAGTCCAGCGAAGCGCCCTGGAACTTCTCCCGCCCCTGGTCGCAGGTCTTGAACCCGATGACGGACACGCCGCCGAACACGTTTCTGACGCGGATCTGGTCGATCACGCCCGACGGCGAACCGCGTTTTCCCGAGAGCATGGTCACCTCCTCGATCCATTCGGGCGCGAGGTAGTGCAGGATCTTTTTCTGCGCCACGTCGCGCTGCACCTGCTGCGAAAGGGACACGACCCAGCCGAACACGTCCTTCCGGTTTTTGCGGTACGGGTGGACGCCGCGCGCCATGTAGACGCACTCGACGGCGCCGCACTCCGTTTTGCCGCTGCGGTTGCCGCCGAACACCCAGCGGTTGCGCTTTTTGCATTTGTGGAAGGCGAGCTGTTTTTTATGCTTCACCCTGCCCGCGTTGTAGTTTTGCAGGGCGTTCCCCGCCTGCCGCCGCTTTTCCTCGCCCTCGATCGCGAGCAGGCGGCGCACGATCGTTTCCTCACGCATATGACAAATCCCGTGCCGATCCTCCCTCTTTTTCAACTTTTCCCGCAGGCATGTATACTATAATGGCTGCACACGCCCGCCCGCGGCGGCTCCCCGCCGCGCAAACTTACGGGCGAAGAGGCCGCCTATGTGCAAAAAACTTTCCGCGCTCCTTCTTGCCGCCGTCCTGCTTGCCGCCCTGTCTGCTCCGTTCGCCGCGCCCCTTGCCGCATACGCGGCGGAGGGCGATGCTGCATTCGCGCGCATCACGCGCGAGGGCGTATACCTGTATTCCGAGCCGGACGAGGACGCGGGGCTGTTCGAACTCCCGCAGAGCTGGTTCGTGCGCGTGACCGCCCGCCTCGGCGGATACTGCGCCGTCGCCTACCTTTCGGACACGCCCGAACGCACCGCCGTATACGGCTACTGCAAGGAGGAAGAGCTGACCTTCGTCGGCTATACGCCCGAAACGCCCTTCCTCTCCTATACGGTGGACGTGACCTTCTCCGCGGGCGATCCTTCCCTCCCCGACGGGTTCCTTACGACCTATACGGTCAGCGCCGCCTATTACGGCAGCTTTTCGTACGGGTCGGCGACCTATTATTACGTGGAGCTCGAAGGGCGGTTCGGGTACGTGCCCGCCTCCGCCTGCCCCCCGCTCGACCTGCCCGAAAACACCGAGCACACCGAAACCGAAACGCCCGTCCCCGACCCCGACGGCAGCCCCGCGGGCAGCGCCGCAGGCGCCGTGAGCGTGGTGCTCGCCTGCGTGCTCGCCGCGGCGGCGCTGGGCATCGCGTACTTTTTGTTCCGCCCCGCCGCCCGCGCAGGGCGCAGGAGCAAACGGGCGGAACGCGACGAGCGCGAAGACGTCTACTTCTGAGCGGCGCGCGCGGGCAGCTCCGCTTTCTCGGCGCGTGCGGGCGGTTCCGCCTTTGCCGCACGCATCCCCGCCCTGCTAAAGCGCGCCCTGCACTCCAGCCCGCAGCGCAGGCGCTTATCCACAAGGGCACGTTCCCGCCGTTCGCGCACATGCCCGAGCACCTGCCGCACGGCGGGGATGCCGCCGAAGGTGCGCAAAAACCACCCCTCGTCCATGCCGCGCTGCAAAAATTTTGCGTTCAGCCTGCGTTCCAGCCGCAGCTGCCTGCGGTAATAGGTGCGCGGCGAAAACCCGAACGGCACGCCGCACGCCTTCGTACGGCGGCGGAAATATTTGTATTCGAGGAGCAGCCGCTCCTCCTCCGTCAGTTCGCCGAGCACGCCGTCCAGCAGCGCCTTGAGCTGCCCGCAGCACCGCTGCGCATGCGCGCAGTCGATGAGCGCCTGTACGGTCGCCTCCGTATCCTCCCGCCCCAGCGACGAAGCGATCGCCTTCGCGCGGGCATACTGCCCTATGTCCTCCGCAAACCGCTTCAGACGCGGGTACAGGAACAGCATCGTCTTCTGATAATCCTTCATCCCCGAATCCACCTCCCGGCACGCCGCCATGCGGCGTCTTTCATTTTTCCGCGCGAACCGCAAAGCGTGCCCGCGCCCTGCCGCAAAGCGTGCCTGCGCCCTGCCGCAAAGCGTGCCTGCGCCCTACCGCAAAGCGTGCCCGTGCCCAGTCGCAAAGCGCGCCCGCGGCGGCGCCCGTCGCGAAGCCGCCTTCCTTCCGCAGAACGCTCCCGCCTCCGCGGCGTCCTGCGCCGCGCCCCTGCGCGGAACGCTTTCCGCCCTGCCCCGGCAGAAGATCTTCCCGCCCCCGAAGCACGGCGGCGCGCGCATTCCTTTCGCGCCTCTCACACACCCATTATCGCACAGCCGTCCGCGCAATGCCAGCATACCTGCCAAAAAAACAAACATATGTTCGTATTTTTCTTTCAGTATAGCGCTTTAAAAAGGCATACGGCTGTCATCTTTTAAATTTTATTGCAAAATATTCCGTCCGTGCAGGGATTTTTTTCGCGCGCGTGTGCGCGCTCCGCAAAAAAACGTAAAATTTTGTCGACAAATCCCGCAGGGTGTGGTATACTTGTTCTATCTATAAAAAACGCCGCCACAGGGCGGACGGAGCGGAAACGGATGAAAAGGGCTTTAAAGGCATTGATCATAGGCTTGTGCGTACTTGCATTCGCCTTTTCGGGCGCGGTGACGGCGCTCGCGCAGGGAAGCGCGGGGGACGCCGTGCCTGCCTCGGAGACGGACGGGACCTCCGCCCGCACCGAGAGCCTGGAACTGTTCCTGCCCTCCTCTCCCGAACAGTTCCTTCCGCTGAACAGCCCGACGGATTATGCGATCAATGAAAATTATATTGCGGTCAGTGAAGGCAATACTATCTATCTGTATGATAGAACGTCAAAAGACGGTTATAAGACTTTTACAGACGAATACGAAGTCGCTTCACTGAATCTGTATGAATATGACGGCGGAACGTACCTCTATTATGTTTCGCGGCAATCCGGTTCCCTGAACCAGATCCGGTACATCCGCTGCGATACCGAAGATTTTGCAACACAGGAACCGACCGATACGGGAAGCGGCACATGCTATCGTTTTGTGATCGGGAACGGCTATGTCTGCTTCGTAGACGCCAGCAAATATGTTTACCTCACTACGATCGGCGGACTTACGATCTCACAGGAAAACCGGCAAATCTTTTTTGACGGTTCCGATATTTATTTTGCCGTATCGGAAAGCGGAACGATCTATTTTTCGGCAGGCAGAACGATCAAACAGGTGCAGTCCGATTCATTTAATTCCGCTGATTGGCTTACGACCGAAGAAACGGTCGGTTCCTTCTCCGTGCAGGATAACCCACAAAAAATCTGCTATTACAGCACTTCTGGAACAGAAAACAATACGCTGCGTTTTTGCAACGGCAGTGAAGACCAAGCCATAACGGGAAGCGACGGCAACGCGATCGGGAATGTTTCCGCTCTGCATTGTTACAACGAAACGCTGTATTTGATCAGTAATGCAGCCATTTGTGCTTTTACGGCTGACGGGTTCACTGATTATCAGATCACGCAGTACGGCGATCAGACAAACCGCCTCGGGGAAAACGCCTCCTCCTTGTCCCTTTACGGTGATACGCTGCTCATAGCCGACACGCAAAACGGGCGGATTTTGCAGTACCGCGGCGGCGCCTATACCGTTGCCGCTTCCGTTTCCTCTCCGGAAATCATTTGCGCCGGTCAGGATTCTTTCGCCGTATTCGGAAACAGTTCGTCCTTTTCGATTTACGAAGCGGATGAAACAGGATCATATTCTTTGGTTTATTCGTTCCCGACGTCCCTTCCGAATATCATCGGCATTGCCTACTCGTTCGGCAGTTATTATGCATTGGAAAGCAACGGAAGGACCTATGTTTTCACGCCGGACGCGATGGCAGGTTATTCCCTTCAGACCGGCAGCATTTCCGTTTCCGGAACTTCTATGCGCTCTCTTGCAGCGGGGATCGATGGAAATTTGTACGTCCTCTCCGGAGACAACAATGTCTACCGCTACAATGCGGCTGAATTCCTGACCACAACATCGGCGCATACAAGTGTTGCCACATTCAACGATTCCGTCACCGACCTTCTCGTCGACTACGCGGGCAACGTGTACGGACTGACGGCGGACAGCGTACTTATGAACGGCACATCGGACGAAACGCCGCTCGGGCTCTCCTCCTTCGTCTCCTACGCGGACGATGCGCAGGCGGTCGCCTTTGCGTTCGGCTTTGAAACGGGCGACGCATATATCCTCACCGATTCGGGCTTTATCGTAAAATGGAGCTACGGCATCGAATCGCTGGACAACATCGCGGCGGACGGCGCGTACGACGCGCTGACGGGCGCCGCGGCGTCAGACGCTTACAGCGGCGTTCTGGTCACCGTTTCGCAGGACGCAGTCGCAGTCCTGCTGGACGAAAGCGCGTTTTCCGCCGATATGCAGACTCTCCCCACCGACGGCTATGCCCGCGCCGGCTCGCTGAGCAACAGCGCAAACAGCGGCAAGCCGATCACGGGCGTGAAAGCGTATGAGATCGAGGGAGTCGGCACCGTCGTCGCGCTGTACGAATATGTACCGGGACAGACGGAAGCGGGCTCGGATTACGTTCCCACGCAGCGCAATTACACCCTCTGCCTCGTGCTCGAAGGCGGCTTGCAGAGCGTGGAACAAGACAGCTACTATACCGCAGAAACTTCCGTCGGCTACACGACCAACGCCGTCGGGCTGTACAACCTGCCGCTCATGCGCACGGGCAGTGCGGCGTACAGGCTGGAACTGCCCAAAGGCACGCAGGTCACGGTGCTCGGGCGCATCTCCTGCGCCGCGTCCGCCGAAGGCGGCTGGGGGCTGGACGCGGATTACTGTTTCGTCTCCTGCACCGTTGACGGGCAGACGGTATACGGGTTCCTCCCCGCTCCCTATGTGAGCGCCGCCCCGCCCGCGGGAACGGCGGGTTCGGGCACAGAGGATATCACCTTCCGCTATCTCAAACAACAGCAGATCACCCTGTCCGACGGCGAAACGCTGACGATCCTGGGCGATGCGGACGAAGAAGGAAACGTATACGCCACGTATGAATACCGCGGCGTGACCTACGGCGGCAAAGTGGCGCTTTCGCTCCTCGGCGAAGAGAGCGTAAGCGGCGAAAACACGACCCGCCCGCTTCTGGAAGGGAGCAGCGTCACCCTGTATAACACCGAACGGCTGACCGTGTACGGCGGGCCGGACGAAAACGGTCTGGTGCGCGTCAGCTATACGCTGAACGGCAGGAACTATACGGCGCTGATCAGCGAAGATCTGCTCGCCGACGCGAGCGACTTCGGCACCTGGGTGCTGGTCGCGGTGACGATCGTCACGGCGGCGGTGCTGGCGAGCGCGTGCTACCTCGTCCTGCGCAAGCCGCCCATGATCACCCCTCCCCTCTCCGCCGAAGAGGCGGAAAGCGGTGCGGACGGCGACGGCGCGGACGGTGAAGCCGACGACGCAGACCGCCCCGCAGAAGAGCGCGAACGCCCTTCAGACGACGGCGAGGAAGAATAAAAAAGAAAAAGCGCAGCGGCGCCCGCAATCTTGCGGGCGCCGCTTTTGTTGTATTGTTTTTTTATATTGTATTGCACACACGGTGTGCCGTTTTTTACACGCGGGCTGCCTTCCCGTACGGAAACCGCGCCGCCGTTCAGCGTTCGGCATGCGGACGGCGCGCGGGCGCGGCATCTTCCCGTGCCCCGCCTCCACGCCCTGCGGCGCGGAGTTTGCGGATATGATAGTAAAAGTTATCCCGCTTGATCGCAAGCCGCTGCAGGGCGGTCCGCAGCCCGATGCGCTTGCCGAGGTAATCGTCGGCGACGGACAAAAATTCATCGGTATACAGGAAGGACGGGCGGCCGAAGCGGACGCCCCTTTCCTTGGCGAGCCGTATCCCCTCTGCCTGCCGCGCCCTGATCTTTTCCCGCTCGTTCTCCGCCACGAAAGACAGCACCTGCAGCACGACGTCCGCGATAAACCTGCCGACGAGCGAATCCGACCGCACCCGCGTATCCAGAAGCGGCATGTCCAGCACCAGAATATCCGCTCCGATCTCTTTCGTGATCCTGTGCCACTCCTCGATGATACGGCCGTAACTGCGCCCCAGGCGGTCGATGGACTGTATCACGAGCAGATCGCCCTCTTTCAGCCGCTTCAAAAGGCGCTTGTATTCCTCCCTCTCGAAGTCTTTGCCGCTCTCTTTTTCCGCAAAAACGCAGTCCTGCGCGATCCCGAACTCGCAGAATGCGGCAAGCTGCCGTTCCAGGTTCTGATCTTTTGCCGATACCCTCGCATACGCGTACGTCATTGGTCTTTTGTTCCTCCCGTTTCTTTTCAGCATAACGGAAACGCGGCAAAAATTCCACCCGAAAAAAGCCCTTGAATAAAAAAATTGTAGTAAAATTGTACTTCTACTACAACCAAAAAATTACAAACACACAAGATAAATTCAATGAATTTATCTTTATCATTATAACAGATCTTCAAAAAAAAGTAAAGCCATTTCCCTTGAAGAAAAGTACACTTAAACTACGACCACAAGGAGGTATTATGAAAAGAGGCTTTTTCACTGCGGCAGCGGCTTTTTTATGCGCCGCCTGCGCCTTCGGGCTTGTCGGGTGCGGACACAGCCACACCTTTTCGGAGGAATGGAGCCACGACGCCGGCTACCACTGGCACACCGCGACCTGCGAGCACACCGACGAGCGCTCGGACTACGGCGCACACACCATGGCAAAGACCACGCTCGAAACGTACAACGCCACCGTCAGCGCCTGCTCCGTCTGCGGGTATACGGAGGGCGACGTCTCCTCGCAGTTCGTAGACGAGGCGGCGTTCACCGCGCAGCTCGGCGCCGATCTTGACAACTTCCGCTACGTATATAAGGTCGTCGACCCTGATACGGGCGCGGTGCAGACCGAAGAGGTGGCACAATACGACGGCACCTGCTATGTAAACGAAAACGGCACCTATTACATCGGGTACAACACCTATACCGAATCTCCGTACATCGAGGGCGTGTACGAACAGGACCGCCCCGCGACCATCACGGCGGCGCAGCGCGTAGAGAGCATCTACACGACGCTTGCCCACTTCAAAAAGATCACCGACGAAGGGCTCGGGTTTTCCGATTTCCACTGGTCGGACGAGCATTACCTGAACGCGGAGCCGGGGTATTTTCTGGATCTGAACGGGCTGAGCATGACCTCCGTGTTCCATAACTACGGCTGGTTCTCGCTCCGTTTTGAAAACGGCACGCTCAAAGCGATCGACTCGGGGTACATCAACGGCTACGGGTACCGCGTTTCGTCCACCTTCGAGCTCGGCGCGGCGCAGATCAGCCTGCCCTGGGAGGGCGACGCCCCCGCCATGGAACACGACGGCAGTTCCTGCCTCCAATACAAGCTGCGGGAAGGCGGCGAGTCATATACCCTGTACAACTATTTCAGCGCCGACCTGGAGAGCGGCAGCACGGTCCTGACCGTAGCCGATACCTGCAACGGGCTGCCCGTGACGCAGATACGGAGCGGGTGCTTCGAGAACAACGGTATCAGCAGCGGCGGCATTGTGATCCCCGTGAGCGTCACCTCGTTCGGCAGCAACGCCTTTACGGGAAGCCGCTTTGCAAGCGTCTACTACATGGGCACGGCAGAACAGTGGGCGGCGATCAGCGGCCTCAGCCTCAGCGGCATCAACAAGACGGTCAACAGCTATCTGGGCGCGACGGTCTACTGTTATTCGGAGAGCGAGCCTTCGGTGACGGGCAGCTTCTGGCATTATGTAGACGGCGCACCCACCCCCTGGTAACATCCTTTCCGCACACAGACGGCAAGGTGCCGCGATCGGCAGATCGCGGCCCTTTTTTTTCGTATCGCCGCACTGCCCCGCGGTGACGCTCCTCCTCCCCGTCCGCGCCCTCTCCGCCCTTCCCCTTTACGGAGAAAGAGGCGACGCCGTATGCACATTTATGTTACAACCATGTTTCTTAAATCAAAACATGGTATAATACGATCGTGGCGTACTATGCAAAAACGGTGCGCGGAATACATCAGGTTCGCCTGCCCGCGGGCAGAGCTTTCAAACGGGAGGATATAGGAAAATGAAACGCAAACTGCTTGTCCTGCTGCTGGCAGCGTTGACGCTGTTCGCCTGCGCGGCGCTCTTTGCCGCCTGCGGCGAAGGCAGCGCGGACGGCGACAGTACAGGCGGCGGTGGCGATGAACCGCCGCAGCACACGCACACTTTTGCGGACGATTGGACGTACAACGAAACGCACCACTGGCATGCCGCAACCTGCGAACACGAGGACGAAGTGAGCGGCATGGCGCCGCACGAGTGGGACGAGGGCACGATCACCCTGCAGCCCGGCTGCACCGAAGAGGGCGAGCGGACGTACACCTGCGAATGCGGCGCCTTCACAAAGGAACCCATCGCGCCGACGGGGCACACCTATTCGAACGAATGGACGTACAACGGCACCGACCACTGGCACGCCGCGACCTGCGGGCATACGGGCGAAGTGAGCGGCAAGGCGCCGCACGAATGGGACGGCGGTACGGTCATTGTAGAGCCGACCTGCACCGAAGCGGGCGAACGGGTCCACTCCTGCGTCTGCGGCGCGGAAAGAACGGACCTCATTGCCCCGCTCGAACATGCCTTTTCGGATACACTGACCTACGACGGCACGCACCACTGGTACCCCTGCACGCGCGAAGGTTGCAAAGCGGAAAAGGACAAAGCCGAACACGCCTGGGACGAGGGAACGGTGACGAAAGAGCCGACCTGCACCGAAGAGGGCGAGCGGACGTATACCTGCGCCTGCGGCGCGGCCAGGACTGAGCCGATCGCGCCGACGGGGCACTCCTATTCGGAGGAATGGACGTACAACGAAACGCACCACTGGCACGCCGCGACCTGCGGGCATACGGACGAGGTGAGCGGCAAAGCGCTGCACGAATGGGACGACGGCACGGTCACAAAAGAGCCGACCTGCACCGAAGAGGGTGTAAAGACGTTCGCCTGCGAATGCGGCGCGACTAAAACGGAGCCCGTTGCCCCGCTCGAACACGCGTTTTCGGATACGCTGACCTACGACGGCACGCACCACTGGTACCCCTGCACGCGCGAAGGCTGCAAAGCGGAAAAGGACAAAGCCGAACACGCCTGGGACGAGGGAACGGTGACGACAGAGCCGACCTGCACCGAAGCAGGCGTAACGGCGCTCGCCTGCGAATGCGGCGCGACCAAAACGGAGCCGATCGAGGCGCTGGGGCACCTCAACAACTATAATCGGAAATACGATGAAACCTACCACTGGTACGAATGCGGACGGGAAGGCTGCAATGCGGCCTTAGAAAAAGCCGAACACGCATGGGATAATGGTACGATCACAAAAAACGCGACCTGCACCGAAGAGGGCGAAAGGAAGTACAGATGCATCAATTGCGGCGCGACCAAAACGAAGCCGATCGAGCCGCTCGGGCACGCCTTTTCGGAGAGCCTTGCCCACAACGACACGCACCACTGGTACCCCTGCACGCACGAAGGATGCAGCGAGGGCATCGAACGGGCGGAGCACGTCTGGCAGAACGGCGTATGCACCGAATGCGGCGCAAAAGAGGCGAGCGAAGGGCTTGTCTTCTATCCCCGCGGACAGTCACGGGGGTCGTATTACGCGGTCACGGGTATAGGAACGTGCACCGACACCGACATCGTGATCCCCTACGAATACAACGGGCTGCCCGTCAAAGAGATCGCACAGGAAGCCTTCCTTTGGGAATCTTCGCTTACGAGCATCACCATTCCCGACAGCATAACCAAGATCGGCAGAAACGCGCTCGGATACAGCAATTTTTCCTACAATGAGTATGAAAACGGCCTGTACCTCGGCAACAGCCACAACCCCTATCTGGTGCTCGTCAAGGTGAAAGACCCTTCCGCTACCTCTTTCACCTGCCACGAAGATACGAAGATCATTTACAGCAATGCCTTTGAATCGTGCACGAACCTCCGAACCCTGACCCTTGCGGACGGGCTGGTCAGCCTTGCGGAAGACACCTTTGTTTACAGCGAAAACCTGCGGTACACGACATACAACGACGCCAGCTATATCGGGAGCGCGGATAACCCGTATCTGGTGCTGGTCAAGGCGACGGACTCGTTTTCCTCACTGTCCCGCATGCACTCTAAAACAAAATTTATCTTTTATTACGCCTTCCAATCCAGCAATCTCACGTCGATCGATATCCCTTCCTCCCTCGGCGAGCGCATCATCTGCGACTATGCGTTCAGCAACTGCACCGCCGCCAAATACATTGCCATCGGCAACGGCGTTACGCAGATCGGCGAAAACGCCTTTTACGGCTGCAAAAACGTGACATGGGTGCGTATTGTCGGCAACACCGTAAAAACGATCGGCGACTATGCGTTCAACGGATGCTTCGCGATCCAAGATGTGTATATCGATGATATTGCAGCATGGTGCGCCATCGAATTCGGCAACAATACAAGCTCCCCGCTGGCAATACGCCAATTCCGAGGGAACATGTATGTAAACAACGTCAGCGTAACGGAGCTTGCCCTCCCCGACGGCGTGACGGCGATCAACGACCATGCGTTTGAAAGCAGTAGGCTTACGAGCATCACCATCCCGCAGAGCGTAACGTCGATCGGCTACAACGCCTTCGAATATTGCCCGAGCCTCGAAACGATCCACTACCTCGGCACCAAAGCGCAGTGGGAGGCGATCGAAAAGAGCCGTTATTGGATAAGCTCGGAAAGCTACATCATCCACTGCACCGACGGCGACATCGTCATCGAATAGCGGCACGCCCCATGCGGCGCGGCATACCAAAACCAAAGCCCCCATGCGGCGCGGCACACCGCCGCCCCGCACTCCGCGCGGCATACCAAAACCAAAGCCACCGCGCTTTGGCGCGGCACACCGCCGCCCCCCGCACTCCGCGCGGCATACCAAAACCAAAGCCGCCGCGCTTTGGCGCGGCGGCACCCCATAAAAAATACGGCGTTCACGCTTTGCGTGAACGCCGTTCTCTTTTCCGCCCCTGCGGCGGCTGTGTTGTTTATGCCCCTTCGTTTTCCTCGTCCGCCCTGTGCTCGCCCGCGTAGAGGGAAAATTCGTGTTCCAGATCGAACTCTTCGGCGCTGTCAAAGGCGGCGAGTTTGGAGATGGACACCTCATAGGCGGTCATCGTCTTTACCTCGTATTCGCTCAGCTTCTTCTGGTATTCGCGGCTCTGGATGCGCCCCGAAAGGGCGATGCGGTCGCCCACCTGCAGATTGCGCACGAACCGCGCGTTCCTGCCCCAGGCGATGCACGGGATATAGTCGGACTTGTTGTACGCCCTGTTCACGGCGACGAGAAGGTCGGCGATCTCGCGGTTAAAGGGGGTCGTGCGGTACACGGGCGGCTTGCAGATGTAGCCGCTCAAAACGATGCTGTTCGGGTTTTTGGTCGGCGGCGCGTCCACCGTTTCGCGCACGAACACGGTGAGCATGAGGCGCGAACGCCCGTTTTCCAGTTTGTTGTAGGAGCGGAACTGCCCCAGCGCGCACAGCGTGGCGCCCGGCTTTAAGTCGTGCTCCGAGATCAGCCGTTCGGATACGGTGACAGGCAGAACGTCCGCCTGCCCCGAAAGGCGCATCACCTTCACTTTCAGCTCGTAAAAGCCTTCCCCGTACACCTCGTGCGAAAACGCCGCTTCGCTGACGATCTCGCCCATGATGAACACCCTGTTGTTCTTCTCGCTGCCGTTCATAAATTCCTCCGAGGAAAAGTATTTTTGTCACGCGGCGGCGTGTTGCCGCCCGTTCGCGTCGATCGTATAGTTTTCGCGCACGATCAGCTCCCCGACCGTGACGAAGGTATACCCCTTGTTTTTGAGGGTATCCAGCACGACGGGCAGCGCCTCTGCGGTGTGCAGCCCGTTGTTGTGGCAGAGGATGATGCTCCCCTCCCGCACGCGGTTCACGATGCGCAGGGCGATCTCCTGCGCGGATAAATTTTTCCAGTCCAGGCTGTCCACGTCCCACTGGATGGTATACAGCCCCATGCTCTGCGCCGTTTCGATGAGCAGGTCGTCGTAATCGCCGTACGGCGCGCGGAACAGCTCCACTTTTTTGCCCGTCACCGCCTCGATGGCGGCGCAGGAGGAGCGCAGCTCCTCGCGGATCTCCGCCTCGCTTTGGCGGGACATATACGAATGCGTGGCGCTGTGCGTGCCGATCTCGCAGCCTGCCTCGTCGATCTTTCTGACGTATTCGGGGTACTTTTCCGCCCAGAACTGCACCATGAAAAAGGTCGCGTGCACGCCCTCGCGCCCGAGCGTCTGCAACAGCGAATCGGTGTATTCCGTGCCCCACGCGCAGTCGAAGGTGATGGCGACCTTCTTTTCCGCCGTCTCCACGCTGTAAATGGGGAGCTTGCGCAGCGTACCGCCGTAGAACACGGCGTATGCGCCCGTCGAGGAGAGCAGGATGCACAGCACGAGCACCGCCGCAGCCGCCAGCGCGGCAAACGCCGCGCGTTTTTTTGTGAACAGGAATACCTTCATCCGCCGCCCTCTATTGTAGTTGCCCGCGCCTGTCAAAATTTATCCTTCTGTGCCGAAAAAAAGGAAAGTTTGTCAAACGCAGCCCCCGCATATTCTGTAACTATATATATTTGCGCCGCCCGCCCGTTATGCCGCCTAGCAGGGCAAAACGGCAGCATAAAAAACGGCGGCGCGTTCCCTTCCGCTTCCGCAAACATACCAAAGCAAGGCTGCCGTGCTTTCCGCGCAAACGGCGCGCATACAAAAACGGCTGCGCTCCTCCGTCGGAACGCAAACGGCGCGCATAAAAAAAAGCCGCTTCCTTTTCGCGGCAAAACCTGTACGGTAAAAACGGCTGCGCCCCTTTGCAAGGGGCGCAGCCGCCGTATCGTCTATCCTGTTTTATTGTTTGAAATCTGCGCGCGCAGAGCGGTCACAGCTTTCTGACCGTAAAGCGCCCGCCCGTACCGTATGCGCGCTCGCTGCCGCCCTCCGCAAAGGCGTAGCCCGCGGGCAGAACGATCTTTCCGCGCACACCCCGGCAACGCACCGTAAGCGCGATCTCCTCCCCGCGCCGCTCCCAGCGCACGAGGATCCGCCCGTGCGGGAAGGCATGTTCGCCCTCTGCAAAGGAGAGCTGCCCGATAAAGCAGGGCTGCACGTTCACCTCCGCAGGCGAACAGACGCGCAGACCCGCGATATACCGATAGAACCACCCCGAAACAAAGCCCCAGAAGTGGTGGTCGAGCGAGCACATGCGCGGCACGCCGTCCTTGCGGCGGTGCGAGCCTTCCGCGCCCTCTTCGATCTCGTAAAACGCCTCCCACAGCGTGGTCGCGCCGTGTTCGAGCATGTAGCCGTAGGACGGGAAACTCTTCTGCACGATCAGGCGGAAGGCGAGTTCCGCCTCGCCCGCCTCTGCCAGCACGTCAAAAAGCACCCTGCCGCCGAGCACGCCGACGCGGAAGTGCCCGCCGTCCGCGGCGATCAGCTCTTTCAGCCGCGCGACCGCGCCCGCGCGCTCGTCCTCGTCCGTCCCGCCGTAGGCGAGCGCCATCGCGTACGCCGTCTGCGTATCGCAGGAGAGCGCCCCGCCGCGCACATATGCGGCGCGGAACGCTTTGCGCAGCTCTTCGCGCAGCGCACGGGCATATGCCGCCCCTTTCTCCCGCCCCGCGGCGGCAAGCACCCGCGCCGCCTTTGCGCAGATGTCCATGCCGACAAGCGTATCCGTCAGCCCGACGGGGGTGCGGTAGTGGTCCTCGCCGACCGTGCCCGCCTCGCACCAGTCGCCCAGCCCGTAGGCGAGCGTGCCGTCCGCCTCGCGCCTGCCCGCCATGTAATGCAGGTATGTTTCGATGGCGGAAGCCGCCGCCCGCGCGGGGCGTATATCGCCCGTGAATTGCAGGATGCGGTACGGCGTTTCGATGAGCGCAAGATCCCACGCGGGACCGCATCCCCATTCAAAGCCCCAGCCGCCCGTGGGCACGATGCCCGGCAGCTGACCGTCCGCCTTCTGTGCGCGCGCAAGGTCGCCCAGCCACGCCGCAAGGTCCTGCGCACAGCCGAAATTGTACAAAAACTGTTCGCAGCTGAGCGCGATGTCGCCCGTCCAGCCGTTCTTTTCGCGGTGCGGGCAGTCCGTCGGGAAGCAGACGAAGTTTGCGCGGTCGCTCTGCCGCGTGATCGCCTGTACGGCGTTCGCCGTCTCGTCCGAACAGGCAAACCTGCCCGCCGAACGGAAGGATGAGCTTATTTCGCACGCCGTAAGAAGATCTGCCGTCGCCTGTTCCGCCGTGACGCCCGTTACATACGCATAGCGGAACCCATGGTAGGTGAAGGCGGGTTCGAACACCTCCTCGCCCTCGCCCGCGCAGACGTATACGTCGTGCTGGATATGCTCCATGTCGCTGTGCTCGCCGAAGCCGATGTTGGAAAAGTCGGGCGCGTTCCTCTCCACGATCTCGCAGAAGCGCAGGTCGACGCGCTGCCCGCGCTCCCCGCGGATGCGCAGCCGCGGCACGCCCGCCATGTTTTTGCCGAAGTCGTACAGGTACCCGCCGCCCTTCGCCGCCCATACGCGCACGGGCGCATGTTCGGCGATCACGCGCACGGGGTGTGCCCTGCACCGCAGCAGTTTGCCGCCGTGGTCCTTTGCCGCAAGCGCGGGAACGCCGCCCGAAAGGTGCGCAGGGTCGAGCCGCAGCCTGCCGTCCGCCCGTTCGCCGCCGCGGACGTCGTCGTACAGAATATGCGAAGGGAGGGTGAAAAAGCCTTCGCGCGAGGTAAGGACTTCCGCCCCGTCGCAGGAAAGCTCGCACGCGAGAGAGGGAGCGGAGCGGTAAGACGCCTTGGTGAAATCCCAGATGCCGTTGTCCTGCGCGTTCACGAACCCGTTGCCGAGCAGGAAGGCGAGCACGTTTTCGCCCGCCCGCAACCCTTTGAGGGGGTACACGTCGTACCGGATGCTCTGTTCGGGGTTGCAAAGATAGGGCGCCAGCTTGCCCTTGGTCAGCTCCTCCCCGTTCAGGAACACCCTGTACAACCCCTGCGCCGCCACCGACAGCGCGGCGCGCACGGGCGCACGCTCCAGCGTGAACCGCCTGTACACCCACGGCGCCGCAACGTATTGTTCCGCGGTGCAGTACGCGCCGCTCCCCGCTATAAAATGCCTGCACTTCATTGCCGTTTCCCCTTTTTGTATCCTTTTTCCGTGCGCCGCACGCCCGCCTTCGGGCTTGCCGCGCGCCGTTTTCGCTATTATTTGTTTTGGCGCTTACGCCTGTATTTGATTTTGCCGCTTGCGCCTGATGCGCGTTCTGCCGCTTATTATCTGTTTTCCGCCGCCGCGAGCGCCGCCGTGACCGCGCCGTAGTCGCCGATCTGCTCGCCGAGCTGCGCGGGCACGATGCGCACCGCCGCGAGGGCGCGCGGCAGGCACTCCCGCCGCAGAACGTTCTCCATCTCCTCGCGCAGCAGCGCCTCCGCGCGCATGAACACGCCGCCCAGCGCGATCCGCTGCGGGTTCAGAAGGTCGACAAGCCCCGCCAGCCCCTGCCCGAGCCTGTGCCCGACGCCGCGGAAGATCTCCTGCGCGGCTTTGTCGCCCGCAAAGGCGGCTTCCGCCACGCTCTTGGCGGTGATTCCGCCCGTGCGCCCGTCCGACGCAAAGGCAACGCGCCCGCCCCGCTGCACGATCGCCTCCGCAACGCCGCGCGCCGCGCGCGCGATGCCGCCGCCCGAGCAGAACCCTTCAAACGAGCCGCACTTGCCGTAGCCGGCAGGGCCCTCCGCACTGAGGCGGATATGCCCCAGCTCGCCCGCGTCCGAGCTTGCGCCCTCGTACAGCGCCCCGTTGAGGATGAGCCCCGCGCCCAGCCCCGTGCCGAAGGTGAGGAACACAAAATGGCGCGTCCACCTGCCCGCACCCCAGCGCCACTCCGCCAGGGCGCAGGCGTCCGCGTCGTTCATCAGCCGCGCGGGCACGCCGAATTTTTCCCGCACAAAGGCGGCGACGGGCACCCCGTCCCAGCCGGGGAGGTTGGGCGGCGAAAGCACCACGCCGCGCGACGCGTCCAGCGGCCCGCCGCAGGAGATGCCCGCCCCCGCGAGGCGGGATAAATCTGCCCCGCACGCCGCCGCACCCTCTTCCGCGCAGGCAGCGAGCGCGCCGAGCGTATCCGCCGCGCTCCCCACAGTGGGGATCTCGCGGCGGCACAGAAAGCGCACCGCGTCCCCTTCCGTTTCCGCAAGCACGGCGGCGCACTTCGTGCCGCCGATATCCAGCCCGAGCAGCAGCATCAGCCCCACCTCTCGCTTTCGGCGGCGGCGCACAGAAGGTGATACAGCGGCAGATGCAGCTCCTGCACCGCGAACGTCTCCTCTGCGGGCACGTTCAGCAGAACGTCGCAGCAGGCGGAAAGTTTTCCGCCGCCGCGCCCCGTAAAGGCGACGGTGAAGATCCCCTTCGCGCGCGCCGTTTCCGCCGCGCGCAGTACGTTTTGCGAATTTCCGGACGTCGAAAGCGCGATGAGCACGTCGCCAGCCGTCCCCAGCCCGTACACCTGCTGCGCGAACACCCATTCCGCGCCGATGTCGTTCTGCACCGCCGTGGCGAGCGCACCGCTCCCGCCCAGCTCCACGGCGGGGATCGCCTCTTCCAGTGCGGGAAAAGGCGGCGCCGCCTCCGCCGCACGGCGGAGGCGGAAGGTCTTCATCAGTTCGCCGACGATGTGCCCCGCGTCCGCACAGCTCCCGCCGTTGCCGCAGGTCATCACCTTGTTCGGCAGCCGCACCGCGGAAATCGCCGCGGCGGCGCGCTCCGCCTCCCCGCGCAGGGACGCGCACTGCGGATAACGCGCAAAAAAGGCGGAAAAAAGCTGCTCCGTCTGTTTCTTCAAGGTCGTTTCCTCCATAAGTATACGTTCACCGCGCCCGGCTGTCAAGCCTGCGCGTCAAAAACCTTCAAATTCGTCCATACCCGCGCGGCGCAGCGCCGCACAGTAACGTTCAAACTCCAGGTGCGGCAGGTCGGCGCAGAAATGGTTGCGCCCGCAGGCGCCCCCTTCCCACGCAAACAGGTAAAACCCGCCCGCCGCAACGTCCGCCGCATACGGGAGCGCCGTGACCGAGCGCGGCGCAAGTTCCGCCTTCCCACGCGCCTTTTCCGCTTTCGCGTACAATTCGCGCACGGTGTAGGCGATGCGCACCGCCCCGTCCGTATCGTTGACGGCGAACAGCCGCCCGTCCTCCTCCATCATCATGCAGACGGGCTGCTGGCTGCGGCGGATAAAAGGGTACGCAAGTTTTTTGCAGAAGAAATAGTCCACGACCGCGTCCGACACCTGCGGCCAGCCGTCGATGAGGTTCCACCACACGATGCCGCCGTGCGTATCCATGCGCAGGCGGAAACGTTCGATGAAGTATTTCAGCGCCTCTGCCTGCGAGATCTGGCTGCACTTTGCGAATACGTTTATCTCTTTCGGGACAGAGCCGAACAGCGTTTTCACCTGCTGCGCCATCAGCCCGATGCGGTAGGCGAACGAGCCGTTCGGGTCAGCGTCGGGTGCGGCGGCGTGCGCGAGGTACTCCCGCGCGGGCGTGCCGTCCGCTTCGAACATCCTTTCGGGCGCGGCGAGGAACGCGCGCAGCGACGCGGGCGAAGGGCAGCCGTGGTAGCCGATCTCGGATGCGAACAGGCAGGCGGCGTTCCTGTAATAGTCGCCTTTGAAGTAGTCGCGCGGGCCCCAGAGGTGCTCTTCGCTCAGAAGGTCGGGGAAACGGTACCCCTCCCCGTCTATATAGGGCGAGGACGGGAGATAGTCGCGCTCGGGATCGTGCGCGCGCAGAACGGCGGGCAGCACCTCCCGCGTTAAACGGTTCCCGTTCGGGTCGGGCCAGCGCCCGCCCCATCTGCCCGCAAAATCGCATTCGTTGTCGCCCGCCCAGAGCACCAGCGACGCGTGCCCGCGCAGCCGCTTGACCTGCTGTTCCGCTTCGATACGCAGGTTTTCGCAGAACGCCCCGTCCTGCGGGTACACGCCGCACGCCATCATGAAATCCTGCCAGACCAGGATACCGTGCTCGTCGCAATAGTCGTAAAAGGCGTCGCTCTCATACACCCCGCCGCCCCATACGCGCACGAGGTTACAGCCGAGCTCTTCGGCGAGCGCCAGGGCGCGTCCGGTGCG
The DNA here is from genome assembly GCA_017886545.1 of Clostridia bacterium. Classification (GTDB taxonomy): domain Bacteria; phylum Bacillota; class Clostridia; order Christensenellales; family Borkfalkiaceae; genus Borkfalkia. Next base: position 21,975 of record JAGHJS010000089.1, read on the forward strand.
CGCAGGCATCTGCGTATGCAGAGCGTCCGTCGGGACCCAGTTCGTGCCCAGCACGAACACCTTTTTGCCGTTGATACGGAATTCGAACTTGCCCTCCGGCACGGCGAGCGACGTGCGCACCAGCTTTGCGGTGCGGATGCCCGTGCGGAAGGTGCGCGAATCCGCGGCGCGCCCGTCTTTGTACAGGGTGACGGTCACGCTGTACAGACGCGGCTCGCCTGCGCCGCGCGGATACCACAGCGCGGGCGACGGCACGCAGATGCGCACGTTCCCAGCCGTGCTCCACGCCTTTGCGGAAACGGAAAAGCGGCTATCGCCGCACACGCCTTCCGCCCTGACCGTATACCCCTGCGGCGCGCCCGCGCAGCGGAAGGCGTACCAGAGCACGAGCTCTGCCTTCGCCGCGTCCGCCGTCAGGGTATACAGGTATGCCTCTTCCAGTGCACAGGCGGGGCGTTCCTGCAAAAAAACGCCCTTCCACAGCCCGCCGCAGCAAAGGCGGGGCAGGATGTCCCACCCGAAGGAGGAAGCGCACTTGCGCACGGAGAGGTACGCGTAGCCGTGTTCCAGCGCCCGCGAACCCGCGCCCAGCCCTTCCGCCCGAAGGACGGGGCGGATATGCACGACAAGTTCGTTCCCCCGCTCGGCAAGCGCGGGCAGCGCAAAGGCGTATGTGCGGAACATGTTCTCCGCCCGCCCGAGCAGCTGCCCGTTGCAATACACGTCTGCGAGCGTATCGATGCCCTCAAACAGCACTTCCGCCTCCGCGAAAGCGGGGCGGTCGAAACGGATGCAATACCATTGGTGCGCGCTCTCCCATTCCTGCGCCGCCCATACGTTGTCCGAATAATACAGGTCGGGCAGCACTCCTTCGCGCATGAGCACCTGCTCGAAATCGCAGGGTACGCGCACCGCAGCGCGCGCCGCCCCGCTCTTTTCCAGCAAAGCGGAACTGTTGAGTTCTTCGCCGCTCCACGCGCCTTCGCGAAGGTAATACAGCGTCCAGTCTTTCAGTTGCAATCTCTCACGCATGCCGCACGCTCCGCCTTTTTTTATAAAATGTCGTCCAGAAAGTCTGCCAGCGAATCGCGCTTGCGCAGGCAGAGCGCGTCCAGCCCGCTCGCGGCGATCGTCCCGCCGTTCACGCCCAGCACGGCGTACCCCGCAAAGCGCAGGCTCAGGACGCCCGCCGCCGAATCCTCGATGCCGATCACCCGCCGCGGGTCGGGCTCGTGCAGCCCGAAGCACGCGAGTTCGGAATACAGGAACGGGTGCGGCTTCGCCGCGATCTCGCCGATGGTGCCGTATTCGCCGCTGTCCTTGCGTTTGCCGCCCGTGATGACCGCGTCATAAAAGGCGAGCGGGTCGCCCAGCCCTATGGTGCGGAACACGGCGGCGATCTCGGGCACAGCCTTGTACTCCAGCCCGCTCGTGGCAAGCCCGATCTTCACCCCGCTCTTTTTGAGCGCGAGCAGAAATTCCTTCAGCCCGGGCGCAGGGACGAAGCTGCCCGTGTTCCCCTCGCCGCGCAGCACGGCGTCCAGCTCGCGGCGCGCGGCGCGGTGGTAGATCGCGTTCGCCTCCGCAAGGCTCTTGCCCGGCGCGTATTTCCCGATGCAGTAGCGCAGGTGCTCCGCCGTCGTATACCCGCACACGAAGGGCAGGTCCGCCTCCTCCAGCCCGAATTTTTTGTCGCCGAGCAGTTCGCGCATCGTGCATTCGATGACGTACACCCAGAACATTTCGCTGGAAAGGGTGGTGCCGTCCAGGTCGGTCATGACGGCGCGGGCGGGCTTTTCAAATACGGCGGGGCAAAGCGGGTACAGCGCGTGCGACGCGCCGTCCGTGACCCTGCCGTACGTTTCCCCGCCGACCTGCAAAAATTCGATGCCGTGCACTTTAAACGCCGAAGTGTCCATCTTTTACCCCTCCTGCGCGGCGAAATCGGAAAAGCGCAGCGCCGCGGGGTCAATCTCCCGTGCGGACGAGATACGCACCGTGACCGTTTCGCCCGCTTCGACGTCGATGAAATTATCCGAATATCTGTACTCGTAGTTCCGGTCGAAGTGCAGGTACAGGCTTTTGAGGAATTTGTTCGCCGTGATGTCGGCAAGCTGGTCGCGCCCGTCCCTCCGCAGGCGGACGGTATAGTCGCTTTCAAAAGAGGTATCCGCCCACATCGTCGGGGATACGATCTCCTTTACGACGCGCGCGCCGCCGCAAAGCAGTTCGCCGTACAGGTAATCCCCCGCCGCGCAGGGGGCGGCGCCGATGCGGACGTGCCCGCCCGCAGGGATGCGGACGTCCTCCTCCTTTTTCCACACGAAGCAGCCGTCCATCCTCTTTTCGCCGTATACGAAGCGCCCCGCAAAATCCTCGCGCGTGTCGTTAAGAACGTAGGCGCCCGTCTCCCCTCCCTGCCCGTACGCGAAGGCGGGGCGCAGCGGCGCATAGCAGCGTTTGAGCCTGTAATACGCCTGTTTTGGCTGCAAACTGTGGTCGATCACCGCCCAGGTGCCCGAAGGCCAGATGTCCGAAAACATCCAGTTCATGAACCCCGAATTTTTCCAGGCGCTGCAGCGGCTGTGGTCCGCCTCCGCCTGCAGGCTCTCCGCGTGCACGCTCATCGCCTTGAAAATGAAGTCGTCCAGCCCGCGCGCCTGCCCGTACAGCTCCTCGGCAAAGCGCACTTCCTGCTTCGCAAAAGAAAATTCGACGGTCGCGTACGGGTTTTTCATGAAGCGGTCTTCCCAATATTCGTTGATGGGCCACAGCTTGTCTGCGGGGAACATCCGCTCGAACTGTTCGCGCACGGAGGGGCCGAGCACGGCGCACTCCGACGTGAACGTGGTCAGTTTTTCCGCAACCGCTTTGCGATAATTGCGCATCCCCCTTGTGAGCGCCTCCTCGAAAGAAGAGCAGTGCGACTCGCCCGACGTGCGGTCGTTGCCGTTGTCCGTCAGGCTGAACGGGCTCTGGCGCAGGAAAGGGCGCGTCGCGTCCAGCGTGGCGACCCTGCCGTGCAGGAGCGTATCCACAAAATAGTCGCCGTGCTGGATCATCTTGCCGCACGAACCCGTCTTTTCGTTCCCGCCGCACCAAAAGACGATGCTCGGGTGCCCCGCAAGGCGGTCCACCTGGTAGTCGACCTCTTTGAGGCAGTTTTCCACGAACGCCGCGTCCTCTTCGGGAATGTCTGCGCAGGCGAACATGAAATCCTGCCAGACCATGATGCCGTATTCGTCGCACAGGTCGTAAAAGAGGCCGCGCTCATAGATGCCGCCGCCCCATACGCGCAGCATATTGAAGTTGCCCTCCGCCGCAAGGCGGATGAGCCGCTCGTATTTTTCGCGTTTCATGGTGCCCGTGAAGCACTCCGCAGGCACCCAGTTGGAACCGCGGCAGTACACGGGCACCCCGTTCACTTTCAGCGTAAAGCTGACGCTCGCCTCGCCGAAGGGATGCTGTTCCGCCTCCACCGTGCGGAAGGCGAGCCTGCCGCGGCGTTCGTCGAGGAGGGTGCCGTCCGCCGCGTACAGCCCGACGCGGTATTCGTACAGGTTCTGCCCGCCGTAGCCGCGCGGCCACCACAGTTCCCTGTCGGGAACATACAGGTTGACAAGGTTTTTCGTGCCCGTTGCGGCGACCGTACGCTCCGTTTTGCCTTCGGCAAGGGATGCGCCGGGGCGGAGCGCGACCTCCGCGCGGAAGTACACGTCTTCGCCGCCGAAGTTGAGTTCCGCACGGAAGTTGACGGCGCCGTCTTCATAGGCATACCAGCGCAGGCGATCCATGCGGCGCGCACTGCCATAGCGCAGCGTGACGTCGTTCCAGATCCCGTACCCGGGCAGATCGGGCGCCCAGTCCCAGCCGAAGTGGCACTGCGCTTTGCGCATGAAGATGCGCGGCACGTTGAAGGTGGCAAAATAATTGCCGCAGTCGAAGGACTGCGCGATGCGCGCCGTAGAGCGCATATACACGCGCAGCACGTTTTCGTCGCGCAGGAGCTTTGTCACGTCGAAATCGTAGCGCAGGAACATGTTCTTTGTTTCGCCGAGAAGAACGCCGTTCAGCTCGACGGAGGCGTATGTATCGATCCCGTAAAAGCACAGGAAGGCGCTCTCGGCGGAACGCTCCTCCTGCCCGGCACGGAACGTTGTTTCGTACACGAAATCCTCGCCGAGCACCCAGCGCAGACTGCGGTGGTTCAGCCCGAAGTAAGGGTCGTCGATGACGCCCGCACGGAACAGATCGGCATGGATATCGCCGGGGACTTGCGTCTCCGCGCAGATCCCCTTCTCTTCACAGCGCAAAGCCCATTTCCCGTTCAACGATCTTTCTTTCATATTGTCTCTTCCGAATCCGATTTTTCTTTAAAAGAGGAACAGCACCGTCGCCAAAAGGGCGACCGCGAAGCCGATCCACATTTTCCAGGTGATGCGTTCCTTGAAGAACACCCGCCCGAACACGGCCGTCAGCACGATGCTTCCGCCCGTCACGATGGGGTACAGTACGCTCGCGGGCAGATCGACCGCCCCGTATAATTGCAGCAGGTACCCCGCCCCGCTGATGACGGCATACGCCGCCACGCTCAGAAGCCCCAAAAGCCGCTTTTTGTTTGCGGCGGGCACGTCCTCCGCTCCCTCCCCTGCGGGAACGGGCGCCGCCTCTGCCGCGCCGCCCTGCAAAAGCACGGGCGCGCTCCGCTTTCTGCGGCGCAGCAGCAGGCATACTGCCAATGCGAGGGCGGAGAATCCGAACATGAATGCATACGTCATAACGCAATAGTCGATGGTCCCCGACGCCTGCGCGCCGATCTGGTGGCACTTTGAAATAATGCTGACTGCGCCGTTAGACACAAAAACGAGCGCGCACAGCCCGTAGAAAACAAGCCTGTTCTTTTTCCCTTCAGGGTTCCCCGCAAGCGACGTATACACGAGCGCCGCCACGAGCAGGATGCACCCGACGATCCGCCACGCCGTGACAGGTTCGTTCAGAAAGAGCAGCCCGTACAGGAAAGGCAGCAGCATGCCGCCGAGCATCATCGACATGGTAAATACGGACAGCTTTCCGTACGAAACGGCAAAGATCCCAAGTACCGAATTGAGCGTGCAGGCGAAACTCATGCCCAGCGCCATATAGACGGTGAACGCGCTTACGTGTATATCGAACGCGCCTACACACAGAAACAGCAAGCAGGACAGCACTGCCGCCGCGGCGGAAAAAGCGAAGTTCAGTACGGACGTACTTCCCACTTTGGTCTGATACGTCTTCATGAACACGAACTGCCCCGCTACACAGACGGCTGCGCCGGCGACCATGACATAATTCCACACAACGACCACCCGCAGCAGCCGCAAAGGGCTGCCGCGTTATCCTTTTTTTCAGCTGCGGCAGAGCATCACGACAGAATTCGCCGGGAGTTCAAACGTCAGGCACCTGTTTTCGGAAACAAGCGTCTGCGACGCCGCGATCAGAGAATCATCCTCGGGCAGAGAGTCCTCCGCGTACAAGTAATACCCGTACGATTGCCCTCCTTCCGTCTCCACCGAATAAGTAACGGGGGTCTCCGTCTGGTTGACAAACAGGTAGGTCGTTTTCCCGTCTGCGGCAAACGCCGTGCCCGAGATGAACTCGCTGTCGATCTCCATCGGATAGATCTCCGCGCCCTTCGGGATATATTTGGACATGAGCCCGAAACTGTAATACTGCGGACGCACCTGGAAATTTTCGGTCAGCCAATTATAGTTACTGTCCATACTGTATTCCGACTTTGCACTCGTCCACAGCCCCGTCTTCATCATGGCGTCATACGAACCCGAACGGTTATTGTAATAATCCATGATCGTCCAGTAACTCATGCCGCTGGCGCCGTTGTTGAACATCTGCGAAACGATGCGCGCCATCAGCACGCCGCGGCGGTATTCGTTCATATCCGTCTGCACGGTCGAACCCTCCACCTGGTTGCTGCCGAACTCACCGACAAAGAAGTCCGCGCCGATCGAATTGGCAATGCGGTAATTTGTTTCCGTCCAGCTTGCGATCGCGGAATTGCCCGTTTCATACCCGAAAATATAGGTATGCGCATTGACCAGATCCGTCTGATCCTGCAGGTCGATGACTGTCCTTGTCAGCCACTTCTCCGCGCGCGTATCCGTTGCGTCGCCGAGGTTGAACTCAAACAGGTCGCGGATGCCTTCCTCGGTGAACTTTTCATCCAGTTTGCGTACCATGCTCGCATAGTACGGGAAGAACGGCGTATCGTTCGGCCCGTCCGCCCATGCAACGCCCTCGATCTGGTACGACCAGCACGGCTCGTTCACGGGCGTGATCTGCTTGATGCAGGTGTACCCCTCGTCCACGCGCAGCACCTTCATGTAGGCGTAAAAGTTTTCGACGAACTCATCCTCCATTTCGTCCTTCGGTCCCTTGACCCAGTTGTTAGCAAGCCCGGGCGAAGCCCCCTGGTTGTTCGCCGTCATCCAATACGGGGACGAAGACCAGTTGTCGGCGGCAAGCGTCTTGTTTAAACTCGCGCCCCACAGCACAAAGGTCACGGAAATATCCTGCTCCATGGCAAGATCGAGGAGTTTGCGCAGCGACTGCATTTCCAGGCTTTCCTTGGTCAGGGCGTCCTCGTTGAGCGTGTCTGGGTCGTCGTTGTCGTTCTCAGGCTCCAGCCATTCAGGAAGCACCATCACGCGGATACAGTCGAGCTTCAGCTCTCTGACCCGTTCGGTAATGATCTCCCAACCGCCCGTGCCGCTGCTCGGGTCATCGAGCTCGTCAGGGAAATTCTGCGAAAAGTAATGCGGATCGAATTCCGCCCCCACGCCGCGCACGTTCACGCCCGTGGCGTGCCCCTGTTCGATGAGCGTGCTCCCCGAAGGAACGACCAGCACTTCCTCCGCCTCTGTGCAGGCGGCAAACGCGAACAGGAGCAGGAAGGAAAAGATCACTGCCAATATCTTTTTCATCGGTCAACCCTCCAGCGTCGAATACACGCAGAACGACTGCGCGGGGAGCGTATCCGTCAGCACCCTGCCGTCGCAGGAGAACCAGCCGTTCGCCGCGATCACACGGTTATCCGTCGGCACGTCGTTCATGTCATAAACGTAGCGCGCCATGTGTTCGGGAAAGAGATTGCGGTTGAGGAAGGAAACGTTTTTCGTTGTTTCCGCGGTATTGACCACGCAATACGTCCAGTTTTCCCCGTCCGAGAACGCGACCGCGATGATATCTTCGTCCGCACATTCGATGGTATAGATGTCCATCCCTTTTTTGACAAAACGGGTGAGCATGGAGTACGAATAATACACGGGGCGGCAGGCATAATCCTCATCCGCACTGCCCCAAAGCCCCATCTTCGTGTTCATCGACGCAGAAGATTCATCCTCTTCGTCGTAGTAAAACTCATTGAACAGCACCCAATAGCTCATACCCTGACTGCCCGCGTTGAACATGTTCAGCGCGATACGCGCCACCTGCAGCCCGCGCTCGGGCGATTTGAACTCCTCCTGGCTCGGATTGTTCGTACCGAATTCCCCGAACACATGCGCTTTGCCGTACTTGTTCGCCGTATCCGCAAACGCCTTGAGGTTTTCGTCATACCCGTCGCCGGACATATAAGCGTTGGAATCTTCCAGCGTATACGAATAATTGTGGGAATTGAGGATATCCGCGATCTCTCCGAGCTGATTGCCCGACTCTTCCAGCCAGGTCTTGTTCATCGTATCATCACTGAGGATGAACAGCACGTCGTCGCGCACGCCCGCCTCGGTAAATTCATCATGCATCGCCTGGCACATCTCCACGTAATCCGAAAACACATACATCGCGTTCGGCGCATTGTAGGTGAGGCGGAAGGTGGAAGTCGGTTCGTTCACGGGCGTAAAATACTTGATGCAGGTGTAGCCGCGCTCGTTGATGAGGTAATCGATAAGATCCGCGCACACCTCCGCAAATACGGTATGGTCGGTGCAGAGCGACCAGTCGTTTTCGGGATTGACCTTCATAAAGTCGGAATCCCACAGCCACATCGTTGCGCACACTTCGATCCCGAACGTCTGCGCAACGTCGAGCATGGCGTAAACGCTTTTCATCTGATCGCTGTCCCAATCGTAATTTTTGGTCGTATATGCCTCTTCATCCGGACAATACCAGGACGTGAGGAACATCATGCGGAAAAATTCGATCCCCATCTCCGCAATGCGCCCTACGAACAGGTCGTTGAACACATCCCCGTCGATGTAATAGTTTTCGTCTTCGCCGATGATCGTCCTGCCCGCGTTCTGCGTATACCAGTACGGATCGAGCTCGGTACCGACAAAGATCACTTCCTTTCCGTTCCCGTCCTGCGGGATCTCCAGCGCGAGCGAACCGTCGGGGACGGTCGTATTTGCGTTCGGATCGCCGTAGTCTTTCGGCTCATCGCCCGTTTCGGCGGGTCCGCATGCGGCGAACAGCCCCAGCAGCAGTACAGCCAACGCGATACAAAGGATCTTTTTGATCTTTCCTCTTATCATACTCTTATGTAAGGGGCGAGGGAGACGCCCCGCCCCTGTTCCTCCTTACTGAATTTCAATGCTCCACAGCTCTTCAAAGTACGCGATCGAACTTTTTGTCTGTGCGTCGAGGAAGTTGAGATATTTTTCACAATAAGTATGGAAATACTCCAGCCAGTCGTTATTGAAAACATCGCTCGGGCTGGTAGATCCCTGCCCTGCCCACGCGGGGCCGCGGATGTACTGCACGAAATTCTGTTCGAGGATCCCCTCCTGGTTGCGGACGGTATTGTCGCTGATCTCAGGCAGCCAGATCCCCTCGGTAGAGTTGACGTCGTATGCCTCAAACTCATACCGCGCAGTGAGGTACCACGCCTGTTCGTCGGCAGAATAGTCGCCGCGCAGACGATTGGAAATATTGATGTTTTCCGTGAGAAGATATTTACCGGAATAGGGCGGGTTGAGCGTGAACTCTTCCCTGTTCGCAAGCGGGAACACCCAGGTTTCGTACTGTTCGCCGTTCCAGTCGATGGTATCGCCTTCCTCCCAGTGCACACCTTTCACGCCGTATTTGCACAATTCATAGTTTTCTTTGGAAGAGAGCTGCCAGTCAATAAACTTCAAAAGCACTTCGGTATCCGTATCGCGGTGATCGGGAATGACAAGCGCTTCGGAAGCCTTGTTATCCTTCGCATTTCCGCGCACGATGCCTTCGCCGTTGTTTTCCGCTGCGTATGCCTGCCCTTCTTCGGTAATGTCGTCCGCGATGGGCGCGATCATGATGTAATCCAGCTGGGAATTGATGCTCTCCACCGTGCGCATGGAGGAAATGAGGTACTCCACGTCGGGATAAGACATATACACCGCCGACAGTTCGGAGGAGAACCAACCGATCCTGTCGGTGTCGTCGACTTGCAGCGATTCGTTCTCCCATATCCCGTCTTTGGACCATTTCCACATATAGTCGAGCATCATCTGCCCGCCTTCGGTGAAATACCCCGGAACAACCGTCCCGTCCTCCTGAATGACATTCACACCGTAATCACCGTCGAACACCCCTCCGAACAGACGTACCAGATCCCACGGCTTTGCGGCGACAGGGTAACGCAGGTTCGTATACTCATTTTTAATGGCATACATCAGGTCCTCGAACTGGGTAAAAGTCATTTTCTTGTACCCTTCGTTCAGAACGTTATAATCGTCCGGATCCAGCCCCGTTTCATCCTGCACTGCGCGCATCATGTCTGCGTTGACGATCATCGCGTAACCGCGGTCGGCGGTTACAGAGGGGATCATGCGCATCTGATAATCCGCTTCGTCCATCGTCCCGATGGGAACGTAGGCAGACATCTCCACTTCATGCTGCGGATCGTTCATCCTGATGGCGTTGAGGATGTTCGGATAATCCTCTATATAATCGGTAAGGTCGATGACGATATCGCGCTCCGCTTTTGCGTACGGCATGATGACGGAACCCGCGTCCTCCCCCATGAACGAAATGACCGCGTCCAGATCCTGTGTATATACGCCCATGCCGGTGGAAACGCGCTGCTCCAATTCACTCTGCGAATAGATCGTGACCTGCAGATCGATCGAAATGCCGGTGTCTTCATAGAACTTTTCTTCGATCGCCTCTTTTACCACGTCATCCTGCGTGCCGTCCGCCTGTCCGGACGCGCGTTCACGGTATACGGTGATGACATATTCGCCGCCCGAGCCGCCTCCGCCACCGCAGGCGCAGAACCCGAACAGCATCAACACTGCCAAAACAACAACAAGAATTTTTTTCAAGACTTTTTCTCCTTTCGGTAAGATCCTATCTGCCCCGTCGGGGAGGCAGCTTTCGGACGCGGAGTTCCGCACCCGACCTTTTATGCGATTTCAATGTTCCACAAGTTCTCGAAATATGTGATCGAACTCTGCGTCTGCTGCGTCAGAAAGTCGAGATAGTCGCCGCAATACTCATAAAAATACGGAATGTATTCTCCTGTCAGCAACTGCGACGGCGCCGTCGTCCCCTGCCCCGCCCACGCAGGACCCCGCACATACTGTACGAAATTCTGATCGATGATGCCCGCATGGTTGCGGATCGTGTTGTCTGTTATATCCGGCAGCCAGACCTCTTCTGTGGAATTGGAATCATACGCGGGGAAATCGTACCGCGCCGTGAGATACCACGCCTGCTCATCCACCGTATAATCGCCGCGCAGGCGGTTGGAAATATTGATATTTTCCAGCATCAGGTATTTGCCCGAATACGGCGGATTGAGCGTGAACTCTTCCCTGTTCGCAAGCGGGTACACCCAGGTTTCGTACTGTTCGCCGTTCCAGTCGATGGCGTCGCCTTCCTCCCAGTGCACACCTTTCACGCCATACAGGCAAAGTTCGTAATTTTCTTTGGAAGAATACTGCCAGTCAATAAATTTCAAAAGCACTTCGGTATCCGTATCGCGGTGGTCGGGAATGATAAGCGCTTCGGAAGCTTTAATATCCTTTAGATTTCCGCGTACGATGCCTTCGCCGTTGTGTTCCGCTGCGTACGCCTGTCCTTCTTCGGTAATGTCGTCCGCGATGGGTGCGATCATGATATAGTCCAACTGCGGGTCGATGCTCTCCACCGTGCGCATGGAGGAAATGAGATATTCCACGTCGGGATAGGAAAGATATACGGCGGAAAGCCCCGAAGCGAACCAACCGATCCTGTCGGTGTCATCGACTTGCAGCGATTCGTTCTCCCATATCCCATCTTTGGACCATTTCCACATATAGTCGAGCATCATCTGCCCGCCTTCGGTGAAGTACCCCGGAACAACCGTCCCGTCCTCCTGAATGACATTTTCGCCGTAATAGCCGAGCAGCGTACCGGCGAATATCCGATTCAGATCCCACGGCTTTGCGGCAATGGGGTAACGCAGATTCGTATATTCGTCCTGGATCGCATACATCAGGTCCTCGAACTGGGTAAAAGTCATGTTCTTGTACCCTTCGTTCAGAACGTTATAATCGTCCGGATCCAGCCCCGTTTCATCCTGCACGGCGCGCATCATGTCTGCGTTGACGATCATCGCGTAACCGCTGTCCGGCGTCACCGCGGGGATCATGCGCATCTGATAGTCCGCTTCGTCCATCGTCCCGATGGGAACGTAGGCAGACATCTCCACTTCATGCTGCGGATCGTTCATCCGGATGGCATTGAGGATGTTCGGATAGTCCTCTATATGATCGGTAAGATCGATGACGATATCGCGCTCCGCCTTCGCATACGGCATGACGATCGCGCCGGAGTCTTCACCGATATACGAAATGACCGCGTCCAGATCCTGCGTATATACGCCCATGCCGGTGGAAACGCGCTGCTCCAATTCACTCTGCGAATAGATCGTGACCTGCAGATCGATCGAAATACCGGTGTCTTCATAGAACTTTTCTTCGATCGCCTCTTTAACCACGTCGTCCTGCGTGCCGTCCGCCTGTCCGGACGAACGTTCACGGTATACGGTGATGACATATTCGCCGCCCGAGCCGCCTCCGCCGCCGCAGGCGCAGAACCCGAACAGCATCAGTGCAGCCAGAACAATTACTAAAATCTTTTTCATAGCGTGCCCCCTGTTTATTCTTTGACGCCGCCCATCGTGATGCCCGTAATGAAATACTTCTGCAAAAACGGATACAGGCAGATGATGGGAAGGGTCGAAACGACGACTGCCGCCATTTCACCGCTTTCGGAAGGAATAATGCGCCCCGTCGTATTGTTTGCCGCAAGGTTTGCCATCAGATCGCTCATCTTATTCACGACCAGCTGCAGCGTATAATTCCCCTCCGATTCGAGGTAAAGCAACGGGCCTGTGTAGCTGTTCCACTGCGATACAGCCACAAAGAGGCAGATCGTAGCGATAATGGGCTTGGACAGCGGCACAAAAATACGGGTGAGGATCGTAAACTGCCCGGCACCGTCGATCTCTGCCGCCTCTGAAAGCGAATTGCTGATGGTGACGAGGTAGTTACGGATGAGGAACGTGTACCACGCGGCGATCAGCCCGGGGATGATGATCGACCAGAGCGAATCGCGGAAAAACGTAGTCACGATCAGATAGTTCGGCACCAGCCCGCCGCTGAACAGCATGGTGATGACCAGATACAGATTGAAGAACTTTTTCCCCTTGAGTTTGGGGTGACGCAGCGCGTATGCGTATAAAAAACATACCGACGTCGTCAGAACGACGCTCACCGCCGTGACCCAAATGGTATTCCAGTACGCCTGCAAAAAGGGCAGGTCCGACGAAAAGATAAATTCGTAGGCGTATACAGAAAATTCGGCAGGGATCAGGTTGTAACCGTTCACCAAGAGAGAGGTCTCCGAAGTAAACGACGAACCGATCACCAAAAGATACGGATAAATAAACATGACGGAGAACAGGCACATGAGGATGATGTTGATAACATTGAACACCCTGCGCCCTACCGTTTTGTTTTTGACCATAGCCATTCCGTCACCTCACCAAAGCGGATTCGCGTCCAGTTTTTTGACGAGCCAGTTCGCGCCTACCATCAGGATCAGCCCGACAATGCTTTGCAGGAAGGTGACGACCGTTACCTGCCCGTAGTTCCGGAACCCGCCGAGCATAGTGCTGTACGCCCAGGTCCCCAATACATTTGTCGTTTCCCCAAGCAGGTCGCTGTTCCCCGTGATCGTATAGATCTTTTCAAAATCGTCGCGGACGATGTTCGCGACCGTAAGCGTGAATGTGATACCGATGACAGGCATGATACCCGGAATCGTTACGTGCCACGTCTGTTTCCACCGCCCGGCACCATCCATTTCTGCCGCTTCATACAGCGTGGGATCGATGCCGCTGATCCCTGCAAGGAAGGTGATCGTACCCCAACCTGTCGTCTTCCAGATCCCGACAAACGTCAGGATCCACGGCCACCACTTCGGTTCGCTGTACCAACTCACGCGTACCCCGAACAGATCTTCAAGCACATTGTTGATAATGCCCATATCCCTGCTGAAAAAGCTGTAAACGATCGTTGCAACGATTGCCCAGCCGAGAAAATACGGCAAGTATGAAATGGTTTGCACCGCTTTTTTGAAAGTCTTGTTGCCGAGTTCGTTGATGAGGAGCGCCAGCACTATGGACGACGGGAACGCAAAGATCAGCCCCAACAGCCCGAGCCAAAGCGTATTACGCAACAGCTCCCAGAACCCATAGGTCGCAAAGACTGTTTTGAAGTGATACCAGATATCCCCGTTCACGCCCCATGGACTCTCCCACAGACCGTACTTCGGGATATAATCGCGGAACGCGAGCGTGATGCCGTACATCGGAACGTATGTAAAGATCAGCAGGATCACGAACCCGGGCAACAGGCACAGATAGAGCGACCAGTAGCTTTTCAGGTACGTGCCGGCCTTACGGAGTTTTACGCCGCGCGGCTTCGGAGCAGCTGCCGCCACGGCCGCAGCGCCTCCTTCCTCCGTCCCGGTTGCTGTATCCGTTTTGTCCGGAACTGCATTGCCGTGCAGCTCTTCGGGCTCAAACGTTTCTTCCTTCCTCATCATTTTTTTCATATAGTTTTCTTTCCTCCCGTCATAGTTCAGGCAGACCCCGCGAGCGGGGTCTGCCTGCCCCATTGACCGATTCTTTTACGGCATGTTTTATGTTATGCGACCGTCGCGGTCTCCGCCTTCACGGAGAGCACCGTCAGCGTGCCGCTGCCGAGCATCTGCACACCGATGCCGCCGTCCGTCAGCCCTGCATTACCGCCGACCAGCCAAGGATAAACGTTGATAGCCGCCGCATAGCCTTGGTTGCCGGTAGAATACGAGTAATCATACATCACGCCATCGATCCCCGCAAAATCACTGTTGCAGCCCGTAGAACCGGTACGATAGATGTACACATTTTCCCAATTCGAGCCGTCCGTGCTGAACTTCAGTGCGATATTGATCGCTTTGACATTGTCATTATCATCCAACACATAGCTGACTGCAATGTTAAGGTAGAACGGATCCGTACCGAGGAAAGCATCCAGATAATTGGTGTTATCGCCGCTTCCGCCCGTCGTACCGGCTTGTTCTTTTATCCAGCCGATGGTCGTTCCTCCGGCCTTGATCGTCGCATAGCCTTTTCCGTAACTGGAATCGCCGATTACGAGGTCAATGCCGTCGTCGCCCGTACCGAGCAAACGGATCTGCGCATTTACGTTCGTGCCGTCCGCCCATGCTTCGGAGAACTGCAGCTTCAGCGTAACCGACTGCAAGGTATTATCCGAGAGCGAACGGGTCGTGCCTGTAAGCATCGTGTAACCTTCATCCGCAGAAGTGACCTGCGCCACAGGAGTAGCTTCATCAGTATCGTCAACAACCCCCGAACCGCCCGCAGGCAATGTGGGATACGCCGCCGTAGCCGCCGTGCAACCGTCAGGCAGATCTTCTTCCGTAACGGAGGTACCGTCCACGCGCAGCGCCGCGATGGTCATATTATTTTCAGTACCGCCGAAGCCGCTGTTCGTGCTGACCTGCAGGTTACCGCTGTACAGCGAATGATCATAGGTACCCGTGATACCGTTAGCGCCCGTCTTGGGGATCATGATACCGCCGCTGTAACCCGCCGTCGTACCGAGCACGCCCATAGCAGAATCATCCGTCGTAGCGCGCAGCTCTACATCGTTGACCCACAGCTGTACGAGGATATAATCCGCATCCTGATAGGTCACGTCGGTAAGCTGGTACTCGAATTTTACAAACGTATTATCAGCCTTGTACGCATCCCAACCCGTCCAGGATTCAAAGAAACCGTAGCGCCAACCGTTCCAGCCGCCGACGCGAAGCTGAATGTACCCGTCCGTAATGCCGAGGATAATGCCGTCCGGCCAGTCGTAATTCGTGGAGGCGCCACCCGCAAGCTGCATCATGATGTTCCAGCCGTCCGCCGAAATGTACGCATTGAGCCACATCGAAACTTTCTGACGGAACACTTCTTCACCCGTATAGCGCCAGTTGCTGTTGTTACGGATATTCACCGCCTCTGTAAGCACGTTGCCCTCAGCGGCATGCGCAACGGTGAGCGTAACGGCTTCTTCCGCGCGATTGCCCGTGCTGTCCTCCGCATAATAGGTGAGCGTGTAGGTGCCCGCCGCCTGCGGCACAAAGGTCGTCAGCTGCCCGTTAGCAAAATAGTTCGCATACGATTCGGGGCCGCTGATCGCCAACCCGAGCGTAATGCCGTTCGGATCGGTCGCATCGCTGACGGACACATCGGGCAACGTAACTGCCTGCCCCACCGTACCCGTAAGGGCATCCGTGGAAAGATCGATCACAGGGTCGTCGCTGTCGGCAAATTCAAGCACGCGTACCGTATATTCGACCCAGTTGATATTTTGCGCCTCGTCTGCCGCTTCGTACGATACATAATAGGTGCCCGCTTCCGTGAAGGTATAACTCTTCGCCGTGGAGAGGTCGGTGATTTCCGCGACCTGCTTCCTTTCCGCATCGTAGATGTGCACGAGCACGGAGGGAGCCGTTGCGCCGTCGGCAGCCGTCGCCGACGGGAGCGTAAACGCTTCGTTGATGACCGCGATGGTCTCGGGCACTTCGGAAACGGTAATGACGGGCGGCGTTGTGTCTGCAAATTCCGTTTCACCCTCTTCATACGCATAAATGCCGCGGATGTGCATTGCGTCATCGTTCCAGACGCCTGCTTCCGTATAGTTGCCGGAGAATGCGCCGAAGTTCAGGTATCCATACGGGTTGTTCCAGATGACCTCGAACTGGCTGGCGACCAATTCGCCCGTGCCGCTGTTGCTCGTCGATTCGCCGCAGATGATCTCGGCAGCCATCGTGGGCTCCTCGGTCGGAAGCGTATCGAACCATACGTTGAACACGATGCGCGCGCCTTCCGTATCGTAGGCTTCGTCCGTCGCACGTTCTTCGCCGACATAGCGCAGTACCTGCATGTACATGACATGAACATTCCCGTCCCTGTACGTTGCCGAATTGTATGCATTGCCGCCTGCCTGATTGCCGCTGCCGTCCAGGAAAACCTGCGTAGCGATCGTCGAGAAGCGCAGCACCACGCGCGGCGCGCCGGCGCTTTCATTCCCGTCGGGGATCAGACTGTTATAGTTCCTCGAAGAAACATAGTTGATATAGAAGTATTCTTCCGGAGCATCTGTCATCGGATCGATCGTGAACACAGTCGAAACGTACTCGCCCTCTTGGAACTTATACCCTGCCAACGTAGCGGTGGAATTGTCGCCGTCCTGCGCGGTCGTAGACGTTTTGCCGACGACCAGTTCGCCGCGGGAATTGAACGTAACGTCATTGCCGATCACGATCGAACCCGTGCTGAGCAGGTTGCCCGCATAGCGCTCTGCCGTATCCGAAACGGCAACGGAGATGCTCTTGCTTTCCGCCGCATTGCCCGCCGTATCCGACGCCGTATAGGTCACCGTATAGTTGCCCGCGGGCAGATAGAAGCGCACGCCCTGCGTAGCATACGACGTAACGTTGTTCGATGCCGTGCCATCCGTCTCCGAAACCGTAACGCGCAGCGCCGTCGCCGTGATGTCTGCATCCGTAGGCGCATCTGTAACGGTCGCCGTCGGGAGCAGAACGCCCTGTGCGGACGTCGTAGTGATCGCATCCGACGAGGAGAGCGTAATGACGGGAGCCTCGGTATCCGCCTGCACGGCGATCTTGAACTCTTCCGTATCGGAAAGCCCCGTGCCCGGATCCTGTGCTCTGTAGATCACCTGGCATTCCGTTACATCGGCGGGAACGGTGAACGAACGGGTCGTCGTCGCCGCCTGTTCCGTCATCGCCGTACCGGAGTTTCCGTTGCTCCTTGTTGTCGTCACTCTTACCCCGACCGTGATCGCCGAGCCGTCGGCAGCGTTCGTAGACGTAGCCGTCGGCAGGTTGATGGTCTGTCCTACATAGGCGGTATCAGGTATTTCGTATTCGGTTCCCATCGTGATGACGGGTGCGTCGCTGCCCGTCTCCTCGGGATCGCCGCAGCCTGCCAATACCGCAAAAGCCATTGCCAGCACCAGTAGAATTGAAACAATTTTTAATAATCGTTTCTGCATTTTATCCCCTCCGTTTTTTATTCATTCCATTTATAAAACAAACCCGAGCACTCTCCATTACGGCGGTTGCTTTATAAATGCAACTTCCATGCTATGTGTTCCGCCGTTCCGGCATAGAAAAGAAAGAGCCTCTTCCTTTTTTGCCTATGAGCGGGGAAACTGTTCGTTCTTATGTGCGAAACACGGGCAGATTTTTTAAAAATTTTATCATCTTCCCTGCCCGACAGAAGCATCTGCGGTATCGCCGTTTATTGGCGCATCCGATGCTTGTTTCGGAAAATTCCGCTCTTTAATGCCGCCGCACCCTCTTTTTCCGCTTTTATCCTTTCGCTACCCTGAAACAATCCGACATTTTCTGCAATTTGTTCACGCATAGATTGTAGCATAGCATTTTTCGAATTTCTTGCTCATGATTATCAACTTATTGCGGAATATTATCATATCTCCCTTCCGCTCTTGAAATTTTAATTTTTTGGAATTACACTAATTCCGTTCTTGATACATATACTGCTTTTTGCACAACGGACCGAACACGGGAATTTCTCTATGCGATACTGTAAACACGAACATGACTTTAAACGTCCGGACGACGAAGTAAGTTTCCATTTTTTCAATGCGAACTACGGCGATCTCCACTATCATAACTATTGGGAAGTTTTTCTGATCCTGGACGGGACGCTGCTTCACAACATCAACAATCACTCCATGATCATCCAAAAAGGCGATCTTTTCATCATCCGCCCGAAAGATGCGCACGTTTTTCTGCGTTACCGCAACTTTTCTTCCCAACATATCAATTTAATGATTACCGACACGGCGCTGTACTCCATGCTGAACACGATCGATCCTTCCCTGTACATGCAGCTTTTGTGCCATCCGAACTATATCCGCACCACGCTCACCCCCGCGCAATACGAGCGCATGAGCACACTGATCGATTCCTTGTATAAGCCGACGGAACTTCCTATCGCTTCCGTTATAAAATTCCTGATCCTCGAAGCGATCTCCGATTGCTACATGAACGGAAGCATCCGCAACGAAAGTTTTACCGTAAATTCCATGCCGGAGTGGCTCACGCAGCTGCTGAACCGCATGCATTCGCCCAATAACATGGGGCTTTCCTTCCATGAACTGTGCGCGCCCGTCAATTTTTCGCAGGTGCACATCAACCGTATGTTCAAGCAATACATGAATGAAACGATCGGCAACTACTTTCAATCCGTTAAAATGGAGTACGCCGCCAAACTATTGGAGACGACGGACTTTTCCGTTCTGGAGATCAGCTCCAGGATCGGATACTCCTCCCTTTCGCATTTCATCCATGTATTCAAAGAAAAATTCAATTGTTCCCCAAAGGAGTACAGAAGAGTGAGCAACCCGCAAGGCAAACAGAAACAGCCGCTGCCCACCTCGAAAAAAAACGAAGCGGCAACGCGGTTCGGCACAAATTATTACAGTTTATTTTCCTGCACCTTTACGGCTGAAAACGAATATGACTTTCAGCCCGCAGAACGCGGGTTGGCTGTTTTGGCGGAACACAATATCCATGTGGTCCGTTTCAACGCGTCCGGATTTTATTATCCGAACGACATGCGCCGCTATTTTGCGGATAAAAACGCCTATTTCGACGCGCTGCACAAGCTCACGCATCTGGCGGAAATGTATGACATCCGCCTGATCCCCTCTTTTTTCTGGCAGATGACCTGTCTGCCGAACCTGTTCGACGAAGGATACGAAACGGGATGGGGAAATCAGAAAAGCAACACTTTCCGCTTCATGACAAACTTTACGAAAGAGTACGTGTCGGCGCTCGCAAAGGAAAAAAATATCGCCTTCTGGGAGTTCGGAAACGAATTCAATCTTGTTGCAGATCTTCCGAATTTTGAACAAAATTTAAAGACGGATCCCTTGCCCGCCGGCAGCGCACGTTCTGCACGCAGCGCCCAGGAGGACAAACTGACCACCTCGGGGGTAAACGGCGCTTTCGCGGAATTTGCCAGAATCGTCAAACAGGAAGACGCCCTCGCGCGTCCTTCGGGGAACGGGAATGCATTCCTGCGCCCTTCGCAATACAATCAATACGCGCACAATACTTTTACGCACGATACGCTTGACGAACACGCAGCCGTCTGGAAGCTGCTTTGTCCCGCCCCCATGACCTGCGCTTCGGAGCATATCTATCATCCGGATTGGGAAAAACCCGTCATGTACGGAAACCGCGCCGTATCGCTGGAAGAATACCTGCGGTTCAACAAACAGCTGTGCGACAAAAACGGCTATACGTATTACATCGGCGAGTACGGCGCCATACAAAAAAAAGACCCTTCCGATTATTCCGGTTGGGCAGAGATGAGCGAACTGTTCCGAAAATGCGGGATCCCCCTCGCACTCGTATGGAACTATGATCCCGATGAAATCATTGAATACAGTTTTTCCGAAAAGAGTGCGGAAGGAAAATACATCCTTCGTACACTGAAGGAACTGAATAAGGAGGAACCTTAATGTTCAAACACAAGAGTAAGGGCATGTTCCTTGTTTTCGCCGCCGCCCTTCTGGCAGCATCGCTGGCACTCGGCGCAGCCGCTCCCGCTGCGGCGGCGGAAGAGGGATATGCGGAGCTGACCACGGTACGCATCGCCGAATACGACGGAAAGGATGAGGACTGCGACACGCTGATCGTCTGCCTGGACGAAGAGCTGAATGTGACCGACCGCAGCGGAAACAGCCTCGGCACCCTTGACGGGCTGCAGACGGATGCGGTCCTTTGTTACTACATCAAAGACGAACAGACCGCCGCGGCGTTCGCGCAGTATGCCGCCGAACATTCGCTGCAGACAGGCATGATCCTCTCCGACGACCCCGCCTGCGTGGCTGCGGCACGCAATGCAAACGCCGCCTGTCTGAACCTTTCGGGCGCGGTCGACTTCCGCGGCAAGACGCCGACGGTCGCCGAAGTGCAGAGTGCCGTCAACGCAAACATGGCAAAAACAGCTCTGTTCGACGCGTCGTTTTTGACCGCAGAAAAGGTACGCACACTTCAAAAACTCCTTATCAACGTATGGTGCGACGCGCAGACCGAAGCGGAAGCGTACAGTGCGCTCGCATACGGCTGTACGGGTATCCTGTCACGCGCGCTGGACCTTGCCGCCGCCGTTACGGGCAGTGAGTATGCCGTGCTTTCTCCCCGCCCCATATTGGTCGCGCACCGCGGCTGCAGCGAAGGCGCGGGACGGGAGAACCTTGAAAACACCGTCGCCGCCGCAAAACTTGCATATGAGCGCGGCGCTGAGGCCGTAGAGATCGACGTCCATGTCACGGCGGACGGTCATCTCGTTATCATGCATAACGACACCATCCAGGGAACGACAGACGGTTCGGGATACATAGAACAGCTTTCTCTGCAGGATCTGCGCCGTTACAAGGTAAACGGCACGGAGGAGATCCCCCTGCTGACCGACTATTTTGAAGAATTTCAGGACGACGATCTCTATTTCTTCATCGAGATCAAATCTTCCAAGACAAACGTCGCGGCAAAGCTGAAAGAGGCGATCGACGAATACGGCATGCAGCAGAAATGCAGCTTCATTTCCTTCAACGGAACACAGCTTGCCGCCTGCAGATCTTTGATGCCGGAAATCTCCGTCGGCTACCTGGACGGCAGCATCGTCTGTGCCAACGAAAACGATGACAGCGTTGCCGCGTACACACAGCAGGTGATAGCAAAATGCAACGCGCTCAACACAAGTTATCACGGGGATTACAACGTGCTGACCGACCGCGGCATCCGCTCACTGGCGGCACAGAGCGTCGCGACAAACGTATATACGCTGAACACGTCGCAGGAATTGTTCTCCTATTACGCAGGCAAGGGGGTCGCAAGCGTCACGACTGACTACGCCGTTTGGCTGCAAAACTATGCGCAGGCACTCACCGCCGTCGACGATACCGTGACGGGAACCCCCGCAAACCTGTACGCACACTGCACAACTTTTGGCGGCGGCTCCCTCGATTACCGCGCGGAGCTCATCCTTCTGGACGGGGAAGACGCCGTTTCGCGCGAACAGGACGGCTATGCCGCTCTGCGCACGCAGGACGTAACGGCCGTTGCCGTCATCAACTGCTACGATGAAAACTATCAGCTGCAATTCACGCTGCTCAGCGCGCCCTTCACGTTGCATGTGCAGGCAGCAGGCGGGTTGGACACGGTTTGGATCGTCCTCATCGCCGTCGCGGCGGCAGCCGTGCTCCTGTGCGCGGGATATTTTGTGTTCCGAGCCGTAAAAAAACATTCAAAAAAACATACTGACGGAGAAAAATGAACATGATCGCAAAACGCTTTTCTTTACTGAAACTGCTTCTGTGCTGTATCCTCTCCTTCGGGCTGCTTCTTCCGGCGCTTGTATGCGTGCAGCCCGTGTCCGCCGCCGGCGCGACAAACTCGTACAGCACCGCCGCAAAACAACGCATCGGCGAAAAGTATGCGGGGCTCGTTTCCGATGAAACACTGCAGGCATTGCAAAGCGCGGACACGGCGGAGAGCGGCAACGTCGCCGCCGAAACCGTACTCGAGGAGGCAAAAGGGAACAAACTTTTTACTTTCGCCGTCATGAGCGACGTACATATGAACGTAGACGGCCACGGCGACGCCACCCCTAACGGCGCCCCGGGCGATACGGACGTGCAGTTCCAGAACGCGCTCAACGGGCTGTACCGCACCTTCCCCGAAACGCAGCTGCTCATCGTGGACGGCGACATCACCTGCAACGGCATGGAGGCGGAATACCAAAAATACCTTATGCCCATCCTCAACTACGACATCCCCGTCCTTACGGCGATCGGCAACCATGAATACCGCATCAATGAGACCATCGACGGTGTGAGTTACAGCCGCGATTCCCGCGACCCCGAAGAGCTGGAACGGCTCTCTGCCCTGACGCGGACGCGTTTTTTGGACACGATCAACGAATACTTTGAGAACAAGGGCATGCCGACCACCGACAAAGTGTACTATGACCGCTACTACGGCGGCTACCACTTTATCCTGCTCGGGTCCGAAGCCCGTACGAACGATACGTCGGCAACCAAGGTCATGGGCGAAGCCTCCGTCATTTCGGACGAACAGATCGCCTGGCTGCGCGAAAAACTCGCCGAAACCGACCCCGATCAACCCGTATTCGTCATGACCCACAATCCGCTCAACAATACGGTCACGGAGAGCGAAGATTACCGCTGGGGACTGGGCGCAGAGGCCAGCGAACAAATCAAAGAAGTGCTTGCCGACTACCCGCAGGCGATCGTCATCAGCGGGCATGTACATAACGGCTACATCGGCGACGAAGCCACGGTCGTCACTTCGTACGGAACTTTTCTCGACCTGCCCGCCTTTGAGTATAACGTGTTCGACAACATTGCGAACGACATCGGGTATATTGCAGACATCTACGACGGATGCGTGCTCTTCACCCCCTACGACTTCACAAACGAGCGCCCGCTGTACGAAGG
The DNA here is from genome assembly GCA_017886545.1 of Clostridia bacterium. GTDB lineage: Bacteria > Bacillota > Clostridia > Christensenellales > Borkfalkiaceae > Borkfalkia. The sequence continues at coordinate 45,074 of JAGHJS010000089.1, forward strand.
GATCGTACGCGTAGACAGAGCCGTATCCGAAACGCTGGCGACCGCGTACGACAAAGACGGCACCGCGGCTCCCGACGGAAACGGGAGCATGATCCTGGATCTGCAGGGCGAAACAAAGGTGGACGGGCTGCGCGTGATACCCGCAGACGGCGAAACACTGCTTTCGTATAAAGTGGAGATCAGTTCGGATAACGTAACTTACACTACTATCGCCGAAGGCACATTCCTGAACGACCCCGCGACCAACAATGTATTCGGCTCGGATACGGATTCGTTGACAAACAAAATTTTCTTTGACAAAATATATACGACACGCTATATCCGCTATACCACGACCGAAGGAACCTGCGAACAGCCGACGCTTTGTGCTACTTTCCTCGGCGAGGACATGAGTGAACTGCGCGCGCTGTACCGCAGCATTTTGACTGCGGGCGAACAGAAAAGCGAAGCGCTGGCTGCGGCAATGGCACAGGCGAAATCGGTCATCGAAAACAGAGATTCGGATGCGGAGACGATCGCCGCAGCCCTGCAGGCGCTGCAAAGCGCGTCCGGCACGGACACGCCGCAGAGCCCCGCAGACAATACGGCGCTCATCGTCGGGCTGAGCGTGGCGGCGGCCGTCGTCGTCATTGCTGTCGTGACCGCCGTGATCCTTATCAAAAAGAAAAAATCAGCCTCCAAAAAAGAGGACTGACCAAAAAAACGACTATAACAAGGAGTAAAAAAACAATGATCCCCTTTTCCTTCCGATACGGTGACCGCCGTATCCGCTCAGACGAACTCTCCTTCCGCATCATGACCGCCGAAGAGGACGGCGTAAAAAAGGAGACCGCGACAGCCTTGCTCGGCAGTCTGACGGTCACACGCGAAACGCTGTACTACCCGGAAGGCCCCGCAAAGGCGCTCACCTATTTTGAAAACACTTCCGATACGGACACAGAACAGATCGCGGACGTGCTGGACTTAGACAGCGAACTCGCATGGGATGCTCCCTCCCTGCCCGACGGGTACCGCGGATACGGGAACGCCGCTTACCTGCGGCTGAAAAAATATTTCGGCTCGAACAACAACGATAAGGAGTTCGCCACGGATATCAACGTGCTCCGCAACGGGCAGTGCGAACGCTTCGGTTGCCATGACGGACGCAGTTCGCAAGGATACGCCCCCTTCTTCGCCGTCGTAAACGATAAAAAAACAGTACTGTGCGCCGTCGGCTGGACAGGCGAATGGCGGGCGCAAGCTGAAAAGCATGAAAAAGCGCTGCACCTTTCCGCAGGTATTCCGGACCTGAACTTCAAACTGTTCCCCGGCGAAAAAGTCCGCACGGCATCGGTCATGCTCTATGAAACAAGCGAGGGCGAAGCACAAGCACACAACACTTTCAAGCGCACGCTGAAAAACCGCCTTGTACCCGAAGCAGTACGGCGGCAGGGGCTTCCCTTCTTTCTCTCCTTCTGGGGCGGAAGTTCGACGGACTTCATGCTCCGCCAGCTGGAAACGATCCGTAAAAGCGATGCGGGCGTGACGGGATTTTGGGTAGACGCCGCCTGGTACGGCGAACGCGGCTCGCAGACACGCAGCGAATTCGGCGACGGCTGGTGCAGGCAGACGGGCAACTGGACGGTCAACGAAGAGATCCATCCCGACGGCCTTGAAGCGGTATTCAAAAAGGCGAAGGAATGCGGATTGCGCACGATGCTTTGGGTAGAACCGGAGCGCTGTTACTGCAAAAGCGAACTTGCCAAGCGCCACCCCGACTATTGCCTGAAAGAAACCGACCACAGCGAATATTACCTCCTTAATTACTCCGATCCCGCTGTCGTCGATTATGTGTACGATCTTCTGAGCGGTATCATCCGCCGTCTTGGGCTGGATCTGTACAGACAGGATTTCAACATGGATCCGCTCGGCTTCTGGAGCGTAAACGACGAACCGGATCGCAAAGGCATCCACCAAATCAAGCACATCATGGGCATGTACAGCCTATGGGACAGGCTGCGCGAAACTTTCCCCGACCTTGTGATCGATAACTGTGCCAGCGGCGGGCGGCGGCTGGACATCGAAACACTCTCCCGCTCCGTTCCGCTCTGGCGAAGCGATTACCAGTGCGAATTTGACTGCGCCCCCTTCTCCGCGCAGAATAATATGATGGGCATTTCACAATGGATCCCCTATTCCGCAACGGGAACGGGCTTCGGCGTGACGGACACGTACCGCGTGCGCTCCGCTTACTCCGCCGGGCTATGCAGCAACTTCTTCGGCTACGAAAGTTTTGCGCCGGAAACGATCCCCGACGAACTGAAAGCACTTGCCGCTGAATGGAAGCGCATCTGCCGCTTCTTCTCCTGTGACTACTACCCCGTATTCGGTTTGCCCGTCACCGAATACGCCTGGGGCGGCTGGCAATTCGACGACCCCGAGAGCGGAGACGGCATCCTGATGGCGTTCCGCAGGGAAAACTGTCCCACCGACCGCGCCACGGTACAGCTCGGCGGGCTGCGGGAAGACGCAACGTACGAATTCACGGATGCCGACACAAACGAACGCTTTACCATAAAAGGGAGCGACCTTAAAAAGAACGGTTTCACGATATGCCTGCCGCAGAAGCGCAGTTCCAAACTGATCGAGTATAAAATCGTATAACGAAAACAGGGGCGCCGAAGCATTCTAGCTTCGGCGCCCTTCGCCTGTCATTTTATCCTTTTATGCTCTCCCGCCCTTCTATTCGACGCGGAAGCGCTCTGATCCTGCCTGTTTTTTCTCCTCCGCCCGTTCGCCGAAAAGCTCCGCGAGCGTTTCGCAGACGTCGGCGCAGGCAAGGTTCTCACCACCGGCTCCGTCATCTCCGCAAACACGCGCACCGCCGCAGACAGTTCCCGCCGATCCATCGCCCGTACGCACTTCTCTCGCAACGGTAACGAAATCGCCCGCATGCAGCACAGTGTTGCCGTCGCCCGTACGCACTTCTCCCGCAACGGTAACGAAATCGCCCGCGTGCAGCACGGTGTTGCCGTCGGGCGTGCGCACGATCTTTTTCCCTTCCACGCGCGTGACGCGCGTGCCGACGGGCAGAAGGATATCCCGCAGGGCGCGCTCCGCCGCCACGCTGCCCGCCAGAACGCGGAAACGCGCCGCAAACGGCCGCACGCCGGACAGCGCGCCCGCCTCGGGCATCTTCTCGAGCAGCCTGTCATAGATGGGCTTCGTACGGAAGAGCAGCCCGACGATATACCCTGCGCCCACGCCGATGACGGCGGGCAGCAGGAACAGAAAATCCCAGGTCAGTTCCAGCGTCATGACCAGCCCCGTGATGGGCGCTTTGACGACGGAAGTAAAAAACGCCGCCATGCAGATGACGATGAGCGCGTCCGCGTACGACGGATCCAGCCCCATCGCCGCGAACAGAAGGCTCATGAGCGCGCCCAGCCCCGCGCCGACCGAGAGCATGGGCACGAACGCCCCGCAGGGCACGCCCGCCCCCATATTGACGGCAGTGACCAGCGCCCTGACCGCAACGACAAGGAGGATCGTCGCCCAAAGCGGCGTGCCGAACACGGACTGCACCCCTTCCGAGCCGCTGCCAAGGTCAGCGATAAACCCGTGTCCGCCGCCCACGGCATAGACGGTGACCAGCCCGAGCGCACCCGCCAGCAGGAACGGGGGCAGCATCCTGCCGATCCCCTTCCACAGCCGCACCCGCGCGAAGAGTTTTTTCGCAAGGAAAATGAGGTGATAAAACCCCACACCCGCCAATGCGCAAACGACCGCCGCACCGAGCACGCAGACATAGAAGAGCGGCGAAAGCAGATCCGCCTCTGCAAACGAAAAAGTCGTAAGATACGCGCCCGTATCCAGCCCCAACGCACTGCGCAGCAGATTTCGTACGATGACCGCGACGGCGACGGAGGTGAAGGCGCACCCGAACACTTCGGGCGTGAAGCGCTTCTGCCCCTCCTCAAAGGCGAACGCCATGCCCGTGAGCGGCGCGTTGAACGCGACTGCCAGCCCCGCGCACGCCCCGCCCGTGATCTGGTAGCGGCGCACAAGCGAGCCGCGGCGCAACAGGTCGCTCGTACCGTACCCGCAGCAGCTGCCGATCAGCACGCTCGGCCCTTCCGCACCCGCCGAAAGCCCCATAAAGACGGTGAACAGGCTCGCCGCGAACATGCCCGTCAGCACGCGGTACCACCTGAAGCGGAGCAGACCGCGCAGCGCGCCCTCCGCCTGCGGGATACCGCTGCCGCGGATCATGGGCAGAAAGCGCAGCGTGCCGCCCACGACGACCGCGCCCAGAAAGAGCGCGGCAAACAGCAGCGGGATGAATGCGGGATTATCGCGGAAAAAGCCGTAATACCCGCGCGCAAAGTCCTCCGCCATCACGGCGAGGATATTGTAAAAGGTCACCACGACGCCCGCAAACAGCCCCGTGAGCATACCGACGAGCACGATCTGCAATCCGTACCCGAGCCTCTTTTTGAACATTCTCTTTTTCGCTCTCACAACAGAGCAAATTGTAGCACAGCCGCCAAAAAATGTAAAGGAAATTTTCAGCCTCCGCCGCGCGCGTTCGTTCGGGGCTGCGCCGCCGCTCCTTCTCGGCGGCTCGTTTTTCGGCTCACAGGGGCTGAGCCCCTGCAATGCGTCCGCATTGCAGCGGGCATTCGCCCGCGTTCGCCTCAAGCGGAACGCTCGGCTTTGCCCTTGCAAGCAAGCAAAGCCTTCACGTCCCTTCAGGGTGACGCAAAAGAGTAGCCGCGCCCCTCTGTCATCCCGATCCTGTCGAGGGATCTCTATTAGAATATCGTCATTATTTCCATAGAGATCCTTCGAAGGCGCGCGTAGTTTTACTTTGCTTGCAAGGGGTAAAACGAGCGCGCCGCAATCGGCGGCATATGGGCGCATGCCCATGGCAACTTGTTGCCGAAAGCGTCAGCTTTTTTGC
>JAGHJS010000012.1 GCA_017886545.1 Clostridia bacterium
CTTCTTTGGGCTTGTTTTGCAGTCGCCCTGTTTCGGCGGAAGACAACGATTGTCAACCAAATATTTTATTTTGGTTGACAATAGGGGCGCAGTGTGGTAGAATGGCGGCATGGAACTGAAAGAGAAGATCCTGCGCAGGCTGGAGAGCGTGCGCGGCGAATATGTATCGGGCGAACAGCTCGCGGGGGAGTGCGGCGTCAGCCGCAACGCGGTCTGGAAGTGCATCCGCGCTTTGGAGGCGGACGGCGTAAAACTTTCTTCCGTGCGCAACCGCGGGTATGCGTTGCTTGCCGAAAGCGACGCGCTCACGGCGTGCGGGATCGAAAAATTTCTTCACAGCCCGTTTTCGCTGCAAGTCGTAAAGCTGACGGGTTCGACCAACGACGAGGTAAAAGCATTGGCGGAGGCGGGCGCGCCCGCATGGACGGCCGTGCTTGCCGAAGAGCAGAGCGCGGGCAGGGGGCGCTATCGCCGCCCGTTCGATTCTCCCGCAGGGGCGGGGCTGTACCTGAGCGTGTTGCTGCGGCCGAAGTTTTCCGCGGCGGAAACGCTGTTCGTCACCGCCTGCGCCGCCGTCGCCGTGTGCGAGGCGATCGGAGAGGTCGCAAAAAAATATGCAGAGATCAAATGGGTCAACGACGTCTTTTTAGACGGGAAAAAGGTATGCGGCATCCTTACCGAAGCCTCGTTTGACGTGGAGAGCGGCGGGCTTGCCTCCGTCGTGGTAGGCATCGGCGTGAACGTGAAGCACAGGGAATTCCCGAAAGAACTTGCGGGTATTGCGGGCACCGTGTTCCGCGAAGGGGAGTACCCTTCGGAGGGGCGCGCAAAACTTGCCGCGGCGATCTTGGAAAAGCTGCGCTTTTACTGCGAGCATATCCCCGAGCGGACGTTTTACGCGGAATACAGGCGCCGTTCCTTTGTCATCGGGCGGCGCGTGAAGGTGCTTTCCGGCTCCTTGGAAGAGGAGGCGGACGTGCTGGATCTGGATGAAAATTGCTTTTTGCGTGTGCGATTGGCAGACGGGAGCGAGCGCCTTCTCTCCGCGGGCGAAGTGCGGATAATGCTGTAATGCGCCTCCGTTTTTGAGTAAAAGGGGTGAAATGAGCGTTTTTTAAAGTACTATGCGTGACATAAAAGAGGAAAAACAGGAAGTTTCTATACCGCAGCGCAGCCGCGGCGTGAGCATTGCGGTCAGGCTCGCGCAGTGCGCGCTGTTCGTGGTGCTGATGGTCGTATCGGCGTTTATCCGCATCCCGATCCCGTATGTGCCGCTCACTTTTCAGACGGTCGTCGCCGTTCTGGCGGGGCTGCTGCTGGGCGCAAGATGGGGAACGGCCGCCATGCTCGTGTATGTGTTTATGGGGCTTGTGGGGCTGCCCGTTTTTTCGGGCGGGGGCGGCTTTGCATACGTTTTGCAGCTCACGTTCGGGTATATAATCGGCTTTGCCTGCGCGGCGTTTGCGGCGGGGCTGCTCCGCGGAAGTGGGGCGTTTACCATCCGCCGCGCTACCCTTGCGGCGCTTGCAGGCGTTGCGGCAAACTATCTTATCGGCATTCCGTACTTTATGGTGATATGGAGTTGCTACATGAACATGAGCGGGCTTTGGAACGCCGTGCTCGTCAACAATGTTCTCTTTATCCCGAAGGACATCGTGCTCTGCATCCTCGCCGCATTCCTCGCCCAGCGCGTCGGCAAGGCGCTGCGGAAGGGGTAAGAGCCGAAAGGTAAAAAATATTTGCAATGGAAAAGAGAGCGGAAACATTTTTTTTCGCTCTCTTTTGGTCGAGGTGACCGACTTGTAAAGAGCTGCGCAGAGGCGACGGAATAGCCGATCGGTACAAGGGCGGCAGGGAAGAGTTGTGCGGCGGGTTGCCGATCGCGTCAGCCACGACATATCTGCCATAATATCAGTTGGCAAGAGGTCGTGGGTTCAAACGTTTCATCAAAAACAAAGAAGCGAAAGAGCAATGACTCTTTCGCTTCTTTGTGGTCGAGGTGACCGACTTGTAAGGAGCCGCGCAGCGGCGACGGAATAGCGATCGGTACAAGGGCGGCAGGGAAGAGTTGTGCGGCGGGTTGCCGATCGCGTCAGCCACGACCTTTCCGCGGGAGCGGAAAACGGTCGCGGGTTCAGCAGAAAGAATAATGCAAAACGGAGCGGAAACATAAATGTTTCCGCTCCGTTTTGGTCGAGGTGACGGGACTTGAACCCACGACCTCTTGGTCCCGAACCAAGCGCGCTACCAAACTGCGCTACACCTCGATAGTTGTCTTATAAAGAATACAGCGGTCGTTCCACGACCTCTTGGTCCCTCGTCGTCGCGGTCGGCTGCTCTCTCGCATTGCCCGCAAGGCAATGCTCGCATGCGCACTCCGCTCCTCCTCTTCCCAAAAATCTCGTTCGCTGCGCTCGCTGCGATTTTCGGGAGCCCTGTACAAAGGCGCGCTACCAATACTTGGCTACACCTCGCAAAGCCATATTATTATAGCAAAGCCGGCGTTTATTGTCAAACAATAATTCGAGATGTAGCGCGACTTTTCTGAATAAAATTTTGCGGCATGTTTTTTTCAGAAACAAGGCGCTGTGCGAAACACAAGCGCCTTGTTTGCAGTGTATCAGTTTTCCTTGTCCGAGTTATCGGCAAAGTTTACGTTCCCCATGATGCGCGCCTTCGCCGTGTCGTATTGCGCCTGTGTGATCTTTCCTTTATCAAGCAGCTTTTTCAGATGGAAAAGACTTACTCTTTAAAATCGTCCGCATCATTTGCTTTTGGAACGTTCGCTCCGTTTTCGTCGCGCAAGTTTTCTTCCTCTTTTTTCAGAAGCGCGCGGGTACGCCGTTCAAATTCTTCGTTTGAAATAAAGCCGTCGTGGTTCAGCTTTTCCAGCTGCTCATAGGTGAAGGCGTTTTGCTTATCAAAGGCAGGCGTCTGTTCTTCAGCAGGCACATAGGCTGTTTTATTGATAAAAACATCCAAAGCGTTGTTTTCAATACCGTACAATTTGTTGCGGATCAGCTTGATGTCGCAAAGGTGCGTCAGATGCAGGCGGATGGCAAGCCATGCGATCCAGAAGAGGAAAGGCCCGCAGAAAAGAATAGGCAGGCCGATCTCGAGCATGCCGCATGCCGCTACCGCAATGCCGGCGACCACGCTGCAAACCACAAAGATGATCGTGAACACATTTGCCAAGGCGCGCACGGTCAAAAGAGTTCTGTCGTTTTTGTCAAACATAGTTCATTCCTCCATGAATTTATTTTTCGTTGAACAGAAAGCCGACGGAAAAACTTTTCTGCATTCCCATTATAGCAAATCGGTGTATCAGTTTTTGAGAATGAGAGAAAAAATTTTAAAAGTTTTTTAAATTTTTTTATACCGTTTGCAGACTATGGGAGAACAGCCTCCCTGCGTTTGCCTTTTGGCGCGGGATATGGTATACTCGCAGGGAATCGCGCCGCGGACTATATTGTGCGGCGGGAAAGAGGAGAGCACTATGGTGCGCGTTTTGTTTGTATGCCTCGGCAATATCTGCCGTTCGCCGATGGCGGAATTCATCTGTAAGGCCATGCTTGCCGAGCGAGGGGAGGCGGGCGAATATTTTGTCGCGTCGGCGGGCGTCAGCGACGAAGAAGAGGGCAACCCCGTGTACCCGCCCGCGAAGGCGGAACTTGCAAGGCACGGCATTTCGTGCGAGGGGAAGCGCGCGCGGCAGCTCCGCCCCTCCGATTACGAAAAGTATGACTATATCCTCTGCATGGAGGGATACCATGTGCGCGCGGCGGCGCGCGTGTGCGGCGGCGACCCGCAGGGCAAGATCGTGCGGCTTTCCGATTTCACCGCCCGCCCGCACGACATTGCCGACCCCTGGTACACGCGCGATTTTTCCACCGCCTATGCCGAGATCGAGGAGGGTGTGCGCGCCTTTTTAGACCGTGCATGATCTTGCCCCGCGCACGCGTTTTTTATGTGTTTCTGCGTTGCAGTGCATTGCCGAAGCAACGGCAAATAACGTTTTTGCGGGTTTGTTGTTGCATAAAATATTCCTCCTGAATGTTTTTTTGCAGGCAAAGAAAAAACGCCCCCAATAAAGGGAGCGCCTGCAAGGAACTACCCTTTATTGTTTGCGTCACAATTCCAACAAATAGGAAAAAAAGGGTACACCCGTGCCAATGTAACCTATTTATTGCTTTATAGAATTGTGACGCATGTCTATTGCACCATGGGCGGAACAGAATTGCAAGCGCTTTTTTAAAAAGAGCGCGGCAGCCGCCGTGAAAAATTTTGTTCGCCGAAAAAGGCGCGCCGCCGCTCCCTTCGGAGCGGCGGCGCGCCTTCATTCTTTTTTATTTTACGCGACCAATCCGAAAATACCGATGGTCACCCCGCAGAGGATGAGCAGGGAAACGATGTCGGTGATGGTCGTGATGAACGGGTTCGCGAACACGGCGGGGTCGATGCGGATCGCCTTTGCAAACAGGGGTACGCAGCACCCGACGATCTTGGCGACGATGACGGCGACGCCGATCGCGACCGAAACGGCGAGGGAAACGTACCAGGTGTATCCCGTATAGCCGAACAGCAGGTTATCGAGCAGCTGCAGTTTGACAAAACATACCAACGCGACCGAAAGCCCGATGAGCAGCCCGACGCGCAGTTCTTTCCAGATGACTTTTAAAATATCGCGCGGGCGGATCTGATCGAGCGCCATGCCGCGGATGATGGTGACGGACGCCTGGCTGCCCGCGTTGCCGCCCGTTCCCATGACCATCGGCACGCAAGCAACGACGACGGGGAAGAGCATTTCCTGATAGGTGTTGAGGATCAGCCCCGTAAACGTCGCGCCGATCATGAGGATGAGCAGCCATGGCAGGCGGTGCAGGTAGGTGCGCACCGTGCTCGTTTCAAAGTACGGCTTGTCGGAAGGGGTGACGGCGCTCAAATACGAAATATCTTCCGTCGCCTCTTCGGTAATGACGTCCAACGCGTCGTCGACGGTGACGATACCGACGAGCCTGTTTTCCTGGTCAACGACGGGAACGGCAAGCAGGTCGTACTTGGAGAGGTCGTTCGCAACTTCCTCTTTGTCGGTGAGCGTATTGGCGTAGATGTAGTTGTCTTCCATGAAGGAACCGATCTGCTCGTCGAATTTATGCAGCAGAAGGTCCTTTACCGTCACGATGCCGATCAGCTTTCTTTGTTCGTCGGTAACATAGCAGGTATAGATCGTTTCCTTGTCGATCGCTTCGGCGCGTATCTTTTCAAAACACTGTTGCACGGTCATGGACGCACGGAGAGAGATGCACTCCGTCGTCATGATGCTGCCCGCGCTGTCCTTCGGGTACTTCAAGATCTCATTGATCTCTTTGCGCGTTTCGCTGTCCGCATTGAGCAGGATGCGCCGCACCACGTTTGCGGGCATCTCTTCGATGAGGTCGACGGTATCGTCCACAAACAGCTCGCTGAGCATGAGTTTGAGCTCGGCGTCGCTGAACGATTTGATGAGCAGCTCCTGCTGGGCGCTGTTCATTTCGACGAAGGTCTCCGCCGCAAGCTCTTTGGGCAGCAGGCGGAACACGATGGGGAGGTCCTGCTCTTCGAGGTCGGCAAAGATCTCGGCAAGGTCGGCAGGCTCCAGCTCCGCCAGAAGCGGTTTGAGCTGTGAAAATTTCTTTTCTTCCAGGTAGTCGACGATTTCGACGATCTTGTCGTTTCGGTTTTCGGGCGTCGCTTTCAGCAGCACTTCGTGCACGACGTCCGTCGGCATGCTTTCGAGCAGTTCTTCTACGTCGTCGTCGATGATCTCGTCAGTGACGGGCTGCATCTTGACGTCGCTGAAGTCTTTTAGGAGCTGCTTCTGCTTTTCGCGGCTGAGCAGGACAAACGCGTCCGCCGCGACCTCTTTGTCAAGGCAGTCGAACAGCTGCGTCAGTTCGTCGCCGTCGAATTGTTCCAGAACGGGGGCGATCTGCTCCGCGTTCAGCTCTTCGAGCAGCGCTTTCAGGTCGTCTTTGCGGTCTTCGCGGAGGAGGCGCGCTACGTTCTGCTGTAAATTTTCCGTCGTTTCCGGCTCTTTTTTTTCTTCGTCCAAAGGGGCACCTCCTTGCGTATATTGCGGTACGACCGCTACGTTTCATTATAGTTTTTTTCACGGGCAATGTCAAGCGTTGAAAAAGTTGTAACCCGCGCGTTTTTGTGATATAATATTCAGCGGAAAACGATCGGAAAAAGGAGACGGACATGAACCAGAGAATGTACGGGCTGGGCAGCAAAAGCTCGGTCATACGCGAAATTTTTGAATACGGAAAGCGCCGTGCGGCGGAAATCGGCGCGGAAAACGTGTACGATTTCAGCCTCGGCAACCCGAGCGTTGCGCCGCCGCAGGCGGTGGAAGACGCCATTGCGCAGCTTTTGCAGGGCAAGGACATGACCGCGCTGCACGGCTATACGTCCGGTCCGGGCGATATGGCGACGCGTGAAGCGATCGCCGCGCATATCCGCGGAAGTTTCGGCGTTCCCGCGGACGCCGCGCATATCTACATGACCTGCGGCGCGGCGGCGTCGCTGACCATTTCGCTCTCCGCGATCTGCAACGCGGGGGACGAAGTGATCACCTTCGCTCCCTATTTTACCGAGTATAAAGTATTTACGGAAACGGCGGGGGCGCGCCTTCTGGCACTTCCGTCCGACCCCGCTACGTTCCAGATCGATTTTGCCGCGCTGGAAGGGGCGCTTTCGCCCAAAACGGCGGCGGTGCTCGTCAACTCGCCGAACAACCCGAGCGGCGTCGTATACGGCAGGGAAACGGTGAAAAAGCTCGCTGCGCTGCTTGCGGAAAAATCCGCCGAATACGGGCGCACGATTTACCTCATCAGCGACGAGCCGTACCGCGAGCTTGTGTACGGCGGGGTAGAGGTGCCGTACCTGCCCGCCTATTATAAGGATACGCTCGTATGCTATTCCTATTCGAAGTCGCTCTCCCTCCCCGGCGAGCGTATCGGGTATATCTTTGTCAGCCCGCAGGCAAAGGACGAGGCGGCGCTGTTCCTCGCCGTGTGCGGCGCGGGCAGGGCGCTCGGGTACGTGTGCGCGCCCTCGCTCTTCCAGAAGGTCATCGCGCGCTGCCAGGGGATGACCAGCGACGTCTCCGTCTATGAAAAAAACCGCAACACGCTGCTGTCCGCGCTCACGTCGTACGGCTTTACCTGCGTGCGGCCGGACGGCGCGTTCTATCTGTTCATGCGCTCGCCCGAACCCGACGCAAACGCCTTCTGCGAAAAGGCGAAACAATACGATCTGCTGCTCGTGCCGGGCGACGATTTCGGCTGCGCAGGGTATGTGCGCATCGCGTACTGCGTTTCGCCCGCGATGATCGCGCGCAGCCTGCCTGCCTTTGAAAAGCTGGCAAGATCGTACGGGCTGTAAGGAGCGGGTATGCGGCTTCTGTTCATCCGGCACGGCGACCCCGATTACGAAAAGGACAGCGTGACCGAAAAGGGCGCGCGCGAGATCGGGCTGCTCGCCGACAGGCTTGTAAACGAGAATATTGCGGCGGCGTATGTGTCGCCGCTCGGCAGGGCGCAGGTGACGGCGCAGGCGACCCTTTCGCGCATCGGGCTGGCGGGCACGACCTGCGATTGGATGCGGGAGTTCGACGGCACCGTCACCATGCCGCAGACGGGCGAAAAGCATATTTTTTGGGATTTTCTTCCCTCTTTTTTGGAGAAGTATCCCGCTTTGTATTCCCCCGAAAGCTGGCAGGGCGTGCCCTTTGTCCGCGAAAGCGACGTGCCGCAAAAGTATGCGGCTGTCTGCAAGGGGCTGGACGGCGTGCTCGCCGCGCACGGCTATGTGCGGCAGGGGCGGCACTATGCCGTAACGTGCGCCAACCGCGATACGCTCGCTTTTTTCTGCCATTTCGGCGTTACGTGCGTCATGCTCTCGCATCTTTTCGGTCTGTCTCCCGTACCGCTGCTGCACCATTTTGCCGCCGCGCCTTCATCGGTAACAACGGTATATACCGAGGAGCGACGGGAAGGCGTCGCGCTGTTCCGCGCGGCGGCGCTCGGCGATACGTCGCATCTGTATGCGGCGAAAGAGCCTCCGTCCTTTTCCGCACGCTTCTGCGAGGTCTATGATTCGGACGAACGCCACGACTGAGCGGCGAAGAAAAAAACAAGGTAAGCGCCCGACCGTTTGGTCGGGCGCTTGTTTCATCCGTTGCATAAAAAATATCCGCACGGCTGTGCGGATATTTTTATACTGTTTTTTACTTGCTTTCAGGGGTGTGCCATACCCAGTCTTTGACTTCGGGGATGTCTTCGCCCACTTCGGCGATGTAGTTTTTGTGCTTCACGAGCAGGTCGTTCATCTTCTGGAAGAGCGCCGAACCCGTGTTGCCGAGCTGCGGCAGGACGGTGATCGCCGTCTTGACGAGGTCGAAACGGTCGATCTTGTTCTGTACGCGCATGTCGAACGGGGTCGTGATGGTGCCCTCTTCAACGTACCCGAACACGTGCAGGTTCTTGTTGTGGCGCGTGTAGGTCAGCTCGTGGATGAGCGTCGGGTAGCCGTGGAAGTTGAAGATGATGGGCTTGTCTTTGGTAAAGATCGCGTCGTAGTCCGCGTCGGTCAGCCCGTGCGGGTGCACGCCGTGCGGCTGCAGCTTCATCAGGTCGACGA
>JAGHJS010000090.1 GCA_017886545.1 Clostridia bacterium
GTAAAACTACGCGCGCCTTCGAAGGATCTCTATGAAACTAATGACGATATTCGCATAGAGATCCCTCGACAGGCTCGGGATGACAAAAACAAGGCATCTGCATTTCAATAATAACTCGCGCAAGGGAAATCGCAATTTTCCGCAGTGCAACCCCATTTGGCAATACTTTGCCTCTTGCAGGAAAGGTGAAGCCGCACGATTTCTATAATGGCGTGCCCTGAAAAATCGTGCGGCGAGGAAAACCTTCGCTATCCCGACCAACGGGAGGGTGGCGGCGGTTGTCCTTAAAATCGCAGCAAACCACAGCCGTCAGCTCGGCGAGGTTTGCGCGAGCATGAAAAGGAAATTTTTTATGGGATTATTCGGTAAGATCATCGGTGCACTCAAAAAGACGAAGGACAACATTTCGTCCAAGCTCTCCGCGCTCTTTCAGAGGGGCATCGGAGACGATTTTTACGACGAGCTGGAGGAGATCCTCATCTCCGCCGACATCTCCGTCGTCACCGCGGAGGAGATCGTCGACCAGATCCGCGCCGAGGCAAAAAAAGAAAAGCTCAAGGATAAGGAGTACGTCGTCAACCTGTTGAAGGACGTCATCGAAGATACCCTCTGCGAGGCGGAAGTGCCCGAGATCGAGTACCCCGCCGTCATCATGCTCGTCGGCGTGAACGGCGTGGGCAAGACGACGACCATCGGCAAGCTCGCCAACTATTTCGTAAAGGAAAAGAAGAGGGTTACGGTCGCCGCGGCAGATACCTTCCGCGCGGCGGCGGCGGATCAGCTCACCGTCTGGGCGGAGCGCGCGAAGGTGCGTATCGTCAAGCACGAGGAGGGGAGCGACCCCTCCGCCGTCGTGTTCGACGCGATCTCTTCCGCTAAGGCGCGCAAAACGGACGTCGTCATCGTCGATACGGCGGGGCGGCTGCACGTCAAGGCGAACCTGATGGAGGAGCTGAAAAAGATGGACCGCGTCGTCATGCGCGACTATCCCGAGGCGCATTTTTATAAATTCCTCGTGTTGGATGCGACGACGGGGCAGAACGCGCTGTCGCAGGCAAAGCTGTTTGACGAGGCGGTCGAGCTGGACGGCATCGTGCTGACCAAGCTGGACGGCACCGCCAAGGGCGGGTTCGTCGTCTCGCTGTGCGGTGAACTGCGCATCCCCGTCGTGTTCGTCGGCACGGGCGAAAAGCTGGACGATCTGCAGCTGTTCGACGCGGAGGAGTTTACGGAGGGGATCATCTAAAAAAGTCTCGTAAAAATCTCGGCAGGCTGCTGCCTGCGATTTTTACGATCTGAGGGCGACACCGCCGTTCGCGGCAAAGCCGCTCGGCAGCGGTTTCTCCCTCTTTACGGCATCTTTCAGGGCACACCATTATAGAAATGCCGCAAATTCACCCTCTTCCGTCACACCGCCCACGCGGTGCAAAGTGCAAAAGCAAAAAACGTGGTTTTTGCTTTTGCAGGAAAGTATTAAAATCGCGCGCATTCACCTTTCCTGCAAGAGGCAAAGTATTGCCAAATAGGGTTGCGCTGCGCAAAAGCGCGGTTTTGCTTGCGCGCGAAATAATAAAAATCGCGCACATTCTCTCCTTTTCATAAAAGCCGCAAGTATGCGAAAACAGGGTTCCCGAAAATCGCAACGAAGTGAGATTTTTGGGAAGAGGAGGAGCGGAGTGCGCATGCGAGCATTGCCGCAAAGCGGCGATGCGAGAGCGCAGCCGGACTGCTCCGACGAGGTGCGCTTAGGCAAAGTGTCATTTTACCACGCGCGATTTGCTTGTTGAAAGGCGTAAAAACGCATTCTTAATATAAAGCACTTAACAAAATGTCCGTTCAAGGCGTGTCCGGGCGGAAGCCAACAGTGCAGAGAGGTGCTATGATCTTTTTTGAACTTGCTTTTTTATTTATGGTCGGGTCCGTCGGGGGGTGGGTGATCGAGCTGTTTTTCCGCCGCTTTTTCAGCATGAAAAAGTGGATCAACCCGGGCTTTCTCAACGGTCCGTACCTGCCCATGTACGGGCTGGGCACGCTGCTGTTGTACGGCGCGTGCTTTATCCCGCTGCCGCGCTGGGCGCTCGTCCTGCTGCTGTTTGTCGCGCTCACCCTGCTCGAATACATAACGGGGCTGATCTTTGTCAAAGGGATGAAGATCCGCCTGTGGGACTATTCGCGGCGGTGGGGGAACATACAGGGCATCATCTGCCCGCTTTTTTCCCTCTTATGGGGGCTGATCGCGGCGGCGTTCGTGTACCTTCTGTTTGATCCGCTGCACACGGCGGCGCAGTGGGCGGAGGGAAGCGTGTGGATGATCTTTGTCGTCGGCGCGTTTTACGGCGTTTTTATTGCAGACCTGTGCGTTAGCTTCAACGTGTCTTTGAAGGTGCGCAAGGCGGCGGCACAGTTCAAGGCCGCCGTACATTACGAGGAACTGAAAGCGGAGCTGAACGAGCGCCGCAAGGAGCGGCAGATCCGCCGCAGGTTCCTGTTCCCCTTTGCGGGGGCGCCGCTCGGCGACGCCGTGCGCGAGCTGTACGGGCGGTATAAAGACCGCCTGAGCGAGAGCTTTCCGCGCCGCGGAAAGGGGCCGCGCGGCAAAAAGAAGGGGAAAAAGCAATAAAACGGAACGGGCGGGCGCTCTGTGCTGCGCCCGTGCAGTGGACCCGCCGCGGAGCCGAACGGGTCTTTGCCCCGCCGCGCGGGGGTTGGACACAGATGGTGTTGCCAAACAAACTGTAAACGGCTCTCGCGGCGATGTTCCAAAGATTTCTCGACTGCGCCGCCGCGTTGCGGCGGCTCCGCTCGAAATGACACACGGGGCATACGTCCATATGCCGCCGCAGGGGGGGACCCCTGCGGCGGCGTTCGTTTCGGGGAAGCGGCGGCAAAAGCCTTCGCCTTCCCTGCGGCAAACCCGCTTGACACGCCGCCGCGGATAGGGTATAATAAACAACAGAGGGGAATTCTATGAAGGATCTTAACTATCTGCGGCTGCTGGACGCATACGGCGTCCTTCTGAACGATCACAGACGCGAGGTGTGCGAGCTGTATTATCAGTGCGACTTGTCGCTCACCGAGATCGCCGAACAGAAGGGCATCTCAAAGCAGAGCATCTCCGATTCCCTTGCCAGGAGCCGCGCGCTTCTGGACGGGTACGAGGCGAAGCTGCACTTCGTCGCGCGCATGCGTGCGGCGGAAGAGGGGCTTGCGGCGCTTGCAAAGCAATTTCCCGCCTGCGCCGAAGAGGCGGAGCGGCTCGCCGCTTCCCTGCGCGGGTACGAAGCATAAATTCGGGTAAGAGGGCTTTTTATGGCTGTTTTTTCATCGCTCTCGGAGCGGCTCAACCATATTTTTTCCAAGCTGACCAAGCACGGCAGGCTCACCGAGCTTGAAATAAAGGGAGCCATGCGCGAAGTGCGCATCGCGCTGCTGGAGGCGGACGTCAACATCTTCGTCGCGAAAAAGTTCATCGCGGACGTCTCCGAAAAGGCGGTGGGGCAGGAGATCCTCAAAAGCCTCAACCCCGCCCAGCAGGTCATCAAGATCGTCAACGAAGAGCTGATCGCGCTCATGGGTTCGACCAACGCCAAACTGGAAGTGGCGGATAAACCGCCCGCGGTCATCATGATGTGCGGCTTGCAGGGCGCGGGCAAGACCACGCTGTGCGGCAAGCTCGCGGTGCTCCTCAAAAAGCAGGGCAAAAAGCCGCTGCTCGTCGCCTGCGACATCTACCGCCCCGCGGCGATCAACCAACTGCAGGTCGTCGGCGGCAAGGCGGGTGCGGAAGTGTTCGAAAAGGGCACGCAGAACCCCGTCAAAACGGCGAAACAGGCGGTCGAATACGCGCGCTCGATGGGGTTCGACCCCGTCATCATCGATACGGCGGGGCGCCTGCACATCGACGACGCGCTCATGCAGGAGCTGGAGAACATCAAGGCGGAAGTGCGCCCCAACGACATCCTTCTCACCGTCGACGCCATGACGGGGCAGGACGCGGTGAACGTGGCGGATACTTTCAACAAGCGCCTGGACGTGACGGGCGTCATCCTCACGAAACTCGACGGCGACACGCGCGGCGGCGCCTGCCTCTCCATCAAGGCGGTCACGGGCAAACCCATCAAGTTCATCGGCGTGGGCGAAAAGCTCACCGACCTCGAACCCTTCTACCCCGACCGCATGGCGAGCCGTATCTTAGGCATGGGCGACGTCCTGTCCCTCATCGAAAAGGCGCAGGAGGCGGTCACCGAGGAACAGGCGAAAAAGATGGAGAAAAAGCTCCGCGACGCCTCGTTTACCTTGGAGGACTATCTCGAACAGTTCGAATCGCTCAAAAAGATGGGCGGCATCGCCTCCGTCATGGGCATGATGCCGGGCATGAGCAAGTTCAAAATAAAGGAGAGCGACTTCGATGAGCGGAAGGTGGAGCGCATCAAAGCGATCATCCTTTCGATGACCCCGCGCGAGCGCGAAAAGCCCGAGATCATCAACTCCTCCCGCAAAAAGCGCATTGCGGCGGGCTCGGGCACGAGCGTGCAGGACATCAACCAGCTTTTAAAACAGTTCGACCAGACCAAGATCATGATGAAACAGGTCAAAAGCGGCAGAAAGCTGCCGTTCATGCGGTAAAATTTTCGCCTGTCAAGTGAAATTGCTTGACAGGCGTTTGTTTTTTTAGTATACTGTGGCGGTACAAAACAAAAGGAGCATACAAACCATGGCAGTCAAAATGAGGTTGACGCGGTTGGGCGATAAAAAATCTCCCTTCTACCGCATCGTTGTCGTAGACAGCCGCAAGGCGCGCGACGGCGAGTATATCGAAAAGATCGGTCACTACGACCCCACGAAGGAGCCCGTGCAGCTCGTCATCGACGCAGACAAGGCGAAGGACTGGCTCGCGAAGGGCGTGCAGCCGACGGATACCGTCCGCACCCTTCTCATCCGCGAGGGGATCATCGAAAAGCCGACCAAGCTCTCCGCGCCCCGCACCAGGACCAGGAAGAAGAAGTAATTCTTTTCCGAAAGGGGGCAGCATATGGTTGAGTTGGTCAAATACATCGTCGAACAGTTCGCCGAGCACAAAGAGGACATCGTGTACGACGTCAACGAGCGCGAGAACGCGGTGGACATCACCGTGTGGCTGGACGAGTCGGACATGGGCAAGGTGATCGGCAAACAGGGCAAGATCGCAAAAGCCCTGCGCAC
>JAGHJS010000091.1 GCA_017886545.1 Clostridia bacterium
CGTACATCTTTTTCAGCAGGTCCGTTTCGTTGAACCGCTTCGTGAACTCGTTGTAGTACCCGATCAGGTCCGTCCGCTCCTTCCACATCGGCTGTACGGGCACCACCGTCGACGGGTTATCCAGAAACTCCCCGAACGCGTACGCCAGGGACGTTTTGCCCGTTCCCGACATGCCCTGCAAGATCATGATATGCGACGTCAGCAGCCCCGCGATGAAGCGGCGTATATCCGCCTCCGAATAGTACAGCTTCAGCTGCCCCGCCGCAAAGTTGCGGAACCGCTCGCACACCGTGCGCAGCGTGATATGCTCGTCGTACCCTTCCTTTTCGTACTTCATCCGCTCGCGGTCGATGCGCGTCAAGCCGTCGAAGCGGCTCGCGCCCTCTTCCGACGGCAGCTCTTCGCCCTCTTCCGCGCTCCTGCCGCCTTTCCCGAGCGCGCCCTGCACTACCGAGACCTGTACCGGCCCTTCCGCGTCCGCTGCCCCGCCTCCCGCGCGCTTTCTGTCGCGCACGAGCAGCGTCACCACGACGAGCGTCAGAATGACGAGCAGTACGATCGCATAGATGAGGATGGCGTACCCCGAGGAGGCGAACTCCAACAATTTCGTGAAAAAATCGTTGCCCGCCAATACATTCGCTGTTCCTTCAAAACCGAACATTGCAGCCTTCTCCTTCCGTTACGCGGCGTCCGTATACCCGAGCGCAGAAACGATCCGCTTGCTTTCGGGGATGTTCCCGTCCCCGAAGATGGCGTCGAACGCGCCGAGCACGCCGCTCACGCCCTCCTCCGCCTTTCCGCCCGCGATGAGCACGGGCAGCAGCAGCTTTGCGGCGAGCGTGCAGTCGAGCGCGTCCTCTTCCTCCCCGCCGCAGGCGAGGCAGACGGACGCATACTTCTCCATGCGCGTCCAGCTCTTGTTATCGATGTCGAAGTCCGCATGCTTTTTGACATACGCTTCGAGTCGGTCGATCTTCTTCCAGTCCTTGTCCTCGTCCAGCGCATACCCGTCGCGCGCGGCGCGCGCCAGCCCCAGGAGCTGGTAGTAGCCGAATACGTCCGCTTCGCGCTTGTTTTCCGCCTCTTCGGTGACGGACACGTCGAGATCGAGCAGGCTCGCGATGTTCGCGATGTAACTGTCCGTCTGCAGCAGGTCGGTATCCTCTTTCAGCACGAACACGAACCACACGTTGGACGTGATGCGGAAGGAATTTTCCGCCATTCCGCTGTCGCGCAGGGTCACCGTGTTGCCCTCGCCCGGGTAGTTCACATACCGCGAGAAGGGCATGAAGAATGCCGCGATGTCCTCCGCGGGCACGCCGCCGAGCGCCGCGATGTGCACCGCCCGCGGGTTGGAAGGCGCGTCGAACAGCGCCCGCGCGACGTTCGTTTTTTCCGCAAACCCCTCTTCGCCCGCGTGGAAGAGAAGATCCTGCGCGTGCGCGTAGCCGGTGTATTCGTCCGCGTACAGCGCCGTACCGAAAAATTCGCTGAGCACGGCGAGGAGCTTGGGCATGTACGCAGCCGTTTTGCTGCGCACGAGCACGAGCCGCGACGCGCTGAACGACGCGAAGATCTTCATCGCGTCACGGGCGCCGAGCACGATGCCGCGTTCGGCGGCAAACGCCTCCAGACGCTGACAGGCGAGCGGCAGTTTGTACGAAGGGTCATAGTAGCGCAGCGCGTCCGTATCCGCGCCCGCCTTCGGCGCGGAGCGTTCCTTTTCCGCCGTGCGGTCCTCCGCGAACAGGTCGTCGAACAGCTTTTCGTACGGGAGAGCGGGATGGACGGTCTTGTCCGCCGTGTTCTCCCGCGCCACGGTCACCGCCTTGCGTTCCGCCTTTTTGCGCGACGCCCTGCCCGCCAGGAACAGGATCAGCCCGAGCACGGCGCCGACGACGGCGACCCCGAACCCGAGCAGTTCGTAGCCCAGGTGCCATACGGAGAGCAGCCCGACAAGATCCAGCACCGCGATCGCGACCGCTGCGACGGCGAAAACAAACAGGAGCGTCAGCCCCGTGTAACTCAGCTTTTTGCCCTTTTTGCCCGCCGACTTCACGTCGCCGAGGGTATAGCCGCCCGAAAGGACGTTGGAATAGGTCTGCAGATAGTCGGACATGCGTTCGCTGCTGCGCGGCAGCTTCGCGCCCGCCAGCTGCATGGTGCCCGTCAGACGGATATCCGAAACGGACGCGCCGACGGCGACGGTATATTCGCCGCCCTCCACCGTATAGCCGCCGCCCGCGAACACGGAGAGCGACGCGGGGTCGACCGCCAGCGAGATCTTGCGCGATTCGCCGGGTTTGAGTTCGATTTTGGCAAACGCCTTCAGCTCCCGCCGCGGGCGGGGCAGCGCGGGCGCCGTTTTGCCGACATACACCTGCGCGACTTCGCTGCCCGCGCAGCGGCCCGTGTTGCGCACCACAAAGGAGACGGTGTTGCCCTTCACTTCCAGGCGGGAATACTCAAATGCCGTGTAGCTCAGCCCGAAGCCGAAGGGATAGCGCATCTTCAGCCGCGCCGTATCGTAATTGCGGTACCCGATGAACACGCCCACCTTGTTCTTGCCCGCGTCCTTGTTGGAACGGAGGGTGGCGAAATAGCCGTCGGGGTCGTCGTAGCAGGTGACGGCGAGCCTGCCCGAGGGCGAGACCTCGCCCGTGAGCACGGCGGCGAGCGCCTCCGCGCAGCGGATACCGTCCACCGGCGCGAGCAGCAGCGCGTCCGCCTTTGCGTCGAAGGACATATCCGTCGTCAGCCCGCCCGCGAGCACCGCGATCACCTTTTTGCCGCGCTCGCGGAGCGCGGAGAGCAAAGCGAGCTGGTTGGCGGGCAGGCGCACCTTCCCTTCCACGATCATCTTTTCTTCGCGCTGTGCGTCCGTGCCGAGGAACAGCACGACCGTATCCGCGCCGTCCGCGCAGAGGCATGCCTGATCGAGCAGGTCGTCGCTCCTGTCCCCCGCGAGGTCGTAGCCCGCCGCCGCGCCGATAACGGCGCAGCGGTCGCCGCGCGCGAGCGTTTCGGCGAACATCGTTTCCGTCGTCGCGCCGTACGGCGTGCCGATCCTGCCGATGACGGCGACGCGGCTGCCCGCTTTCAGGGGAAGGACGCCCTTGTTTTTCAGAAGGACGATGGATTCCAGAGAAGCCGCGTACGAAAGATCCTGCGGGAACTCCGCGCGCCCGTTCGCGGCGAACTGCTCGCACAGGAAGGCGAGCCCGATCGCCCTGTCCGCCGCCTCGTTGAGCACGCTCTCGTCCAGCGCGGTGCCGGCGGCGCACGCCGCCTCCAGCTCCTCGGGGCTGCTTTCACCGCGGTAGACCGCCTCTTTCAGCTGTTTGAAATTCTCATACGCTTCGCGCAGCAGGGTCAGATCGCCCGACCAGAGCAGTTCGCCCGCGGCGAGGCAGGCGGCGCCCGCCTCTTTGTCCGCCTTCGTGCAGACAACGAACCCGTTCGGCGCGGACTTGCGCAGGTACCCGCCGATGATGTTTTTGTTCACGTTGCGGTAACTGCCGCCGAGCTGCGTAAACGGCGCGGCGACGGCGGGGTTTTCGCCGCTTGCATACGAGGAAAACGGACGCAGGAAATATTCGTGCAGCGCACGCGGATTCACTTCTTTATCCAAAAAAGCGGCGTCCCGTTCGCCCAGCCCGCACCCTGTGAGGCAGGGCAGCACCCCGCACGACTTTATCGCGTCCGCCGCGGCGTGCGCGTACACGTCGCCGAGGTACGGGTCCTCCGTCATGCCGCGTTCGTACGGATCGCTGCGCAGCCGCAGCTGCGGCGTGAACATGAAGTTCACCCCGTCCGCATGCGCCTGTGCCGCAAGCATCGCCGTCGCGCCGTAGATGAGCCCCGCGTTCCACGAATTTGCCATCGCGGCATAGGACGGGAGCACATACCCGCACCGCGCGTTGGCGCGGTGCGGCCCGATGTAGCGCAATGCGGGGATGCCCGCCTCGGCAAAGGCGGGGTCCGCGAGCGATTTGAGCGACGCCGCCAAAGACAGCTTCTGCTCGTCCGTCAGTTTTGCAATGATCTCTTCGTATTTCATATTCTGCTCCGATCTCCCGTCATTGTGCGGGTACGCCGAATACCGTCAGCCAGAGGTAGACGCAGTCGTCGAATTCCGCCCCTTCCTCGTCCTTGGTATAGGTAACGGTGAGCGTATCGCCGTCACTGAGTTCAAAATAGTTGTTTTCTGCCCAATCGCCGTCGCCGCTGTTCTCCAGCACGGGTTCGCCGTTCAGCGAAACGGTCAGGCGGTCGCCCGCGCCGCAGGAGACCCTGTACCAAAGGAAGAGCTGCACCGCGCCGTCCGCTTCAAACGTCAGCGTTGCGGACGTGCCGTCCTCGGTGTTCGTCGAAACGATCCAGCCCTCTTCCGTACCCGCAAAGGGGAATTCCGCATCGTTGGCGATCCCTTCCGCCGTTCCGAGGTTCTCCGCAGCGATCTTCAGACCCTCTTCGCCGCAGTTCATGCACACGCCGTTTTCGTCGGGATAATGCCCGTAGTGCGTAATCTGTTCCGTAGCGAACACATGCCCGCAGACGGTGCAGCGCTCCTCCTGCATGCCGTCGGTATCGCAGGTCGGTTCGCGCACGACGACCCATTCCGCCTGCACATAGTCGACGACGTTCCCGTATCGGTCGTACGTCCACTGCCCGTTCTCGTGCACGCAGTCGGCATAGACACAGACGTTGGCGTATTCCGCCCCCGCGACCCCCGCGGCGAGCGCCTGCCACTGCTGCCGCGTGCCCTCGTAATAGACGACGTTCGGGAAGTCGTTGAACGCGTTCGCGTCGATATCCCGCACGGACGAGGGAATGAGCAGGGCGTCCGTCCAATAGCCGGACAGGGCATTTTCGCCGAGCACGTACGAAGAGACCGTTTCGCCGTGATGCTCGAAGGTCTCGGGCAGGCGGAGCGGCCTGTCGACGCTGCTTCCGTCGTAACGGACGAGCGTCCACGTACCGTCATAGCAGACGAACATAAACGGATCTGCTTCCGCGAGCATGCTCTCCGCGTCGGCGGAGTCGTAGATGATGTACGCGTAATACGCGATATACCCGTACGAGGTGCTCCCGCGCTCGAGCGGCAGCCCGCCCGCGTTGTATACTTCATACAGCTGCGTACAGCCGCGGAACGCGCTGCCGCCGATGCTGCCGCAGGACGCGGGCAGAACGACGGAACGGAGCGCGGAACAGTTGCGGAAGGCGTTGCTCCCGATCGATCCCAGCCCTTCGGGCAGGCTGAGCGACCCGAGCTGCGAACAGCCGAAGAAAGCGGAATCGCCGATCTCCCGCACCTCACCGAACGAGAGGTCGGTGAGCATGCCGCAGTCCGAAAACGCATAACTGCCGATCGTCCCCGCCTCGCCGAACGCAACGTTTTCCAGCGACCAGCACTGCACGAAGGCGTATTCGCCGATCTCCCCGACCGTAACGAAGGAGAGGGACGTGAGCGAACCGCACTGCGCAAAGGCGTACGCGCCGATCGACCCGACCGTACCGAAGGAGAGGGACGTGAGCGAACCGCACTGCTCGAAGGCGTATTCGCCGATCTCCCCGACCGTGCCGAAGGAGAGCCCCATGAGCGAACCGCACTGCGCAAAGGCATACATGCCGATGCGCGATACGTCGCCCAGATCCGCCTCCTGCAAAGAATACAGATAGGCAAAGGCGGATTCGCCCACTTCGTCGACCGCGTCCCCGAAGGAAACGCTCATGAGAGAATTGTTGTTGCGGAAGGCGTACGGCGCGACGACGCAGGTGCGCGCATTCGCGCCCGCGGCGCGGATGACGGAGGGAACGTCGAGCCGCGAAACGCCTTCTTCGCCCCCCGTGATGATGAAGTAGTCCGCATTGTGCGCATAGCCGATGCCGTCCGCCGTACCGTGTTGCAGGCGGTCGGTCTGCGCGCGCGAAGTATGGATGACCACCGCGAACCTGCCCGCCTCGCCGCAGTCGCTGCTGCCGCGTTCGATCGTGAACGGGCTGTAATTGCACACTTCGATGAGCTTGTAGCAATCCGTGAACGCGCCGCTGCCGATCTCCGTGAGCGATTCGGGCAAAACGAGCAGGCGCAGCCGTTCGCAGCCCATAAAGGCGCCCGACCCGATGTAGTGCAGCGGGTCGTCCAATTCGGCAGACACGAGCGACGGGCACCATGCAAAGGCAAACTCGCCGATCTCTTCCAGCCTGCCGCCGCTGAAATCGGCATTCGTAAGCGAAGAGCAGTTCACGAACGCCGAATTGCCGATGCGCCGCACCGTACCCAGCCCGACGGCATCGGTGAGCGAACCGCAGCCGGCAAAGGCGTAATCCCCTATCCGGTCGAGCACGCCGTCGGCAAAGACGACGCTTGTAAGCGACGTGCAGCCGGAGAAGGCATACGAGCCGATCTCTTCCAGCCTGCCGCCGCTGAAATCGGCATCCGCGAGCGAATAGCAGTTCACGAACGCGCTGTCGCCGATGATGCGGACAAGACCCAGCCCGTACACTTCGGAAAGCGACGCGCAGTCCGCAAACGCGTACGCGCCGATCTCTTCGGTCGCGCCCCCTTCAAACGAAAGGCCTTTCAGCGCGGAGCACCCTGCAAACGCGCGTTCGCCGATGACGCGGGCAAAACCCAGCCCGTACACTTCGGAAAGCGACGTGCAGTCCGCAAACGCGTACGCGCCGATCTCTTCCGTCATCCCCTCTTCAAACGAAAGGGTCTGCAGCGCGGAACACCCGACAAACGCGCGTTCGCCGATGACGCGGGCAAAGCCCAGCCCGTACACTTCGGAAAGCGCAGAGCAGTCCGCAAACGCATACGCGCCGATCTCTTCGAGCATGCCTCCGTCAAAGGAGACGTTCCTGAGCGAGGAGCAGCCCGAAAACGCCGAATCGCCGATGCGCAGAACACAGCCCGCGCCCGTCACTTCGGTGAGCGAAGAGCAGCCCGCAAACGCGCTCGAACCGATCTCTTCGATCGTTCCCCCGCCGAAATCGGCGGAAGTCAGCGCCGTACAGCCGTAGAACGCCAGCTCGGCGATCCTGCCCGCATTGCCCAGCCCCGAAACGTCGGTAAGCGCCGCACAGCCCGCAAAGGCGCTGAAACAAATTTCCTCCTGCGCGCCCTCGATGATGACGCTGCGGAGCTGCGTGCAGTTTGCGAACGCATATTCGCTGATGCGCGTCACCGCAGAAGAGATACGCGCGCCGACGACGGACGCGTCGCCCGAAAAGAAGTACGCGGGAAGGATATACGAACGGACCGTCTGCCCGCCGAAGGAAAACGACGAAGGAAGGGTGACGTACCCGTTCGGGTAGCCCGTGATGTACCAGCCTTCGCCCTCCACC
The DNA here is from genome assembly GCA_017886545.1 of Clostridia bacterium. Lineage (GTDB taxonomy): Bacteria > Bacillota > Clostridia > Christensenellales > Borkfalkiaceae > Borkfalkia. The sequence goes on from JAGHJS010000091.1 coordinate 7,354, forward strand.
TGCGCGAACTCGTACCCGCCCGCGCTCACCTTCGGGATCTCCTCCTCGCCGGGCGCGTACACCGCGAGCGCGTACCGCGCCACGCCGCCGTAGCTCCCGCTGCCGCGCACGACGGAAAGCGGGCTTTCGTTGTATACTTCGAACAGATGGTAGCACCCTGCGAACGCATTGCCGTAAATATCGGTGAGCGAAGCGGGCAGCGTGACGGAACGCAGCGAACGGCAGCCGCCGAACGCGCTTTCCTCAATGACGAGCAGATCCTGCGGGAACAGGACCTGTTCGATCTCCCCGCAGCCGTAAAAGGCGTATGCGCCGATCCTGTCCGCGTCCGTGACGGTCACCTGCACAAGGGACGAAGGCACCGACGACCCGCCCGTCAGCGGGTCATTCGAACCGAACAGATAGGAGAGATAGCTGTTGCCGTACAGCATACCGCCGACGAACGGCGCGGTATACGAAACGAGCGCCGTACAGCCCGAAAACGCCGAGAACCCGATGCTCTGCACGTTCTGCGGGACCGTCACCGACGAGAGCGACGAGCAGCCGGAAAAGGCATATTCGCGGATCTCGAAGAGGTCCGCGGGCAGCGTAACGGCGGAAAGGCGGCTGCACCCCGAAAAGGCAGACGCCCCGACCGCGTTCACCGTGTCCGGCAAGGCAACGCCCGTCAGAGAAGAACAATTTTCAAAGAGAGAATCCGCGATCTCCCACAGCGTATCGGGCAGGGTCACGGACGAGAGCGCCGTACAGCCGCGGAACGTTCCGGGGCCGAGCAGTTCCGCCGACGCGGGGAGCAGCATGGTCAGGAGCGAAACGCAGGAATCGAACGCGTATCCCTCGATCTCCGTAAGGACGCTGCCGCGCGCGAACGCCACGTTGCGCAGCGCGGAGCAGCCCGCAAACGCGTTTGACCCGATCCGCACGACCGTTTGCGGGATCGTGATGCTTGCAAGCGACGCACAGCCCGAAAATGCGTCGACGGGGATCTCGTTCAGAAGGGTGTTCCCCTCCAGCTCGAAAACGCGCAGCGCCGAACTGCCGCTGAACGCGCCGCTCCCGATATAGGAGAGCTGCCTGCCGTCAAAAGCGGACAGCGCCGTACCCGAAAAAGCGAACTCCCCCGCCGACGTGACCGCCGTGCCGAGATCGAGTTCCTGCAGCGACGAACACTCGGCAAACGCAAACGCGCCGACCGCGGAGTTTCCCAATTCGGAGACGGTGACGGACGCAAGCGTCCCGATCCCCTCAAAAAACGAATCCGGTATGTAGTTCATCCGCTGCACGGAAAAGGTTTTCAGCGACATCGACTGCGCGTCGCCGCCGAACAGATCGGCAAGCCTGCCAAGCCCGTCGGAGCTGACCATGCGCAGCGTTTCCACGCCGTAGCTGCCCGAAAAGACGGCGATGCCCTGCCTGTACCCGATCTCCTTCGCCACGGTGACAGAGCGCAGCGCCGTACAGCCCGAAAACGCATCCGCGCCGAGCATCACGGTCTCGCCCTCCGTGCCTTCCGCGTCCTCCATCGTTTGTGTGCCGACGGAAACGGACGCAAGCGAAACGCATCCGGAAAACGCCTCCCGCCCGACGTCCGCGAGCACGGGCGCCTCCACTTCCGTAAGCGCGGCACAGCCGCGGAAAGCGCCGTCGCCGACGGTCTCCACGTACGTAAAATCAAAATGGGTGAGATTGGTGCAGCCGGAAAACGCATAGGCGCCGATCGCGGCGTCGCCCTCCAGCTCCACGCTGCGCAGCGCGGTGTTGCCCGCAAACGCGTTTTCGGCGATCTCTACGACGGGGTACCCCTCGAACGCCGCAGGGATCGAAACGTTTTCCACATATCCGTGCCAGCCCGTTACGGCGAGCCTGCCGTCCTCACCCTTGTCGCCGTCCAGGAATGTGTATTCCACCCCGTTCTGCGAAAAGGTGACTTCCTTCTCCTTGAAACGGTCGAGGTGCAGGTAGGTAAACGCGAAAATGACGGCGAAGAGGAAGAGCGCGAACAGGAAGATCGCCGCCGAAAAACGGAATTTGCGCGCCTTGACGGAGCGCTGTTTCCCGCCCAGCTTCCGCTTTGCCGCCGCGGGGTCGAACGCCGCCCTGCCCGCATCCGCCGCAAACCCGACGCGCACGCCGCCCTGCTCGGGCGAATAGGTATACCGCCCGTACTCTGCGGAGAGCACGGACACCTTGAAATCTTCGCATTTTTCGTCCACTTCGATCCCGCCGCCCGGGATAAAGGAGGCGTTGGGCGCCGCGTCGAGCGTGAAATCCGAACGGCTCGTTTTCAGTTCCCTGCCGTTCGCGTCGTACTGCGTCAGCTTCAGGCTGAGCCCGCTCAGCCGTTCGTTGCGCTCGTTGACAAGGCGAAGGAGCAGCAGCTTTTTGCCGCCCTTCCGCAGAACGATGTATTGCCCGATGTTGATCAGCCCGGCGGGCTGGGGGAAACGGTATCGCCCCTTTGCCAAAACTTCCTGACCCTGCATCATGTGTTCCCTTTCGCCTTTTTAACCTTTTTGTTTTTTCCCGTCCTGACCCGCACGGCGATCGCCATGAAGACCGCGTTGAGCACGATCAGCAGCAGGCAGACCCCGCAGGCGATGTAATTGCTCTCCGCCGAATACAGGAAGATCTCGCCGAACAGCCCGCCGAACAGGTGCGCGATGCACGCGCGCGCCATGAACACGGTAAAGATCTCGATCACCGCGCTCACCGCAAGGAAGAGCAGCCAGCGCTTGCCCGAAATGCGCGCGGTGAGTTTGTTTTTCCGCGTATATCCGTCCGCCGCGTTCAGGTAGATGGAGGCGTACGCCGTGTCGTCCGGCAGATCGACCGCCCCCGTATACCCCGAACCGGTGAGAAGTTCTTTCACATGCAGAACGCCCGTCACTTTGTTGAAGTTATCGAACAGCACGATGTCGAAATCGAGGTACGAAAGACCGTACGCCGCCCTGCAGACGAGCTGTTTTTTCCCGCCGCGCTCCGAAAGGATGTACTGCGGGATATATTTGCGGATGCTGACGTCCGCATCGTACACGATGCTGCGCCCGTTCGTTTCGCGTATGACGCGCACGCCCCTTCCGATGGGCGCGCGCACGCTGAACCCGACGTTCAGGAACCAGCGCGGCAGAACGACGGCATGCAGCACGACGAATACGATCACCGTGACCGCCAGCAGCACCGACCAGAGAACGACCATGTTTCCTCCCTCTTGCGCGGACGCTTTTCGCTTATGCCTGCGCGCCCGTTTCGCACACGGCGGAAAGGGCGACAGCGCCCCCGCCTTTAAAATGTTGATTTGCAAAATAGCCCTTTTTATATGCATATGATTTTATCATATTTTTCACAAGATTGTCAAATATTCAGACCTGTCGTATCAACGTTTTAAATATTTTTTACGCGAGCACGCGCATCTGCCCGCGGCGGCTTTTCCGCCGCGGGCGCAGAAAAAATACCCGTCATGCCGCATACGGCATGACGGGTCGCAAACACAGCGCTCCTGCCCTCTCCCTTTCCTATGTTACGTTCACGGTATACAGGCAGTTATAATAGTTGTAAGCGATCGGGCACCCCTCCTTCTGCCCGAACGGCAAAAGCAGCTCCTCTTCCAGTTCGGGGATCGAACCGATCCCGCCGCTCAGCCAGGCGTTCAGCCTGTCCATGCAGTGTTTTACGCGGTGGATGAGTCCGCCCAGCCGCGCGTCCTGCACTTCAAACCCCTGCGGCTTTTTCTCCGTCATCCAGAAGCGCTCGTACTCGTCATAGAACGTTTCCAGCCGCTGCAACAAGAGCGGATACCGCTCCCCCGCCAGGCGGGCGAGCGCCGCCCTGTCCTTCGCCGCGTATGCCCTGCGCGTCTGCACGCCCAGCTCGAATTTGACAGCAAGCACGTCTGCAAGGGCGCGGATGGGGCGGAACAGATACGCCCATTCCCCCGTTTCGCCCTTCCGCAACGTTTCGGAAACCCCTGTATAATACGCTTCCGCCGTCCCTTCGCGGACGCACCTGTCGTAGATCCCCATAAACGGATCCGTATACAAGAGCACCTTGGAAGGGTCCTGGCAGTCCGGCTCCTCCCCTGCATAGATCTTATCGGGCAGCTCCAGCGCGCAGAACAAATCAAAATCTTCTCCCACGATCTCCGCAAATCTCTGTTTGACAGAGGGCATGGAAAAGTTACCGCGAGCAAACTCAGCCGCGCAGACCAGCGACGGCAGGACGGCGAACGGCGAACATTCCCCGCCGTTGTCGCCCCAGAGCGTGAAGAACACGTCGCGCATCCCGCGCGCAACGCAGGCGCGGATCGCCGCTTCGATCTCTTTGATGCTGTAACTGTTGTTCGGGCAGAACCCCAGCCACGTCCAGGCGCCGCCGGCGAACATGACGCGGTCGGAGAGCGCCTTGTATTTGTCTATCTCGCCGAGGAAGAACTCTTCGTCGGTATGATAGTAGTCCCAACAGATGAGCGTCACGTCTTCGGGCACCTGTTCGCGGACGGCGGCAGCGTCATTTCTCCCGTCGCCGTAAGCGGCATGCAGGAACATATCGCCCCACATCTCGCAGGAAAAGCCGTATTTTTTTGCGATCGCAAGCACCCGCTCGAGGTGGCGCCGCATGATCACGGCACTCGGCACAAGTCCGTTCTGCGTCAGGTACTTCCCCCTGCCGAGCAGGAACGCTTCGTCCATGCCGATGTTGACGCGCCGCGCGCGGAAGCATTCCGCAAGCGAGCGGAACATGTTTTCGATGAGCGCATACGTCCGTTCGGCGCCCACGAGGAGGATGTCGTCCGCGTCCCGTATCGCACCGTAGTCTGCATAACGGAAAATGGTGCCCAGATGCGCCAGCGTCTGGATGCAGGGAACGAGCGTGATGCCGCGCGCGGCGCAGTACGCGTCCATCTCTTTGAGCTCCTGTTTGGAGTAGCGCCCGCGCAGATAGCCGAAATACGGTTCCCCGTCCACCTCATAGGTGTCCTCCGTATAGAGGCGGATCGTGTTGTACCCTAATGCGGACAGGATGTCGGTCATTTTGCAGAACGCCGCTTTGTTCATGACGGCGTTGCGCGAACAGTCGATCATCACGCCGAACGAATCAAACGGGATCCCCATGTTTACACCCCGTTCAGCATGGAAAACGCGATGAAGTTCTTATCCGACCTGCCCTGCTGCTCGATCTCAAGGACGAAATCGTACTTACCCTTCGTCAGCCCGCGCGGCGTAAGGGTCAGTTCAAAACTGTTGTCATTGTACCCGCCGTGCCAGTGTTCCAGCCCGAGGCAGCGCTCCGTGCCGCCTTCCGCTTCCCACTCCGCAGGCACGCCGTGCAGTCGCACGGTGAGGTAACGGGGCGTGAACTGCTTGTTCAGAACAGTGATCTTCAGCTTTTTAGACACGCCTTCGCGGATCTCCGCGAGCTTCTCGTCAAATTTGATCAACACGGTATAGGGGCGGAACTTGCGGCGTATGGTATCATGCCCGCACGAAAACACCTCCTGAAAATCTTCCTGCAGATAGTCGTCGAACATCTTGCCCGCATATGCGAATTTTGCGGTCGGCTCGATCTCGTACGACCCGTCCGCCAGCATCCTGCACCGCCGCTCGAGAAATACGGGCGTTTGTTTTACGATGCGCTCGCAGAGGGAGCCGAAATCCTTGGGTACGTTCAGGAGCGCGTCGGGACGAAGCGTGCAGATCGCGATCTTATCCGAGCAGCCCTTTTTCCACTTTTCGGGCATTGCCTTTTCGCCGAGCAGGATACCGAGGATCGCGCCCAGCGTGCCCGCCGTGCAGTCCGTATCCTCGCCGCAGTTTGTGGCAAGGCAGACCGACCTTCCGAAATCCCCTTCCCCGTACAGCCAGCCGAGAACGATCGCGCCGATGCTCCACGGTGCATCGTATCCGTGCACCGCCTTCGGGATACGCGGGTCCTCCTTCTGCGCGGGGCATTGGCGGCAGACAGGCACTTCCGCCGTGCCGCGCCACAGTCCGCCCATGTCGCCGAAGCTGGACGGCACCGCTTTGAATAGGCGGATGCGCGTCTCCTTCCAGTCCACCCCCTGCTTGTGGCAGGCACGGACGAGATCGACCGCCGTGCGCACGCCGCAGTCCGCAGGGATATACGAAAGCCCTATATCGAGCAGCGTATCCGTATCGTGCTCGAAAAAGGCGGCGCTTTCGATCGCGGCGACGAACACCGCGGCGTTCACTCCCTCGCCGCTGTGATCGACGCATGCGTCGTAATAGGCGTAATTTGCCGCAAGGGCGGGATTGCCCGCACAGAGGCACGCCCAGATCTCCGTGCGGATCCATGCGCCGTTGCTGTCCTTATTGACGTTGCGCATGTGCCCGGAGAGCGGCGGCAGGACGCCCATGGAAACGTTGTTCTTACCCGTGCCGTATTCGGAGATCACCGTGCTGACATACGTGCTCCAATATTCGGCAAGCACGCAGGAGTCGATGGAACGCCCCTCGTGTTCGGCGGCCGCCAGCCAAACGAGCTGCAGATCCACGTCGTCGTTCGGAACGGGGTTCGATACGTCCTGCATGAACCCGTCGATGTCATACACGCCGCGGTAGCACTCGAACGGCGCGCCGAGCGTTCCCCCGATGTTTTTGCCGAGATAACACCCTTTTACTTTGTCATAATACGTTTTGAAGTCAAGATTCATAAAAGCCCCTCTCAATTTTGCTTTATTATCCGCGCCTATACTTCGACGACCGTGAACACCCTGTCGAGCGCCTTGCGCAGCAGAAGCGTCGTCGGGATAGACACAAGTGCAATGATGATGCTGATCGCGGATGCGTAGTACGGATTGTATTGGTCGCGCAGCGTTTGCAGCGCGAGCAGCGCAATGGTCGTTGTGTTCGCCTGCCCGTTGAACGAGATCATCATCGGCTGCATATAGAGCGTGAACGGGACCATCCATGTCAGAATGATGACCATGGAAAAGGTCGGCCAGATGATGGGGATCGTGATCTTGAAAAACTCCTTCACCATCCCCGCCCCGTCCAGCTGCGCCGATTCTACCACTTCCTGCGGGATGCGCGTCATCGCGCCCCAGAGCAGGATGGCGTTATACCCGAACCCGAACCAGACCGTATAAAGGTACAGCATGTAATTGGAATAACGCGGGTCGGTCAGCCAGGACGGCGCCGTTTCGATCGTATATCCGCCGAGCAGGTTGAACAGCTTGTTCACAATGCCGTTGATCGGGTCAAACAGCTGCCGGTAGTACTCTGCCAGCACGGAGGCGGGCAGGATATTCGGCAAAAACAGAATGATGACGATGATCTTTCCGAGCGGCACCTTTTTGTACAGAAAAAAGGAACAGACCAGCGAGATCGGCACCGATACGAACATGACGGCGATGAGATACCCGAACGATACGGCGATCATCCTCCCGTACTCCATCAGCGCAAACTGCTCGAAGAACCTGCGGTAGTTCGCAAACCCGACAAACACGTCGGTCCCCGTGCTCAGGCTCATCTGGTTGAAGGAGAGCCATACCCCGCCGATGTTCGCATAGACCGTAAAGATCAGAAAGTTAGCCATGGGGATGAGCAGCATGAAAAAGATGAACAATTTCCGTTTGAACGGATTCCCGTACTTATTCAGCGTAATGACGCCGAACAGCTTCTTTTTTTCTGTCGTCATAACTTTTTTCATGGCTGCCCTCCCCTTTGCGTTTTTCCGATCACTCTACGCCGAGATAACTGTCTTTCCACTGATTTTTATCGGAGTCCCACATCTCCATCGCGCGGGTATAGTCGTCCGCCGCGGCGACGGCGGCAACGCCCATCGCGGCATTATAACTCGTCGCGTTGATGATATTGCCGAGCGTGTTCCCGTTCTGCGAAATAAGCAAAGCAAGGTACCCGTTGACCGCCATCGGCGCCGTGCTGCATTCATAGATGTACTGGTTTGCCTGTTTGCCTTCGTTGAAATAGTCGTAACTTGCCTTTGTAAATTCGTCAAGCGCCGTTTCGTCCAACTCAACGCTCGTAGGGCGCAGCACGCCGTTGTTCTCTTCCACAAACGTCTGGTAGCTCTCCTGCATGTACATGCTTACAAGAAAATCTTTGGCGACCTCCTTGTTCTGCGAAGACGCGGGCACGGCGAGGATATTGCCGTCCAGCGAGTAGCGCACCTTGGAGGAATCTTTGCCCTGGTAGTCCACTTCGCCGTCGTTGATGTGCGGGATAGGCATATACCCGTATTCGAAATCGGGATACCCCTTCAGATAGGCAGCCATCTCCGTCGGGAACCAGTTGCCGCAGATATCCATTGCCGCATGACCCTGGATGAATTCGCGCTGCGCCGCCTGCGCCGTGAAGCCCCTGGAGCCCGCCAGCGCGATGCTCTCGCCGTTCTCCGTCTGCCCCTGCAACAGCCGCGCCGCCGTTTCGTACACTTTCTGCCTGCCCTCCAGCGTATAGCTGTAAATATCGGGGCTTGCATACTCCATGAACGTATTTGCGATATAGTCGTACCCGTAATACTCCACGAACCACTGGTTGAGGATGTTGATGGCATACCCGTTTTCCTGCCCGCCGCCGTACACGAGCGGCGCAACGTCTGTCTTCGCAATTTCGTCACACAGTTCGAAAAACTCGGTCATCGTGTCCGGGCTTTCGTTCCAGCCGTGCTCCTTGAACAACGTCTTATTGTAAATGAAGCCCGGAGCCGTGGCGTCCTGCCAGGGCACGCCGTATACGCCGCCGTTACGCACGCGATAGTTGTACTGGATATCGGGGATAACGCTGCGCACGGTCGTACCTTCCGTTCCGGGAATGACCGCGTTGTACACGCCGGACAATTCTTCCAGCACGCCGAGCGCCACGAGCGAAGAGTAATTCGCGTTGGCGATCAGCACGATGTCGCTGTCGCAGGTGCCCGTTTCCAGCCGCGTTTTGATGGTATCGAACATGCGGTTGTTCGCCTCGATGGTGAACCCGACTTCGGGATGATCCTCCGAATAGATGCGGCACGCCTCCTCGATCCAGCCCGTGCCGTAGCCTGCGGCATAGACGCTGACTTTCAGAGTCGTATCCGCGTCGGGGTTGATGTCGTTCCCGCCGCTGCCGGAACAGCCCGCAACACCGAGGGAAAGCATTGCGCCCATCGCGACGCACAAAATTGCGCTGAGTATCTTTTTCATAAAACGTTCTCCTTTTCCCGTTACAGCGGGATCACAAAATTCCCTTCGCCCGAGCCGAGGTCGAGCGTAAGTTTATGGTCGTCCAGCCTGACCAGTTTTTCCTTGCCCTTTGCATAGACGAGCGCCGCCGTCACGTCGCTGTCAAAGGTCATCGTGACCGACGCCTCCTCCAGATCGAAGGGCGACGACTGGTTGACGACCATGAACCCGGGGAAGCCGTCTTTATCGAGGAACTGCCCCACAACGAGGTCCTGATCCGTTTCCACATCCTGCACGCCGAGCAGCTTTTCCGCCTGGTTATTGCGGATGAAGCCAAACATCGAGTTGGAAACAAGGCTCGCCTCGTACAGCTTGAAGGTATCCCATTTGAAGGAGAGGAACACCTCTTCAAACGACTTGATCTCGTCGAATACGCTCTTTACGATGTCATACGCCGGGAGTTTGGTGCCGTCACGGTCGACCATGCCGTCGCGCACGTTGTTGAGCTCCTCCTCTTCCAGCAGCGTCCAATAGCAGAAGCACTGGATTCCCGTCACGCCGAACGCCATGCTCGTATACGCCTGCCATGCGAAGTCGGCATACGTTTCCAGCGGCACGTTGTCGTAGAAGCCCATCGTCTGCAGGAAGATATAGAACGGGATGTCCTTCTCCTTTGCCTGCACCGCGAACAGGTACAGGTTGTACAGGAAGTCCTCCAGCAGGTATTTCACGTCGAACGCGTCGCGCATCAGCGCGTAATGGTCGTAGCTGATGAGCTGCGGGTTGACCTCGTCCACGAACATTTTTACGTGATCCGCATAGGTATACCCCTTGTTGCTGTCCGTTCCGAACAGCTGCTGCGGCGTTGCGTAGTTCGGCAGCAGGTTGACGTAATACTCATACTCGGGGTAATATTTGAGGAACCAGTCCTGCCCCGCGGCGATCGCTTCAAACATCGTGGAATTCGGTTCGTCGTAGGCGATGATGCCCGCAAAGGACTCGTATTCCGCAAACTTGTCGTACCGTGCACGGATCTGGTCGCTTTTTTCTTCAAAGCGCGCCCGCGCCTCCGCATAGCTGCCGCCCTGCGCGACCGTCTGCTGGATGCCGAAGTTGTTGTAGTCGCGCACCAGCACTTTCACGCCCGTCGCCTCCGCCTTTTCGAGCGTATTGAAGATATGCTCGTCGGTGTAATCGGACGTAGGCAGTGCGTAGTTGAATCCCGCGTCCGCCATCGTCTGCCAGTTTTCGACCGTAGCGTAATCGGGGTTATTGGCAAGATCGCCATATCCCGTGCCCGCGTTCGGCGGCAGCGACCACGCCGCCAGGCGGAAGTTCCTGTCCGTCGTGCTGTATTCGGGCGGGTTATCGGGGTCGCGCGCGATCCCGTCCGTTTCCGCTGTTCCGCCTCCGCAGCCGGCGGCGGCAAACAGTCCGAGCGCAAGAAGTGCTGCCATGATCCGTTTCCCCCAATGTTTGCGTTTTTCTTTGTTCATGTGATAACGTTCCTCCTTATAAAATTTTCAGCCTTTCAGCCCGCCCGCCACGGCGTTGTTGATGATCGTATCGCGCATGCAGATAAAAAGGATCAGCAGCGGCGTGATCGCCAGCACCATAGCAGCGTACAATTCTGTATAATTGGAATAGGTTGCCGCTTCTTCGGAAAGCTCCTGCAGCCCGAGCGCCAGCGTTTTGATGGAAGGCATGTACATATACGGCGTATAGTAATCGTTCCAGCAGCTGATCGCCGACATGACGCACATCATACCGATGCACCCGCGCGCCATGGGAAGCATGATCGCGACAAAGATGCGCAGTTCGCTCGCCCCGTCCATCTTCGCCGCCTCCGAATACGTCGGCGAAACGGTGCGGAACATGCTGTACGTGATGAGAAACATCAGCCCGAAGGGCGCGGCATTCTTGATCAGAATAAACCAGGTGTCGATCATGTTCAGATCGACGAACATCTTATAGATCGTAGACGAGCCGCCCAGGTCGGGAATGAGCATCGCGCCGATGCCCACCGCAACGAGGAACCCGCGCCCGCGGAAGGAAAAACGCGCCAGAACATACGCGGAAACAGTGGTCGCCGCCGTCGAAATGAGGACCGTCGCTACCGTCATGATGATGGAGTTGACGTACATATCCAGGATGGAAACGTTGCCGACCCCGAGTTCCCACGCCAGGGCGTAATTTTCAAAATACACGGATTCGGGCAGCGCCCACGCGTTGTCAAAAAACTCGAAACTCTGTTTAAAAGAGTTGACGAGCAAAAAATACAGCGGCATCAGCATCGAAAGCGAATACAGGCATAGAATGACTGACGCAACGATGAGCGAACCCTTGGTCTTTTTGAGAAATTTTCGCTTCATAGGCACCTATCCTTGCAATTTTCCTATAAGCGTGTTAAAATAGGAAAAAAGTTTACGATCCGTTCCTGCGAAAGGATCCGTCACGGAGAAACATACGATGTCTGCGGTCGTTCCAAGCAAAAGTTTTTATACGTTTGAACAAGCGCTCGACGCACGCTTCCGCATTTCCTGCGAAAACAACAAAAATTCGGAAAATATCCTGTCCGCCGTGTACATCCACAAAGACGATTTTCCTCTTTTGAAGCACTCCCATAATTTTTATGAGATCAACATCATCATCAACGGATCGGGAATGCACTTTATCGAGGACAACCGCCTTCCCACGCAGACGGGCGACGTATTCGTGATCCCGCCCAACCTTGCGCACGGATACAGTGAAGATAAGGAAGGCACGCTGGAGATCCTGCACATCCTCCTTTCGGAGCGCTTCATGCGCGAATACGGCGGCATGCTGCGCGGCACAAGCGGCTATTCGCTTTTGTTCAACGTAGAGCCGCAGCTGCGCAAGAACGTGAACGTAAAACTGTTCGCCGCCATCGGCAAGGAGGAATTCGTGTTTTACCTGCACGAGTTCAACAAGCTGATCTCCTTCTGCCGCGGCGATATGACGACGGGCGAATATGAAACGAACAAAAACGCGAAGATCTTAAACCTGCTGTGCGACCTTGCCGCCACGCTCACTGCCAATACGAACGTTCTGCCCAAAGAATCGGCGCTGAACGTGACCGAGCTTTTGCGGGTGATCGCTTACATAGATGAAAACTATGCGGAGAACATCACCCTCGCCGATCTGTGCGCGGTATCGAATATGTCGCGCAGTTCCCTGCTGAACCAGTTCTCCAGGCTGTACAACTGCTCGCCTTCCGTATATCTTTTGAACACACGTTTGGAAAACGCCTGCAAGATGCTCGAACAATCGCAGTATTCCATTGCACAGATCGCGCAGGACTGCGGGTTTTACGACAGCTCGCACTTTTCAAAAATGTTCTGTAAAGTAAAGAAGATGCTGCCGAAGGAATACCGCCATTCCATCAAAACGCATTAGACGTCCGTCCCGTTTTTCGGGGAGCCGCCTTTTTTCGGGCGGCTCCCCTTTTTTACTCATACGCGACGCGTTATGCGGCGGGCGTTTGCTCCGGATAGACGCCGATCAGGTTGTCGAAGTACAGCGTGTACCCCGCCGCGCCGTTGCCGATCTGCCACGTTGCAAACCCAGTTTCCGAATAGGAAGGAGGAGACTTACCCAGCCCCGCATCATACTGTACAAGGAAGTCTTCGACAGAGATGGTCACGATGTTCACGCCCTGTTCCAGCGTCGCTACGGGATGGCTGAGATAATACAGCGTAGCCCCCGCTTCCTCCGCATAGACGTACATTTCAAAATGGTCGTATGCGGCAAAGTCCTCGCGGGTCATCACGGCGCCGTCTTTCCGCATGGAGACCGAGATCGCCTGCCAGTCGGCGGAGGTCGTAAAGCGTACCGCCATGCCGTCCACGGCGTTCGTCGCCGTATTGGTCACGCCGCCGCTGACCCAGATGGAGGAATCCTGCCCCGTTTCGAAGCCGTTGAGAAGGTCAAAGTTTCCATCCTCTTCCCCGCCCTCTTCGGGATAGACGCCGATCATCTGATCGAGCCAGATCGTGTACTCCGCGCCTGCGGCAGCAGGGACCGTCTGGAACCACAGCCAGCCTTCGGCGTTGTAAGACGTTTCGTTGATCTGCGCTTTGATGACTTCCTGCGTGAAGCGGAGCACATTCAGCCCGCGCACCAGATCGTAGCGCTGTTGATAGAACCAGAACTGTGTGCCGTCCGTATCGCACACGACGGAGATCTGCAGGTAGTCGTACGCGGCAAAATCGTCGCTCGTGAGCACCTTTCCGTCTTTGAGCAGTTTGACTTTAACGGCGCCGAAGTTTTCGGCAGTCGGCCCGACCATGAACGCTTTCCCGCTGCGCGCGTATTGCGTGGTGAGTGCGGCTTCCGCATCCGGCACCATCGTTTCGGGCGAAATCGCAACAGAAGAATTGAGCCCCGTTTCAAAATCCTGCAACAGATCATATTCGCGGTCTGAAGGCAGATCGTTGCCCGCGGGCAGCTCGATCGGCTCAGGCACGCGCACGTTGATGGTGAGATCACGCGTGGACGTAAGCCCCGTGATATCCGTCGCCGTATACGTTACGGTGTATGTTTCGCCCGCAACGGCGCGGTACGTTCCGCCTTTCACGGCTTCGGTGATGTCCGTCCCCTTGTCCGTCGCTACGGTATAATCGATGGTCACGTCTTCCATCGTATTGTCGTAGCCGTACGCCTGCGGCACGGTCAGAAGTGCGCCTTCGTTGACGTTTATGATGCCCGCCGCGTTCGCCCTGCCGAAATCGATGGTCGGCGCGGCGGTATCCGTTTCAAAGTCATCATACACGCCGACGAGGTTGTCGATGTAAAATTCAACGCCGTCGCCGCAGACCTGGAACCACAGATATTCTGCCGTCGCATACTGCGGGTTCTTTGAAGGGACGATGCCGTCCGGATACTGCGAATAGAGCGCTTCCTTATCGATCGTGACGATGTTGTCGCCCGCCTGCAAATGGAACAGCTGGTTGAGCAGGTAGAATCCTTCATTGCCCGACGTCAGGTCGCGGCTGACCCAGATATTGATCGAAAGACTGTCAAAGCCGCTCAGGTTGTAGAAAGTCGGATAGACGGCGACCGCATAATACTTTGCATTGCCTTCCGTCACCATCTTCAGCGCGTTGCCCGAATAGGCGTGCTCGGTAGTGAAGCTGCCGCCTTCGCCCCATACGACGCTGTCGGTTTCAAAGTCGCAGAGTGTGACCATGCGGGCGCAGTTGACCGTGACAGGCACGGTCGAGGTGTTGCCGCTGCCGTCCGTCGCCGTATAGGTGATCGTGTAATACCCATACTGCGTAGCGGCGAAGGTATCGGGCGCGCCGTCCTGTCCCTTGACGATGTCGACTTCTTTCCCGTCATAAGTGACCGTGACCGAGCTGGAAGCGACCACGCCGCTCCCGTCGGTTATCGTTGCGACAGGGATCGCGACGTCGCTGCCGATCTCGACCGTCATCGAATATGCCGACGCGGGGAGCTCGATCTCAGGCCCTGCCGTATCCAGCACCGTGATTGACGCGTCGCCGATGCTGTGCTGTTCCTCTAAATGTTCGATGAAGTATTCGACCGTATACCCGTCTACGTCATCCACAAAAATGCGCGTTCCCTGCGCGATCAGTTCCACATCCTGCCCTTCGCTGTCTTTCACGGCAAAGGTGACTTCCTTCGGATAGCCGCTGTACGTGACGGAGGGAACGGGGATGATGTAGCGCGTTCCCAGCTCCGCAGTCTGCTCCTCCGTGAGCCCGCTCACCGCAACTTTTGAAGCGTCCCACGGACCTTTGTCTTCTACGGGCGGCTCGGAAGTACCCCCCCCGCGTCACAGCCGACTATCACCAGCGACACTATGAAAAGCGCCAGAAAAACGACAAACAATGCAGCCTTTTTTCTCATTATAACCTCCCCCCCAATATAGTTTTGTTATTTTCAGTATATCGCAGAAAAATATCGATTTATAGGATTATAATGCTTAAAAATTGTAAAATAATTTATATATACGACAAAACAAGCCTTTATTTTCGCGACATCGACACGCCGTACCCATTCGCGCGGAAAAGGCTGCGGCACAAAAAAAGAACCACCGAAATACCGGTGGTTCCTTTTGCATCGTTCTCTTTTTCATCCATACATATACGGCATAGACAGGATACCGAACGGCCCGTACGGGATATATGCGCAAAACATGACGAAGCTGAAGAATAAAAAGAAACTCCCGACGATGACCCCCGC
The DNA here is from genome assembly GCA_017886545.1 of Clostridia bacterium. Taxonomy (GTDB): domain Bacteria; phylum Bacillota; class Clostridia; order Christensenellales; family Borkfalkiaceae; genus Borkfalkia. The sequence continues at coordinate 22,718 of JAGHJS010000091.1, forward strand.
AAGCCCGAGCCCCCACAGGCTCATGGTGCGGCGCTTGCCGATGCCGACGGCGGAAAGTACAAGCCCTGTACCCGCAAAGAGCAGCCCGAGCAGTCCGAAACAGAAAAGCAGCATCGAAAAACACGAGAGCGTGAACCCGACGATGGAAAAACTGCCCACCCGCTTGCGCGGCATTTGCGCCTGCACAAAATACGCGCGCGGCAGAGGCTGCATTTCGTACGGCGGCATGCCGTTCATCGGTGAAGGAACAGGCATTCCGTACGGCGGCATGCCGTTCATCGGCGAAGGAACAGGCGCTCCGTACGGC